>NZ_JBSGEQ010000001.1:0-545066 GCF_053602975.1 Nocardia sp. NPDC004278
AGCCGGGCCGAGTAGAGGGCGTCGGTCATGAGAGTGCGCCAGTCGGAGGCGTCGAGGGCATCGCTGACCGGATGGGGTGCGTTGGAGAGCAACACCATTGGGAGATCTGCCCGCCGGGCGTGGTGGAGGAGTGCGACGACGCGCTCGTCGGTCCGGGTCCACAGCGTGGTGTCGACGGCGCGTAACCGGGTGAGCACTGCTCGCCGAGGCCGTCGGTCACGTGCCGGCCGGCATCCGGGAATGCTTCATCAGCAACTGATTCCGGACGAGCGCGGCTCGGCCAGCGCCGAGAGGGCGGTTCCCGTCGCACGGATCGCGCGCAAGCCCGGGCCACCACCGCGCCGGCACTCTGAACGTGTCGGCAACATCTCAACTCGGTCGGTGGTATCACGAGTGACCGTCGAATCGTACCGGGGTATCGCAGGGTCTGGGTCGATAGCACGATGCGCTGAACCACTCCGTATCAATACCGTCGGATTCTGGCATGGTCGACAACTATTGAGGGATCTGCGATGCGGCGACACAACCGGAGGACACCTGAGGCCACGTCGAACGTGAACGACGTGCGCACGGGCCGAGAGGATCGCATCGCCGAGATCGATGCATTGCGCGGTTTCGCCCTGCTTGGCATTCTCGTCGCCAACATCGTTTACTTCGCATCCGGGTACCCGGCCCATCTCGTCACCGACCCGGCATATGCTTCGCGGCTGGACAGTACAACCACGTGGCTGACCGCCTTCCTCATCGATACGAAGTTCTACCTGCTGTTCTCCTTCCTGTTCGGCTACAGCTTCACGTTGCAGATGGACTCCGCGGCACGAGCAGACGCCAGATTCACTCCCCGTTTTCTGCGCCGTCTCGGCGGGTTGTTCGTCCTGGGCATTCTGCATGCCGTGTTGCTGTTCCACGGTGACATCCTCACGTCCTATGCACTCGTCGGATTGATTCTGCTCACGTTCAGGAAGGTCTCTACGACCGTCGCCCTCATGAGCGCGCTCGTGCTGACCGCCGCAGTTGCTGTGGTCGTGCTACTGGTTGGGAACCCCGTGGCCGCCGATTCCGCCGCGGCGCTGATCGAGGGTGCTCGGACTACCGATGCGTTCCGCGGCGGCCCGGGCAGCGTTATCGCCGAGCATCTGCGATTGTTGCCCGCGCAGCTGGCGAGCAACGCCGGACAGGCAGCGCTGGCACTGTCCGCGTTCCTGGTGGGACTGGCGGCGGGCCGGCATCGTGTGCTGTCCGATCTCGATCGGTACGCGCATCTGCTGCGGCGAATCCAGTGGTTCGGATACCCGGTCGGGCTGGCTGGAGCGCTGGTCTTCGCATCCGGCGGCGGTACCCACAACGCCGAAACGATGGCGGTCGGACTCCTGACGGCGCCGTTGCTCGCCGCGGCCTACGGCGCGTCCGTGCTGCAGCTGGTGCACTCCCGCACAGGAACTGGGCCGGCACGAAGCTTTGCCGCGGCCGGCCGGATGGCGCTGACCAACTACGTCGGCCAATCGGTGATCTGCGTTCTGGTGTTTACCGGGTGCGGATTCGGCCTCGTCGGCCGATCAGCGCCACCGATGGTCCTCTTGATCGCCTTCGCGATCTTCGGCAGCCAGCTCGTGACGAGCACGTGGTGGATGAGCCGCCACAGATACGGACCGCTCGAATGGATCCTGCGCTTCGTCACGTACGCGCGACGGCCACCGGCATGAGAGACCCGGCGTCAGCGCGGGTGCGGCCGCCGGCCCGAGTGTAGACATCTTTGGCAGGAATCGTGGTGCGCTGCTTGCAGCCTCGCACGGCACCGTTCATCCCGACCTCGCGCATGATGCGATCGACCGTGCAGAAGGCCACGGTGTGGCCTTGGCGGCGCAGGTAGCGGGTCATTTTCCGGCGTCCGTGCATTGGACGGCGGAACTCCACATGAGTGGGGCGAATTCGCTGCGAAACTGTGTCCTGACACCCCGAAATATGCCTAAGCGATATAGTCCTACCGTGACCGAAGCGAAGTCCCCGGTGGACGCCAGGGTCCCCGATCTGCCGACGACCAGTTGGGCCGTGCTCGGCATGCTCTCGCACGCCGATGAACTCTCCGGCTACGACCTGAAGAAATGGGCCGACTGGAGCCTGCAATTCTTCTATTGGAGCCCATCGTTCAGCCAGATCTACGCCGAGCTCAAACGCCTCGAGAAGTATGGCTACGCCACCTCGCGCACGGTGCTGCAGGACGACGGCGTGCGCGGCAAGCGGATGTACGCGATCACCGAGAGCGGCCGCGCCGCCGCGGCGCACTGGGTGAACCACGCGCCGGTGGAAGCGCCGGTGCTCAAGCACAGCGTCATGCTGCGCGCGTGGCTCGGTCATCTCGCCGAACCGGACCGACTGCGCGAAATCCTGACCGAGCACATCGGATATGCGGAGAAGATGCGCAAACTGGCCGAGGTCGACGCCGAGGGCGCCGATGAGAACCCGGACTGGGCCTATCCTGGGGCGGTATTGCGCTGGTGTGTGCGCCATTACGAGGCCGAGCGCGACTTCGCCAGGGAACTGCTCGCCGACGTGGACAAACTCGCCGATCGAGCCCCGCAGAAGAAGGCGGCGAAGAGTAAAGGTCGCCGCGCTTCCTGAATTCGTCCACTCACCGGGACGCACGCTTCCTATGACTAGTCGAAATACTTCTACTAGTCATATAGGAGGAGGTGGTCATGCGTACCGAGTTCGCAGATCAGCGTCGCACGATCGGGTCGGCGCTGGATCCCATTGAGACCGCTCTGGCCGCGCTCGCGGCGGGCGGCATGGTCGTCGTGGTGGACGATGAGAATCGGGAGAACGAGGGCGATCTGGTGTTGGCCGCCGCCCTGGCGACGCCGGAATCGATCGCCTTCATGGTTCGGCACACCAGCGGCGTGCTGTGCGCGCCGCTCGCCGGTGCGGATCTGGACCGGCTCCGGCTGCCACCGATGACGCCGGTCAACGAGGATCCCAAGGGTACGGCGTATACGGTGTCGGTGGATGCGGCGTCCGGTGTGACGACCGGGATTTCGGCCGCCGACCGCGCGCACACGGTGCGCTCGCTGGCCGATCCGCGCACCGGACCCGACGATCTGACCAGACCGGGCCACGTCTTCCCGCTGCGCGCGCACCCCAGCGGTGTGCTCGGCCGTGCCGGACATACCGAGGCCGCCGTCGACCTGACCCGCTTGGCCGGACTCCGACCGGCCGGTGTGATCGCCGAAATCGTGAACGACGACGGATCGATGGCGCGCCTTCCGCAACTGCTCGCGTTCGCCGAAACCCATGCACTGCCGATTATTTCGATCGCCGATCTGATCGAGTACCGCCGCCGCGTCGAGCACACTCTGACCCGGGTGGTCGAGACTCGCCTGCCGACCCGATTCGGCGAGTTCCGCGTCGTCGGATATCGCGACGAGGTGTCCGGAACCGAAACGCTCGCATTGGTTTTCGGTGATCCGGGCCGGGAATCGGTATTGACCCGGCTGCATTCGGAATGCCTCACCGGTGATGCCCTCGGCTCGCTGCGCTGCGATTGCGGCGATCAGCTCGACGCCGCCCTGCGGGCGGTCGCCGAAGAGGGCAGTGGCGTGGTGATCTACCTGCGCGGCCAGGAGGGCCGTGGCATCGGGTTGTTGAACAAATTGCGGGCGTATGAATTACAGGACCGCGGGGCCGATACCGTCGAAGCGAATCTGGCGCTCGGGTTGCCGGTCGATGCCCGCAGGTATGCGGCGGGTGCGCAGGTGCTCGCCGATCTCGGTATCCGTTCGGTGCGGCTGCTGAGCAACAATCCGGCCAAACAGCTGGGTCTGGAAGACTATGGGGTCACCGTGGTGCTGCGGCTGTCGCTGCAGGCGACGCCGACCGAACACAACATCCGCTACCTGCGCGCCAAGCGCGATCGGATGGATCATCAACTCTCGGGCGTCGACGCGGAACCGGCAAGGGTTAGCTCGTAAGGACGGATCTTTTCCGATCTTCGGAGACGACGCCGAGCCGAATGCTGGCCATTTGCCGTGAGATTGCCGACATGTGAGTGTTTCACTACGGAGATTTTTCGTTCGAGCCATGCGCTGCTGGTCGGTTTGCTTTCCTGATCGGGTCAGGATCGAGAGTCCGCGAGTTGGGTGAGCCGGAAGTCGGGGACAGCGGTGCACCGAATACCGATCAGACAGCAGCGTTTCCGTTCGAGGTGGTTGTGGACGTCCATTGGCGCGCTGCTGGGCGCGGTGGCCATGGCCCTCTGGATCGCCAGACCCCAGCCGCAGCCGTCCTGCGCTGCCATGCGGTCGGTTCCCGATATCGGGACCACATCGCGAATGATGGTGGCTACCAGCAGTACCGGCGTCGTGAACTGGCATACCGCGGAGGCGTCGATACCCGCACGGCGGGGGGAGGCGCGGTACTACGCCTTCGGTCCCGGCATTGCCTGTTCGTTCACCGGGCTGCCGACCAGTGGCTTCTACGTGGGGATCTCCACCGCGGAGTACGCCCACGCCGATTTGTGTGGCGCCTATCTCGATGTGCACGGCCCGCTCGGTGACGTCCGGGTGCTCATCGCCGATCGCTGTCCGGGATGTGCTCCGGGACAATTGGATTTGACCACCGCCGCCTTCGAACAGATCGCGGACCGATCCGATGGCGTCGCGCAGGTCCGCTATGCCGTGGTCCGCGATCCCTTCCCCGCACCCGAACTGAGCTACGAGCTGAAGCCGGACTCGTCAGCGAATTGGCTGGCCATGCTGGTCACCGGATCGGGAAATCCCATCCAGCGGGTGGCATTACGGTCCGTACCGGACAACGGCCCGTGGCTCGAGCTCGACCGCGGCATGGACAACTACTGGACGATCAGCGGTGCGGGACCCGGACCGTTCTCGGCCCGGGTGACCGATGTCCGCGGACATCAGGTGGAGATATCCGGGATCTTCTTGGAACAGGGTCCGCGCGAAACCGGCCTGAGCCTCTACACCGAGCCGATCCCGGAACCGCCGCCCGCACCGACGACGGCGGTCCCCATCATCGCGCCGCAGGCACCATCGAGCGTCGCCGCGACCGGCTGTAAGGGGTAGCGGTCAGCCGAGTTTCGCGATGGCTCGACCGGCGGCTCGGCCGGAGAAGATGCAACCGCCGAGGAAGGTGCCCTCCAGTGCGTTGTATCCGTGCACACCGCCGCCGCCGAATCCGGCCACCTCGCCCGCGGCGTAGAGCCCGGGCAGCGGTGTCCCGTCCGGACGCATGACCTGGGAGTCCAGATTGGTCTGCAGTCCGCCGAGGGTCTTGCGGGTCAGGATATTGAGCCGCACCGCGATCAGCGGACCGTGCGCCGGATCCAGGATGCGGTGCGGTTTGGCCACCCGGCCCGCCTTATCGCCGAAGTACTGGCGCGCGTTGGTGATCGCCATCAATTGGGCGTCCTTGGAATACTTATTGGCGACGTCACGGTCGCGAGCGATGATCTGGCGCTCCAGAGCGTCGAAGTCCAATTGCGGACCGCGCGCGATCTTGTTCATGCCATCGACCAACTCGCGCAGGGTATTCGCGACGACGAAGTCGACCCCGTGCTGTTTGAATGCCTCGACCGGGCCGGGCGCGCCCTTGGCCACCCGGCTCTTGAGCGTCAGCTTGAGATCCTTGCCGGTGATATCCGGATTCTGTTCGGAGCCCGAGAGCGCGAACTCCTTCTCGATGATCGACTGGGTGAGCACGAACCAGGAGTAGTCGTAGCCGGTGGCCAGAATCTCCTTCATCGTGGAGTTGGTGTCGAACCCCGGGAAACACGGTGCGGGCAAACGCTTTCCATTGGCATCGAACCACAGCGAGGACGGGCCCGGGATTATCCGAATGGCGTGGTCGGGCCAGATCGGATTCCAATTGATAATGCCCTCGGTGTAGTGCCACATGCGATCCCGGTTGACGATCGCGCCGCCCGCGGCTTCGGAAATGCCGAGCATCCGTCCGTCCACGTGTGCGGGGACACCGGAGATCATGGTCTCCGGCGCAGGACCGAGCCGTTCGGTGGGCCAGTTGTGGCGGATGAGTTCGTGGTTGTGGCCGATGCCGCCGGAGGTCACGATGACCGCCTTGGCGCGGAATTCGAAGTCGCCGACCACATTTCGGGAGGAGGCGCGGCCGCGTTCCAGCTCGGTCGGCTCCAGCACACTGCCGCGCACACCGACCACCGCGCCGTCCTCGACGATCAACTCGTCGACCCGATGCCGGAAGCTGAAGCCGACCAGGCCGCGCCGCTCGCCGTCGAGCACCGGCTCCTGGAAGACCCGCACCACCTCGGGGCCGGTGCCCCAGGTGAGGTGGAAGCGCGGTACGGAATTGCCGTGCCCGTCGGCGAACGCACCGCCGCGCTCGGCCCAGCCGACCAAGGGGGTCACCCGCAAACCCAACTCGTGCAGATAGTCCCGCTTCTCGGTGGCCGCGAAGCGCACATAGGCCTGCGCCCACTGGCGGGCCCAGTGGTCCTGGTCGTCGCGATCGAAACCCGCCGAGCCGAGCCAATCCTGCATGGCCAGTTCGTAGGAATCCTTGATGCCGAGGCGGCGCTGCTCCGGACTGTCCACGAAGAACAGCCCACCGAGCGACCAGAATGCCTGGCCGCCGAGGTTATTGCGATTCTCCTGATCCAGCACATGCACCTTGCGGCCCGCCTTGACCAGTTCGTGGGTCGCCACGAGACCGGCCAGGCCAGCACCGACAACGATGACATCCGCCTCGTGCGCGGATTCAGGACTCGGGTTGGACATGGTCATCCTTCGGTTTCGGTGCTGTAGGCCAGCACGATGTGGCAGAACAGGTCGGTGCGCCGCGTGCGCACCTTGCGGCTGCGGGGTTCCATCAGCACCTGTACGGCGGTGCCGTCGTGCACCGCGACCAGGGCCTGACCGAGTGCGACGGGATCGGGAACGGTCCGGCCGATGCGCGAGAGTGCGGTGACGATGGTCGGCATCAGTGCCGCGACGATCGCCTCCTCGCGTTCGGCCATGACCTGCCGCAGCCCGGGCGTGCGCAGCGCGTGCGTGGTGAACTCCGCGGTGATGCGGTACCAGTCCTCGTCGATCGGCACGGCGCGGTCCAGTCGCTCGACCGCGGTACGGACATCGACGACACCATCGACCGAGAAGCCGTCCAGCGTCGCCCGGACACCGGCGATCATGGCGGCCGAACGCTGCTCCCACATGGCCAGGAACAACTCGTCGAGGGAGGTGAAGTTGGAGTAGAACGCGCCGCGGGTGAAACCGGCCCGATCGCATACGCGCTCCACCGAAGCCCGGCCGAAACCTTCCTCGGCGAAGACCTCGTAGGCGGCGGTGAGCAGGCGCTTGCGGGTCTCGGTGCGGCGGCGGGTCACCCGGCGCGCCGGGGTATCCGCATCGGTTGTCGATGCCACTGCGCACCTCCTCGGGTGGCCAGTTCGATACAGGAATGTATTCAATACAGAAATGTATCAGAAGCTCGACTCACCGTCGGCGAAACGGCTGGACCGGTGCGGTCGGCGTGGATAATCCGAAAGGACCGTCCCCCTGTCGGTGAGGAGTGATCGGTATGAATGCGAGTGCGGGCACGCAGATGACCGGCTGGCGGGTGCGGCGGCCGGGGCCGATCGATGGCGGACCGCTGGACGCGGTCCGGGAACCGGTGCCGGCGCCCGGGCTCGGTGAACTGCTGGTCGGGGTGCTGGCGTGCGGGGTCTGCCGGACCGACCTGCATGTGGCCGAGGGGGATCTGCCGGTGCATCGGCCCGGTGTGGTGCCGGGGCACGAGGTCGTCGGGGAGGTGGTGGCGCTCGGGCCGACGGTGTCGGAGTTCGCCATCGGTGATCGCGTCGGCATCGCCTGGCTGCGCCACACCTGCGGCAGCTGCCGATACTGCCTGCGCGGCGCGGAGAATCTCTGCCCGTATTCGGAGTACACCGGCTGGGACTCCGATGGCGGATACGCCGAATACGCCACTGTCCCAGCGGCTTACGCCCATCGGCTGCCCGCCGGCTACACCGATGTGGAGACCGCGCCGCTGCTGTGCGCTGGCATCATCGGCTACCGGGCGCTGCAGCGCGCGGATCTGCCCCAGGGCGGACGACTCGGGATCTACGGCTTCGGCGGCAGTGCGCATATCGCCGCGCAGGTCGCGCTGGCGCGCGGCGCCGAGGTGCATGTGATGACCAGGGATGCGGCCGCGCGCGAGTTGGCCAGCGACCTCGGGGCCGCCTCGGTGCAGGGCGCGGCGGATCCGCCTCCGGTCCAACTGGATTCGGCGATCTTGTTCGCACCGATCGGCGAGCTGGTGCCGCCCGCGCTCGAAGCGCTCGATCGCGGCGGCGTGCTCGCCATCGCGGGCATTCATCTCAGCGATATCCCGTCGCTGAACTATCAGCGGCACCTGTTCCAGGAGCGCGAGATTCGCTCGGTGACTGCCAACACCCGCGCCGACGCGCGCGAATTCCTCACGCTGGCGGGCGAACACCGGATACATGTGACGACAACTGGGTACTCCCTCGGTACGGCAGATCGAGCTCTCGCGGATCTCGCACATGGACGTTTCACTGGCGCAGCGGTTCTCATCCCCTGAGCGCCGAAACTTCCATGGGCGGACGGGATTACCAGGACACGATTCAGCGTTGATTAGATCTCGCTTCAGCTGAGTTGCTTGAAGCAACTCTCCATCGTCCTTACCTTGGCGGATATAGCCGGTTGACTCTTGTCACTGACAAGAGTCAACCGGCTTCTCACAACGGCGTGAGAGGTGATCACGATGGAAATCCGGAAGGTAAAAGTATTCGACAAGCGGCGGTTGGCACGAGTATTGGCTGTGCTATTGCTCGTGGCCGGAGCCGGGGCGGTGACCAGTACGGGCGCGCAGGCACGGGCGGACTGTGCCGACGTCGATGTGGTCGTGGCCAGGGGCACCGGGGAACCCGGGTGGCTCGGCTCCGTTGTCGGCGATCCGCTGTACGGCACACTGCTGCAGGCGCTTCCGGTCAGTAGCAGCGCCTACCGGGTGGACTATCCGGCGGATCTGCTCGACCCCACCTCGCTCAGCCGCGGCACCCAGGATATGACCGACCATGTCATCCGGCAGTCGCAGATGTGCCCGGATCAGCAGTTCATCCTGGTCGGCTACTCGCAGGGTGCGGCCGTCGTACACGGCGTGGTCGGCACCGGCATCGTGACCGCATTGCCCGGGATCTACGTGCTCCCCGGCGATCTCGAATGGAAGGTGTCCGCGGTTCTGTTGTTCGGCGACCCCCTGCGCCTGATCGGCTGGGGCGTACCCGGCAACTACGCCTGGAAGACCGCCGACTACTGCACCGCCGGTGATCCGGTCTGCGGTGGCGGCCTCGACCCGAGCCAGCACGGGAACTACGGCTGGGCATTCTGGCCGGCCGCGGAGTTTGCGGCGGGCCGGGTGTAGGCCGGGAAATCCGCGCGGCGGGGTCGCAGATCGGCCCCGCCGCCGGTGTGTTCGTACGGGATTCATACCGATGGCACCCGGGCGTGGGAAAGTCGGAAGCATGACTGGGCACCATCGCATCGGCATGATCGTCGCGGGACTCGTGAGCATCGCCCTGGTGGCGGGGTGCGGTACCGCATCGGAGGGCAGCGGTCCGGCCACTTCGTCGGTGCCCGGGGTCATCCCCCTGATCTCGACCAACGATCTGCGCGGGGTGCAGTCGAACGAGGTACATCTGTTCGGGCTCAACGATTTACACGGCAATCTCCAGCCGCCTGCCGGTTCCACCGGCAAGATCGCCGGATACGATGCGGGCGGCGCCGCGTATCTGGCCACCCATCTGGCACGGCTGAAGCAGGCCTATCCGGCCAGTGCCGTGGTGGCGGCGGGTGACAATATCGGCGCGAGCCCGCTGGTCTCCGGACTGTTCCACGACGAGCCGACCATTACCTTTCTGAACTCCATCGGATTGGCCGCCTCCGCGGTGGGCAATCACGAATTCGACAGCGGCGTCATTGAATTGGCGCGGCTGCGCGAGGGTGGTTGTGCGCTCGCGGGCTGCTCGCCAGGTGCGCCGTTCACCGGTGCGAAGTTCCCGTATCTGGCCGCCAATGTCACCGACGCCGATGGCAAGCTGCCGCCGACGCTGCGCCCGTGGACAATGCTCGAGGTCGGCGGACACAAGATCGGTGTCATCGGCACGGTGACCCCGGAGACTGCGAGTATCGTTCTCCCCGAAGGCATTCGGGGCTACACCTTCGGCGATGAGGTCGCGGCCATCAATCGGTACGTGCCCGAGGTGACGGCGGCGGGCGCGCAGACCGTGGTGGCGCTGCTGCACGACGGTGGAGTGCAGAAACCGGCCCAGAATGTCGCGATCGACTACAACGGATGCGCGAATATCTCCCCCGAGGTCACCGCCTTGGCCACCGGCGTGGATCCGGCGGTGCGGGTGCTGCTCACCGGGCATTCGCATCAGCCGTATGTCTGCACCATCGATGGCAAGGTGGTCACCCAGGCCGCCTCCTATGGTCGGCTGATCACCGATATCACCCTGCGCTTCGGCGCCGAGGGCGTGCAGGCCTCGGCGGTGAACCGGGTGGTGACCCGCGATGTCACCCCGGACGCGGCCACCACCGCCCTGATCGACTTCTATGCCGAACAGGCCAAGCCGCGCGCGGATCGGCCGGTCGGCATCGCGGCCGCCTCGCTGCCGCACGAACCGGCGGGTTCCGGCGAATCACCGCTGGGTGATGTGATCGCCGACTCGATGCTCTCGGTGACCGCGGCCGCGCCCGCCGCGGCGGTGGCCGCGTTCATGAATCCGGGCGGGGTGCGCACCGACCTGAAGTCCGGTGCGATCACCTACGGCGATATCTATACCGTCCAGCCGTTCGGCAATCAGGTGGTCACCGTCACACTGACCGGCAGTCAGATCCTGCGCCTGCTCGAACAGCAATGGAATATCGCGGGCAAGCCGACCGTCCTGTCACCCGCCGGGCTCACCTATACCTATGTCGAATCCGGCCCGAAGGGCAGCAAGGTGGTGGCCGACAGCGTGCGCATCGGCGGCCAGCCGCTCAATCCGGTCGCCACCTACCGCATCACCACCAACAGTTTCCTGGCCGCCGGCGGCGATGGCTTCACCGTGTTCACCGAGGGCGCCGACAAGACAGTCGGCCCCATCGATCTCGACGCCTTCGAGTCCTATCTGCGGGGCCGTCCGCCGCTCGATTCGCCGCCAGCCCGCACCGAGAAGCGCTGAGCAGGTGGCGGCGGTCTCGAGACGGCGACGGCCATCGCGCACGGGGATACGATCGGAGACGACGACGTTCCTCCGATCACCAGGGGGCACCAGATGGATCCCTTCACTGCCACCCCGAATCTGCGCGCGGCCGACACCGATCGGGAAGAGGTCGTCGACGCGCTGAAACACAACTTTCAACTAGGTCGTCTCGAAGCCGACGAACTGAGCGATCGGATCGGACAAGCCCTGTGCGCCAGGACCTTCGGTGATCTGGCCGTGGCGATGGCGGGCCTGCCGCCGATCCAGCGCGTCGTGCCGCAGCCGGTCTACCGGCCCTACCCACGTGCGGTCAATCGAGCCAATCCGCTGGCCATCGCATCGCTGGTACTCGGTGTGCTCGGTGTGTGCTGCGGACTCTCGGCGCCGCTCGCGCTCATTCTCGGCATCGTCGGGCTGACCGAGGAGCGGAAGAACCCGGATCCGCGTCCGGCGACCGCGATCGCCGGTATCACGATCGCCGTGACCTTTGGCATCGTCTGGTTGATCGTGTGGGCAAACGCGCTGTCCTGATTGGGGATTCGCGCCCGGGAATTATCTGAATACTGTTGTAACACATAATATTCGCGACTCTCGTTGGTGACCAGTCACACATCGCAGTCGGCCGTCATTTGCTTGCCGGGAGCTAGCCGGGCCGATTAAAGTTACCGATCAGTAGGAGCGTTCCTACTCCGGCCCGACAATTGTTGTCCGGCGGCCGAATCAATGATGTCCGCATTCACTGCTGCATGCCGGGCGCGCATGTGTGACAACTCAATTCGAGTGCGACAGCAGGAGGATGTGCGATGACGACTTTCATCGTGACGGGCGGAACCGGGTTTTTGGGCCGACGGGTCGTGCAGGGACTCCTGGAGGCCGATTCCGAGGCCATTGTGCATGTGCTGGTTCGTACCGCGTCGGTGGCGAAATTCAGCGAACTCGCCGCGGGCTGGACCGGCGGCGAACGCGCCTTTCCGATGCTCGGTGATCTGACCGCCGACGGCCTCGGACTGATCGAGGACGCACCGAAGGCCGATCATGTGATCCACCTCGGCGCGGTCTACGACATGACCGCCGATGAGGAGACCGCACATGCGGCCAATGTCGCCGGCACCCGCTCGGTGCTCGAACTGGCCCGCGAACTGGGCGCGGTGCTGCACCACGTCTCGTCGGTGGCCGTGGCCGGTGACCATCGGGGCAAATTCTTCGAGGAGGACTTCGACCTCGGCCAGCGGCTGACCTCGCCGTATCACCGCACCAAATTCGCCGCGGAGAAGATGGTCCGCGAATCCGAGGGCGTGCGCTGGCGGGTTTACCGGCCCGCGATCGTGGTCGGCGATTCCCGCACCGGCGAGATGGACAAGATCGACGGTCCGTACTACTTCTTCCCGGCCATTTCACGCCTCGGCGCACTTCCGGCCGAACTGCCGATGCTGCTGCCCGAACTGGGCGCGACCAATATCGTGCCGGTCGACTATGTGGCGGGCGCGATGGTCGAACTGGTGCGCCGCACCGGACTCGACGGGCGCACCTTCCATCTGGTCAACCCGGAGCCGCAGCCATTCGGCGAGATCTATGGCGCACTTGCCGCCGCGGCGGGCGCCCCGACCGGCATCGGCACGGTGCCCGGTAGCGGGCTCGCGCTGAGCGGGCTCTCGCATATCCCGGGTGTCGCGACGGTTCGCGATTTCCTGTTGGAGCAGTTGGGAATTCCCGCCGCTGTCGCGCCGCACACCTCGTTCTCGGCGGAGTTCGTCGCCGACTCCACCCGGTCGCAGTTGCGCGGAACGGGTTTGGCGGTGCCGTCCTTCGACAGCTACGCCGAGCGGCTGTGGCGATACTGGGCCGAGAATCTCGACCCGAACCGGGATCGGCCCGGCGACAGCGGTGACCCACTGGACGGGCGCGTCATTCTGATCACCGGTGCGTCCTCCGGCATCGGCTTGGCCACCGCGCATGCCGTGGCGCAGCGCGGTGCAACCGTCATCATGGTGGCGCGCGGTGTCGATGATCTGGTGGCCGCCGCGGAGTCGGTGCGCGCCGAAGGCGGTGTCGCACACGCCTATCCGTGCGATATCACCGATTCCGACGGTGTCGAGGATTTGGTCGCCGCGGTGCTCGCCGATCACGGTCATGTCGATTATCTGGTGAACAATGCGGGCCGCTCGATCCGCCGCTCGGTGGTGAATTCCACCGACCGCATGCACGATTTCGAGCGGACCATGGCGGTGAATTACTTCGGCGCGGTACGGCTCATCCTGGCGCTGTTGCCGTCCATGCGGGCGCGGCGTTTCGGACATATCGTCAATATCTCCTCGATTGCCGTGCAGACGAAGGTGCCGCGATTTGCCGCATATGTGGCGAGTAAATCGGCGCTGGACAACTTCAGCGAAATCGCCGCCGTCGAAAACCGGGATGCGGGAATCACTTTCACCTCGGTCCGCATGCCGCTGGTGCGCACTCCGATGATCGCGCCCACCGACCTCTACCGTGCACTGCCGGTGCCGGATCCGGACCGCGCCGCCGAAATCGTGGTGCGTGCCATTGAGGATCGCCCGCATCGCATCGACACCCCGGTCGGTACCTTCGCCCAAGCGGTCGAACTGCTGATGCCCTCGGTCAAGCGGACGATCATGCACCAGGGATTCCGGTGGTTCGGCGAATCGCATGCGGCACAGGGCAAGCCGACGGAGGGCCCCGCCGCCGCCGAAGAAGCGGAGCAGGAAGCCGAATCGGGCCGCGGCGCTCTGTCCTACCTCGCACCGGTCGTGCTGCCCCTGATGGCGCTGCCGAGTCCGGCCGCCCGGGTCACCCGCGTGATCCCCGGCCTGCATTGGTGATCACGCCATAATGGCCTGGTGGCTAAGGCATATAGCACCGGCACCGTCAAGTTCTACAAGGCAGAGAAGGGGTGGGGGGCGATCTCCTCACCCGACCTGCCAGCGGGATGCGATGCCTGGGTCTCCTTCAGCTGCATCGATGGCGAGGGGTTTCGGACGCTGACCGAAGGCGACCGGGTCGAGTTCAGATACGAGCAGGCACAGCAGGACAGCTTCCAGTACCGGGCAACGTGGGTCCGGAAGGTTTGAGTTTCATTCGCCCCTGGGGGCGTGGGACGTTCGGCCCTGGTGTGGAGGAGGGGTGTTTCGTATTCTGGCGGGGCCGACCCACCGTATTCCCCTGGCGCAGTGGCGGTCCGGTGCCGCAACGGTGACGAATCCCGGGACAGGGGGACCGTCGAACTCGTGGCAGGGGTAGCGGTCGTGAGAGTTCCTAGGATTAGCGTGGGGCAGTTCGATCAGTTGACCGATGAGTTCTTCTCGGCCCTCGAGTTTCTGACGAAGCTGTCGGCCGACGACGGCGGGATGGCTGCCCTGTGCGGCGCTTGTGTCCGGGTGCTGCCGGTGCAGCGTGCGGCCATCCTGATCCAAGAGCGCGATGCCGGACTCCAGCCGTGGTGTGCCAGCGATTCGGTCGCGGCGCGGGTGGCGGCGGTGCAGGCCACCGCGGGGCAGGGTCCGGCCGTGGACGCCGTCGCCACCGGGGTGCCGGTGCTGGTCGACGATCTGGGCGCGACCGCCGAACGGTGGCCGGGCTTCGCCGATGAGTTGAACCGGGTGGCGGCGGCCGGATCGATGGTCGCGGTGCCATTGCAAATGGGTGTGGTGCGTTTCGGTGTGCTCGATCTGTATCGGGCGCATCCGGGGCGGCCGGAACCGGCGGTGATCTCGGCGGGGCTGCATATCGCCGATCTCGTCATCGCCCAGTTGATCGCCGGATCGGAGCGGTCCGCACCCGCCGCGCAGTGCTGGGATCGGCCGCTGACCAGCCGCATCATCCACCAGGCCGCCGGAATCATGCTCGCGCAGTTGGGTATCGGCGCGCCGGATGCCTATGCACGGCTGCGTGCGCACGCGTTCGCACACGGGTTGTCGCTGGCCGAGGTCGCGCAATTGGTGGTGGACAACCGGATTCGCTTCGATACCTGAATCAGTCCGTCGCGTCGGGGTGCAGATCGACGCGACCTTCGACCACCGTGCGCCGCTCCCGTCCGCGGAATCCACAGGGCAGCTGGACATTTCATGACCGGGTCGGCACGCCGAATTCCTGGTGTGCGAGTTCGCATAGCCATACCATGGAAATGTCAGCAAGTGCGGCGCGGGACTTGACGGGGACGATCGGCTTTCGCGTGCGCGGGGTGATTCGGGTGGCTGACAATGAGGTGCTGGTTGCGGCGCGGCTCGCCGAACTACTCCCCGCGATCGGTGATACGGCGGAGATGGTGCGACAGCTGATGCACAGTGCCACCGCCGCACTGGATCTGGCGGGCTGCACCGTCATGCTGATGCCCGACGAGACGCTGACCCCCGATGAACAAACCCGCTTCGCGGCCGCCGCGCCGGAAGACTTCGTGGAAATCGAACTCTGCCAGCACAGCAGCGAACGCGGCCCGAGTGTGGACGCGTTCCGGACCGGCGCACCGATCGCGGTCGACGATATCGGTCGGCGCCGGGCGCGCTGGCCGGAGTTCTCCGCCGAGGCGGTCCGGCACGGGGTGGCCTCGCTGGCCGAGATTCCGATGCGGGTCGGCGCAACCACCGTCGGCACGCTCGGTCTGTACGGTCCGACGCCGCGGGTCTGGACCGCTCGCGACCTCTCGGTGGGCGGCCTGCTGGCCAGCATGGCGACCGGGCACATTCTGAACGCGAATGTCCTGCGCCGCCAACAGCGTTTGACCGCCCAGCTACAGCAAGCACTGGATTCGCGGATCGTCATCGAGCAGGCCAAGGGCGTGATCGCCAATGCCAGGCGGACCACCCCGGAGGCCGCCTTCGAGCTGATCCGGACCCATGCCCGCAAGAATCGGATCGCGGTGCAGGCGGTGGCGAAGGGCATCGTCGAACTCGGACTACGCATTTGATCCGATCGATGGCGAAACCGCATTGGCGCAGGCGGGCGGCACGGTATCCTGGCTGACGGCGGACTCCCGGCCCCAGCCCCCGGCCGGATCCCATTCTCCGACAGGTCCGTCCATGCCCTCGACGGTCTGCTTCGACGCATCACTCAACCGTCGAATCCCATCGCTTGTCGCATCATCTGTTCGTCTGGGGGCAATCGTGATCTTGCTCGTATCGCAACGGTCCGAACGAATTCCAACCACTGTGCGACCCATCGCCCGCCCGGTTCGCGATCCGGTCGGTGCCGGATCCGGTGCGGTCGATCCCGAATTGGTGCACCGCATCGGCGGCGGCGATCGGGAGGCGTTCGCGCAGCTGTACCGCCGTACCCACGGTCTGGTCTACCGACGCGTGCTGTCGATCGTCCGTGATCGCGGGTACGCCGAGGAGACCTGTCACGACGTCTATCTGGAGGTGTGGCGGTGCGCGGTCGGCTTCGACGAGCACCGCGGCTCGGTGCTGACCTGGCTGCGCATGCTGGCCCACCGCCAGGCCGTGGACCGGGTCCGCCGTGAGCGCGCCGCCATCGATCACAACCACTCCTGGGGCAGCCGGGACTATCAGCCGCCCACCGATGTGGTCGCCGAGGAGGCGCTGCGCCGCGACGAAAGGGAGGCGCTGCGCAAAAGTCTCACCAGCCTGACCGCACTGCAACACGAATCCATCTCCCTCGCTTACTATTCCGGCCTCACTTACCCGCAGGTGGCCGCACGCCTCGGCGTCGGCCTACCCACGGTCAAATCCCGGATCCGCGCGGGGCTCGAACACCTGAAGACCGATCTGGAGGAACCGCAGGACCCGGTCACGCCATAAGTGATTTCCACAGGCTGCCGGTCCTTCGAGACTCGCGATATCGAACGGCGCCAGCGTCTCGGTCCGGTGTCGCGCTATTGCTGTCCAAGGCAGGCCGCATCCCGGTGACACAGGCGGTTTGGCCGGATTCATGACCTGGCTCGATGAATTCGACGACCTACTAATCTGTGAAGTCGTCCCGGGGTATCAGGTCTTCGATATGGTGAGCAGAGGTCGAGCGTTCACGCGAATCGGGTCAGGCGTTGTCCAGTGTCGTGGCGACGGTGTCGGCGATGTTCGCGCGAAAGGCCTTGGGGGAGAAGGTCATGGCGTGGGCGCGGATGGCGGCCGGGTCGTAGGCCGTTGGATCGAAGCGGCGCATTGCCTCGGCGAGTCCATCGATGACGTGTTCATCGCCGCCGTGCGCGACGTACTCGCCGGTTGTGCCCGCCCGCACGGTATCCAGTGCGCCACCCTGATCGACCGCGAGAACCGGTGTGCCGCAAGCCAT
Organism: Nocardia sp. NPDC004278; assembly: GCF_053602975.1. Lineage (NCBI taxonomy): Bacteria > Bacillati > Actinomycetota > Actinomycetes > Mycobacteriales > Nocardiaceae > Nocardia > Nocardia sp. NPDC004278. The sequence continues at coordinate 17,510 of NZ_JBSGEQ010000001.1, forward strand.
TGCCTCGACGGGGACGATGCCGAAATCCTCGATGCCCGGCATCAACAGGGCACGGCAGCGGCGGTACATATCGAGCAGCACGTCGAACGGGGTCGCGCCGAGGAAGGTGGTCTCGGCGCCCGCGATTCCGTCGAGTTGGGCGCGGGAGCGGCCGTCGCCGAGGACGACCAGGCGTACGCCAGCGCGCTGGGCGGCACGAATGGCCAGGTCCGGGCGCTTGTAGGGGACCAGGCGGCCCGCGACCAGGAAGAAGTCCTCGCGGGCAATGGCCGGGTCCGGGGTGAAGTCGTCCACCTGGACGGGTGGGTTGATGACTGTCGACGGGAGTCCCCACCAGTCGCGGATGCGATCGGCAACCGCATGGGAGTTGGCGACGATATGGGTCAGCCTCGGTGCGGCGCGCAATTCGGACCGACGGGCCAGGCGGCCGAGGGCGGTGAGTGCGAGTTGTCCCGCGCGCCCGCCCGCCTCCTTGGCGCGGAACTCGGGATCCCAAGCCCAGCGTGCCGGACTGTGGACGTACACGATTGTCGGTGCGTCCGTGGCGAATACGGCCTGGGTGGCGAAGGCGTGATGGCTGATCAGCACCGCGTCGAACCGCCCGCGCAGCGGGAGTCGGCGCAGCGCACGAGGCACGAAGGGCAGCAGCGGGGCATGTGATCGACGACCGGTCGCGGCGTGCGCGCGGCTGAGCCAGGTGTCGTGCACCGCGGTCAGCGGTGGCCGAATGCCGCCGGGGTCGACAATGGGCGCGAATACCGGTGCGTCGGGCCAGGTTTCGAGGAATTCGCCGACCACGGCCTCGGAGCCGCCGAATTCGGTGAACCGTTCGTGCACGATGCCGATCCGTGGCGATCCGGTCCCGTTGTGTGACAGGGTCATTCGGGCACCGAGTCGATGCGACGCGGCGCTGCCGTGCGTCGGATGGCCGGTGCCACCGGGCGGCCCTCCAGCAGTCCGTCCACGCTGCCCTGCTCAATTGCCTTGCGGTACACGCTCGCCGCCTCGCGGCAGGCGGCAATGGTCTGCGCGATATCGGATTCGGTATGCGCGGCCGAGGTGACAAAGGACTGACCGAGGACGCCGCGGTCCAGCAGTTCCTGCAGGAACAGGGTGCGGAATTCCTGGGAGGGCTGGCCGTTCGGATCGCGGGTCACGAAGATCAGGCAGGAGGGGCGGCCGAGGACCTCGAGGTAGTCGGCGATGCCGAGATCGGCGGCGAGCGCGTTCACCCCATCCGCGAGCAGACGACCGGCCTGCTCCATCCGCGCGATCGGATCGCCGGTGGTGTACTCGTGCGCGACGGCGCGAAATGCGGCCAGCGAGGCGGACTCCGGGCCGTGCGTGGTGGAGAGCAGGAAGACGCGATCGCGGTCGGTGCGCAACCCGCCGAGTTCCATGAATTCGCGCTTGCCCGCCAGTGCCGAGATCGGAAAGCCATTACCCATGGCCTTGCCCCAGCACGACAGGTCCGGGGTGACCCCGTAGATGGCCTGCGCCCCGCCGACCGACCAGCGGAATCCGGTGATCATCTCATCGAAGATGAGCAGGGTGCGGTGCCGGTCGCAGAGCTCGCGCACACCCTGCAGAAAGCCGGGTTCGGGTTCGTGCAGTGCGGTGGCCGCCTCCATGACGACGGCGGCGACCGCGCCGGTGTTCAACACGGCCACCAGTGCGGGCAGATCGTTGTAGCGGAACTTCATGGTGCCAGCGGTGGCCTCGGCCGGGATGCCACTGGCCATCGGGGTGGTACCGATGAACCAGTCGTCCACCGAGAAGAACGGTTGGTCGCAGACTGCGACGACGGTACGCCCGGTGACGGCCCTGGCCAGCCGCACCGCGGCGGTGGTCGCATCGGAGCCGTTCTTGGCGAATTTGACCATATCGGCGCCGGGCACCAGCGACAGGAAATCCTGTGCGGCGAGCAGTTCCAGTTCGGTCGGCCGACTGAAGCTGACACCGTCGGCCATGGCCCTGGTCACCGCCTCCAAGACCGGGCGGTACCCGTGGCCGAGAGTGACCGAGCGCAGCCCCATGCCGTACTCGATATAGCAATTGCCGTCGGCGTCCCAGACCCGGCAACCCTCCCCGCGCACCAGGATCGGGGCCATGAACTCCGGATATTGGTCGGGGCCACGGGCATAGGTATGCGCGCCACCGGGTACCAGATCGTGCAGCCGCGCTTGCAGTTCATTACTGCGGGCGAAACGGTTGCGGCGGGCCGCCGGGCCGTCGCGATCAATGTGGTCCATCATGAGTTCCTGGGCAGTGATGAGGCATGCACACACAGCGCCCCCGGCACGAATCTGCTTGCGCGCGATGGGTTCTCCGGTTCACTGTACGTCGGGTGGGCCGTCGTGTCCGCGCAACTCCGTCACGCCCGGTCGATAGGGGCAGTAACCGCCCACAGGTCGTGATCGGCCCTACGTCCGGTGGCGCCGACGAAGCAGCGCATCCGCCCCTCGCGCACCATGCCGACGCGCGCGGCGATATCGGCGGAATCGATATCGCCGGGTTCGATGGCGGTCGCCACCCGGCACAGGCCGAGCGTGCTGAACGCGTGGTCGAGCAGCAGTCGGGTGGCCGTGATCCGGACGCGCTCACCGCCGATGGCGGGATCGGTCCACACGAACATCCGCGCATTGCGATCGAACATGTCCAGATCGAATAGTCGGCATTCACCCGCGTAGTGGCCGTCCACCTCGATGGCCAGCGTCAGCCCGTGCGCCGAGCGCAAGCCCGGACGGGCGCGCAGGAATTCGCGCAACCAGGGCAATCGGCCGTGCTTGCGCTGCCACGTCGCGGCGGGTGCGTGCGGATTCGGATCCAGCGCGTCGCGCGTCCGGACGCGGGCCGCGCGCCACCGCGACCAGTCCAGCAGTCGCCGACTGCGCAGCATCACCGCCGGATCGTCCGGATCGGTGAGCCGGACGGTGGGCGGCGAGCGCAGCGGATCGATCAGATGCAGTGCCCGGCCCGCGTAGTACCTGGCCGTGGCGATCAGTACCGTGGCCCGGCTCAGCGCGGTGTCGGTTCTGGTGTCGGCTTCGGCGGGCCGGGCGGTATCGGGATGCTGGGTCGAGTGGTTGTCGATCCAGGCCCGCGCGAAACCGTCCGGCGGAATCGCCGCCTTGGTGATCGCCCACAGTTCGTGGTCGCGCCGGGCCCCGCCGGCGTCGAAATACCTTGTCATCATTGCTTCGCGCTGGAAGCCGATCAGGGCGGCGCCCCGGGCGGTGGCGATATTGGCCGGTGAGATGGGGGCGGTGATGCGCTGCAGTCCGGCCGGTCCGAATCCGAAGTCCAGCACCAGCGAGGAGGCCAGGCCGCCGATACCGTGGCGCGCCACCTCCGCGTCCACCCAGAGTCCCATTTCGGCGGAACCGGTTTCGGCCTCGATGGAGACGAGTTCGATCTGGCCGGCGAATCGCCCATCAACCTCGATAACCAATGACAGCATGCGGCCCGCCCGCGCCTCGGCGCGCACGCCGAGACATTCCCGGACCCACAGTTTCCCGGTGTGCCGCGCCGTCCAGTCCAGCGGCGAACTGGACCAGAACGGTTCGATATAGCGCTGATCGCGCAACCGGATCCGCCGCCATTGCGCGTAATCGTCGACCCGCGGCGGGCGCAACAGGACCGTCGTGGTGTGCAGCGTCATCGGCCCGAGCTGGATACCGGATAGCGAACCGCTCGACATATTCACTCCCGGGGCCGCTGGTGACCGAGCGAGGTCGTTTTGACCGCACCGTCCGTGCCGACCGACAGGCGCCAATAGCCACCGGCCGCGTCTTTCAGCACGATTCCGCTCTCTGGACGATCGGAAAGCCATGCGCCGCTGGACAATATGGCCGATCGCACGGTGCCGTCGGCGGCCTGGGCCTGGAAGATATCGGCATCGCTGTGTCCGGCACGTCCGACCATGGTGCCGCTGTACTGCGGCGCGTGCATGCCCTCGCGGCCCATCACCTGCCACTTTTCCGGGAACATGCCGGGCGCGAGATCGTCTGCGGCACTGGAGATCAGATTGATTGCGGTGCCCTCCGGACAGCCCTTCGCATCGATACGCAGTTCGATCGGCGGCTGTTCGGAATCCTTGTCGAAGTGTACATTGGCCAGATACGGCTGACGACAGTAGATGAGGTCGAGGCCGACGGTGCGGGCGGCGACCTTGCAGTTGATCATCCCGAACTGGGCGGGTCCGCCACGATCGCGCTGACCCACCGACAGTGCGGTATCGGCGCCCTCGAACCAGACATTGGTCAGCCACCAGTCATTGGCCGCGCCGTCGATGGTTATGTGCCGGTCGGTGGTGCGCGGATTCTCGTCGGAGACGAATTCGACATTGGTCAGCGACAGTCCGGCATTGTGGTCGTTGCCGGTGCCGAGCACCCCGATGTAGTTGCTGGTGAGTTTGGACGAGGTGACGTAGTTCTGGATGCAGGAGGTGATGATGCCGTAGCCGAAGTTGTTGATATCGCAGTTGACGAAGGCCGTTCCGCCGGTGTTGTTATCGAGTACGACGCCGCGCTGCTGCAGAAAGCGCGGATGGTTCTCGCTGAGGTGGTTGCCGCGGATCACCACCCCGTCGAAGGAGCAGCGGAACGACTCCGACAGCTGTACGGCCGTCGCGCGGGGGCCGGTCAGGAAGAAGCCGATGCGGGAGAACCGCACGCGGTTGCGCTTGCGCAGGGTGATGAGCGTGACGTCGGCATCGCAGGTGACCAGCGTGACATCGCCGCCGTCGCCGAGAACCGTTGCGTAGTCGGGCAAGTCGGGCCAGGAACGCACCCGGTACCGGCCCGCGGGCAGATACAGCACGAGCGGCGCGTCCCCGACGTCGGCCGCCGAGCGGATCGCCGCGGTGTCATCGGCGACGCCGTCCCCGACGGCACCGAAATCACGGACATTGCGCGCCGCGGGGGCGTCGGTGACATGCGGTGACCGGAATTCGATGCCGGGGGAGTCGTCGGAGGTACAGGCCGCCGCCAGTGGTAGCGCGGCCGCGGCACCGAGCGATGCGGCCAGCAGTCGTCGTCGACCCACGGCCTCGTAACGCCCACTCGCCGCCCGACCGTCACCCTCCATCGAACCGATTGACAATGCCGAACGTCCGCCCGTCTCGCGGCCGCCATCGTCCGTCGGATCGCTCGGCGGTGCCGAACGTCGACCCGTCTGCCGGCCGCCACCGCCCACCGAATCGCTTCGCGATGCCGAACGTCGACCCGTCTGCCGGCCGCCGCCCTCCACCGAATCGCTTCGCGATGCCGAACGTCCACCCGTCTCCCGACCGCCGCCCCCAACCGAATCGCTTCGCGATGCCGAACTCATATGCGCAGCCTCCCCACCAGCCGCTGTAATCCCGTACCCGGTTTGCTGTACGCGACCGCTCCGGTGAGCGGGTTGTCCCCGAATGTGGCCAGCGCGCCACGTATTTGCGGTGCCGTGCTCGTACCCAGTTCGACCACCGCTACGGTGTGCTCGCACAACGGGGCCAGTGCGATCGCGTCGGCGGCATGTGCGACCGGCGCGGCCTGGATCACCACATGGTCGTAATCGGTTCGCAGCTTGGCGACCACGGCCGCGAAGCGGTCGGAGGCCAGTAGATCCACCGTGTGCAGATCGACCTCGCCCAGCGGCAGCACCGTAATTGCGGCCTCTGGCCAGCCGGTCAGCGCGTCGGTGACCGGTATCGACCCGCGCAGCACGCCGGCCAGCCCGGGCACCGCCCCGGCGACGACCTGTTGCGATCCGCCGTGACCGGAGGTGTCGGCGTCGATGTAGACGACGTGGTGGCCGGTATCGGCGAACGATTTCGCCAGTGCCATCGCGATCTCGGGTTCCGATCGCGCCGACAGACTGGACAGCAGTACCGTGGTTGCCTCGCCATTGCGCTGCAAACGCGTTCGCAGCCTTCGAGTTTCGTTGACGGCACCGGGACGGCCGATATCGATGATGCCGAGGATCGGCACCGGTGCACCGGAATGCGACAAACCCGGAATCGGGGTGGCCAGTACCGCTTCCAGATCGTTGGACGTGCGCAACTTGCGGTCGGTGCGATCGCGGACGAAGGCGGCGAGCCCGCCGAGTGCGAGTCCGGCCAGCAGGCCGAGTGCGAGCAGCCGGGTCGACCGCGGGCCGCTGGGACCCGATGGCAGCTCGGCGCGGTCGACGACCTCGGCCCTGGCCGCGGGTGCGGCGTCCTTCTCGATGGATTCGAGTTCGGCGATCAACTGGCGAAATTGCGCGACAACGGTATTCGTGATGTCGCGGGCGCGTTCGGCGGTGCTGTCCTTGACCGAGAAGACGATCAGTGTGGTGGCGGGCGGCGAGGCCGCGGTGATCTTGCCGCGCAGTTCGTCCACCGACATCTTCAGGCTGAGGTCATCGATGGTGCGCTTGGCCACATTGGCACTGGTGGCAAGATCGAGATAGGAACGCACGCGCTGCTGGGCGGCAAGTCCACCCTGATACGAATCGTTCACCGAGGTTCCGGTAGCCATCGAGACGTACACACTGCTCGTGGCCACATAGTTTTTCGGCTGGTTGCGTGTATAGCCGACCGCCGCGACCAGGCACAGCACCATGACAGCGAGGATCAGCAGCCAGCGGCGGCGCGCGATATGCCAGTAATCGATCAATCCCATGATTCGGATCCTCTTTTCCCGATGACGACCAATGGCTGTTGCGGCGGCTGCGCCGGTGCTCGCGGATTCGGCGCCGGAGCCTTCGGCGCACGAGGTTTCGCGCGGCGCCGGTACTCCTCGACCACCAGATAGATCAGCGTCGCCAGCACGGCTGCCTGCAAGAATTTGCCGAGCGCCTCCATGCTGCCCAGAATTCCGCGCTCGAACAGCGAGGAGGCTCCGGTCAGCGCAAGTGCCAGCACCACTACCGGGAAGTAGCGGGAATACAGGGCTTTGGCCCAGGCGAGCAGCAGCAGGAAAGTGAATCCGACACTGACGACGATGCCGGTGTAGCCGCCGACGACGTAGCCCTCGTTGACATTTCCCTCGGCCAGCGACACCTGCACTCGGGTCATATCTACCGACGCGCCCCGAATGTCATTGGCCCATGCGGTCCCGGATTGGAATTTCGGAGCGCCCAGCAACTGCGTGGGGATCAGACTCAGCGCCGCGTGCCGGAACTCCTCGGCGGGTGTGAGCCAGTATCCGGTGCCGTGGTAGTAGGCATCGGTCGCGGCCTCGAGCAGATCGAAGCGCCGCAGAATGCTCAGGAACGGTCGCACCGTCGGCGGATAGGCCGAGCTGATCATGACCGCCTCGGCCTTCCCGGATTCGGTGGTCTTGAACGACTGCAACCAGCCGAAGCCGCCGATACCGAGCACCGCAATCGCCAGCACACCGACGACCTTGGCCTTGGTCCAGCCCAGAATCGCGAAGCGGACCGCCACCGCGAGCGCGGCACCGAGGATCGGGGTCTTCGATTCGACGACCACCGTCCATATCAACTCACCGGCCAGCAGCGCGCCGATCAGCAGTGCAGTGGTCCGCGGCCGGGTCGGCCGGATGAAGATGATCAGCCCGAGCGCAGCGACGGTCGCGAGGATGCCGACGAAGTTGAGTATCGGATTGGCGCTGTCGACATCACCGGCGTGACCGATGGATCCGGTGGCATAGGACGCGCCGCGCCCGAGCAGGCCGATGACATAGATGGTAGCGAGCGCGGGCACGAAGTCCGGGTTCACACTCATTGCGGGCGCCGCCGGGATCGGATGGTGACGCGACCAGATCGCATATCCCACAATCAGTATCGCGTATACCCACAGCCCGAAGACGACATGGTGCAGGACGAGGGCGATGCCGCGGTCGTAGCCGAGTTCGGCGAGTCGCGGATCGGGCACATTGTCGCCGTAGTGCGGTTCGGGTTGCACCGCCAGCAGCACCAGGGGGCGCGCGAGGTAGGACAGCGACCAGAACGCGGCCTGCGCGATGATGAAAACCCGTGCGACACTGGGCACCCACGCCGCGGCCACCGCCACGGTGACCAGCGCGCATGCGATGGCGACGATTTCGGTATAGGCGGTCATGACCGCGCCGCCCCCAACGCGTCCATGATCTCGCGCGCACGATCGACATAGCGGTGCCCGCCGTCGGCGATCCGCCGGTACCCCGCCTCGGCCATCGCATCCGCCTGCTCCGGATGCCGCGCGCACCAGTCCAGGATCTCGCGCAATTCCGCCTGTTCGGTGAACAGAAAGCATTCGACGGTATCGCGCAGCAGCTCCGCGTGCTCATCGGTGCGCTCGCCGACGAAAAGTCCACCCGCGGCGGGCACTTCGAAGGTGCGGCAGGTATGGGTGTCGCGATTATCGGAATTGAGCAGCACCAGATTCGCGGTGATATCGGCGACCACCGCCGAATATCGCGAACCGTACACCGGACCGCCCACCGCCGCCCGGGTGGTGCGCAGTTCCGGAACCCGCCGCCAGCCCGGACCACGCACCAGCGCTCGGTCACCGTAATCGCGGGCCAGTGCGACCATTTCGGCGCGGCGATCGGCGCGGCAGACGCCGATGAAGCCGACCAGATATCGCGGCGTCCGCCCGCGCGCCGCCGGGTAATGCCATGCCGGATCGTAGGCACTGCGGACGAAACCGACCGCCTTTGCGCCGCGTTCCAGCAGTTCGGGCACATTGTGCCGCTTGGTGGTGACGATCAGATCCCAATCCGGTTCGTGCGCAAGGTATTCCGGGCTGATATTGTCCGGATTGGCGACATCGTCCGGGCTGTAGTGCACATGCAGCCGTGCCGGAATATCCAAGAGTCTGCGCTGGTCCAGATGAACGGCCTTGAAGGCGAAGACCATATCCGGACGAAATTGCGTTGCGGCACGGTCGATTTCGCCGTGCAGCTCGGTGACGGTCCAGGGTGCACGCCGCCGCGCGAACTTGGCGTAGACCCATGGTGGCGAGAGCCGCGTCGGCAGGGTGACCGGGGTGGAGTCGATCACGACCACCTCGTGTCCCGCCTGCCGGAAGCCATCGGCGAGCGAGCGCGCATTGCTGCCGACCCAGTCGTCCCCGATGAACAGGATCTTCAAGAGGTCCCCTCCTCGCGCATCAGTACCACCGCCGGTTCCACGGACACCGATGCCGTGCGTTCCCGCACGATGAGGGTCCGAACCCGGACGAGATACCAGATCGCCGTGCTGAATTCGACCAGCACACTCCCGTAGACCAGCGTCCACACCGAATGCGTGCGAAAGGCGATGAACAGCGCGATTCCTGCCACGCAGGTGCCGAGGACCGCACCGATCAGCACGCCGGTGGTGTCCTGGCGCACCGGCAGCAGTGCCGTGGTGACGAACGAGGTGATCGTGGTCGCGGGCAGCATGAAGATCTCGACCCGCAACAACCCGACGGCCCCGGTGAATTCGTCGCCGAAGACCAGTCGGATCAGCAGCGGCGCGGCCAGCCACACCGCCACGGCCGCGACTGTCGCGACACAGACGCACGCGGCCAACGCCATGAGCGCATGCCGCCAGAACCGGTGATCGGTACTGCGCCGCGCCATTCGGGGCAGCAGCGCGAAACCGATGGGGTCCAGGGTGGATTGGATGGCGCGTACGAGCCGATCGCCCGCCGAGTAGAGGCCGAGCGAAACCGTGTCCAGCACAGCGGAGTACACCGCCGCCGCGCCCTGACCATAGGTGGTCACCAGCACTCGCGAGGCGAGAACCGGTGCACCCGTGCGCAATACACTCTTGTAATGGCGCGGCCGGGCGGGTAGCCCGAAGGTGCGCAGTGAATCCCACCAAGTCAGCGCCACGGTCGGCACCGAAGAGATCAGCAGGCACAGCAGCGCGAGCTGAGCGCTCGGCATGCGGGGGAGCAGGCCGACGAGCAAGATCAGATAACCGACCCGTCCGACCGCTTGGTAAGCGGTGCTGGCCCCGAACCGGCCCTGCCCGATCAGCAGCCAATCCTCCGAGACGGACCAGAATCCGCCCGCGAACAGACCCAGCAGAATCATGTCCACCTGCACCGGCGCGCTCGCGGCCAGACTCAGCAGCAGCGCGATCCCGATGACGCCGAGGGTGGTCGTGCGGATGGCCAGATAGTCGCCGCGCAGCTGGTTGATGCCGCGCAGCCGCGCGCTGTCGCCATCGCGTTCCCGCGAATCGTGTACGCGCGCGGCCAGAAACGAGGTGATGCCGAGATCCACCAGCAGCGAGCCGATGAAGTACGAGGACATGCCGATCGCCAGCAGGCCGAGTCCGTTGGCGCCGAGCACCCGCGCGATCAGCGGAACGGTGACGATGGTGATGACGTACTGCCCGTACTTGCCGAAGGTGACGTAGCCGATATCGCGCAGTACCGCGCCGAAGCCGTGCGATCGGTGCAGGCCGCCGCCGGGCGCGCTGTGGTCTGCCCTGCGGTGGGCGCCGCCGGTGGCGGTCGGTGTCGGCGCAGTGGTGGGCGACGGCTGGCCCGCGACGTGTTTGTGTTCAGACATGCGGAGTCCGTTCCTGCGGATTCTGCTGGCCCTCTGCGGCGGGAGCGACGGGTCCGGAGGAGGTAGCGGAGCGTAACCATGTAGGGCCCCGCGAGCGCCGCCGATTCGACACAGCGGGGGGAGCGACGGGTCCGGAGGAGGTAGCGGAGCGTAACCATGTAGGGCCCCGCGAGCGCCGCCGATTCGATACAGCGGCGTTGCGTTGGGTGGTGACGGAGTCGAGAAATTCTGCGACTGTGTGCGCCGATTTCTCGATGTCGAAATCTCTGGCTCGGATACGGCCCGCCGTGGCGAGGCGGGTGCGCAGGGCCGGGTCGCCGATGAGGGTGTCGAGTGCGGTGGTGAGTTGGTGCTGGTCGCCGCCGTCGACGAGCAATCCGTTGACGCCGGATTCGACGATTTCGGCGGGTCCGCCGGGACCGGAGGCGATGACCGCGCAGCCCGCGTGCATGCCCTCGACCACGACCTGTCCGAACGGTTCGGCGAGCACCGAGGAGTGCACCAGGATATCGGCGGCGCACAGATGGCGGCCGGGGTCCTCGACGTGTCCGGTGAAGGTCACCGGCAGCCCGAGTTCGGTTGCCATCCGTTCGAGTTCGGCGCGGTAGGGCTCCTCATCGAAGAAGGTGCCGCCGATGATGAAAACGTGCCGCGGTGGCACTTTCGCCGCCGCGATCGCGCGCAGCAGCACATCCTGGCCCTTCCACGGCGTCAGCCTCCCGACGGCAGCGAGCACCGTTTCGGTCGGTGCGCGTTGTGGCGCGCGCTCGGTGTCGTTGCCGAATTCCACACCCGGGTACGCCACTACGGCGGGACGGCGCCCGATCCGCAAGGTGCGCAATGTGGTTCGGCTATTGGCGATATATCCGCGCGCTATCAATCTGCCGAGCAGCTGGATAACCATGGTCGGCAGTCGGCCGAAGTAGTCCACCGCGATCCGGTCGTGTACCTGCCATACCAGCGGAATGCCCGCGCGCCACGCCGCCACCGACCCCATCACCAACGCCTTGGTGCTCTCCGCGACGAGCACATCGGCACCGAGTTCGCGGGCGGTCGCGCCGACGGTCCAGCCCAGCCGCAGCAGTGCCGCGGATCCGGCGAGCAGGCGCAGCGGACCGGACCCGATGGTCATTGCGCGGCTGTCGAATCCGCCACGCAGCACGCGGGTATCGACCCCGCGTGCCCGCATGCGTTCGACCATCGGGCCGTCCTCCGTATAGATCTGTGCCACGTCGATGAGCCGCATCGCGCGCAGCGCGGCCAGCAACCGCAGCGTCGCCAGTTCGGCACCGGAAGGCGCCGCGGTATGCGCTAGGAAGAGGGCCTTGGTTGTCCTCGATGGGGTCATCGCCTTAATTCCTCATACATCGTGAGATGGCGCTGCGCTGTGACATCCCATGAGAAAGTTTCTGCGTGCGAGCGACATTGCTCGGGTGTCGGAAGCATGCCGTTGAGTGCGGACACAATTCGCGCGCCGAGTGCGTCGGCGTCGCGGGCGGGCACGATCAGTGAAGAATCCAGTCCGCGTACCGAATCCGGCAGTCCGCCACAGTCGGTGACGATCGGGGCTCGCCCGGCGGCCAGGGATTCCAGGGCGATGAGCCCGAATCCTTCCAGAGCGCTGGTCGGGACAACGGTGAATTCGGCCTGTTCGTAGTGCTCGGTGAGCTGTTGGTCATCGACATTGCCCGCGAAGGTGATCGAATCGCCCAGTCCGATGCCCGCGGCCTGGGCACGCAATTCGGCTTCGGCGCCACCGGTTCCGACCAGGACCAGGCGGGCATCCGGATGTTCGGCGACCACGCCCGGCCAGCAGCGCAAAAGGGTATCGATGCCCATGCGGCGCTCGAGTCTGCGCACACACAGGACGGTCCGGTGGGGGCCGGTCGGTATCGGCGAGGCGCGGAAACGCAGCAGATCGACACCGGGCGGGATGACCCGGATCCGATCGGCGGGCACGCGATAGTCGAAGCGGAGTACGTCGCGAAAGTGGTTGGACAGCACCACGAATCGGTCCGCGCCCGCGTAGCGGATCCGCTCGAGCAGATACTTCGCCCGCGCGCCGAGTTCACCTTGTCCGGTGAGTCTGCTCTCGGCGGCCCATGGTCCGTGGAAGTGCACCACCAACGGCACCCGCCCGGCGCGGGTGCGGGCCGCGGGACCGTAGAGCGCGAAGTGCCGATCCAGCACATCCGCGCGGTGCAGTTCGGCCCGCTCCAGAAATGCGGTGCGGGCCCGGGCGATGGTCGAACCGCCGGTTGGTCCCCATGACCGCGCGCCGGGCGGATCGTCGGGGGCGACCGCACCGAACGCGGACGCCGATATCGCTACTTCCGGTTGCCGCGCGAGTGCGTGGAACAGTTCGGTGAAGTATCGATTGAGTCCGCCGGGGGCAGTTGAGAACCATTCTGAACCCGTCATATGCACACGCAGTGCCCCGGTTGCTGCCGTCACCGCGGCCCCCTACTCCTGGCGATGATGGGGCGAGTCTGCCGCCTGAACTCGCTTCCCGCGCAACAGTGTAGGGGAGTTCGGTGCGCCCGGTCGGGCGTAGAGATCATCTGCGATCAGGGCGAATGACCAGTTTGCTGCCGGTCGGCCGCCCTCCGACCGACCGGCCGCAGTCACTGGCCGAGATCGAACAGATTCGGCTGCCCGGCCCGGTAGCGCGCGGCATCCTGTTGCCGGAACGGTTCGAACGCCGGAATCGAATCGCGGGTGAATAGCTGGGTGCGGGCCGCGCCGGAGCCGGATGCGTCCAGCAGTGCGTTCACCGCGGTCCGGCCCGCCTCGTTGGCGCCCTCCATGGTGGCCAGATCGAAGTTGGTCCGAACGTAATCGGCGGCCAGGAAGAGGTTCGGGATCCGCGTCTGCGCGGTCGGCCGATCGGCCCAGGAGCCGATCGTATTCACCAGCAGCGGTTCATCATTGACATTCCGGCCGTCCGCCCAGGTGATACCGGGATCGAGCATCCACTCGCGAACGATTCCCTCCGGCAGCTGAATTCTGCCGTCGTCGTTGAGCGCCGCGGTCATTTGGGCCCAGGTCTCCTGGTAGATCTCCGCCCGGGTGCACTGTTTGGCCGTCTTGCCGAACAGGATGCCCGGAGTATCCCAGTCGGCGATATCGATGGTGAGGCCGTCGACGATCGAACCGTCGCCGTATTTCGCTGCGTAATCGACATTCCAGAACGCGCGCTGGGTATAGGAGGTCAGCCGCCACGGTGCGTCGAGGTAGATGTTGTAGCCCTTGCCGAGGTCCAGCTTTTCGGTGACGAACATCTGCAGGCCGTTCATCCAGTCGACGGTGAGCGCGTCCATGCGGCCGAGTCCCGGATCCAAGGCGCGGATCTCCGGTGACCACAGCCGCCGCGCCCGATCGGTCGGCACCGCGCACACATACCAATCCGCGTCGAACAGCTCAGTCGCACCATTCGGGCGGCGGATGCGCGCGCCGCCGATGCGGCCGTCGGACACCACGAATTCCTCGAGTGCGTGTCCGGGCCGGAATTGCACGCCAAGGCTTTCCAGCAGCGCGATCCACGGATCGAGCCAGGCCGCATTGGTCGGGCCGTTGAGCACCTCGTAGACCTTCGGGCCACCGGTCAGTTCTTGCAGCAGTGCGATGAAGAAGCCCTCCATCATGTTGCCCATGGTCCTGGTGCTGGCCACGTACTCCTTGGCGGCCACCAGCGCGCGGGTCAGACCGGTGGCGGCCAATGCCCGGAACTGCGCGGATCGCTGTGCCGCGCCCACATAGTCCCACCAGCTGACGTGCTCCCACTGGCCGAAGCGGCGCTCCTCACTAGAGGTCAGATAGGTGACGACGCGCCCGGCCATATATATAGCCTCGGGCAGTGGAACGAGATTGTTCTTCATGAACACCTCGGCCAGGATGCGCTGCAATCCCTCCGGTGTGAGCGCCTGTGCGGGATCGAAATAGAACCCGAACATGAGCGGGAAGCCATCGGGCAGATCGCCAGAGCGCGGATAGCGCGGATCGCTCACCGAGAACGGAATCAGGTTGTCGTACACCGACTTCCGTGTTCCCGGCAGTGGAATGCGGCGCATCGTATCGTGCACGTGGTGGTAGAACGAGGTGAATCCGCGCGCACCGTGTTCGCCCGGTAGCGGCGCCCGACCGCCGACGCCGGTGCCGGGCAGCGGGATCGTGCGGGATTTGCCCCCGAGTTCCTTGCGATCGAAGACAGTCACCGCGAAGCCACGCTCGGCCAGTTCGTGAGCCGCGGTCAGACCGCCGATGCCAGCGCCGAGTATCGCGACGGTATTGCGCGCCGGGCCGTTTCGGCGGCACGGCGCTGATTGTGCCGGCGCGCTCGCGGTCGATGCCGCCCATCCCGCGGTGCCCGCCGCGATGGCCGCGCCGCGCAGCAGTGTGCGCCTGCTGACCTGGTTGTCCCGATCTCGAGTTGGCACTGCGCGCCCCCTAAATCTGACGATCTCGATCGTCATATTTATCAGATCGGCGGTTCCGTTGGGAGACAATGCGAAGATGACAATGCAGCGACGCCCGGTGCGGACCTACGGCGGTGTGGGTGCCGAGGATCGAGTCGCGGCGCGGCGCGGCAAACTCCTCGAAGCCGGACTGGAGCTGTTCGGCACGCGCGGGTACGCGGCGACCGGGGTGAAGGATCTGTGCCGGGCGGCCGGGCTGACCGACCGGTACTTCTATGAATCGTTCGCCGGAAATAAGGAACTGTTCGCCGCGGTCTTCGACCAGGTCATCGACGAGTTGTTCGCGGCGGTGGCCGCCGCGGTCGAGGCCACACCGGCACGCGGCACCCGCAAGCTGCGCGCCGGTATCGGCACGTATCTCACTGCGCTGGCACAGGATCCGCGCAAGCTGCGCGTCGTCTTCGTCGAACCGGCCGCGGCCGGGGCCGAACCTCGGATGCGAGAAGCGTTGTGGCGCTTCGCCCGTTTGGTCGCGGCCACGGCCACCCAGGCGCGTCCGGATGATCGGCCGCCCGCGGAGATCATCGATATCTTCGCGCTCTCGGTGGTCGGCATGTTGGACCGGGTGATCGTCGAGAAACAGGGGGGTCGTCTCGACGTGCCGATCGACGATCTCATCGACTATTGCGCCGACTTCGCCGCGGCATCTTTGCGTGCGGTCTACCAGGGCCAGATATCCAAGCGCCCAACGGATTAGCGAGTGGCCGACATCTCTCGGGTGCGGTAGATTCCACTTCGAGTTCGTGCCCGGCACGGACCGACCCGCGGGGGACCAGCGGGAGGGACTAGGACAGTGGGGACCACGGGGTCTGTGGCTGAGCGCAATGATATCGCCGAGCGCGAGATACGGGTGCTGGTCGAGAACGGCGAATACTGGCTACGCAATCGCGGCGATATCGCGATGATGGTCATCACCGTCGAGCGCATCCGCGCGCGGTGGCCGCGGGCGCGCATCGGCGTGCTGACCCATCAGCCCGGCGTATTGCGGGCTTTGGTACCGGAGGCCGAGCCGATCTGCGGCCCCGAGTGGAGTTGGGGTTCCGACGGCTGGCACGGATTGTTGAACCGCACGGCCGGAACGAAATTGGTCGGACCGGCGGCGCTGTGGTGGCGGGCGAACACCGACGGACCCAAGGACCGACTGCGGGCGATCCGCGCGCGCGGACGCGGCGAGACCGCGGACCCGCAGGAGCATGCGGTGGCACCGGAACTCGAATTTCCGGTGGAGATCCCCGCGGCGGTCGAACAGGCGTCGCTGGTGCTCGCGAACGGCGGCGGCTATCTGACCGATGTCGACCGCTACCAGGCCCATCGCACCCTGAATCTGCTGGAATACGCGTCTGCGCTCGGCATTCCGACGGCGCTGATCGGGCAGGGCATGGGGCCCGTGCGTGACCCATATCTGGTACAGCGAGCTGCCGAGGTGCTGCCGAAGGTCGACTTCGTGGCCTTGCGTGAGGGGCGGCGCGGCCCAGAACTGCTCGGCAAATTCGGTGTCGCGTCGGACCGGATACTGGTCACCGGCGATGACGCGGTGGAATTTGCCTATCGCAGCCGCGATGCCAGGATCGGCGCCGATATCGGAGTATGTCTGCGCGTCGCGGACTACGCGCAGGTCAGCCTGGAGGCGCAGGGAATTGTCGGGCAGGTGGTGCGCACCCGCGCCGCGGAATTGGATGCCGGACTGGTGCCGCTGATCATCTCCGAATACGCCTCCGAGGATCGGCTCTCGACGCTGCCGCTGCTGGTGGGCGCGGCCAAGCCGCTGCCGCCGGTCGGTCGCGGCGGCACCCCGGCCGAGGTGGCCCGGCAGGTCGGGCGGTGTCGGGTGCTGGTGACCAGCGCCTACCATCTGGCGGTCTTCGCACTGTCGCAGGGCATTCCGGCCGTCGGCATCACGGCCTCGGAGTATTACGACGATAAATTCCACGGGCTGGCGCAGATGTTCGGGACCGGTCTGCGGGTGGTGCACCTGAATGATCCCAAACTGGAACAAGAACTGACCCTGGCGCTGGACGAGCTGTGGGACGATGCACCTGCGCTCCGGGATCCGCTGCAACAGCGGGCCGTCAACCAGATCGACGCGGGCCGGAGCGGATTGGAACGAGTTTTCGGATTGGTGGAAAACGGACCGGTCCGGCCGGTGCAACGATCAGGGGGATAGACTGTCGTGACAACGCTGTCGGTGTGTGTGCCCGCCTACAACTCCGGCCGGACGCTCGCGACTACCCTGCGTTCGATTCTCGATCAGGACGCGGAATTCGAACTGGTCGTCCTGGACAATGCGAGCACCGATGACACCTCGGAGGTAGCGAAGTCCTTCGACGATCCACGAATCCGGTTATTGCGCAATGACATCGTGCTGAATATCGGCGATAACTGGGATAAGGCGATCCGCGCCTGCACCGGCGAACTGGTCAAGGTCGTCTGCGCGGACGATGTGCTGCGACCGGATGCCATCACCACACAGCTCGCGGTGATGGCGGATCCATCGATCGCCATCTCCTCCAGTCGCTTCGAGGTGATCGACGAGGCGGGGGCGGTGCTGGAGACCGGCCTCGGCCTGGCCGGTCTGCTCGGCAGGCAGACCCCGCGCACCTTGGCCCGGACCATCGTCCGCCGCGGTCCCGCGGATTTCGGCCCGACTGCCGCGGCCATGTTCTATCGCGAGCACTACGACCGTGTCGGTGGGTTGCGCGGTGATCTGGTGTTCCCCATGGACGTCGACCTGTTCGCGCGGGTCTCGTCCTTCGGCGTCTTCTTCGGCATGACCGAAATCCTGGCCGCCTGGCGCAACTCATCCTTCAACCTGTGCAGCCAAACCTCCACGGTCAGCAAGCTGACCGATATGTACCGCTTCCACCACCGCATCGCCAACGACTATCCGGATCTGGTCCACCGCGGCGACGTACTGGCCGGTGACGCCCGGCTGGCCCGGGCGGCGCTGCACCGCCTGCGGGTCCGCACGGTGGCCACCGTCCGCAAGCGCCCGGATCTGCTGGTCTGATATCGAACTTCGCGTTGCGGCGCGGTGTATGACATATCCACTACCTAAAGAAACCGTTAACTAATCCGTTGCGGCTGCGCGCGATCCGGCGAGACGAAGTAGAACAAGGGGCGGGGTCTCGCGGCAGGAAGCGTTGATGTGGATGGTTATTGATCATGTATCGCATGGCACCCTGCTATCGGGCCGACTCCCGGATGAGCGGGGGCGTTTCGGTGAATTCGGCGGCCGGTATGTGCCCGAAGGCCTGATGGTCGCGCTGCTGGAGCTGGAAGAGGCATACGCGCTGGCGCGCACCGATTCCGGATTCCGTGATGAGCTCGGCGAATTGCTGCGCACCCGGGTGGGTCGTCCGACGCTGCTGCATCAGGTACCACGCTTCGCGCGATCGCTGGCGGTGCCGGGGGTGCGGGTGTATCTGAAGCGCGAGGATATGACGCATACCGGTGCGCACAAGATCAATAACGCGCTGGGACAGGGTTTGCTGGCCAAGCGGATGGGTAAGACGCGGATCATCGCCGAGACCGGTGCCGGCCAGCACGGTGTGGCGGTCGCGACCGTATGCGCGATGCTCGGACTGACGTGCGTCATCTATATGGGCGCCCACGATATGCGGCGACAGGCCTCCAATGTCATGCGAATGACCCTGCTCGGCGCCGAAGTGCGTCCCGTGGAGACCGGCAGCCGCAGGCTCAAGGAAGCGATCAGCGAATCGGTGCGCGACTGGGTTTCGAACCTCGGTACCACCCACTACCTGTTCGGCACATCGGCCGGACCCGCGCCCTATCCGATGATCGTGCGCGATCTGCAAACGGTGATCGGCAAGGAAACCAGGACCCAGATCCTGAAATCCGAAGGCCGACTGCCGGATTACCTGGTGGCCTGTGTCGGCGGCGGCAGCAATGCCATCGGCCTGTTCCACCCCTTCGTCGACGATCCGGCGGTCCGCTTGATCGGCGTCGAGGCCGCGGGCCTGGGTGTCGAAACCGGTCAGCATGCCGCCACGCTCAGTATGGGCAGCCCGGGCGAGATGGACGGCGCCTACAGCTATCTCCTCCAAGACGACGACGGCCAGGTCACGCCGACGCACAGCATCGCGGCGGGCCTGGACTATCCCGGCGTCGGCCCCGAACTCAGCTACCTCAAGCACACCGGTCGCGTCGCCTACCGCGCGGCCACCGATGCCGTGGCCCTGCGCGGCCTGCATGCTCTTACCCGCACCGAAGGCATCATTCCCGCCCTCGAATCCGCCCACGCTGTCGGCTATCTGCTCGAACTGGCCGAACACGGCGAGCTCCCCACCGACTCGATCGTTGTGCTCGGTCTGTCCGGGCGTGGCGATAAAGATCTCGCCATCGCGGCGGAACGGTTGGTCGGATAGACGGTTCACTGATCGGCCGCCGCATGCCAGGATGGCCGAATGACCAACGGGGTGAGCTGTATTGCCGAGCATGCGGTCGAGCTGATGATGGATTACGGCCAGTTCTACCTGCATGGCGGCGTCGGTGATCCGGATTCCGAACTGGCCCTGCTCGATCAGGCGCACGCTGCGCAACCTTGCGCGGGAGACGGCGCGATGCTGGTGGTATTGAGCCCGCATCAGAACAATTTCGAGATGTCCATCGCGGTGCAGGTGTGGACCGGCAGGCCGCCGCATGATCGTGAGCAGTGGCAGCAGGTCTGCGAGGGGCGCTTGCGGGTGGATTCCGATGGGGTACTGAGTATTTCGTCACCGACCGATGGTTGGGCGGACCCGTGTCCAGTTCCGCCGGGGGACTATCTGATCGAGGTGAGTGGTCGCGGATTCGTGAACTACGGATGGCCGGGTTCGACCACACCCGGCGATGTCTGGCGGATTCGGCTATGGCCCGATGACGGTGGCGACCTCCTGCCGCACCAACAGTGGGATATGCCCGGGTATGGCATTCCCGAAAATGTGCCGATCCCCGAGCGAACCGATACCGAGGAGGACCCGGAGTCGAAATGGGTGGCCGTTATGGACTCCGAAGGCACGCGATATTTGACCGTCGGTGAGCTGGCGGCGGAGCGGGTGGCGGCCGAGCGCGCGGAATGGGGTGGCGATCCGATACCGGAACTGCGCGAATACTTTTCGGCTCCAGAGCTGGCTGGTTTCGATCGCCCGCTGGTCGAGGCGATCGCCGCCATGGACGAGCCGACCTTGCGGCGGCTGGCTCATCGGTGCGCCGTCAAGGCCTGCGAACTGGCCACGATCGCCGAAAGATCCTGGGTGGCACCGGCATTGGCGGCATTGCGGGAGGGACGGCCGCTACCCGCGCCGTTCGATGACATGCAGACCGCCTTCGACCGACTGCACGACGAGGAGTTCGGCGCGGTCGAGGACGAATCGCGCCAGCTCGTCGCGACGATCGGTCAACCGGTGCGCTCGGAGTCGAATCCCTTCGATATCGGGCCCGTGCATCGACCTTCCTTCGCGCTCGGCGCCATTGAACACGCCACCGATCCCGACCCATTGGCCGCGGCGATAGCAACACTGTATTCCGCCGCCATCACCTTCGGCGCCGATGCCCGCGTGCTGTTCGCCGAAATCGGCGACGAGTTCCGCTGATCGATGGTCGGCAAAGGCGTTGTGGCGCCCGAAGCTCAGGCACCACAATGCGTTTCGTCGCCTGATCAGATCGTCCAGAGCCTGCCGTAGGTGTAGACCGCATCACCATTGGCGCTGATCACCCGCACGAACGGACGAATCGTGGTCTGCCCGAGGACACCGGTAATGGTGCCGTGGAAGCCCGACATCCGAATGAAGCCTTCCGCGCCGAAGACATCACCGCCCGTGCACTCGAAGGTCTGGATGCCCGGACCGAAGCCGACCTCGAGTTCGACGCCCGCGCGCGGGATCAGACCGCCCAGCTTGAGCACCGCGCCGTCGGCGCCGCCGAGATCGACGCCGATATCCGGTGTGTACCACTGGAATCTGATCCGCCCGTTCACCGTGGCCGGATATCCGACCTGATAGCCGATGGTGATGTGGCCCGACCAGTCCTGGGCGTTCGCCCCGGTGACGCGGTAGGCGGCCTCGCCGTTGTGAAACCACTCGCGGGTCAGCGGGTTGCCGTCCAACGGTGGCACGAAATCGATCCGGGTATCGGATTGGATCGCCTCGACCGTGCGATCCTGCCGGTCGACTATCTGACTGCTGCTGTCGATTGCCGCGGATGCGGCACCCGTGGTAAAGGCCAGCCCCGAGGCCATTACCGAGGCCAAAACGAACGCGCGCAGACTCCGACTACGGAGTGTTTTCTCCCTCATCAGGTATTTCCCCTTGTTCCCCAATAACAGATGTCTTGACACAAAACGCGCGGCGCCGCCGACGAACCCCACTGCGGCGCAGCGAATTCACAGCATTTGTCACCGCCCTTCCGAGGGACCGGCCGGGTCATCGACGACCCAGCGGCCGTCGAGTTCGGGAAACCTGGCACGGACCTCCGGGAGCAGATCGCGCAAGGTCAACAGCACGAAATCCGGTTGGGCGCGGACGAGTTCGGCGGGGGAGATGATCGGTATATCGGTGCCGGGCATCCGGCGGCCCTGTTTGGCGGGCGAGGCATCGGCGACCGCGGCGATGAGCCCGGGGTGTACCCCGGCGAGGCTGAAGAGCGCGACCGCACGAGAGGCCGCGCCATAGGCGTAGACCCGCCTGCGACGCGCCGCCATCGCGTCGAGCCAGTGTCGCAAGAGCCGGGCATGCTGGTCGGTCGTGCGCTGCAGGCCCTGCAGCGCACCGAGACCGGTGTGCTCCGACTCCGCGGCGTGGATGGCGCGCACAGCATCATCCGGTTCCGCCGTGCCGTGCACCGCGCCGATGAGCACCGTCCCGCCGTACAGATCGAACTGCCACGCCATCGCCACGCTCATTCCCACGGCCTCCAGTAGCCGCTGCAGCGCCTCCAGCGAGTAGTACGCGAAATGCCCGTGCCGCAACGCATTCCACTGACCGGCCGCGACAATGTTGGCCAGCGAGTGGTATTGGAGCAGCAGCACGCCGGTCGGCGCGGTGGCGGCGGCCCGCTGCGCGAAGGCGGCCCGCTGATCGGGTTCGTGCATGATGCCGAAGCAGTCCAGCACCACATCGGCGACGCCGTCGACGTCCGCGAATCCGCGCTCGACGAGTAATGGCAGCCAGGTCCCACCGTGCGGACTGCCGAATTCGCGCACGGTGCGCCCGCGCAACAATCCGGCGCGCGCGACCCGCGCCACGGCGTCGGCGGCCTGATCGCGCAGCGCCTGCGGTTCGATACCGCGCGGCTCCTCGGTGCGGGTGTCGTCCTCGGCCAATTGCGCCAGCCCGCAGGCACCGCACACATCCATGCGCAGCGGATGTGCGATCTCCGCGGCGTCGATTGCGCTCCCGGCGAGCGGGAAGTGGTCGGCGGCGGGGACCTTGCCGAGATCGAGCACGGGGGTGAGTTCGGTGCCGCGGCAGCCCCGGCAACCGCGACCCATGACCGTGTCGTTCATGTCACGATGGCCTGGTGCGCATCGAAAAGACCGATCTCGCCGATGTCCTGATGCTGGTGCCCGAACCGTTCCGGGACGAGCGCGGCCTGTTCACCCGTACCTTCGACGCCACCGAATTCGATGCCCACCTCGGCGCACCCGGAATCGCGGCCGCGTTCGTGCAGGATTCGCAATCCCGTTCGGCGCGCGGGGTGATTCGGGGCATGCACGGGCGATCCGGGCGGGGTGAGGCGAAGCTGGTGCGCTGCGCGCATGGCGCGGTGCACGACGTCCTCGTCGATATCCGGCCCACCTCGCCAACCTTCGGCCGCCAGCAGGCGTTTCGGCTCGACGACACCGAATTCCGGCACCTGTATGTGCCGCCCGGCTTCCTGCACGGCTTCCAGGCACTGACCGCCACCGCCGACGTCTGCTACCGCATCGATCGCCCGCACGATCCGGCCGAGGATATCGGCGTCGCCTACGACGATCCGGATCTGGCCATCGCATGGGCGCTGCCGGTCACCGTCGTCTCCGCCCGCGACCGGGCCGCGGGCAGCTGGCGACAGTTGCTCACGAAGGTGCGGGCAGCTCTGCCGGAGGGGCGCTGATTCGACGCATCGACGCATCGAGCACCCCGGTCTGTCGCAATTTCTCCAGCTGCGGCAGCCGGGTGAACCGGCGGAAGAAGTCGTCACTGGTCAGTCCCCTGGCGGTGTATTCGCGAGACAGCTGCTCGGCTCCGGCGGCCACCGTCCACGTCGCGTGGTAGCCGAGAACCGAACGGGCAGCGGAGAAATCGACGCGGTAGGACCTCGGGTCCGCGCCGCTTTCACCGGTGATGGACAGCCGGGAACCCGGCACCGCGTCCACCACGGCCTTGGCGATATCGGCGACGGTGAGGTTGTTCGCCTCGGTGCCGATATTGAATGCCCGACAGTTGATCGCGGCCACCGGCGCGGTCAGACAGGCCGCGAAGGCGTCGGCGATATCGGCGGCATGCACCAGCGGCCGCCACGGTGTCCCATCGGAGAGCACCCTGACCTCGCCGGTGAGTACCGCGTACCCGACCAGATTATTGAGCACGATATCCGCGCGCAGCCGCGGCGAGAAGCCAAATGCCGTTGCGTTGCGCAGGAATACCGGTGTGAAGTCGTCATCCGCAAGTGCGGCGACATCGTCCTCGACGCGCACCTTGCTCTCGGCATAGGGCGTGATCGGGCGCAGCGGTGCGTCCTCGGTGACGAGTTCGTCGCCCGCCGCGCCGTACACCGAACAGGTCGAGGCGTACAGAAACCGCTGCACCCCAGCGTCTTTCGCGAGTCGGGCCAGTCGGACCGACGCGTGATGATTGATGGCATAGGTGATTTCGGGATCGAGTGCGCCGAGCGGATCATTGGACAGCGCCGCGAGATGGATCACCGCATCGAATCCGGTGAGCTGCTCGACGGTCACATCGCGCAGATCGACCGCGAGCCCGGGCGGATCATCCGGCAGTCGACCGAGTACGCACTGGGCGAAGAATCCCGTATCGAGTCCGATCACCTCATGCCCCGCGGCGCGTAGCACCGGAGCCATGACCGTGCCGAGATAACCCTGATGTCCGGTGAGCAGAACGCGCATGCCCGTGTCTCCAGTTTTCATGACAGCTCGAAACCGACGACAACTTTGTCGACAATGAATGCTTCGGCATGCTGAGCCCGGCATTGCACCCCACGCAGCCGGGACAGACCGGTGAACGACTGTCCGTCGAACCAGTCCCGCCCCACTTGTGAAGGGTAGTGCTTCTGCAGCAGCCGCGCCTTTTCCTCGGCGAATTCCGTTGATATCGGAACGAATACGGTCGGGTGTGGCGTATCGGTCTCCCATTTGAGGATCTCGTAGCCGAGCACCAGATGGTCGCGGAATTCGGTGGGCACGAGTTCGGCGAGGAGCCGATGGTCCTGATGCGCGTCACCGCGCTGCGGTGCGAAGACCAGATCCGGCTCGGTACCCGCGCGAAAGGTGGACAGCGCCTGTTTGATCCGATCCCAGTGCGCCGGGGCGCGACCATCGGGCAGATCGAGCACCGTCACCTCGAGGTCAGCGCCGGGACAGAAGGCGGCCAGTGCGGCACGTTCCTCGTCCTCACGCACCGTGCCCGCGCCGGAGAGCACCAGCGCGCGCACCCGAAGTCCGCGGTACCGGTGCGCCAGCGTGCGCAGCGTTGCGCCCATGCCGATCGCGATATCGTCGCAGTGCGCGCCGAGTATCGCGATTTCGTGCAATGGCCCGGTGGTCAGGGCGATCATGCGAACTGCTTCTCCCAGACCATCCACGGCCGGATGCCGGACCGGTACGCGGCGTCGAGTTCGGCGCGTTCCTTGAAGGTGTCGGCGGGCTTCCAGAAGCCGAGATGCTGATAGCCGTAGAGCCGTCCCTGCCCGGCGAGCCTGCCACACGCGTCGGCCACCAGATCGCCCCCGGGCGGCAGCAGATCGAGCACCTCATGGCTGAGCACGAAGTATCCGCCGTTCTCCCACAGCGGCATCGACGAGACCGGGCGGATCTCCTTGACCTCGCCATTGGGCTTGATATCGACGCAGTGGAACGACTGCTGCGGCGGCACCACCATCATCGAGGCGGCCGCGCCGGAGGCGCTGAAGCGCTCGATCATTTCGTCCAGCGGTGCGTCGGTGAGCACGTCGGCGTAGTTGGCCAGGAAGGTCTGCTCGCCCTCGAGATGCGGGCGCACCCGGCGCAGCCGCTCGCCGATGGCCGAGTCCAGGCCGGTGTCGACGAAGGTGATCGACCAGTCGCTGATATCGGTGCGCAGCAGCTCCACCGAGCCATCGCGGATGACGAAGTCGTTGGAGACCGACTCCTGATAGCTCAGGAAGAAGTCTTTGATGTGCTCGGCGCCGTAGCCGAGGCACAAGATGAAATCCTTGTGGCCGTAGTGCGCGTAGTAGCGCATCACATGCCAGAGCAGTGGCCGCGGACCGACCAGTTGCATCGGTTTCGGGAGCATGTCGGAGCCGTCGCGCATGCGCATCCCATAGCCGCCGCAGAACAGCACAACCTTCATCGTGCGTGCCTTCCCCTCGTTTCAGCGTTATTCGATTCCCCGAGCACCGCGCTGTGCAGAGTTGGTAGTGGATAGACCAGTTCGCCGCCCCACTCGGCGATATGGCGCAGTTGTGCGGAGATCTCGGCTTCGAGGTTCCACGGCAGGACCAGCACCACATCGGGTCGATCGAGATCGATGCGTGCGGTCGGATAGATCGGGATCCGGGTGCCGGGGGTGAATCGCCCGTGCTTATAGGGATTTCGGTCGACCGTATAGCTCAGCAGGTCTGGACGGATCCCGCAATAGTTGAGCAGTGTGTTGCCCTTGCCGGGCGCGCCGTAGCCGACCACCCGTTTGCCCTGGGCCTGTGCGTCGAGCAGAAAACGCAGCAGCTCCTGACGCACATGCCGGGCGCTGGACTCCAAATGCTGGTAGCCCTCGACCCGGTGCAGGCCCGCGGCCTGCTCGCGCCGCAGCACCTCGTGCACCCGGGGGCTCGGCGCATCCGCGACCGCCTCCGGGCGGGCCCACAGGCGGATCGAACCGCCGTGTGTGGCAAGCAGTTCGACATCCACCACGGCCAATCCGGCCGTTGCCAGTGCACGCTGGGCCGAGAGCACCGTGTAGTACTGGAAGTGTTCGTGATAGATGGTGTCGAACTGGGCCAGTTCCATCAGGTTCAGCGCGTGGTGCACCTCGATCGAGAGCCAGCCGTCATCGGCCATCAGCTCGCGCAGTGCGCGGGTGAAACCGCGCAGGTCGGGGACGTGCGCGTAGACATTGTTGGCGACCACCAGATTCGCGGGCCCGTGCTGGCCGCAGATCCGCTTGGCGAATTCCTCGTCGAGAAACACCGTTTCGGTCGGCACGCCGATCTTGCGAGCGGCCGCGCCGACGTTCACCGAGGGCTCGATGCCGAGGCACGGTATGCCCGCGGCGACGACGTGGCGCAGCAGATAGCCGTCATTGCTCGCGACCTCGACCACGAACGAGTCGGGTTGCAGGCTCAATCTTTCGACGGCCTCGGAAACGAAAACTTCGGCATGTTCGACCCAACTATCGGAATATGATGCGAAATATGCGTACTCGGTAAAGGTTTCCTCGGGTGTGATCAATGCGGGGATCTGCAACAGTAGGCAGTCATCGCAAATTCGCAGATGTAGCGGGTAGGTCGGCTCCGGAAGATCGAGTTCGTCCGCCGCGAGAAACTTCTCACACGGCGGTGTGGCCCCGAGGTCGAGCACGCTCGAAAGACGCTCGGATTCACAAAGTCGACAACGCATCCTGGCCCCTGCCTCCTGCCGCGTGGGTCGTCCGGCGAATAACCGGCATGCCCAGCACGTCGCTGCGATCAAGTGAGACGTTACAACGAATCGCTTGCGTATTGCCCCCCAAATCGATTGGGGGGTAGCGGTTTCCGGACGATTTTGAGGCCATTCCGGGGGGTAGCATTCGAGTGGCAAACAATTCGATAGGGGGTAGATCCCCCACTATCGCTTCCGGACGGTCGGGCTGCGTGTGCGCCACCTGCCGACTTTCTGCATGTTGCCTTTCGATCACGGGCCAAAAAACCGACCGTCCGAATGTTGGCTACTGCGTGGAATACGCTGCGGCCCTTTCTGTTCGGTGGATGAATGGGATTGTGTTCTGTAACAATCGCGTTCTGGCCGCCGACTGAAGGAACACCCCGGGCGGTCAGATTGCGTCGAGGGGACCGGTCGACGGGGATCGGGGGCAACAAATACTCCCAGGGGGAGGTGCGTGTTCAATGAGCTTCGAGCTCACCGATGATGACGACCTGGACGTCACGGGTCCGTCCAGAACACTGCCGCGCTCGGAGCGCGAACGCTGGCAGGCAGAGTATGTAAGGCGCTTGGCCACAACGGATTTCGCGGTAGTCGCCGCGTCGGTCGGCCTGGCGCAGCTGATCCGATTCGGCGGCCCCGTCGCGCCCCCGCTGGCATGGCCGATGCCGTACGAGGTCGGCTATACCGTGGTTTCGGTATTGCTCGCGCTCACCTGGCTCGCCTTCCTGGCCGCGTGCAATACCCGATCGCCCCAGGTGGTCGGGAGTGGGGCAGAAGAATACCGCCGGTTGGTTTCGGCCACCCTGCGGCTGTTCGGGGCATTGGCGATCATGTCGCTGATATTGCAGATCGAGTTCGCGCGTGGATATCTCGCGATCGCGCTGCCGCTCGGTCTATTCGGATTGATGTCGAGCCGATTGCTGTGGCGGCTGCACACCCGGCAGCGGCGCAGCGTCGGCGAGTACCGGATCTCGGTGCTGGTGGTCGGCTGTGCGGAGGCGGCGCAGGCGATGGCGGCCGCATTCTCCCGCGATCCGGCCTCCGGATATCGGGTTGTCGGGGTGTGCCTTCCGGATGGCGGCACCGATAGCACCGAATACGCGATCCGGGCGTCGGGAAAATCGTTTTCGGTGGTCGGCGACGACCGCTCGGTACTCGACGCGGTGCGCCGTAGCGGTGCCGATACCGTCGCGGTGACGGCGACCGATCACCTCGGGCCGGTCGAATTGCGCCGGATGGCTTGGGATCTGGACCCGCTCGGTGTCGAGCTGATCGTCGCGCCCGGTGTCGTCGATATCGCGGGCACCCGGTTGACGAACCGCCAGGTCGCGGGCATGCCGATGCAGCACATCGCCAAACCGCAGTACGACCGCGCGAAGTCGACCGGTAAGGCGGTATTCGATGTGTGCTTCGCCGGTGGGGTGCTGCTCGCCATCCTGCCCGCGCTGCTCGCCATCGCGATCCTGGTCAAACTGACCAGTCCCGGACCGGTGTTCTACCGCTCGGAACGAATCGGCCGCGGCGGCAAGCCGTTCCAGATGATCAAGTTCCGCAGCATGTACTTCGACGCGGACCGTCAGGTCGCGGCACTCATCGAATCCCATGGCGGCAATCCGGTGTTCTTCAAGATGAAAGACGATCCGCGAATCACCCCGATCGGCAAGATCATTCGCAAGTTCAGCCTGGACGAGCTGCCGCAGTTCCTGAATGTGCTGCGCGGTGAGATGAGCGTGGTCGGGCCGCGCCCGCAGGTGCAGCGCGAGGTCGACACCTACGACGGCGATATGCGGCGCAGGCTGCTGGTGAAGCCGGGCGTCACCGGCCTGTGGCAGGTGAGCGGACGATCCAATCTTTCGCTGGAGGATTCGGTGCGCCTGGATCTGTCCTATGTCGAAAACTGGTCCATGATTCTGGATCTGCTGTTGATCGCCAAGACCATCGGCGCCGTCGCGCGCGGCGAGGGGGCCTACTGATCACGCCCCGGGGCGAATCGCCTGGGTCGGGCGCGTATCCGGTCAGGAGGGGCGGCGGGCCGGGAATTCGGCGGCGAGTTCGGCGAAGACCGCGGTATTGAGTGCGAAGGCCTGCTGTCCCTCGTCGAGTACGCGACGGCGCTCGAGATCGTCGAGCGGCAGTTGGTCGAGCAGTGCGCGGTATTCGCGTTTGAAGGCGGCCGGATTGCCGACGCCGTCGAAGACGTAGAAGCGGACGCCGTCGCCGCGATGCGGCAGGTTCCAGAGCTTTTCGGCGGTGCCGCGGATGACCTGGCCGCCGGAGAGATCGCCGAGGTATCGGGTGTAGTGATGGGCGATATATCCGGCGGGCCAATCACGGGCGCACTCATCGATGCGCTCGGCGTAGGCGGCGGTGGCGGGCAGTGCTTCGAGCGCGCCGCGCCAGTGCGGGCCGATGAGATGGGCGAGGTCGCGCTGGAGTTCCGCGGTGCGAGCCAGTTCCGGTCGAATGAACGGACCCGCGACCGGATCATCGGCGAGCGTTTCCCAGCGGCCCTCTAGCGCGCGGTAGATGAACCAGAGCTGGGTGGTGTAGCGATGATAGGAATCGATGCCGAGCGAGCCGCCGAGCATGTCACTGATGAACGAGGAGTTCTCGGCCTCTTCATGCTGTTGTGCGGTGGCGGTACGGATCGCCGTGGAGAACGGGACGGTGTCCGACATTCCTGAACCACCTCGCTATCGCTCAGTGCTTTGGGAACCCTTACCGGTCGGTACAACCATACCGGCTCACTCCTGATGCGTCTGTCGAGATCGACTCGTGTCCCGACGTAGGGGATGGCGCGGTGGGCGGCGTCGGCGCACGATGACCGGCCTGCGGATCGAGCCGAACCGGCTCGTAATGCGCGGCCTGCGCACGGTCCGGTCGATCCATTCGCCGAGGGTCACACCCGCGGCCAGCGCACAGCCGACGCCGACCGCGGCGAGCACCTGATTGGCTCCGATCAGCAACTCGTCATTGAGCAGTGCGTAGAGCCCGCGGTACACCTTCAGACCAGGTAGCAGCGGAGTAATGCCCGCGACCGCGACGACCAGCGGAGGAGTCAGTGACCGGCGTGCCATCAGACCACCGGCCAGGCCGACCAGCGTCGCGGCGACCGCGGAGGAGATCACCGGGCCGAAGCCGAGATGCTGCACCAGCAGAAAACAGATCGTGCCCGCCGCGCCACCGAGCGCGGCGGCGGCCAGCGCCCGGCGCTCGGCGTAGCAGGCGAGTGCGAACGTCAGCGCGGCCACGGCACCGGCGGCGATCTTGATCGGCAGATCGGTGATGTCGCGGCCGGAGGTGAGATAGACCGGCGGCACCGTGGCACCCGCGAGCTCTCCGACCCGCAGTGCCAGTGCGATGCCCGCGATGATGCCGCCGGTCATCATCAGCACCTCGAGCATGCGCGCGGTCGCGGTGATCGGTGCGCCGGTTATCCCGTCCTGCACCGCGCCGACCAGTTGCAAACCACTGAGCAGCACGGTGATTCCGGCGGCGATGATCAGCGTCGGGTCGACATTGATATGGACGGTCGCCGCGAGTGTCGCCAACAGCAGCGCCGGTGTCGCCGCGATCGCGCCGCCCACCACATGCTGGAAGAAAAACGGCAGCCCGTAGCGATTCAGGACGCGATTGGCGCGGTCGATCGCCAGCGTGGTGCCGAAACTCACCGCGGCGACGAGCCAGCCGCCGCCGAGCAGCGCCGCGATCGATGCGGCAAGCAGTGACCATCCGAACGTGGCGATCCAGCGGTGGTACGGATGCGGTGCCGAGGTGATGGCATCGAGCTGCGCCCGGGCATCCTCCGGCGACACGACCTCATTGCGGATGCGGCGGGTGAGCCGGTCGACCGCGGCGAGGCGGGTGAAGTCCAGGGACCGATACTTCACCACGCGCATGGTGCTGGCCGGTGGCAGCTGCGGACCGCGGTCGGCCCAGATCCTGATCGCGTCGTAGGTGACATCGATATCGCAGCGGGACAGGCCGTAGGTGGCAGCGATGAAGCGCACCTGGGTGGTCGTATCGTTGACACCGGTACCCGAGGCGAGCACGACCTCTCCGACCCGCACCGCCAGGTCGAGGACCTCCGCGACCCGGGCGTCGTCGGTCAGATCGATCGGCTGTAGCGGTGTCGGCGCGGCCACAATGGTGTCCGCGGTGGCGGGACGGTCGGCGACCAGCAGGTCGACCGCCTGTTTGACGACGGGGATGCGAGGTGCTCGGAAGAAACGCAGTCGGGGCCGCTTGCCCAGGGGGTCGTCCGGGGTTGCGGCGTCGTCTCCTCCTGAGAGTGTTTCCAGACCCATGTGCGTGACCGTAGTCATCCGGTGCCGATGTCGCATCACCTGTGGTCGCGGAGCCACATCGATTGCCAGACGGTTGTCCGGACACTTGGTCGGAGCTGGCAAAAGTGATAGAACTTGTTCTAATTTGCTGATACTTCGAGCGGCCGAATAGCAGTCGCGAGCGAATGGGAGCGGGTACGGTGCGGTACGGAATTGTGTTGTTCACCAGTGACCGGGGCATAACGCCCGCCGATGCGGCCGCGGCCGCCGAGCAGGCCGGATTCGACGCGTTCTACGTGCCCGAACACACCCATATCCCGGTGATCAGGGCGGCCGCGCATCCGCGCACCGGGGATGCCACCCTGCCCGATGACCGCTATCTGCGCACGCTGGACCCCTGGGTCGCGCTGGCCACCGCGGCGGCCGTCACCAGTCGGATCACGCTGTCCACAGCGGTCGCACTGCCCGCCGAACACCATCCGATCACCCTCGCCAAAACCCTCGCCTCCCTGGACCATCTGTCCGGCGGTCGGGTCAGCCTCGGCGTCGGATTCGGTTGGAACACCGACGAAATGGCGCATCACGGGGTCCCCGCGAACAAGCGCAGGACGGTGCTGCGGGAACACCTCGATGCCATGCGCGCCCTCTGGTCCGATGAGGAGGCCAGCTTCGCGGGTCAGTTCGTGAACTTCGGACCGAGCTGGTCCTGGCCCAAGCCGGTGCAGAAGCGGATTCCGGTGATCCTCGGCGCGGCCGGGACCGAGCAGTCGTTCACCTGGCTGGCCAAGAACGCCGACGGCTGGCTCACCACCCCCACCGAGGACGGGCTCGGCGAGAAGATCGAACTGCTGAACCGGGTTTGGCGCGAGCATGAGCGCGAGGGCAGTCCGGAGATCATCGCACTGGCCGGACGCCATGATGCGGCGCAGCTCGCGCAATGGGCCGAATTGGGTATTACCGAGGCGGTTTTCGGGCTGCCGGATCGTGATGCCGATGACGTGCGCGCGTACTTGACTCGCCTGGCTGGGAAGCTGGGTATCGCAGCGGCAGGCTGAGCGCTCGGCCGAAAGCCCGCTGATATCACGATGTCAGCGGGCTTTCGTGCCACACTAACCCAGCCGCCGCCGTGCGACGACGAGTCCGACGACCACGCCGATAGCGCCGATGACCGCCACGCTTATCAGGGCGATCACGATCCGGCCTGTCGACGAATTCGATTCGGACGCAGTCGATTCCGCTGCTACGACGGTGGTGTCGCGGCTTGTCGGCGTCTTCGCAGCGGTGGAGTTCTCGCCGAAAACGCCATCGCCGACGGTGGTCGCGTACGTCGGGCCGCTTTCCGTGGCGCCGGTCACGGTGAGATCCAACTGCACTGAAACCGGCTGGTTGTCGCCCTTGTCAGTGAAGCTCGAGCCGAGCTTCACCGCGATGTAGTACCAGCCCGCCACCGCCTCGTTGCGGGTATCGAGCACATCGGATTTGCGGTTGTTGTACCGAATCGGCACGGTGGCCATCGCCTCGTTCGTCGGCAGCACGGTGTCGCTGCCGGTGTAGGAGGAGAAGTCCGAGTCGATCGTCTCGCGGATCGGGCTGTACAGGGTGGTGCGGACATTGGAGATGTTGTCGACGCCGTGTCGGCCGTTGCCGCCGTAGTGGACTCGATACGCCAACCCTTGGCCCCAATCCAGCTTCACTCGATAGAACACGAACTCACCCTGCCGGATGGTGTCGGTGTAGCGGCCGCTGCCGGACAGGGTGCTGGCCGCGGTGAAGGACGGACCGCCGGAGACGGGGGTGCCCGTGCCGCTCGGCTCGGTGAAAGCCGTGAGCGGCGCGACGGCGACCGGACCGGCATCGGTTACCGCGGGTTCGATACCGACCAGCAGCTCGATCGGAAGTCGTTCCGGCACACCGGCCGAGACTCTGTCCCAGGTCAGCTGGAAGTAGTAGCGGCCGCCGCCCTTGCACTTATCGGAGCTGCCGCTGCCGCCGGTGGGTTGCTTGGTCGCGCCGTCGAACGCCTTGGCCACCGTGAGCGCGACGCCGTCGCTGGAACTGGTCGCCTGCTCGGATTCGAAGACATTGCAATCCTGACCGTCGGCGCCGTAGATCCGTAGCTGCAGCGTGTTCATATCCTCGGTCGAGGAGATATTGGGCAGGCGCGGGAAGGACAGGGTGCCGCTGAAGTACGCGGTTGCTCCGGCCGGGATATCGACTGCCCAGTAACGCTTTTCCTTCTGACCGAGGGTGTCCAAATACTGGCCAGGGGTGGCCACCGGAGCGGTGTCGTATTTTCCGGTGCCCGTGATCGGTGTGCCGACCGCCTTGTAGTTGCGCAGTGCGGCGGAGCTCACGCGTGGCAGGGTCCGCTCGAGTGCGGGGCCGTCGGCGGCGTCGCTGTACGTGCCGCCGGTTGCCTGGGCCATGCAGGTGAGTTGGGCGCGGGCCTTGGCGTCGACCGCGAACCCGATGGCGTGCACCACGAGGTCGAGGCCCTGCTGCTTCAATTCTCGTGCCACCTCGCACGGATCCGGTGGGGAGCAGGTGTCGTCGCCATCGGAAACCAACACGATGGAGCGCGGACCGGACTTCGGGAGGGTGTCGGCGGCTTGGCGCAGTGCGGTGCCCATGGGCGTCCAGCCGCTGGCCTTGATCCCATCGACCGCGCTGGTCAATGCGGTCCGGTCGAGAGTCTCGGGTTTGTGCAGGACTTGCACGTCACGGCAGCCGGATGTCTTCTCCGCCTCGCTGTTTCCGGTACTCGTGCCGTAAACAGTCAGTCCCACTTTGGATTCGGCGGGTGCGGTGCCGACGAACGAACGCACGGCATTCTTGGCCGCGTCCATCATGGTGCCCGCCGGATCCGGTCGCTGCATGGAGCCGGAGGCATCCAGGATCAACATGGTCGGCGCATATTGCGGTGATTGCGGACCCTGCTGTGCCTGTGCGGGTAACGCGGCCACGGCGAGTCCGAGCAACGTTGCGGCGGTCGCCGCGGTGAGTCGGATAACGCGTTGGGAGAATATCGACATTGCCTCATCTGCTTGTTTCGCTCCGATAAGCAGCAGAGGTTACCCATCGAATGCCGCTGTTCCCATTCTTGAAACGCCCGTCGACATAACCGGTCGTCTGAACCGGCGGGTCACACGGCAGCAAGAAAGCTGCCCCGTCACGAGCTGTAGCTCGTGACGGGGCAGTATTTTATCGGTCAGCGCAGGTCGCGGCGGCGGAAGGCCGCGATCCCGACCGCGAGCAATGCGACCGCGATCCCGAGTAGCCACAGGATCGGGGTGGCCTCGAAGGGCGAACCGGGGAGCTTCGGCGGATGGGCGAAGGGGACCAGGTCGCGGACCCACTGCGGCAGTCCGTCGAGGGAGCCGATGACGAAGATGGCGATCATCGTGCTGAGTACGCCCCACGCCACCGGGGTGTAGCGCGGCGCGAGACCGTAGATCGTCACGGCGATGCCCGTAAGCACCCACACGGCGGGAACTTGAACCGCCGCCGCGCCCAGGCAGTCGCCGAGCTTGCCCGCGAGATCGCCGTCCGATATCCCGTAGATGATGCCGACCGCCGCGCCCGCGACGAGCAGCAGTACCACGGGGCCGACCAGTGCGATGCCGATGTGGCTGAGCGCGTAGCGCACTCGGCTCACCGATCCGGCCAGGGTGGCCTCGGCGCGCTGGCTCGACTCCTCCTCGTGCAGCCGCAGCACGGCCGAGATGGAGTAGGCCGATGCCGCGATGGCCAGCATGCTGAGGGCGAAGGTGATGAACGAATTCTGCAGCACATCAGTGCCGCCCATCCGGTTGATCACATCGCGGATCTGCTTACTGTTCTCGAGCATGTCGCCGACGCTGTTGATGGCGCCGCCCATCAGCGATCCGTAGAGCAGGAAGCCGATGGACCAGGCCAGCAGCGAGCCGCGCTGCAGCCGCCACGCCAGCCCCGATGGACCGGACAGCGTGGGCGCCGCGACCGGCGCGCCGGACCGCTCGGCGAGCAGGCCCGAGCCCGTATCACGTTGCCGCAGAAGCATATACGCGACTGCAGTGGTCACAATGGCGACGGTGAGCAGTGGGATCAGTATCCACCAGCGCTCATCCGCATACGGCCGCATATTGATGCACCAGCCGAGCGGTGAAAACCACGACAGCACACCATTTCCCGCATCGCCGACCGCGCGAACTGCGAAGGCCGCGCCGAGCGCGCCGAACGCCACCCCGCGCGCGACCCGCGCACCCACGCTCACCTGTGCCGCGATGGCCGCGACCCCGGCCCAGGCCAGACCGGAACCACCGAGCGTCGCACCGTAGGCCAGCGAACCGGCGGCGGGCAGGTCACTGCTGTAGAGCGCGAGGGCGCTCAGCACGGCGACGATCAGACAGCCGGTCGCCGTCATGATCATGGCGGCGGTCAACCCCGCGTAGCGGCCGATGCTGGTGGCGCCCACCAACTCCGCGCGACCGGTCTCCTCCTCGACCCGGGTGTGCCGGATGACGGTGAGGATCGTCGCGATCGCGATCATCGCGTAGAACGGCCCGGCCTTCCACAGTCCGACCGAGCCGAGGTCGGTGCTGAAGACCGGCCCATACATGGCAACGAGCGCCGGGCTTTCCATGACCGACTTCGCCGCATGATCGAGGTCGGCCTGCGTGGTGTAGACGGCCTTGGCGCTGCCGACATAGAAGGCGGGCAGCAGTCCGAAGGCAAATACCCACAGCGGCAATACGATTCGGTCGCGCCGCAGGAACAGTCGCAGCATCTGGGCGGTACCGGCGAAGTCGGCCGACCCGCGCGCGGCGGGCGCGGCGTAATGCCTGCCGCCCGCGGTTGCGGTTGTCATGATCCCACCTTCTGCATGGTCGCGCTCGCCTGCTCGGAGGTCGCGCCGTCGACGTGGTAGTGCCGCAGGAACAGCTCCTCCAGCGTTGGCGGCGCACTGGTGAGGCTGCGTACTCCGACATCGCCGAGGATCCGGATCAGCGCACCGAGATGTTCACCGTCGACCTGGCAGCGCAGCGTCGAACCGTCGCGTTCGATGTCCTCGACACCCGGGACACGGCTGAGGTCGCCCGGGTCGCCGAGCAATTCGGCGGTGATGGAGGTGCGCGACAGATGCCGCATATCCGATAGCGACCCGCTTTCCACCGTGCGCCCGGCCCGGATGATGGTCACCCGGTCGCACAGCACCTCCACCTCGGAGAGGATATGGCTGGACAGCAGGACCGTGGTGCCGCGCTGTTTGGCCTCTTCGACGCATTCGCGAAAGACCTGCTCCATCAATGGATCCAGGCCCGAGGTCGGTTCGTCGAGCAGCAGCAGACGCACATCGGAGGCGAGCGCGGAGATCAATGCGACCTTCTGTCGGTTGCCCTTCGAGTAGGTGCGCGCCTTCTTGCGCGGATCCAGGTCGAAGCGCTCGATGAGTTCAGTGCGACGCTGCGGATTGATTTCCCCGCGCATCCTGGCGAGCAGGTCGATGGTCTCACCGCCGGACAGTGACGGCCACAGTGTGACATCTCCTGGTACATAAGCGATTTCGCGATGCAGCTCGACCGCATCGGTCCACGGGTCGCCCCCGAGCAGCCGGACCTCGCCGGAGCTGGCGCGCAGGATCCCGAGCAGGATACGGATGGTGGTCGACTTCCCTGCGCCGTTCGGGCCGAGGAAGCCATGGATTTCGCCATCGCTAACCGCGAGATCGAGCCCATTGAGGGCAGCGAAGTGGCCGAAGTTCTTGTGCAGATCGCGAACTTCGATGATGTCGGACATCAGGTCTCCTTGGTGAGTATGTCCAAGATCGTTGGGTCGGTCAGGAATCCCTGGGCGTAGAGCTCCGCGGCGGGCATCATGAACTCTTCGGTCATGGTGCGAACGAGCTTGCGGTAGTCGATCTTTTCGCCGCGTTGTTGCAGCAGGGTGAAGTACAGGACGCTCGCGCCGACGTTGACCATCGTCAGATATCTGGCGCGCGCGGCCGGATCGCGACTCGGCTTGATGGTGCCCGCCTCGACGCCTGCCTGGATGTACTCCTCGGCATCCGAGATCATGTGCTCGAGTAGGGATTCGGCCAACGGGCCCCCCGCCTGCAGGCTGCGCACCATATAGGCGACCAGCGGGCCGTATGCCTCGATCTCGGACATCGCGGTGAGCATGCTTTTCGCGACGTTCGTCTCGGTGGCGGTCTTCCACTTCTGGTCCCGGATCAACTGCAGCACCCGTTCGTCGCAGGCGGCCCGCAGGCCGTCCTTGGAGCCGAAGTGATGGTTGACCAGTCCCGGGGAGACATCGGCCGCTGTGGCGATCGCACGCACTCCGACCTGGAATCCGTTGTCACCGAACACCTCGATCGCGATATCGCGTATTCGGGCGGCGGTGGTGAGATCCGAATTCGGGGTCGGCGTCACGCGGCGCCTCCTAGTTCGGCGGATCCTTGCGGTACGGCTCTCTGGTTGAACACATGTTTAGTATATTAAACGCGCGTTCAACCGCAAAGCAAGAGTGCGGCGAAGATGTCGTGTCACGGCTACCGAATTCGCTGGTCAGAGCGTTGGATGCAGCCATTGGGGGTGATATGTCATCGGTGCGAACCGATCGCTGGACGTCGGTGAAACGCTAGTGTCGGTCCCATGGTTGACACCGAGATTCCCTCGACATCGGACCACCTGCGCGATGCACTCGACGGCCCATGGCGTGCGGTGCGCGCCGAAGCCCGGGTGCGGCTGGCCGACGACCGGTTTTCCGGCGACCCCTATCTCGACTACCGCGCGGCCCGAGCCCGGGTGCTCGAGCAGATGCGGGTCATCGCGACGATGGGATACGCGGAGGCCGGTTTCCGGCGCGAGCACGGAGGCACGGGGGAGCCGGGCGCGGCCGTGGTCGGGCTGGAGATGCTGGCCTATGCCGACCTGTCGCTGTGGGTGAAATCGGGAGTGCAGTGGGGGTTGTTCGGCGGTGCCGTGGAAAACCTCGGGACCGAACGGCATCGCGATGTGGTCGAGCGGCTGATCTCACTGGATCTGCTCGGCTGTTTCGCGATGACCGAATCCGGACACGGCAGCGATGTCGCGAATCTGGAGACGACCGCGACCTACGATCCGGCGACCCAGGAGTTCGTCGTGCAGTCGCCGACGCCCTCGGCGCGCAAGGACTACATCGGCGGCGCGGCCGAACATGCCAGGATGGCCGCGGTTTTCGCGCAGCTGATCACCCAGGAGACGAGCCAGGGCGTGCACTGCTTCCTGGTGCCGATCCGCGATGCGCACGGCGCCGATCTGCCCGGCGTGACCACCTACGACGACGGCCTCAAGGGCGGTCTGCCCGGCGTCGACAACGGTCGCATCGTCTTCGATCAGGTCCGCATTCCGCGCGAGAACTTGCTCAACCGGTATGCCGATGTCGCACCGGATGGCACCTACAGCTCCGATATCGAGAATCCGAGCCGCCGATTCTTCACCACGCTCGGCACTTTGGTGCGCGGGCGGGTCAGCGTCGGCGGTGCGGCGGCGGCCGGTGCGCGGGTGGCGTTGAGCATTGCAACGCGGTATGCGCTGATGCGCCGCCAGTTTTCCGATCCGGACAGCGGTCAGGAGACCCTGCTGCTGGACTACCGCAGTCATCAGCGGCGGCTGCTGCCATTGATCGCCCGGTCGTATGCACTCGCATTCGCCCAGAATGATCTGGTTCGCCGGATGCATCTGGTGCAGACCGGTCAGGATCTCGATCCCGGCGCGCAGCGCGCCCTGGAGAAGCGGGCCGCCGGACTCAAGGTGGCGCAGACCAGATTCGCGACCCGCGCCATCCAGGAATGCCGCGAAGCCTGTGGCGGCGCCGGCTATCTCACCGAGAACCGCCTGGTCACGCTGAAGGCCGATACCGATGTGTTCACCACCTTCGAGGGCGACAATGTGGTGCTGACCCAGCTGGTGGCCAAGGAACTGCTGACCGCCTATTCCGATGAGATCCGCGATCTGGACGCGCTCGGCTGGGTGCGCTTCGCCGCGACGATGGCCGGTGATGTGGTGCGCAAGCGGTCCGGTGTGCGCCAACTGATCCAGACGCTGCGCGACCGCGGCGACGATAGCGTCGACGACGGCGACCTGTCCCGCCGCTCGGTGCAGCTGCAGCTGTTCGCCGACCGTGAGGACTATCTGGTTCGCACCGCAGGGCACCGGCTGCGTGCCCGCGCCAAGGACACCACCCCGTTCGAGGCATTCAATAACGCGCAGGACCACATCCTGGCCGCGGGCACCGCGCATATCGACCGGCTGATTCTCGAGGAGTTCATCGAAGGCATTGCCGGCATCGCGGATCCGGCGGCGCGCGAACTCGCCGAAACCGTCTGCGACCTCTACGTCTACTCGATGCTCGAGGAGAACCAGGCCTGGTTCATCATGCACCGGTTCATGTCGGTCGATCGCGCGAAGGCGGTGCGCCGCGGCGTCAATGAACTCGTCGACCGGCTGCGCCCGGACGCGCTCGCCCTGGTCGAGGGCTTGGGTGTGCCGGAGAGCATGCTGCGGGCGGCGCTGCTCGATGATGCCAGCGTCTTCGATCGGACGACCATCCGGACGACCATATAGCGGTGCGGCACACCGCGATCAGCGCTGGGCGCGGCTGCGAGCGGCCGGGCGAACCCGTCCGGTCGGCTCGAGCAGGCGGTCGGCCGGTCGCCAGCACGCGGTGACCAGTGCGATCGCTGCGGCTGTCCCGCCGAGGATATCGGTGGGCAGGTGGTAGCCGAGTCCGATCATGCCGACCGCCGCGCAGACCAGCGCGACGGTGGCGATCACGACGGTGCGCACCCGTGCGCGCATCGAGTCGGTCAGCAGCACGAATGTGGTCGCGATCGCGACCAGATGCACCGTATGTCCGCTCGGATACGCGAGATAGTCGTGCAGCGGTCGATCCCAGAGTGGTTTGAGCACCCAGCTGTTGATCCCGACTACAACCTCCGGAAGTACCACCATCGCCGCGGCGCGCCGCCACTGCCCCCGATAGCCGAACCAGGCGGCGGCCGCGAGCAGTAGCGGGATCAGAATGTAGCCATTGCTCGGGATCACCAGCGCCTGGTAGATGCCGGGACGGTCGTCCATCGCCGAATGGATCGGCTCGGCGAGCGCGCGATCGAGATCGGTGCAACCGCCATCGCGGGGAAAGGTAAGTGGCAGCATAACCGCGATGCCGGTGCCGATGAACACCACGCACAGCGCGACGAGGTTCGCCCGGACCCGGCCGAGCCACCCGGCTACCTTCCATTCCACGATCACCGCTCGACGATAGGGCACCCGCGCACCGACACCGCCGGTCGCGGACGCACCCGCGATCGTTTTCCGTAGGGATCGAACGCCCTCGCGACGTCACCCCGGCCCGTAAGTCAATACCGCGGTGATCACGAACCAGATCACCCATGCGAAAGCGACGAGCATGCCCGTCGCCAGGGCGATGCGCATGAACGCGCGTCCGAGGTCCATATCGCCCGCCTGTCGCGGATACAGCTTCCACGGGCTGTACCAGGGCGCCTCGATGACGATGGCCGGTGCGTCGGCGTTCTTCTCGGCCTCCGCGAGTTCTGCGGCATACGCCTCTGCCTGCGCCTGCTGCGGACCGCCGTGCCAGAGGGAGACATCGATCGGGCCGAGGAAACCCTCGTTGATCAGATCCTGTGGGGCGGGCAGATAGGGCAGGATGCCGAGGCTGCGGAAGGCCACCGCGACATCGTTGGCGGTCCACAGGTGGATGTTCTTCTCGGAGTCGGCCAGCGTCTCGAAATAGTGTCGCAGCCGATCGGGTTCGGTGCCGAGGATCACGTCGAAACTCGGATCGCTCCACTCCTGCTTCACCGAAAGCTCGGCGCCGCGCAGCGGAACGATCAGCGCGACACCGTGCACCGCGCGCTGGCCGAGACCGCGCGCGGCCAGCCAGTTCTGCAGTGCGAGTGTGTGTTCGCGCGATTTGTCCAGCGGGGTGCGGCGATCGCGGGCCTCGATGGCGATGGGCTGGCCGGAGATCGTCCACGGGCCGCTGAGCGGCACCTCCAGCACCCCGTCCTGGCGTGCCACCAGTGCCTCGGCCTCGATCACCACACAACTGGTCGGGGTCCAGACCACGGCGTCGAACTGGTGCAGCCGATCATTGTGGAACAGACTGCAATTGA
This sequence comes from Nocardia sp. NPDC004278, assembly GCF_053602975.1. Taxonomy (NCBI): domain Bacteria; kingdom Bacillati; phylum Actinomycetota; class Actinomycetes; order Mycobacteriales; family Nocardiaceae; genus Nocardia; species Nocardia sp. NPDC004278. The sequence continues at coordinate 58,744 of NZ_JBSGEQ010000001.1, forward strand.
CCGTGGCGACCCCGTGCGGGCTGGCCGGATCCTTCCAGGTGCGCAGCCAGTCGATCAGTGCCCGCTCAGCATTGGTGCCTGCCGGGTTCTGTACTCGCACGAGCATTCGCGACCGCCCTTCACGTCGTCACTCGATGGTGGCAAGGATACGGACAACATGGCCCGGTTCGCCGCGCCTGCGACCAGGTGCGGCGTGTCATTGCGGATGTTCCACTGCGATCTTTCCAGCCCGCACCGCCTCGACCAATGCGGCGTGGTCGGACTCGGTCCGATCGGCATAGCGGATGGCGAAGCGCGCAATGGCGTCCTCGAAAGCCGCATCGCCATCGAGGTACCCGGCGAGCAGCCGCGGATCGAGGGAGCGCGAATGCGCGCGGGCCAGCAGCGCACCGGCCAGCCTGCCGTAATCGTCGAGATCCTCCGATGACAGCTCCGTCGGGTCGATACTGCCCTTCATATTGCGGAATTGTCGCACCGTGAACGGCAGTTCACCGGTTGCCAAGCGCAATGTGGTCCACCCCAGCAGGATATCGGTCTCGGACTGAACCAGTCTGGCGCCCTGCACAATTCGTTCCCCTTCGTGCCGCGGCGACGATACCGGCAGGAACGGTCGCAAGGCGGAGGGATCGGCCTGCTTGAGCTGCAGCACCAGCGCTTCACCGTCGTTGCCGTGCAGCAGCGCGACATAGCTGTGCAGGCCGACGCTGCCGGTGCCGACGATGCGAAAGGCGATATCGGACACCGCGAATCGGGCCAGCAGATTGCGCCGGGACTCGCGCAGGGTGTCGCCGTAGCGTTCGAGGCCGTCGATGATCTCCTCGGCGATCTTATCGTCGACGGGTGTGAGAATCGGTGGGTCGCTAACGAATCGGTGCCGGCTGATCCCGGTCTGGTGATCCTCGAGATGTTCGGTCCACTTCTCGACCACCTTGGCGCTGGTGTTCTTGCGCGCCTTCTTCGCGGCCTTCTTGAAGTCGTCGAGCAGATCATCGGCCCTGGCCCGACTCAGGATCGACTCATCCGGCAGTGCGCTCCAGGACTCCATGAACGGTTGGTCGGCGAGATGATCGATGGTGAGCCGATACGACCGCGCGGCATCACGGGCGGCTCGCACGCAATCGTCTTCCGCTGCACCACCTTCGCGGCCCGCCAGGACCAGGCTGGCGGCCAGCCGCTCCAGATCCCATTCCCACGGGCCGACAATGGTTTCGTCGAAATCGTTGATGTCCATGACGATTTCGCCGCGCGGCGTGCCGTACAGGCCGAAATTTGCGGCGTGTGCGTCACCACAGAGCTGTGCGGACAGACCGCTGTCCGGACTGCCCGCGAGATCGGCGGCCATCAGACCGGCCGCGCCGCGATAGAAGGTGAACGGCGAGGCGATCATCCGGCCGATCCGCAGCGGCACCAGATGCGGCAACCGGCCGGCATTGCTGGCCGCGAGGAATTCCAGCACATCCGGCCGCCCGGATCCGGTGGCCGCCCGGTCCCGCGCGGTGACCGGAACCCGCTGCCGCAGTGCGCGACCGCGGGCGCGCACCTCCTCGGCAGGGACGTACGAGCGAAGATTGATACCACCGTCCAACACTGTGACATTTTGCCGCACCTGCGGCGCGGCGTGTTCGCGGCCCTCCGCGCGCGTCAGCTTGGTCAGGTCGCGGGGACGACCGGATCAGCGGGCGTGATCGGCAACCGCAACGCACCGGGTGCGGCCGCTGGCACCGCGGGATGTTTCGGCGCGACGGGGGAGATCCGCCGGTACTGCGAACCGAGTTCCGGACGCGGATCGGCGTCGTTCTTATTGGGCCAGAACGCCAGCGCGCGCTCGGCCTGTGCGGTGATGGTCAGCGACGGATTGACCCCGAGGTTCGCCGTGACCGCGGAACCGTCGGCAATATGCAGCCCCGGGTGCCCGAATACCCGCTGATACGGGTCGACGACACCGGCCTCGGGACCCGCGCCGATCACGCAGCCACCGATGTAATGCGCGGTGGCCGGGATGTTCAGCACATCCATGATCAGGCCGTGGGTATCGCCGTTGACCTTGGCGCCGAATCGGCGGCCGATATCGTGGGCCAGCGGAATCCAGGTCGGATTCGGTTCGCCGGTGCCCTGTTCGGTCTTCAACTTCCCGCGCCTGCGGTAGGAGGTCAGCGAATTGTCCAGCGACTGCATGACCAGCAGGATCACCGACTTCTCCGAGGCGTGGCGGGCATTGAGGCTGCGCAGGAATACCAGCGGATGCAACACGATCGCCAGCAGGAAACGCAGGAATCGGAATGCGCCGCCGTCCACGATCGGCACCGACATCGGGAACAGTGCGTTCTGCCCCTTGCCGTAATGGCATACCTCGATATGGGTATCGGCCTCCGGATGGATGGAGGAGGTGATCGCGATGCCCTCGGCGAAATCGCTGCGTGAGCGGCTCACCACATTGAGAATCGCCTCGGAGTTGCTGCGGGTGAGTTCACCAAGGCGCGGCGACAGGTTGGGCAGCACGGCCTCATCGCGCATCTTGTGCAGCAGCTTCTGGGTGCCGAGCGCGGCACCGGCGAATACCACCTGCTCGGCGGTAAAGGTCTTGCGCTGCTTGCGGACCCAGCGATCCGAGCGCTCGGTCTCGACCGCGTAGCCGCCACCGGACAGCGGCTGCACCGCGGTCGCGGTGGTCAGCGGATGCACTTCGGCCCCGGCCTTTTCGGCCAGGTAGAGGTAGTTCGTCGTGGTGGTGTTCTTGGCATTGTTCGGGCAGCCGGTGAAACATTGCGCGCAATGCACGCAGCCGCGCCGCCGCGGGCCAGCGCCGCCGAAGTACGGGTCATCGACCTCGGTGCCGGGATCGGCCTCGTTGAAGAACACACCGACATTGGTCGGGTGGAAGGTATTGCCGACACCCAGATCGTCGGCGATCTCCTTGATCACCTCATCGGCCGGTGTCATCCGCGGATTCGGCGCCACCCCGAGCATGCGTTGGGCCTGGTCGTAGTACGGCGCGAGTTCGGCCCTCCAGTCGGTGATATGAGCCCACTGCTTATCGGTGTAGAAGTTCGGCAGCGGCTCGTAGAGGGTGTTGCCGTAGATGAGCGAACCACCGCCGACGCCAGCGCCGGAGAAGACCGCGCATTTGCCGAGGATGCTGATCCGCTGCGGTCCGGTCAGACCGAGCCGCGGGGCCCAGATCGATTTGCGCACATTCCAATTCGTCTTCGGAATATCCTCGGCGGGCCAGCGGCGACCCGCCTCGAGTACGCCGACCCGGTAGCCCTTCTCGGTGAGGCGCAGCGCGCTCACGCTGCCGCCGAATCCGGAGCCGATCACTACCACGTCGTAGTCGAATGCGGGCATGGTTTCCCTCTCTGAACCGTGCGACAGCCTGTTCACAACCAGATGAGATGGTTTCACACTCATTCTGTCACCGGCTGAGGTGTGGCGTAATGCGCTGCTGGCGACTGCTTGCAGGTCGCTCGAAAAACCAGCCTGCCCGTGCGCGAAACTGTCCGCAACCGGCGTGCCCGGATGGCGTGAACCGGGGTCGGTGCGGTATGCACGGGGCTGTGACAACCGAATCGGGGAAGACGGAACCGGGCGGACGCGCCGACTCCGGCACGGGCGATACGGACGACCCGGCCGTCGGCGGTATCTTCGCCGACCGCATCCTTACCGTCCCGAATGTCCTGAGCGTGCTGCGACTGGTCGGCGTTCCACTGTTCCTGTGGCTACTGCTGGTGGTGCGGGCCGACGGCTGGGCGTTCGCACTGCTGGTGGCCAGCGGCGTCACCGACTTCCTGGACGGCAAGCTGGCCCGGCTGCTCGACCAGTCCTCGCGGCTCGGCGCGCTGCTCGACCCGTTCGTGGATCGGCTGTTCCTGGTGACCACGCTGGCCGCCTTTGTCATCCGCGGGCTGCTGCCCTGGTGGGTCGCGGTGATCCTGATCGGTCGGGACGCGATCCTCGCGCTGACTCTTTCGGTGTACAAACGCCGCGAGCTCGACCCGCCGGAGGTCATCTACCTGGGCAAAGCGGCCACCTTCGGTTTGATGTCCGCGCTGCCGTGGCTGCTGGCCGGTCAGATGGACTGGGCGCTGGCAGGTTTCGGCCGAGCCTTCGGTGGGGCATTCCTGGTCTGGGGCACGGCGGTGTATGTGTGGACCGGCGTGCTCTACCTATGGAAGGCTTTCGCCGTCGCGCGAGCGATACCGGCTGTGCCACACCGCAGTGAGTAGCGATTAGAGTTGCCTTGTACACCCGTAGCGACCTGTTGCGGGTCGCTCGAAACGATCAGTGGCGACTGCCCGCAGGTCGCTCGACAACGATCTGCCGATCGAGGAAAGGACGGCCTGTGACCCAGACCCCCGAGGATCTGCGCTACACCGAGGAACACGAATGGGTGCAGCGGGTCGGCCCGACCCGGGTTCGGGTGGGTATCACCGACTACGCCCAGTCTCAACTCGGTGACGTTGTGTTCGTGCAGCTGCCCGATGTGGACAAGGACGTGGCCGCGGCGGACAGCATCGCCGAGGTGGAGTCGACCAAGAGCGTCTCCGACATCTACGCCCCGCTCGCCGCGAAAGTCGTTGCGGTGAACGAGGATCTGACGTCGACGCCGGAAACGTTGAACAGTGATCCCTACGGCGACGGATGGATCTTCGAGCTCGAATTGAGCGACGAGGCCAGCACGGATGCGGCACTCGGTGCACTGCTGGATGCCGCGGGTTATCAAGGAGTTATCGGGGGCTGACCAAGCCTTCCCGGTTCTACCTGCACGGGTACGCCCTGGCAGGGTACGGTCAAAGCCAACAGATGTGCCGGTGCTTGGCAGCCGGTGTTCTAGCGTCAGGATCCCCAGGTCGTGGCGGTAAAGGCAGCACCTGCTTGCATGGATAATCAGGTTCGAGGAGGAGAGAAACGGTGAGCGAGAACAAAGACCCGGGTTACGGGGAGACCGCGGCCGAGACGACGTCGGTCTTCCGCGCGGATTTCCTGAACGAGGTCGACGCGTCGCGCTCCGCTGAGGTGACCGGCGAACAGCCGGTCCAAGGGGTCGAGGGTCTGCCCGTCGGTGCAGCCCTCTTGGTCGTCAAGCGAGGCCCGAACGCGGGCTCGCGCTTCCTGCTCGATCAGCCGACCACGTCGGCGGGGCGCCATCCCGACAGTGACATCTTCCTGGACGACGTCACCGTCAGCCGTCGGCACGCCGAGTTCCGGCAGGACGACGATTCGTTCCAGGTGGTCGATGTGGGCAGCCTCAACGGCACCTACGTCAACCGGGAGCCGGTGGACTCCTCGGAGCTGCAGAACGGTGACGAGGTACAGATCGGCAAGTTCCGCCTCGTGTTCCTCACCGGACCACGGGCCCAGGTGAACGAGTCATCGGCGGGTGCGGGCAGCCTGTGACTCCTGCGGCACGGATCATGCGTGTCGACGGTGTTGACAGGGAAGAACGCTGTGTCATGAAAGACTCGGTGCTATGACGGGCGCGGCGCAGTGGGCTCGCGGAGGCATGTCGATCGGCTCCGTGCTGGACCTGCTGCGACCGGACTTTCCGGACATCACCATTTCGAAGATTCGCTTCCTCGAGGCCGAGGGGCTGATCAGACCCGAGCGCACACCGTCGGGTTATCGCAGGTTCTCGATCGCGGACTGTGAACGGCTCAGATTCGTTCTGACCGCACAGCGCGATCAGTACCTGCCTTTGAAGGTGATCAAGGAACAGCTCGAAGCGATCGACAGCGGTGCGGCGACGCTCGGTGTGCGGGAAGCCCGCGCCCGGGCGCACTCCGGCCGCAGCGGTGCGCCGGAGGCCGGGCATTCATTGCCCGACTCCGCGCCCACCGCAACACCTTCGGCGCATACCGCGCCCCGGACCGCGGCGCCGCGCAAACTCGGTGTCGTACCCGGTGAGATCTCGCCCGACGAGCTGCGATTCGATCACGAAATCCGACTCACCCGCGCGGATCTGCTCGCCCAGGCCGAGATCGACGAGAAATTCCTTACCGACCTGGTTCGAGCCAATCTGATCACGCCGGGCGCCGCGGGATTTTTCGATGCGGACGCGGTGACGCTGGCCAAGACCGCCAAGGCGATGGCCGAATTCGGGCTGGAGGCACGGCATTTGCGCGCGTTCAAGCTGGCCGCGGATCGTGAGGCCGCGCTGGTGGCGCAGATTGCGGCCCCGATCGCCAAGAGCCGCGACGCCGGTGCGCGGGCCCGCGCGGAGGAGACGGTACGCGAACTCGCGGCGCTGTCGCTGACGCTGCACACCTGTCTGGTGAAGGCTTCGGTGCGGTCTTCGCTCGGCAGCTGAGGCTTCCGGCGGGTTTCACTTTGCGTTCCAGACGGGCAACACGCCGATTTCGGCTGTGCACACGGAATGCTTGACGCCTCGCGGTTCGCTTAGACTCGTGAGTACGGCGAGCCCTGCAGCGGTCATGCCGGGCGGCCGGCGAGTCATTGGGAGGCAGTGCGATGAGTGAGATGCGCGTTATCGGCATTCGTGTCGAGCAGCCACAGAACCAGCCCGTGCTGTTGCTCCGCGAGGTTTCCGGAGACCGGTATCTGCCGATCTGGATCGGGCAGGCCGAGGCGACCGCGATCGTGCTCGAACAAGAGGGGGTGACCCCGATCCGTCCACTGACCCACGATCTGATCAAGATCCTGATCGCCGACCTCGGGCACACTCTCAAGGAAGTGCGGATCGTTGATCTGCAGGAGGGCACCTTCTACGCGGATCTGGTCTTCGACAACGATCTGCGGATCTCGGCCCGGCCGTCGGATTCGGTAGCGATCGCCTTGCGGGTGGGTTGTCCTATCTATGCCGAGGAGCCGGTGCTCGAAGAGGCCGGGCTGGTCATGCCGGACGAGCGCGAGGACGAGGTGGAGAAGTTCAAGGAGTTCCTCGAATCCGTTTCGCCGGACGACTTCAAGGCCACCGACAGCTGAGCCGCTGCGCCAGGGCGGTCGGTTGGTCGAGCTCTTTCTTCTAGAGGTGAAGTAGAGGTCGAGACTCCTACCGCGCGTCGCGTTTGGTCCGACGATGCCGCTCCCGGGAGAATCACAGGGAGTAATCTCGATAGTTGGGCCACGTCCGTTACGGCCGGTCGTTGGTCGTGACGGAGCCGGGTCATCGATGAGGCTAGGCGTCGGCGAAGCAAGGGAGTGGTCAGTGGCAGAGCAATCGCAGGATGTGGTACAGCCAGGCCTGTTCCCGGATGATTCGGTGCCCGACGATTTGGTGGGCTACCGCGTACCGAGCGCGTGCCAGGTGGCCGGGATCACCTACCGGCAGCTCGATTACTGGGCGCGCACCGGATTGGTCGTTCCGTCCATCCGTGGGGCTGCGGGTTCGGGCAGCCAGCGCCTGTATTCGTTCAAGGACATTCTCGTCTTGAAGATCGTGAAGCGACTATTGGACGCGGGCATCTCGTTGCAGAACATTCGCATCGCCGTCGACCATCTGCGCAGTCGCGGCGTGCAGGATCTGGCGGGCATTACGTTGTTCTCCGATGGGACCTCGGTGTACGAGTGCACCTCGCCCGAGGAGGTAGTCGATTTACTGCAGGGTGGGCAGGGCGTCTTCGGAATCGCGGTCAGCGGCGCCATGCGGGAACTGACCGGAGCCATCGCCAACTTCCCGGCCGAGCGGGCCGTGAGCGGCAGCGCGAGCGAGCGGCCGGAGGATGAGCTGTCCTTCCGCCGTAAGGCTCGGATGAACCGGAAGACCGGCTAGGGATCGATTTGTCGAGTGCCCGTCGCTGTGGCGGCGGGCACTCGTCTGTCCGGCCGAAGTGATGAGCGCTACACGCCCATCCGGGGTCTGGTGGCGTCATTCGTTGCGCGCGCGGCATAAACTGACGGTGCGTCGCCGCCGTGCGGGAGAGTTCCGGACTTCACAAGAGTTCGGGCGCCGAAGGAGCAGCACCTCCCCGTCAATCTCTCAGGCAAAAGGGACCGTACGGGCTTCGACGTCTCTGGAAAGTGGCAACTCCGCACAACGCGGCGGTTGCCCGCCCATGGGGAAAGGGGTCTCGGCACCTGCGTCGCGGCATCCGAATCTCTCAGGCTCCACGACAGAGGGGGAGGGCCGGTATCCGTCGACCGCCGTTGGTCGACCCGCCCGACCTTGGGAGCTTGTCGTGACTCGATCATTCGCCGACCGTCATATCGGACCCGACCGGGATGAACTCGCCCGGATCCTGGACGTCGTCGGCGTCGGCTCGCTGGCCGAGCTCGCCACCGCGGCACTACCCGCGAGCATTCTGGACGGCTCCGGACTCGAGGTGCTGCCACCCGCCGCGACCGAGCACGAAGTGCTCGACGAACTGGCCGCGCTCGCGCATTCGAATACCGTCGCCACCTCGATGATCGGGCTCGGCTACTACGACACGTTGACCCCGCCGGTGCTGGTACGCAGCCTGCTGGAGAATCCCGCCTGGTACACGGCCTATACCCCGTATCAGCCCGAGATCAGCCAGGGGCGGCTCGAGGCACTGCTCAACTTCCAGACCATGGTCTCGGATCTGACCGGGATGGAGGTGGCCAATGCGTCCATGCTGGACGAGGCCACCGCCGCCGCCGAGGCGATGACGCTGCTGCGCCGGGCTGGCAAGTCCACCTCCGCGCGCCTGCTGATCTCCGATGATCTGTTCCCACAGACCAAGACCGTGCTGCACACCCGCGCCGAACCGCTGGGAATCGAGATCGTCGAGGCGGATCTGTCCGGCGGTGAACTGCCCGATGGCGAGTACTTCGGTGTGCTGGTTCAGGTTCCGGGCGCTTCGGGTCGGATCGTGGACTGGCGGCCGGTGATCGAGGCGGCGCACGAGCGGGGCGCGTTGGTCGCGGTCGGCGCGGATCTGCTCGCGTTGACGCTGATCACGCCGCCGGGGGAGCAGGGTGTGGACGTATGTTTCGGCACCACACAGCGTTTCGGTGTGCCGATGGGGTTCGGCGGTCCGCACGCCGGATATCTGTCGGTGCACGCCGCGCATGCGCGTCAGCTGCCGGGTCGACTCGTCGGGGTGTCGGTGGATGCCGATGGCCATCAGGCGTATCGACTCGCACTGCAGACCCGCGAGCAGCATATTCGCCGGGAGAAGGCGACCTCAAATATTTGTACCGCGCAGGTGCTGCTGGCGATTGTGGCCGCGATGTACGCGAGCTATCACGGACCCGATGGACTGCGCGAGATCGCCCGGCGCGTGCATCGGCGGGCGGCGGCCATTGCGGCCGGACTCGATGGTGCCGTGGTGCACGACAATTACTTCGATACGCTGCTGGTGCGGGTGCCCAGTGGCGCGGAAGCCGTAGTGGCGAAGGCGAAGTCGAGCGGTATCAACCTGCGACTGGTCGACGCGGACCACGTCGGTGTCGCCTGTGATGAGGCGACCACCGAGACTCATGTCGCCGCCGTACTCGAATCCTTCGGCACCGCACTGACTTCCGAGGCGAACGGGCCCGCGGCGGCGGTCTCCGTCGAGACCCGTACCTCGGACTTCCTCACCCACCCGGCATTCACCAGCTACCACACCGAAACCGCGATGCTGCGCTACCTGCGGCGGCTTTCCGATAAGGATATCGCGCTGGACCGCAGCATGATTCCGCTCGGTTCCTGCACCATGAAGCTCAATGCGACCGCGGAAATGGAGGCCATCACCTGGCCCGGCTTCGCCCGCGTGCATCCGTACGCGCCGGTCGAGGATGCGCCCGGCCTGCTGAAGGTGATCACCGATCTGGAGAACTGGCTGTCCGCGATCACCGGCTACGACTCGGTGAGCCTGCAGCCGAATGCGGGCAGCCAGGGTGAATACGCCGGACTGCTGGCGATTCGGCGCTACCACCTCGATCGTGGTGACGCGCACCGCGATACCTGCCTGATTCCCTCCAGCGCGCACGGCACCAACGCGGCCTCGGCGACCATGGTCGGCATGCGGGTGGAGGTCGTGAAGTGCCGTGCGAACGGCGACGTCGATCTGGATGATCTGCGCGCCAAGATCGCCGATCACGCGGAGCGGCTGGCCTGCATCATGATCACCTACCCGTCGACGCACGGTGTCTACGAGCACGAGGTCGCCGAGCTGTGCGCACTGGTGCACGACGCCGGTGGCCAGGTATACGTCGACGGGGCGAACCTGAACGCGCTGGTCGGCCTTGCCCGTCCCGGTCGCTTCGGTGGTGATGTCAGCCATCTGAATCTGCACAAGACCTTCTGCATTCCGCACGGCGGCGGCGGTCCCGGTGTCGGCCCGGTCGCGGTGCGTTCGCATTTGGCGAAGTACCTGCCGGGCGATCCGCTGGAGTCGGCTTCGCACGCGGTGTCGGCGGCCCGCTACGGTTCGGCCTCGATTCTGCCGATCACCTGGGCCTACATCCGGATGATGGGTGCGGATGGTCTGCGCACGGCGACGTTGACCGCCATCGCATCGGCCAATTACATCGCGCGCCGCTTGAACGAGTACTTCCCGGTGCTCTATACCGGCGAGAACTCGATGGTCGCGCACGAGTGCATTCTCGACCTGCGTGATATCACCAAGCGGACCGGTGTCACCGTGGATGATGTGGCAAAGCGGCTGGCGGACTATGGATTCCACGCGCCGACCATGAGCTTCCCGGTCGCTGGCACGCTGATGGTGGAGCCCACCGAAAGTGAAAACCTCGCGGAGCTAGACGAATTCATTCGCGCGATGATCGCGATCCGGGCCGAGATCGACCAGGTCGCCGCGGGAGTGTGGCCGGTGGATGACAATCCGCTGCGGGGTGCGCCGCATACCGCGGCCTGTCTGGTCGGGGAGTGGGACCACCCGTACAGCCGGGAGATCGCGGTGTATCCGCACGGTATTGATCCGTCGCGCGGCAAGGTGTGGCCAGCCGTGCGTCGCATCGATGGCGCCTACGGTGACCGCAATCTGGTCTGCTCCTGCCCGCCGCTGGACGCGTACTGACGGCTGCCGAGCCGCACCTCGACCCCGTTGCAGGTGCGGCTCGGTAACCGCTTCTATTGTGCGGCAACCGCTTTGCCGTAAAGGTTGATCAGATCGGGCCAGCCGCCCTCGCTTTGCACGCTGTCGCGCATGGATTCCCAACCCGCGCCGTGGTTCTCGAAGCCGGAGTGCACCAGGGTGACCGCGGTGCGCTCGGGCGTCACCGACTCGAACGTGACATCGACGCGGCTGGCGCGGTCCGGATTCGTCTCGTGCTGCCAGTCCAGGCCGATCTCCCAGGAGAACGCGAAATGCCGCGGCGGAGCCCAGACGAGTACCGTGCCCCAAGGGCATTCGGTGCCGTCGGCCTCTCTGCCGAAGCAGCGTCCGCCCTCCTGCGGTTCGATAACCTCCTGCGCCAGTTCACCTTTGCCGATGTGGTGCGCACGCGGCCACCAGCTGTCGATCCCAATGGTGAACACGTCGTAGGCCTTCTCGATCGGCGCATCGACGACGAGTTCGACCCGAACTTCCTTATCGCTCAACTGCTGTGTCATGGCTTCTCCATTCTCGAGGCGTCGGCTGCCTGCCGGTTCACCTCGTCCTGAAAGGCCGACATGGCCGTCGACCAGAACTGCGTGAAGTACACCCGAAGCCCGTCGATTCCCTGTGGGTTCAGCCGATACACCCGCCTGGTCCCCACCGCCTGGTCGACCACCAGCCCCGCCTCCTTCAGCACCTTCAGATGCTGGGAAACCGCGGGCCGACTGACCGGCAGCTCATCGGCCAACTCGCCAACCGCACACGGCCCCTTCCCGAGCCGTTCGAAGATCGCCCGCCGCGTCGGATCCCCAAGCGCGTCCAACGCGGCATTTCGGTAAGCCTTCACGAACCGTAAGTCTATACTTACCGATAGCGGCTGTCTATAGGCGATCGCTTCCGGACTGCTCGAATACGCGGTCTGACCAGGTCTGACATTCGCGAGCCGGGATGTTCTCACGACATGTCAATGAAGCCCTCGACCGCGCAGCGCGGGGACACGACGCAGTGGTGCTCGGGGGTCTCGAGGGGCGGCTGCGGGCTGGGACGAGTTCGGATCATGCTCGCGAGCGTCGTAGTGCATGCGAACCGCGCTTACGCCGAGGCGATCCAGCTCGGTAAAGGTCGGATCGCTGTGGCGCGGCGCTGGGCGTGGCCATGTGGCGGTCATCTTCGCGAGGACGGCATCCTCGTTTTCGACCGGCAACCGAGGGGCTGATGGTCGGGTGAGGGGTTCGGGTGTGATGTTGCTGTGGGGCAGCGGGTTTGCCGGATCTGCGCGGCCATCGTGGTATTTCGACCGGAATCCGAGCCGCCCCACGCGGGGTTTACGCCGGGTCCGGTGTGGCCTCGGGTTCGAGTTCCGGGATCTCGCTGAGGGCTTCGATTCCTAGTTCCGCGCGGGTTGCGTCGATGACGGCCCGTTCGTCTTGGACGGTGTTGGCAATTGCCTTGTGCCACAGTGCGCGGATGGCGTTGACATCGTCCATGGTTGCCTCCTCGTCGAGTTCGACCTTGAGGCGCTGCACGGTGATGCTCTGGGCTGCGGTGAGGGTGCGGAGGAGATCTTCGCAGCGATGTGGGATTTTGGGGTTCGACAGCACGCGCAGTCGGGTGATGTAGCCGTTGCATGCGGAGATGCTCTGCTGTACTTCCTTACCGAAAGTGTCCACCTCCTCGACGGATTCGGCCTTCCAATCGAGGGTGTCCCACAGGGTTTGGCGGACGTCGGCGGCGGCGAGCAGTACCGAGGAGATCGCGGTCAGGATCGATTCGCGTCGCCATTTATCCTGTTCGCGGCGTTCTGCGGCGGCATTGGCGTTGTCGATGTTGTGTTGCGCGGCGGTGTGGGTTGTCTCGATATTGCGCTGTGCCGCATCGAGTGTGGTCCGGTTGCGCTCGTCGGCTGCGGTGATCGCGTTGCGGTTCGTCCGGTTGTTGATCAGGACGCCGATGAGCGCCGCGGCGGCGACGATGAGCGAGCTGAGAAGCGGAAGCCAGGAAGTCACCGGGTCATCATTGCACTGTACGGTGCTCCGCTGTGCCCCGATCGGCCCTCAGATCGCGCCCGCGCGCGCAGCGGCCAGTGCGGCATCGGCCGCGCGGAGGGTGTCTTGCGTGGTCACCGGTTCGTGAGTGATGAACAGGCGGTAGTAGATCGGCGCCACGGCGAAGCGAATTACCTCCTCGGCGTCGACGGTGTCGGGGAGGTTGCCGCGGGCGATCGCGCGGCGAACGACCTCGGCGGACTGTGTGTGCCGGACCGCGTAGAAGTGCCGGAGGGCCTCGGCTGCCGTGGAATTCTGCACTGCCGCAGCGATAAACGCACTCGCGACAGGTCCGGCGTCGGGGTCGGCGAATCCGGTGCGCACCAGGTCGGTGATGGCGCGCAGATCGTCGTCGAGTGAGCCGGTATCGGGAATCGGCCACGGCTCGTTCTCCGCGAGTTCGAGGGCGTCGGCAATGAGTCCCTCGGGGCTGCCCCAGCGGCGGTACACGGTGGTCTTGTGCACACCAGAGCGTTGCGCGACGTTATCGACGGTCAGGCCCGGATAACCGCGCAGGGTGAGCTCGGCCAGGGTGGCCTGGCGGACTGCGTCGCGGACGCGGGCGCTCCGGCCGCCGGGGCGTCTCTGCGTCTCCAAAGGCAACTCCTGTTGCATTAGTTGGAAGGGCTTGTTAACTTAAAGCTACACAAGTAGCGATTGGAGAGCCATCTGACCACCCAACTGACTCTGCGCGGCGTATCGAAGTCCTATGGACAACGAGTCGTCCTCGAGTGCGTCACGCTGTCCATCCGGCCCGGCGAGCGGGCGGGCATCGTTGGCGAAAACGGTTCTGGCAAGTCGACTTTGCTGCGGATCCTGGCAGGCATCGAGAGTTTCGATGACGGCGAGCGCACCGTGCGTGCGGCGGGCGGCATCGGACATCTGGCGCAGACGGTGCCCGGCCGCAGTGTTGCTGAGGCCATCGATCTGGCGCTGGCCGAGTTGCGTGAGCTCGAGCAGCGGATGTACGAGGCCGCGGAAGCCGAGGATATGGCCGCCTATGGTGAGTTGCTCACGGCGTTCGAGGCGCGGGGTGGGTACGAGGCCGACGCTCGGGTCGACAAGTCGATGCACGGACTCGGTCTGGCCCATATCGAACGCGAGCGTGCGTTGTCGAGCCTATCCGGGGGCGAGCAGGCCCGGCTCGGGCTGGCATGTCTGCTCGCCGCCTCGCCCGAGGTGTTATTGCTGGACGAGCCGACCAATCACCTCGATGCGGCGGCCCTGGTCTGGCTGGAGGAGCGGCTGCGGACGCATGCGGGGACCGTGGTCGTGGTTTCGCACGACCGGACGTTCCTGGACCGGATGGCGACCGCGATCGTTGAGGTCGAGGACGGTGGCATCACCCGATTCGGTGGTGGCTACAGCGGCTTCCTCGCCGAAAAGGCCGCGGCGCGGGCGCGTTGGGAGCAGGCATATGCCCAATGGCAGGACGAGATCGCGCGACTCGAGGAATTCGCGAATACGACGGCACATCGGGTCGCGGTGGGGCGGGCGATGAAGGACAACAACAAGATGGCCTACGACCGCAATGCCGGTCGGGTGCAGAGTTCGGTGGCTTCGCGGGTTCGGCAGACGGCGGAGCGGTTGCGCAGGCTCCGGGATGATCCGGTGCGGCGGCCGCCCGAGCCGTTGCGGTTTCGCGGTAGATTCGGGACCGGACGGACCGCATCGTTCGAGATCGGTGCGCTGACGCTCGGGCCGCGGGATCGGGTGCTCATCCATGGGCCGAACGGTGCTGGCAAGTCGACACTGCTGGACAAGATCTACAACAGTGCGCGTGGCCGCGTCGGATATCTGCGCCAGAATGTGGTTTTCGATCCGGAGCCGACGGTGGCCGAGACCTATGGGCACGGTCGAGAGGCGCTGCTGTCGACCGGACTGTTCCACCGGGACGCGCTCGATACTGCGGTGGGCGCACTGTCGGAGGGGCAGCGGCGCCGGCTGGCGCTGGCCGAACTGCTGGTGGGGGAGTACGACCTGCTGCTGCTCGACGAGCCGACCAACCACTTGTCGCTGACATTGGTCGAGGAATTGGAAGGCGCGCTGCGTGATTACACCGGTGCGCTGGTGATCGTGACGCACGACCGGGCGCTGCGGGCCCGGTTCGCCGGAATACAGATCGGAGTGGAACAGATTGATTGAGCTTTCCGGTGCGCCCTACGGGTTGACGACCGGCCCGGACGGTGCGCTGTGGTTCACACTGGTATCGCGGGGCGCGATCGGGCGTTGTGTCGCAGGCGAAGTCGAGACCATCCAGCTCGATCCGGCCGACGGACAGCCGACCGTCATCGTCACGGGGCCGGATGATGCCCTGTGGTTCACCGAGTTTCGCGGGAATCGGATCGGGCGGGTCACGTCGAGCGGTGAAATCGTTGTTTTCCAAGCGGATTCGCCGTACGGCATCACCACCGGCCCTGATGGCGCGATGTGGTACACCGAACTGCAGGCGAACCGGATCGCCCGCCGCGACCTGAGCGGCGAGGTGACGACCTTCCCGGTCGAAGGCATGCCCGCCATGATCACATCCGGCTCGGACGCGGCCCTGTGGTTCACCCTGAACCAGGGCAACGCCATCGGCCGGATCACCACCGCGGGCACGCTGAGCGTGCACCGGCTGCCCACCGAAGCCGCCATGCCCGTTGGCATTACGGCTGGCCCGGACGGTGCTCTCTGGTTCGTGGAGATCGCCGCGGGCCAGATCGGCCGCATCACCACCGATGGCAAGATCAACGAATACCCGCTTCCGGACCGCGCCGCTCGCCCGCACGCCATCACCACCGGACCCGATGGCGCCCTGTGGTTTACGGAATGGGCGGCCAACCGCCTCGGGCGAATCAGCACGACCGGTGAGATCACCGAATACGAACTCCCCGGTGCTGAGCCGCACGGACTTACCGTGGGTCCCGATGGCGCCATCTGGGTGGCAATGGAATCCGGTGCATTGGTGCGAGTGCCGACCCATTGAGTCTGCCTGCCTCGGTTCACCGTCGGGGCGGCAAGGGATTCCGTGTGTGCCGGCCGCCGCGTCGGAGAAGTCCGTACGGGACAACAGGACTCACCGCAGCCCTCACGGTGTCGTCAGCGCGTGTACCACCGCGGTTCCGAAGCTGATGTCGTCCGAGGTCGAGAGGCGAGTGTAGGTGCCTCCGGTGTGCTGGGCGGCGGTTTGCAGGGTTTCGGTGCCATTGCCGTTGATGACGATCACATCGATACGGACCGGGTGAGCGGGGTCGGTGGCGGCGGTCAGGTCGGTGAGCAGCTTGGCTCCGGTAAGGGTGGAGTCGTCGTCGGGGCCATCGGTGATCAGCAGGATCGAATTGGTGCGTCCGGCGGTATATCCCTGGACTGCGGCGCGGTAGGCGGCCAGCAGTGCCGGGTAGGCCTGGTCCGGGCGAGAATCGGCGGGCTGCACCGCATCCAGCGCCGTATCGAGTGCGGTGCGCTGCTCGTTGCTCAAGGCCGCGGTGGGAGTTTGGATCTTGTACGGCTTGGTCCCATCCAGATTCTTGCCGAAGGTCCAGACGCCGAGTCCGAAGTCCGGTGGCATCACATTCACCGTGGAGCGTAGGGCGCCGAGGACATTCGAGAGCCGGGTAGTGGATCCATCGGTAGTGCCCATCGAGGACGAGACATCGAGCAGTACCGTGGCCTGCACTCCCAGCACAGGATTGGCGAGCGTGGCACGCACCTTGTCCAGTGCGGTCCGTGACGGCGCGGGTGTGGCGGCCGCCGGGGCCGCGGCGAATCCCGTGGCGCTGAAGGCCGCGGACTGTTGGGGCGCACGCAGGTAGTCGGCGAATATCGACGCGATCAGATTCTGCGTCTTGTCCACCCAGGCTCCCGACATCAGCGCGGCCGGATGATCGACGACCGGTGCGGTTCCCGCGGGCCGGAATGTGGAAGTGCCACCGAGCGCCTTCAATTGCTGTTCGGTAGCGGCGACGGCATGGACGGTCGAATTCGCGCCACCGAGACCGGCCAGCGCGGCCGCGGTATCGGCCGCCTGCGGAGCCTTGGCGGCGAGCCCGGATATCGCGGCGACGACCTGACCGGACTGTGCGGCCTCGTCACTGAGCGGATCGGTACCCGACACCGCCGAGCCGACCGCGGCCGCCGCGGCGAGGGTCGCATCACCGGAGGGCAGTGCCATCCGCAGTCCACCCCAGCCCGACAGCCCGAGATCGTCGAGCGAACCCTGTTGCAGCCGGGGCAGATCCGCCCAAGTGATCTTGGCCTGTTCGAATGCGTGCTGTAGCTCATCGGGTACCGCGAGCACGATGGGACTCAGCGCGACGGGTGCCGGAGTGCCCTCGATGAGGCCGGGCACGCGCATGGATTCGATGGAGCGCATCGAATCGGCGATCCACAGTCCGGGCTGCGGTCCGAGCGCGCCGTTCCACGGCTTGCCGGCGGTGAATCCGGCGACGATCGCGGCGGACGGTTGCGGGGTAACCACCACCTTCGCGCAGTGATCGCGCACCTTCGGATCGGTCGCATTGTACCGGTCGGCCGCGGCGCGCACCGGGTCGGCGAGTTCCGGATCGACGGTGACGAACAGCGTCGACGGACCTTCCTTGCACTCGGCCGCGGCCGACTTGTCGCGATTCGCCGCGCGATCGCTGAGTTGTAAGAACGCGAAGACCGCCGCGACCAGCAGCAGAACGGCGATCACTGCGATAACCGGACCTTTGCTGACGCCCCGGGACCTGGTTCCGCTGCGATGTGTGCCCACGGGCATCAGTGTATGGTCACGCGTGATTTGCCGTGCCGGTGCTCCCGGTGATGGGTGCATCGGCACGGCGTGACGGGCCGTCGGGACCGATTGCGGGTCGGTCGAGCGAATCGGCCCCGACTAGGGCCGGATCATCCGTCCGCGATCGAACTCGTGCCCGCCCCAAACACCGGACTGTCCGGTGCGCGCGGCGAATTCACCGCAGGCGTCCCGGATCGGGCAGCCAGCGCAAACCTCACGCGCGTACGCGAAGTCCTGCGACGGGTAGGGGAACCACGCCTCGTGATTCGGGTCGCCGCGGCAGGCCGCCCGATGCCACTCCCGGGAATCCGAGAGCGGGAGCAGGTCGGTCAGATCGACAACTGCATTGATCTCCAATTCGACGGTCATTTCGAGCCCTCTCCTTTCTCTCTCGGCTCAGGTGGCGGCCAGCTGCTTCCAGATCCGCTGCTGTCGCTTGGCCATATCGTTGGGCGCCTTCGGCTCCCACAGCAGCCGCATGCCCGCCTCCTCCGGCGTGCGGTCGGCCTTGATCGAATTGCACGGCGCGCAGGCGGCGATGAGGTTGTTCCAGGTGTTCGGACCACCGCGGCTGCGTGGCCGGATGTGGTCGACGGTGCGTGCCCAGGACGCGCAGTAGCCGCAGCGGTGGTTGTCGCGGCGCAGCACACCGGCCAATGTCGCGCGGCTGCCGTCGTGTACCCGTGTTACGCGGTCGAGGTAGACATACCGCAGCAAGCGGATCGTCTCCGGCAGCGCGAGCTCGAGGTGCTCGGCCCGAATCGGGAAGTGCGGATCCCGGTGCGCGATCGACTCCGCGGCGCCGTCGATGAGCAGCACCACGGCCCGTTCGGCGTTGATCTCGGTGAGCGCCTCGTAGCTGGCATTGAGCACCAGTACTCGGGTGTGTATCCAGTTGTCGACAGTCAACACCACCGGATCGGTGGCACGGTGGAACGTCATGGGAATCACCATGTTTCGGGGGAGAGCGAGCGAATCGGGAGGAGGCGGCGGTCGGTCAGTTACCGGCCGGGAGGCGGCGGGTTACCCGCTCTATGCGCGCGTCATGTCGACGCTGGCTCGATACGACAATGGTCACGGCCGCCTCCTCCTTTCCGAAGCTCTTCGATCACCAGCGGTATCGGGTGATCATCATCGAAATCCATGGTGGCACAGCCTGCCCACCGCTGGCGACGGGTTTTTCAGGCCAGGCCGACCAGCCACTGCCGCAGCCATGTAGTGGCGGTCGCGCCATCGGAATCCACGACATAGGCGGGGTAGCTCTGGTGCACGAACGAGTTATAGAACCGCTCGAATTCCTGCTTGCGTTCGTTCATTTCCGGATCGGCGAGTTGGTTCTGGATCAGCGCGACCACCCCGGCCGCCGTCAGGTCGTCGATGATCACATCCGCCTCCTGCTGATAGCGCCACAGCTGCGCCGGATCCGGATCGGAGGCCTGGGCCAGGAATCCGGCGAAGCGGGTGGCGAAATCGGTGGGTGGTGCGGCGCAGTAGAGGTCGCCGACGGCGCAGATGGTCCTGGTCTTCGGGGTGAGCAGGCCGAAGCCGCCGATGCGCGGACCGCCCGCACCGGCGCCGTCCACCGGCGGACCGACGAGTGCGTCGGTGGGGGAGCGGCGCGGATCGGAGATGAGGCCGACCGCGACGATGCGCTCGGGCTGGATGGGGCTTGAGCCGGTGCCGATTTCGGCGGCGAGATCGCCCGCCGCGTCGGCGCCCTGGCTGTAGCCGATCAGCGCGATCTTAGTCGCACCGCATTGCTGGATCATCGTGGTGACCAGGCCGCGGGCATTATCGATGGCCTGTCGCTTCGAGCGCCCGTAAACATCGGTCTCCCACGGGAATGCGGTCGCCGCATAGGTCACATAGTCGGTGCGGGTGTTGCGCGGCAGGCTATCGGTGACGCTCGCGAGCATGCCCTCGCCGGGATTGGCGTCGGAGGTCTCCCAGGTGCCGGGTATCGCCACGACGTAGAGGTCGGGACATCCTGGCGCGGCTGTGGCCGCACCCGCACTGCCGACCGTGGCCGCCGCACCCACCATGACAGTGCCCGCCACTGCTCCGATCATCTTGCGCATGAACATGGTCCACACCTCGGGGTTGCTGGTTACGAAGCGGCCGATGGGCCGTACGCGACTGCTGCTGTCGCGTTGGAGACAACCGTAAGGTCTGACCAGGGGTTAATGCGGGAACGACCCAAGGCAAGGCCGGATAATTTTCGCCAAATGCGGCAATGCCGACTGTTAGCTCGGTGCGCCGGCGGCGGCTTTCGCAGCCGGTGTGGACCGGGAGATGAAGGAGCCGCGGGCGAGGGTGCGCGGCTCCTTCGTGGTGGACTGGGCAGCGTCGGCGGCCTGGTCCACGATTGTGGGTTCGACAGACACCAACGGCTTCCCCTCCCACGCATCATCGTGTGAGGATCCATTGAACCCTCTCGACGGACGTTCGTCCCGCGTTCGGGAATTCCGGCCGAGCGGGTCGGGTCAACCGATCGGTGTATTGCCCAGCATTACGCGCCCGGTGAACCGGGTCTGCCTGGCCCGCGGCAGCGGATGGAACAGACAGCCGTGGATGTCGCGGTACCACATCTCCAGCGCGCAGGTGCGCGAAAAGCCCGCGCCGCCAACGGTTTCGATGGCCAAGCGGACCGTGTCGACGAGTGCGTCGGCGGCGACGGTCTTGCGGCTGAGGGTGCGCGCGGCGTGCGCGTCGGTATTCTCGAACCGCAGATCGTCCGAATCGGTGAACATGGCGGCGATCAGATCGGCGGCGGTGGTGTGCGCGTTCATCATTTCGCCCGCGAGTTGGAAGGTGTGCGGTTCGGTGCGCTCGGCCACGAGTGCGGCGGTCAACTCGGTCGCGGCGTCGGCAATGCCGAGATAGGCCGCCAGCACCAGTGGCATGGCCGCGCCGATCACCACGTTCAGCACCGGAGGCCACACATCGGCCGGGCGGGTCAGCGACACCGCGGAATCGGGAACGAAGACATCTTCGAAGACCACCGTATGCGATCCGCTGGCGCGCAAACCAATAGTGTCCCAAGTCTTTTCGATGCGCACGCCAGCGGCGTCCAGTGGTACCGCGAAGTGCAGCACCTGGGGTCCTTCCGGTGCGTCACCGTGACGGACGCTGGTCACCACCACATTGCCGACCTCGCAACCGCTGGCGGGCGCCTTGCGCGCGCTCACCAGGAAGCCGCCGTCGACGCGCTCGGCCCGGCCGTTGGATTCGACCCAATCCGAGGCGCCGGTGCTGACCAGGATCGCGCCCGCGGCCACCTTGCCGAGTACCGCCGAGGCATCGATGCCGTGGTTGTGCCGCCAGACCTGCGCGGCCACCAGATGGGTGTGCATCGCGAAGGCAACGGCGGTGGACGGGTCGTGGCGGCCGAGTTCGCGCAGGATCTCACCCATATCGCGATGCGAAACGCCGCCGCCGCCGAATTCGGTCGGCACGAGCGCGGCGGAGAGTCCGGTGGCGCGCAGCAGGTCGTAGGCCTCGATGGAGATGTCCCCGGTGCGGTCGCGCCGGGCCACATCGGCGCGCAGGGTTTCCCCTACCTGGCGCGTCAGGGTGATCCAGTCGGTGGTGGTGTCGGTGATGTCATGGGCGATAGTTGTCATGTTTCGAAGTTAGAAACCGTCGCGATAACCGAATAGTCCAGAAAGTGGACTCTCCCGGTTCAGAAAATGGACCCCGGTTCGCGAGGTGACCATGACGAGCACGACCGCAGGCTACGGCCAGTACTGTCCGATCTCCCGTGCCCTCGATGTGCTCGGTGAGCGCTGGTCGCTGCTCATCCTGCGCGATCTGCTCATCGGTACGACACGCTTCAACGATCTGGCTCGTGGTCTGCCCGGGCTATCGCGCAGCCTGCTCGCCAAACGGCTGCGCCAATTCGAGCGGGCCGGACTGATCGAGAAGGTCGGCACCGAATACCTGCTCACCGCCGCTGGCCAGGAACTGGAGCCGATCCTGTTCGGCCTCGGCGAATGGGGTGCGCGCTGGACCTTCGGCGAGCCGCGGTCCGATGAGTTGGATGCGGGTCTGCTGGTGTGGTGGATGCACTCGCGGCTGGATACGTCCGCGCTTCCCGGTAAGCGGCAGGTGCTGTGTGTGCGGTTCACCGATGATTTCCATCGCTACTGGATCGTCATAGAATCCGGGGTCCCCTCCGTCTGCGATGCCGATCCCGGTTATCCGATCGACGTCACCATCAGCTCCGATCTCGATTCGCTGTACCAGGTTTGGCTGGGCCGCATCCCGCTTTCGCACGCAATGCGAACGGGCCGTGTGATGTTCAGTGGGCCGTCCGCGCTCACCCGGCGGATGCCGTCGGTACTGCGATTGAGTCCCGTTGCGGAATATTCGGATCCGTCCGCGGTTGGGGGCCCGGCTACCCGTGCCTCTTGAGGCGCTGCGCGGTCCGCTGTCGGGCCGCCGGACCGTGGAGCCGCCGCGCTGCCGTGTCCAGGGTGGAGCCTCCGTACCCGTGGCGGATACCGACACCAGCTCGAGTTGAGCGGGTGTGGCAGGGAGCCACGCAGGTTGCGGGGGTGTGGTGCGGCGATCGACTCCCGGGGGCCTCACCGCCGCCGGTGAGGGTGGCGGGACCGTCAGGACCGTTGGTAGATGTAGTAGCGGTAGACGCCGTCGTCGCGATCGGCCCACAGCGGGCCCCCGCCGTCGGCGGAGACTTCCCACGCCAACGCCAGACCGGCGTCGTGTTCGGCGGCGGTCTTCGCTTCGTCCAATGTTGTTCGGGTGGTGATGGTTTCGTCTTCGGTGCCGCAGAACTCGCAGCTGTGTACCTTTCGTACCTCGTAGACGTTCACTCGATCACCTCCCGACAATTCAGGGTAAGCCGCCCGGCTCGATCGGATTGCGGTACCTCTCGCGCGCTGGTTGCGGGGCGTGGCGATAACGCGCGGCGGCAGTGAGCGATAAACAGCTCGACAAGCTCGTCCGGCCGGGGGGTCGTGCGTGTCGATCGGAGATATCCATCGGGGCACCGCACCGAAAACTGTTGCGGCGCTGCCTCGGCCGACAGCGCAAGGAAGTGCCTTATGTCGAAACGGACAGCATCGAAACTGACACGGCGGTGCATCCCGCTGTTCACCTGCGGCGTGCTCGCACTCGTCGGATGCACGAACGAGTCCGCAGGCGATCACACACCGATGTCGGCAGCGAACCAGCCCACGAGCAGCGGAACGACAATCGGCCAGCCGCCGACGGGCCAGTCGTCGACCGGCGGCTCGACTGCAACTCGACCTACGACCGGTGGGCCCTCGAGCGGCGAGCCGACGAGCGGTCAACAGATCGCCCCGCCCTGCGTCGACGGCCAGGTTCTCCTGGGCGCGGATCCGATGTCGCCGGGGCTCGGTCACCGTGGCGTCCGCTTACACTTCTGGGTCCCCACCGCCAGCGGCCCGTGCACGCTCACCGGATACCCCGGCGTCGATACCGGAGCGGGCGGGCCGCTGGCGCACGCGACCCGAACCCCGCGTGGCTATCTGGGCGGCCTCCCGAGCGGCGCCGACACCCCGCCCACCGTCGTGCTCGATCGCGATCACAATGCGGAAGCGGTCGTCGAGGGTGTCGCGTTCGACGCCGCGGGGAACCCGTGCCCGACCTACACCGATCTGCAGGTCACCCCGCCGAACACCACCGCGACGGTTCGGCTGGTGACCACGATCGACACCTGCGAACTGCAGGTCCACCCGGTCACCGAGCCGACAGCCTGAGTGGACTACAGGTTCCCGACGATGTGCTCCAGGCGGCGGGCGACGAGTTCGCGTGCCTGTTCGCGCAGCGCTGGGCGGTAGCCGCTGGGATACACCGGGTCGCCCGGGGTGTAGTCCTTCAGGACTTCCTTGGCGAGGGTGATCTTGTGCACCTCGGTCGGGCCGTCGGCAATGGCCATGACCTCGGCGTAGTTCATCATGTCGACGAAGGGCAGGTCCTGGCTGACGCCGATGGCGCCATGTAGATGCAGTGCGCGCTGGGCGATATCGTGCATGACCTTCGGCATGGCGACCTTGATGGCGGCAATGTCCTTGCGCACCTTCAGATAATCCTGCTCCTTATCGATGCGCCAAGCGGTGCGCAATACGAGCAGGCGGAACTGTTCCATCTCGATCCAGCTGTCCGCGATGCGTTCCTGGGTCATCTGCAGTCCCGCGAGCGGTCCCTTGCGCATGGGCCGCGAGACGGCACGTTCGGCCATCATGTCGAAGGCCTTGCGTACCAATGCGACTGTGCGCATGGCGTGGTGTACGCGACCGCCACCGAGACGGGTCTGTGCCACGATGAAGCCCATACCTTCCTGGCCGAGCAGATGGTCGGCGGGCACCCGGACATCGGTGAAGCGCAGGTGACCCTCGTGCTCGCTGAAGCCATGTACGTGGAAGTTCTTGACGATCTCCAGGCCGGGGGTGTCGGCGGGCACGATGAACATCGACATGCCCTGATACGGGCTGACATCCGGATTCGTGACCACCATGACGATGTGGAAGCTGGCGAACTGCGCGTTCGAGTTGAACCACTTCTCGCCATTGATGACCCAGGAGTCGCCATCGCGCACCGCTCGGGTCTTGAACAGCGTCGGATCCGAGCCGCCGGTCGGTTCGGTCATCACGTAACAGGAGCCGATCTCACCGGCCAGCAATGGCGCCAGGTACTTGGCCTTTTGCTCCGGCGTACCGTAATGCGCGAGGATTTCCGCATTACCGGAATCCGGTGCCTGGCAACCGAATACCGACGGCGCCCAGACCGACGTGCCGAGCACCTCGTTGAGCAGTGCGAGTTTCAGCTGCCCATATCCGGGGCCGCCGAGTTCGGGTCCCAAATGGCAGGCCCACAGCCCCTGCTCCTTCACCTTCTCCTTCAGCGGCCGCATCAGCGCCATCGCCTCGGTATTGGTGCGGTCATAGGGATTCGGGTAGAGCAGGTCGAGCGGCTCCACCTCGGTGCGGACGAACTCCGCCGCCCAGTCGAGTTTGCGCTGATATTCCGGATCGGTTTCGAAATCCCAAGCCATGGTCAGCCTTTCGTTGTCGTTGCCACGATGCCGTCGAGAACGGTGGATGCGAGGATGTTGGCGATCTCGCCGGGGGAGTGGCCGCCGTGCGGGCGATACCAGAAGGTCACCATATTGAGCATGCCGAGCACGCTATTGGTGACCACGTGGTCGTTCGTGCGCAGCACGCCCATTGCGTGGCCCGCATCGATGACGCGCTGCCAGCACTCCTGCACCCCGTCGCGCATCTCCTGCAACTCCTCGCCGCGGTCGCCGGTCAGCGCGGTCACATCGCGCAATTGGATGGCGACCTCGCGGCGGTGCTCGATGATCAAGCCGACGTGACTGTGGATCAGCTTGCGCAGCTTGCTGATCGGGTCGTCGGTGCCGCGGGCGATCCGCTGCGCGTCGGTGAGCATCAGGTGGATGTAATCGCGCAGGATCTGCCAGAGGAGTTCTTCCTTGGATCCGATGTGGTAGTACAGCGCGCCTCGCTGCACCCCGGCCCGGTCTCCGATTTCGGCAACGCCAGTGCCGTGGAAACCCTTCTCCGCGAAAAGTTCCACCGCGGCCGCCACGATGCGTCCTCGGGTTGCTTCGGCTGTGGTCTCCGCGGCCGGTGGACGGCCGCGGCGTCGGGGCGAAACCATCTCGGGCCCACCCGTCCCACGACCATCGCCCATCATCGAATCGCTGCGCGATGCTGGCCCACCCGTCTCCCGGCCACCACCCCCCATCGAATCGCTGCGCGATGCTGTCATTTTTGGGGATCCAGGACGACTTTGGACACCCCGTCGGCCCGATCGGCGAACATGCGGTAGGCGTGTGCCCCCTCCGACATCGGGAACCGGTGTGTGACAACGGCTTCGGGCCGCATTCGGCCAGCGGCGGTGAGCCGCAGCAGCGCGGGCAACTCGTATTGGATCGAGCACAGTCCGATATGGAATTCGAGTTCCTTGACCTGTGCCAGCTGCATATGGAAAGGGAAGGCGCGGTTATGGCTGACGCCGACCACGCTGACTCGCCCCCGATGTCCGACCGCGCTGATGGCCAGCTTGATGGTCTCATCGGCACCGACCGCCTCGATCGCGACATCCGCACCGCCGCTCAGCAATTCGCGAATCACGGTCTTGGGCTCATCGGATTCGACCACCTCCGCGCCCAATTCAACGGCGCGCTTGCGGCGCTCGGCCACCAGATCCACCCCGAGTACCCGCGACGCACCCATGGCGAACGCCGACTGCACGGCCATCAGCCCGACCGGTCCGAGCCCGATCACCACCACCGTCTCACCGGGTGCGATGCGGGCGCGGCGCGCGCCGTACCAGGCGGTCGGCGCATTGTCGGTGAGCACGATCGCGGCCTCGTCGCTGACCGTATCGGGCAGTCGCACCAGATTTCCCTCGGCGTGCGGGACCGCGAGATATTCGGCCTGTGCACCCGCCAGGGATCCACCGAGGCCGTAGCAGGCGTCGACCGGCAGCGGATGCCGTTCGCAGGCCGCCACGATGCCGGCCTTGCACTTCGCACAGCGATTGCAGCCGACCGAGGCGGATACCAGTACCCGGTCACCGAGTGCGAATCCCTGGACATCCGAACCCAATTCGACGATTTCCCCGACCGCCTCGTGCCCGACGCTGTACCCGGTGCCATTGGTGAACCCGTGCCCGGCGTAGATGTGTAGGTCGCTGCCGCAGATCCCGGCCGCGGCTACTCGGACAATCGCCGCGTCCCGGCCGGGTAGCACCGGATCGGGTACGTCGGTGTAGGAGATCTGTTGCGGGCCGGCGTAAGTCAGTGCCTTCATCGCCATCCTCCGTCCAGGGCCAGGGTGGCGCCGGTGCAATAGGCCGAGGCGTCGGTCGCGAAGAACAGTGCCGCGCCAACGATCTCCTCCGGCTGTCCGACCCGCCTCAGCGCCACATGCCGGGTCAGCTCCGCCCGCAACTCATTGGGCCACGCCTTGGAGATATCCGTGGCGAACGGACCGCACTGGATCGTATTGACCCGCACCGTCGGCCCGAAGCTCTGCGCGAGACCGCCGGTGAGATTGGACAATCCGGCCTTGGCGGCCGCATAGGGGACCGCGAGCGGTTCCGGTCGCACCGCCTCGAGCGAGGAGATATTGATGATCGAGCCGCCACCGGCGGCGGCCATCCGGGTGCCGATCGAGGTCGACAGCCGGAACGGGCCCTTGAGATTGACCGCGATCACCTTGTCGAACATTGCCTCGCTCACCTGGTCCAGGCTCGGATACAGCAGCGACATTCCGGCATTGTTGACCAGCACATCGACCCGGCCGAATTCCGCGTATGCGGCCTCGGTCAGTGCGTCGCACTGGGCCCACTCGCTGACATTGCATGCCACCGGCAGCGCGCGCCGCCCGTATGTGTTCTTCACTTCATCGGCGAGTTCGACGCAGCCGTCGAGTTTGCGGCTGGCGATCACCACATCCGCTCCGGCCGCGGCGAAGGCGCGCACCATCTCCCGGCCGAGTCCCCGGCTGCCGCCGGTGACCAGCACGACCTTGTCCGCTAACGGCTGTTCCGGCAATGCCACGTTGCACCTCCATTGATCCCGGTGCGAATAAATGTTCCAGTCAGTACATTAATTGGACCGACCGATACAATCAAGAGGTCCGGGCGATCCCCATACGACACCCATCGCGACTCGCTGACGAACCGGCATCCAAGGTTCGGCGCGGCGGCAGACAATGCAGCCGCACGGCGATCGACCCGACGCACCGTCACATCACTACCGACGGGTAACATTGGTTGCGATTTTCCCACCCGGCTTTCTCAAAAGTGAGGCAGTAGATGACAGAGCGGATTCAGGTCGGCGGGCTCCAGGTGGCCAGCGTTCTCCACGAGTTCATCGAGAACGAGGCGCTCCCCGGAACCGGCGTAGATTCCGCCGCGTTCTGGGCCGGAGCCGAGCAGGTCATCAATGACCTCGCCCCGCGCAACCGCGCCCTGCTGGCCGAGCGCGACGAGATCCAGGGCAAGCTCGATGCCTGGCACGCCGAACACCCCGGCGCGAACTACGACAAGGCCGCCTACAAGAGCTTCCTGGGCGATATCGGCTATCTGCGCGCGGCACCGGCCGACTTCGAGATCGCCACCCAGAACGTGGACGCCGAAATCGCCACCACCGCGGGCCCGCAGCTGGTGGTGCCGGTGATGAACGCCCGCTTTGCGATCAATGCCGCGAATGCGCGCTGGGGCTCGCTCTACGACGCGCTCTACGGCACCGACGCCATCTCCGAGGCCGATGGCGGCGAGAAGGGCACCGGCTACAACCCGGTCCGTGGCGGTCGCGTGATCGAATTCGCGCGCAAGTTCCTCGATACCGCAGCCCCGCTGGCCAATGGCTCGCATCTGGCCTCGACGCACTACGCGATCGATGGCGGCAAGCTGGCCGTCACGCTGAGCAACGACGAGGTCACCACCCTGGCCGCCGATGGTGCGGAACTGGTCGGCTACCTGGGCGATCCGGCCTCGCCGACCTCGATCCTGTTGCAGCACAACGGTTTGCACGTCGACATCCAGATCGACCCCGCCTCACCGATCGGCAAGACCGATCCGGCGGGTGTCAAGGATGTGGTGCTGGAGTCCGCGGTCACCACGATCATGGACTTCGAGGATTCGGTCGCGGCGGTGGACGCCGAGGACAAGGTGCTCTGCTACCACAACTGGCTCGGCCTGATGAAGGGTGAGCTGGCGGAGAAGGTCACCAAGGGCGATAAGACCTTCACCCGCACCATGAACCCGGACCGCGTCTACACCGCGGTCGGCGGCGGTGAACTGGTGCTGCACGGCCGTTCGCTGCTGTTCGTGCGCAATGTCGGTCATCTGATGACCTCCGACGCGATCATCGACGCCGAGGGCAATGAGGTGCCCGAGGGCATCATGGACGGCCTGATCACCTCGCTGATCGCCAAGCACAGCCTGCTCGGCGATACGCAGTTGAAGAACAGCCGCACCGGTTCGGTCTACATCGTGAAGCCGAAGATGCACGGCCCCGACGAGGTCGCCTTCACCAACGAGCTGTTCGGCCGGATCGAGGATGTGCTCGGGCTGACCCGCAACACCCTCAAGGTCGGCATCATGGACGAGGAGCGCCGCACCACGGTCAACCTCGCGGCCTGCATCCAGGCCGCGTCCGAGCGCGTGGTGTTCATCAACACCGGCTTCCTGGACCGCACCGGCGATGAGATCCACACCTCCATGGAGGCCGGGCCGATGGTCCGCAAGGCCGAGATGAAGACCCAGCAGTGGATCCTGTCCTACGAGGATTGGAATGTCGATACCGGTCTGGCCGCCGGACTGCCAGGCAAGGCGCAGATCGGTAAGGGCATGTGGGCCATGCCGGATCTGATGCACGACATGCTCGAGCAGAAGATCGGCCACCCGCGCGCTGGCGCCAATACCGCGTGGGTGCCCTCGCCGACCGCGGCCACCCTGCACGCGACGCACTACCACCAGGTCGACGTGTTCGAGCGGCAGCAGGAGATCGCCGCCGGTGGCCGCCGCGCCACCGTCGACCAGATCCTGGAGATCCCGCTCGCGGCGAATCCGAACTGGACCGCCGAGGAGAAGCAGCAGGAGTTGGACAATAACTCCCAGGGCATTCTCGGCTACGTGGTGCGCTGGATCGACCAGGGCGTCGGCTGCTCCAAGGTGCCCGACATCCGCGATATCGGTCTCATGGAAGACCGCGCGACCCTGCGTATTTCGAGCCAGCTGATGGCGAACTGGCTGCGCCACGGTGTGGTTACCGCCGACGAGGTGGTGGCCAGCATGGAGCGGATGGCGCCGGTGGTCGACAAGCAGAATGCGGGCGACCCGAGCTACCGGCCGATGGCGCCGGACTTCGCCAGCAGCATTGCGTTCCAGGCCGCGAAGGAACTGGTGCTCGAAGGCACCAAGCAGCCCAACGGCTACACCGAGCCGATCCTGCACCGGCGTCGGCGCGAGGCCAAGGCGCTGGCTTGCGTGTAAGTCGCTGCGCGTCCGAATAACTCGTGAATCCCCTGCTTCGGCACTCGCCGGGCAGGGGATTCCTTTACCACATGGGCGGCCCCCGGCACGGCGGCCGACCGGTTTCGGCTCAGATAACGGTCCGTTACCCTGGGCGCTGCATGAATAGTCGGACGTGAGGAAGTTTTATGGGAAGCGTTGTCCTTGATGTGGTCGCCCTGCTCGTCAATCGTGTAGCGCAGTTCTGGAACTGGATGGCCACCGGTTCGGCCGGTTTCCCGCCGCTGTAATCGGCGAACTGCCATCTTGTGCGACGACCCCCCGGGTCATGGCTCCATAGCGGATGCCGCGACCGGGGGGTTTCCCTTTGCCCGGCGATAACCTCTGGGCCGCCGCGGCGATTCCCTTCGGGAATGCGGACCGCCGACGTATCTTCTTGACATGAGCAGCGGCGGCCCCGGACGGATACCGCTCTGGTTCGAGCTCTGGATGGGCGTCATCACCACCGTTATCGCGCTACTCTGCGTGGCGCTGTGCTGGGAGATCGCCGCGCAGGGCAGCTTCCCGACCAAAGTGCTGCTGTGGGTGGGGCTTTCGGTTGTCGGCGGGGTCGCCGTGTGCTTCGGGATCCTGGGCCTGATCCGCTACCACGCCATCCTCGTCAGCCTGGCCGCCCCGATCCTCATCGCCACCCTCGCCGCCCTTGTCTGGTACGAGGTCCCCGAATCCGCAGGTTGGCGCCTGTCTCGCCCCATCCTCGAGGACCAGGCCGCCGCCTGCGCCAACCCCGGCCACCGCACCCGCCTCGGCATCTACTCCGTCACCTATATCACCCGCCGCGACGGCGGCTGCCTGTTCTACATCGCTGGCGGAGTGACGAATTCCGAGGGCCTCGCCTACTTCCCGGACAGCGCCCCCAGTATCGGCCCACCCGGACCGGGTTCGATCGGCTACGAACCCTTCCACGGTCCGTGGTACCGCTTCGTCGAGAACACCTGACAGTTACCTGTGTCGGTTCAGAATTTCGGTGCGATCCAGAGGGCTTCGGCCAGGGCGCAGGGGTCGCCGGAGGGGGTGGCGAGGGCGATGCCGACGGTGTGTTTGCGGCCCTGATGGGTGATGGGCCAGGCGTAGGAGATGTACGGGGAGTCGGGGTAGATGGGGTGGAGTTGGGTTGCGGTGAGGGCGGCGGTTACTCCGCCCATGCGCATGCCCTGTTTGCGGATGGCGGCCCAGCCGCCGGGGCAGTCGAGGGCGGCCCAGACGACTTCCGGTGGGAGCTGGCCGGATTCGTCGGCGAGTCCGGCGTCGGGGGTCCAAGCGGCGATAACGAGGTCGTGCTCCGGTGTGTCCCAGGTGAGTAGGCGCAGGCCGCGGCCGGGTGCGCAGGCGGCGCCGCAGCCGTAGCAGTCGGTGATGCGGCGCGAGACCATGGCCGCGTCGGTGACCGCCTTGGCCTCGGCCCAGGTCGGTGCGGGCGGGGGATCGATGGTGAGCACCGCTGGTGTGGATTCGGCGAGCAGTGCGCCGTCGGCGTCGGTCAGCGCGTGGCCACCGGATCTGGTCGGTCGCAATGACATCGGGGCGTCGAGCGGGACCTTGGCGCGGAAGTCGACACGCACCTCGGCGGCCTCGGAGCGCCCGGCCAGCAGACCCGCCACATATCCGCCGAAGGCAACGTCGGGATACCCGTGCACGTGTTCGGGGACGGTGACTGCCTCGGTCCGGATCACGTGTCGCTCAACCCTTCCTGTGCTGTCGATCTAGATCGACCATACCTCCGGGTCCGGACCCGGAGGAATACGCCCGCTCTGGGACAAGCGTTGAGATAGTGTCGCGCGGCCGATCTGCATCCGAGGCGGGGCAGGGTCGGCTCGAGCGTCAGTGATATCGGCTACGGCAGTGGTTGTCCGCCGAGTTGGGTGAGCAGCACACCGATGACGCCCGCCTCCTGGCTCTGGCTCTGGAACATCGACCGCGCTGCTTCCTTGACCGGGCCGGAGATCAGTAGCTGATCCGCGGTGCGGGCCATGGCGAGTCCGCCCTGATGGTGGCGGAGCATCAATTGCAGGAACAGGATTTCCGCATCGTGGCCGCGGGCGGCGGCGAGCACGTCGAGTTCGGCGGTGCTCGCCATGCCGGGCATCGCATCCCCGGTCGGCTGATCGGCAATAGCGGTCGAATGATGGTGCGATGCAGCCGCCTGAGCGTGCATCCAGGCCATCGGGTGCGGCGATAACGGTGACGCGTCGGCCAACCGCAGCCACCCCAGCATCGTGCCGATCTCGACGCGCTGTGCGTCCGAGAGCTGCTGTGCCAGACGCAGTACCGTCGGCTCGACGCCGCGATCCAAGCGCTGCACCATGATCAGCGCCTGCTGATGATGTGCCGTCATATCCTGCGCGAATCCGATCTCCACCGCATTGAGCACCGGTGCGGCCGGGTGGGCTTCGGGTAGTACCAGCGGCCGCAGCGCCGCACCGATCACCACCAGGGTGAAGGCGAGCGCGGCGAACGCGGCGGCGCGGATCCACCGGGACACGGTCACGACCCGACGGTCGATCGCTGATCCGCGGGTGCGGTGTATACGTCGTTCTCGAGTTGCAGCACCATGAATCCGTTATCGGAGCAGGCGACATACAACTGGTCGCCGCGCCATTCCGGAGGCGAGAAGCACCAGTCGGTGGAGACATCTCCGAATGCGAGGTTGCCGGTGCGCGGACTGAGTGCATCCGATGGATCGAACTGCCCCTCGAGCACCGCGCGTGCGGCCGGAAGTGCGCTCATGAACGGCACGCCGATGATCGAGGCGAGGGCGTGCGGAGAGTTCCAGAGGTTCAGGTTCTGCCCGGTGCGGGCGGGCGGGTTGAAGTAGGCGATCTCGCGGATGCTGTGCGGATCGCGGATATCGAAAACCCTGATGCCGGAGGAGATCCAGCCACAGGCGAGCGCGGTGGGATCGTCCGGGCGGTCCGCGGCACAGTAGTGCGATTCGTAGGCGAACGCCGAACCACCCATGGAGCTGCCGATATTGCTGTCGATATGCTGCAGCAGATTGATCTCCAGCTTGATCTTCCCGGCGACCTTCGGGGTGGTGTCATCGGAGATATCGATGAGTTTCACACCGCCGGAACCACCTTCGTCGACGGTGTAGAGGTACGGCTTGCCGCCATAGGACACCGGCACACTGTGCTGGGTGGCCCATCCGTCGGTCCAGAAGGTACGGCCGATATGGGTGACCTGCGGGTTGGGGTCGCGGCGCTGGACCGAACTGATATCGAGCACCGTGAATCCGCCCAGTGCGGACAGATACATCCGATTGCCGTCGGGGCTGATTCCGAAGCCGTGTGCCTCGATACCGGTCAGGCCCTGCCAGATGACGTGCGGATTCGCCGGATCGGTGAGATCGACAGCGCTGACGAAGCCGGGCGCGATACCCGAGGCCCAGTAGGTGCGGCCATCGGGGGACCAGCCGCCCTCGTGCGTGGTAATCGGTAGCGGCATAGCCAGATTCGAGCCGGGACCCGGATTGAGCAGCTTCGGATACGCGCAATCGGAGATGTCGTAGACCGACAGGTAGCCGACGCCTTCGCCGATCGGCACACCGGTACCGACCAGCAGTTTGCGCTCGACATTGACCTTGAGGCTTTCCCAGGTGCCGGCCAGCATCGCGGGTTCGGTCAGGGTGACCGTCGGCCGTGGATGCGCCGGATCGGAGACATCCAGTACCTGGACGCCGCGGCCCGCGCTGATCAGATCGCCGGGGAAGAATGAACCCATATATGCGCAGTGGTCGAAGCTGGTCGAGGTGATGCCAGCCCCGCGCCCGGCGTAGTTGCCGACCACCGACATATTGCAGGCATAGCCCTGGGTGCTGCGCCGACTGTCACGGTCGGCGGCCGGAACATCGCCCTGCAGCCCGGTTTCCGGCATCGATCCCGGTCCGCAGTCCGCCCGCGGCACCGAGGTGCGGCCGATATCGAGAAATTCCTGGACCGCGGTGGCGATATCGGACTGTAGATCGGCCGACGCGCTGCTCGGCAGCATCATCGCGGTGACGACCGCCGTGGCGAGCAGCGCCAATGGCCTGGTACGGCGCAGTGTCAGCTTCGGGTGCATCGTTGCATCCCAACTTTCCTCATCATGGGCACAGACCGCGCCGACTCAGACGGAATATGACTGACTGAATGGTAGTAACAGGCGATAACTTGATGCGGAAGTTTGGCGGAAATCGCAGGTAGGCAGCGTGTTTCAGGGTAGTGCTCAGCCGGCAGTGAGTGCGGCAGTGTCGTACGCCAGCAGAGCTGTGCAGACGTCGAGGAGGGACTGTCTGAGTCTCGTTGATCGCTCCGCAAGTGCCGACTGTGCCCGGACGTATTCGGCGCGGCCGGACGGGGTTTCGATGCGGACCGGTTCGTAACCGTATGCGGTGAGGTCGTACGGACTGGCGCGCATATCGAGCTCGCGCGCGGCGCAGGCGAACTCGAAGTAGTCGAGGAGCAGATCGGAGGACAGGAGCGGGGTGAGTTTGAAACCCCATTTGTAGAGGTCCATATTGGCGTGCAGGCAGCCGGGCTGTTCGCGGGCGACCTGGTCGGCACGGGTGAGGGGCTCCGCATTGCGGCCGACGGCGTCCGGGGTGAAGAAGCGGAAGGCGTCGAAGTGGGTGCAGCGCAACGACATTGATTCGACGACCGCATCGGTGCCGGTACCGCCGAGGCGGAGCGGGACCTGTTGGTGGCGGACCTCGTCGGTCTTGTACACCATGGCCCATTCGTGCAGTCCGAAGCAGGACAGCTGGGCGGGTCGAGATGCCGTGGCGCGCAACAGGTCCGCGATGAATGCGATGGTGTCACGGCGTCGCGCCAGGTACGTGGGGTCCGCGGTGTACGCGGATGCCCCGAGCGTCCACTCGACCACGGACCCTTCCGCGACTACGCGTGCCTCGGGTACCTCGATGCAGTGATATCCGCGGCCACCGTCGTATTCTCGTGCCCCGGCCAATGCGACGCCGAATCCCGGGTGCCACCGCCGCAGCTGCGCGGGCTTGTGTCCGTAGTAGGTGAACAGGAAATCGATCACCGGGTGTGATGAACCCGCCGCGCGGCGTTCGAGATACGGCCCGACGAGCTCGTCCAGCCGAGCCCGGTGCACGGCCGCCCTGGCCCGCCACTCGGACTCGGCCAGCACGATCATTCGATCACCCGGTGCGTCCCGTCACGCACGGTGCCGACGAACTCTTCCACCAGATCCTCCAGCGCCACAATGCCGACCGTATTGCCGCGATTGTCGACGACCCGGCCCAGATGCGAATTGGTGCGGCGCAACCGAGCCAGCGCCTCGTACAGCGGGGTGCCGGAGCCAACGGTCGGCAACGGGCGGATGTCGGTGCGCGGGATGGGCGTATTCGGCCCGGCGCTCTCATCGGCGACCTTGTCGAGCACATCCTTGACATGCAGATAGCCGACCAGCGAACCGTCGCTCGCACGCACGGGGTACCGGGAGAAGCCGGTTTCCGCGACGGCGGTTTCGATATCGCCGAGCTCGGTGCCACTGCCGCGCAATGGCACCGAGCGGGTCGTGGCCAGCGGCACCATCACATCGCCGACGACGCGATCGGAGGTGCCGAGCGCCTGGGTGAGGCGTCGGTGCTCCTCCTCGTCCAGCAATCCCTCCGAACGGGATTCACCGATCATTTCGGCGAGCTCCACACTGGAGACCGTGGCATCCAGTTCATCCTTGGGTTCGACCCGCAGCATGCGCAACGACAGGTTCGCGGCCAGGTTGTAGAGCGCGATCACCGGACGCGCCAACCGCAACCACTGCAGATGCACCGGAACCAGCAGCAGCGCACTGCGTTCCGGTCCGGCCAGCGCGATATTCTTCGGAATCATCTCGCCGAACAGGATGTGCAGGATCACCACGATCGTCAGGGCGACGGCGAATGCGATCGGATGCAACAGCTGTTCGGGCAGGCCGACCAGACCGAACGGCCCCTCCAGCAGATGCGCGACAGCGGGTTCGCCGATTCGGCCGAGCAGGATCGAGCAGATGGTGATGCCGAGTTGCGCGGCGGCCAGCATCATGGACAGGTTCTCACCCGCCCGGATCACCGTGTCGGCCTGGCGCTTTCCCTGTGCGGCCAGCGCCTCGAGACGGTCGCGGCGGGCCGAGATCAGCGCGAATTCGGCGGCGACGAAGAAGGCGTTGCACGCGAGCAGCACCACCGTGAGCAGGATACCGAGGAGATCACCCATGGCTGTTCTCCGTGGCGTTGTGCACGGTGGCGTTGTGCGTGGCGGCATCGTGTACGGCGGCATCGTGCGTGGCGGCATCGTGCACGGCGGCATTGTGTGCGGTGAGCGCTGCGGCAGCCACCGGGACCAGCCGGATCCGGTCGATGCGCCGCCCGTCCATCCGCTCGACCTTGGCGATCCAGCCGCCCTCCTCGTCGTCCAGATGGCGGTGCGAGGAACGCGGATTCGGCAGGATCACCTCATCACCGGTGACCGGGATGCGGCCGAGCCGGGTGAGCACCAGACCGCCGAGCGTTTCGTACTCGCCCTCCGGGGCGTCGTATCCGGTGGCGCGGGAGACCTCATCGATGCGCAGCAGACCCGAACAGTCCCAGCCGTCGGCGACCCGGCGGACATCGCGTTCTTCCTCGTCGTGTTCGTCGCGGACATCGCCGAGGATCTCCTCGATGAGGTCCTCCATGGTGACGATGCCCGCGGTGCCGCCGTATTCGTCGACCACCAGGGCGACCTGCATGCCATGGGCACGCACGCGTTCGAGTACCTCGTCACCGTCGAGGCTGGCGGGCACGATCGGCACCGGGCGCGCGAGCTGATACAGCGGGATGGTCTTGCGGACATTCGCCGGATGGGTGAAGGCCTGCTTGATGTGCACGACACCGAGCGTGTTGTCCAGATCGCCGTCGATGACCGGGAAGCGGGAGTAGCCGGTGCGGCTGGCGGCCGCGATGAGGTCGCCGATGGTATCGGACCGGTCCAGGGATTCGATCTTGACCCGGGGTGTCATCAGTTCTTCGGCGCTGCGCTCGCCGAATTGCAGCGAGCGGTCCACCAGCTGCGCCGTGCGGTGGTCGAGGGCGCCGCGCAGCGCGGAGGTGCGCACCAGCGAGCCGAGTTCCTGCGGGGAGCGCGCCGAGCGCAATTCCTCGGCAGGTTCCACGCCCAAGCGGCGGACCACCCAGTTAGCCGTGCCGTTGAGGAAGTGGATCATCCACTTGAACACCACCGAGAAGGCGATCATCGGCCCCGCGGTCGCCCGCGCGGTGCCGAGCGGCTTGGAGATCGCGATGTTCTTCGGGACGAGTTCGCCATAGATCATCGACAGCGAGGTGGCCAGCACGAGTGCCACTGTGAGTGAGATGCCCTGCGCCGCACCCGTGCCCAGGCCGAGCCCGGTCAATAGCGGCGATAGCAGCCGGGCGAGCACCGGTTCGGCGATATAGCCGGTGATCAGAGTGGTGATGGTGATACCGAGCTGAGCGCCGGAAAGTTGGAACGACAGGGTGGTGTGGGCCTGCCGGACCATGCGCGAGCGGGCGTCGCCGACGGTGCGCACATGCGATTCGACAGTGCTGCGTTCCAGCGCGGTGAGGGAGAATTCGGCGGCGACGAACAGTGCCGTGCCAAGGGTGAGGGCGATGAACCCGACCAGGCTGAGCACGGTGAGCACGACGGACATCGTCAGCACCACCTGCGAGAAACACGACGATGAGCTGAATCGGATCGGGCTGCTGGGGGAAGGAGAGCGCCGGGTTTGTCACCCGGCTCGGTAGAGGAGCCCTCCTGTGCGGCGCCCTCGGACGCGGGTGACAACTTGTTCCTCTCGGCAAATGGGGTTTGTCGTGCCGGAAACCGGCAACCCCTATGCTACCGGCCCACGCGCGTGCCCGCGTGGGCCGGTGGCTGTGTTGAATTTGCCGCGCCTGCGGCGCGGCGTGTTCGCGGCCCCCTGGTGTCTCGCGTCCGAGCCGTCGAGACTCGCGCCTTCGGCTCATGCGCTTCGACGACTCGGCTGAGTTCGATGGCCGAGCCTTCGGCTCGGACGCGAGACGGGCCGCGAACGGTCGCTCGTAAGACTCGCTCCGTGATGGTCGTCTTGGGCGTGTCTCTCGCTATCTGGAGTTGTCGCAGGTCCACCAGTCACTGGCAAGAGACCGGCCCTCGGCGAATCCGGCTGCCGACTGCACGCCGAGCACCGCCTTGCTCCGTGGTGGTTGCGTTGGGTGTCTCTCGCTATGTGCAGTTGTCGCAGGTTTACCAGCCACTGGGAAGAGGGCGGCCCTCGGCGAATCCGGCTGCCGACTGCACGCCGAGCACCGCCTTGTCGTGGAAATCGGACAGGGTGCGCGCACCGGCGTAGGTGCAGGCGCTGCGGACGCCGGAGCAGATGTGGTCGAGCAGGTCCTCGACGCTGGGGCGTTCCGGATCCAGGCGCATCCGTGAGCTGGAGATGCCCTCCTCGAACAGCGCCTTGCGGGCGCGGTCGAAACCGCTGTCGGTGGCGGTGCGGGCGGCGACGGCACGCTTGGAGGCCATGCCGAAGCTTTCCTTGTACGCATTGCCGTCACGATCGACACGCAGGTCGCCGGGGGATTCGTAGGTGCCAGCGAACCAGGAGCCGATCATCACATTGGACGCGCCAGCGGCCAAGGCCAGCGCAACATCGCGCGGGTGCCGGACGCCGCCGTCGGCCCAGATGTGTACGCCGAGTTCCTTTGCGGCGGTGGCGCATTCGGCCACCGCGGAGAACTGCGGACGGCCGACACCGGTCATCATCCTGGTGGTGCACATGGCACCGGGGCCGACACCGACCTTGATGATGTCCGCGCCCGCCGCGGCCAGATCCCGGGTGCCCTGCGCGGAGACCACATTGCCCGCGACCAGCGGCACACCGAGGCCGAGATCGCGAATGGCGCTGAGGGTTTCGAGCATCTTGGCCTGGTGGCCGTGCGCGGTGTCGATGACAAGCAGGTCCGCACCCGAGTCGACCAGTGCCTTGGCCTTGGCGGCAACATCACCGTTGATGCCGACCGCGGCGGCCACCCGCAGCTTATCGTCGGCATCGACATTGGGCTGGTAGATGCCGGTGCGAATGGCCCCGGTGCGGGTCATCACGCCCGCGAGGCCGCCGTCCTCGGCGATGAGCACGGCGAGCTGCGCGTGCTCGGCCTCGAGCAGGTCGAAGATATCGCGCGGCGAGGTGCTGGCCGGCGCCTTGACGAAATCGGTGATCGCGACATCGCGCAGCCGGGCGAAGCGGTCGACATCGGCGCACGAGGCCTCGGTGACCACGCCGACCGGCTTGCCGCCGTCGACGACAACAACCGCGCCGTGGGCCCGCTTGTGCATCAGGGCGACGGCCTCGGACACCGAACGCTCCGGATCCAGGGTGACCGGGGTGTCGGCGGTGAGCGAACGGCTCTTCACGAAGGCGATGGTGTCGGCGGCCGCAGCGATCGGGAGATCCTGGGGCAGGACGACGATGCCGCCGCGGCGGGCGACCGTTTCGGCCATCCGGCGTCCGGCGACCGCGGTCATATTCGCGACAACAATGGGAATGGTGGTGCCGGACCCGTCTGCGGTCGATAGATCCACGTCGAACCGTGACGCGACATCCGTCCGATTCGGGACGAGGAAGAGGTCGTCGTAGGTCAGGTCGTACGGCGGCTGATGACCAGGGAGAAACTGCACTTAACCGATTCTAACCGGTGCGCCGTTATCGCGTGCAATCGCCCAGCATTCGGTCCGCGCCATGCGCGAGTCGGTGGTCGCGTCGCCGGGATCAAGATCAGATGGGACTGGTGGCTGGGCTTTTTCGGTAGAAGTCGCCATGGCTTCGACCCGATCTCGGTTGCGAGGTCAGACCTCGGCTTCGACGCGGGAGAGTTGGATTGTGGTCGCACACATGGTGATTACCGCGATGGCGATGACAAGTAGGCCCACATTGTCGGTGCGCAGGCGTTCATCGAGGACGGTGATGCCGATGAAGGCGGCGGCCAGGGGCTCGGCGATGGTGACGGCCGGGAGGGAGGCGACCAGCGGGCCCGCTTGGTAGGCGCGTTGCTGGAGATAGAGGCCGATCACGCCGGATGCGATCAGCGCCCACGTCTGCCAACTGCCGAGCACATGGCCGAGGCCATCGTCGAACAATCCCGTGACGTAGGAGGTAAGTGCGGCGGCGAGGCCGAAAAGGGCACCGCCGACGACGCCGAAAAGTAGGGCGCGACGGGTCGGGTCGGCGGACTTGACACCAACGACGAGCGCGACCGCGAGCGCGGCCAGTAGCGCGGTCAGCGGCTGAATCCAATCATGAAGGGGCGCAGTGGTATTGCCCTGGGTAGGGTCGCCGACGATCAAGAAAACCGCCAACGCCACCGCGAGGGCGATGGCGGTCGCCCAGGTGCTCGGGGCGATCCGGCGTTTGTTGAGTCGGGCGGAGAGGGGAAGGGCAAAGATCAGCATGCTGACCAGCATCGGTTGCACGAGCAGGACCGCGCCCAAGGCCAGCGCCGCGACCTGCATCGCGTAACCGCCCGCGTCCCCGACGATTCCGGCCCACCAGCGCGGACTGCGCACCAGCGAACCCATCAGCGACTGCCCTTCCGGGACCGCTGCGGCGGCATGCTGCTGCGCCACCGCAGCCAGCGCGAACAGCAGCGCCGCGATCAAGGCGCAGGCAACCGCGCCCACCTCGTGATTCGACACCCGATCAGTTTGCCCCGCGATTGCGGCTCCCGGGCACCCCCTGCGGCCGTCCGGCGCGTCGACGGGTACGCCCGGGCGTGTCGCCGCTGGTCGCGGCGGTGCGGTCCGCTCCGCCTGCGCCGACACCGCGACCGGAAGTCGCCCCGGCACCATGGGCCGATACGCCGCGCGCGGCCGAGCCCGATCCGGCGGCACGGGCCGTGCCCGCCTTCGCCGATCCGGCGGAACGACCCGGCGCGGCCGATGCCGAGTTCACGGCCCGTCCGGGAGCCGTCCGCGCCGATCCCGCGCCGCGGCCCGGCGCGGCAGTTGCCACACCTGCGGCCCGACCCGTGGTCGAAGCGGCCGTCGACCCGCCCGCGGCTCGACCCGAAGTTCCGGCACCACGCCGACTCGACGTCGCGGTGGAACTCGGCGAATGACCCGAAGACTTCTTCGCACCACCCACACCAGTGCCCCGACCGTCGGCACCGCCGGAACCGGCACCTCGACCGGCGCCACCGGCTCCGGCATTGCGACCGGCAGCACCCGATCCGGCACCGCGACCATTACCGGACGCATTTCGACCGGCGCCGCCGGAACCTGCGCCACGACCGGCGCGATCCGACCCGGCGCCGCGACCAGCACCGCCCGACCTGCGGTTCGACCCACCGCGCCGACCAGCGCCGACCTTCAACTCGCCGTCGTCACCCACCGTCACCGCCGAGTTCGCCGCGACGATCGGTACGCCCGAGGGCTGCTTCGCGCCGGTGATCTGGATCAGGCGCCGATCACCCGGACGAACCTGCACGCCATCGACATCGACGCCCGCCTTGCGGGTCATCTTCTCGACATCGGCGCGTTCCTCTTCGGTGACGAGCGTGACGACGACGCCGTCCTCACCGGCGCGGGCGGTGCGGCCGGCGCGATGCAGATACGCCTTCGGTTCGGCGGGCGGATCCACATGTACGACAAGGGAAATTCCATCGACGTGGATGCCGCGCGCGGCCACATCGGTGGTCACCAGCACCGGTGTGGTGCCGTCCGCGAATGCGGCGAGGGTTCGCACGCGATTGTTCTGCGCCTTACCGCCGTGCAGCGCGCCCGCGGCGATTCCGGACCCGCGCAACTGCTTCGCGAGCCGGTCGGCACCGTGCTTGGTGCGCACGAACATGATGGTCAGCCCGTCGCGCGCCGCGATCTGCGCGGTGATCTCGCGCTTATCCGCCTTGCGCAGGAACAGCAGGTGGTGCGACATGGTGGCGACCGACGCCGACGGCGGTGCGGTCGAATGCGTGACCGGGGCGCGCAGGTAGCGCTTGACCAGCTTGTCGACCTCACCGTCGAGGGTGGCCGAGAACAGCAGTCGCTGACCGTCTTTCGGCGTCCGGTCGAGCAGCTTGGTGACCTGGGGCAGGAAGCCCATATCGGCCATATGGTCGGCCTCGTCGAGTGCGGTGACCCGCACCTCGGACAGATCGGCGGAGCGCTGGTTGATCAGATCTTCGAGGCGCCCCGGCGTGGCGATGAGCAGATCGACACCGCGCGCGAGCCGATCGGCCTGCCGCTTGATCGGCGCGCCGCCGACCACCGAGGCCACCCGCAACCCCAGCGATAACGCCGCATTGTCCAGCGCCTTCTCGATCTGGGCCGCCAGTTCCCTGGTCGGCACCAGCACCAGACCGCGCGGTTTACCCGGCTTGGCCTGGGCGCCGGTGAGCAGCGCGAGCATCGGCAGCCCGAAGGCCAGGGTCTTGCCGGAGCCGGTCGGTCCGCGCCCGAGCACGTCCCTGCCCGCCAGCGCATCGGTCGCCGTCGCGGCCTGGATCGGGAACGGGGCCTCGATGCCGTCGCGGCGCAACGCCTGGACGAGCACGGCGGGTAGGCCCAGCTCCGCGAAGGTGGTGGCAGGGGTGGAGGAGGTCAAAGGGGGTGTGTGCCTTTCATGTCTCGGCGCGGGCGGATCCGGGCACGCGGGGTGCCGCCGAGATGGTTGGGCCCGGTCATCGCCGGATGCGGTAGGACCGGGTGTATCAGGTGGAACCGGATGAATCAGTTACGGAGCAGTCGATCCAGTTCGACCAGCCAGGGTACCGCGACGGCCATGGTCGGGACCACCAGGATGGCCGCCGACCCCAGATAGGCCGCCGCGGCGACCCGAATATCGCCGATGCGTCCACCCAGTCGCTGGATGCGGATCAAGGTGGTCGGACCGCCAGCGGCGAGCGCGCCCTGCGGTGCGGTGGATTTCGCGCAGGCGACCAGGGCGCGGGCCAGCGGCTTCGGGCCGGTGACCTTCACGGCCGAATCGTCGGCGAGCAGTTCGATCAGCAGTTTCACCGAGCCGAGCGCGGCCTTGCTGCGCACCACCCGGGGGAATGCCTCGTGCACCGCGGTGAAGGCCTCGAGCACCAGGTCGTGGCGGGCCCGCAGATGGGAGCGTTCATGGCTGACGATGGCCGTGACCTCGGCGTCCTGCAGGCTGGTCAGCGTGCCCTCGCTCAATACCACCCGCTGGCGCAGGCCGGGCAGGCAGTAGGCGATCGGCTCGGTCGAGCCGAGCACCCGGATATCGGCGGCCCGGCGCTGTGGTCCGCTCTGGTCGAGCAGATCGACGAGCATGCGGTGGCGCGCCCGACGCCTGCGGGTGTGCACGCCGACGCGCACTATCGCGTACATCAGTCGCGCGCCGACCAGCAGCGTCAAGGCGAAGACGAAAACGTACGCCAGCCACAGCGGCAGTCCGAGCGCATCGATCTCGCGCGCCGGGGAGGTGGTCGGGCGACCGTCCGGTCCCGGTACGAGTAGTTGGGCGGCGATGGCCAGCCCCGAACCGAATGCGCTGAGCACGGCTGCGAGCGCGATGGCCTGCCACAACACGAGCGCAGCACGCGGTGTCCGATACGGCCAGGTCGCGCGGCTCAACAGCGCTGGGGCGGGCCCCGCGAGAAGCAAAGCGAGACCGGCAAAGACCGGCGCGGTTGCGTTCATCGACTCAGCTCACTGCGTTGTGGGGCCAGGGCACTCACCTCATTGTGAGGCCAGGATCCCAAGACTACTGCTTCGGCGGCGCAGTATCTTCGGATGCCTCGAGCTTAGCGAGTGCTTCGCGCAACGCGTCCGTGTCGTCCCTACCGA
Source organism: Nocardia sp. NPDC004278 (assembly GCF_053602975.1). NCBI lineage: Bacteria > Bacillati > Actinomycetota > Actinomycetes > Mycobacteriales > Nocardiaceae > Nocardia > Nocardia sp. NPDC004278. The sequence continues at coordinate 102,356 of NZ_JBSGEQ010000001.1, forward strand.
CCTGTTCAACGAAGTGCACGAGCGCTGCCGCGCGGCTGCCCGCCACATCGGCTTGTTGCAGTGCGTCGACCATCAAGCTGGCCACCAGTTCATCGCGGGTGTGCACCGGGGCGTAGCGGTGGGCGCGGTCGTCGCGTCGCTGCACCACGAGGTTCTTCTTCGCCAGTCGTTGCAGCACCGTCATCACCGTGGTGTACGCGAGCTCACGGCGGGCGGCCAAAGCCTCGTGTACCTGCCGTACGGTCTGCGGTTCGTCAGTCGACCACAGCTGGTCCATGACCGCTTTCTCGAGTTCACCAAGTCCTGCCATTCCACAAGTTTACGGACTCAACGACACAATTGCGTACTACAGGTCGTCGTAACTGCTCGATAGCTGGTGTGGTATTTGTCATAGGTTGTGCGGCAGCCCCAGCACTGGGACTAGCCCGGCACCGCGTCCGATTCGAAGGCGGCTCGGACGTGTCGCGTTCCTATGGGCACGATCATGGGTCGACCGGACACCGGATCCTCCAAGACGGACGCGTCGAGATCGAAGACCTCGCGCAGCAACGCCACATTGATGATGTCGGCGGGTGCGCCCTGGGCGACGATGCGTCCGTCGCGCATGACGATGAGCCGGTCGCTATAGCGGATGGCCAGGTTGAGATCGTGCAGCACCATCACCACGGTGCGGCCGTGCTCGTCGTGCAGGCGGTCGACGAGGTCCAGGACCTCGACCGAATGTGCGAGATCGAGATAGGTGGTCGGCTCGTCGAGCAGCAGGATGTCGGTGCCCTGGGCCAATGCCATCGAGATCCAGGCGCGCTGGCGCTGCCCGCCGGACAACTCGTCGAGGGTGCGATCGGCCAGATCGGCAATGCCCGTCGCGGCGAGCGCGGAGATGACCTCGTCTTCGTCGGTGGCCGACCACTGCCGGATCCAGGACTGGTGCGGATGACGTCCGCGCGCAACGAGATCCGCGACGGTCAGCCCCTCGGGTGCGACCGGCGACTGCGGCAGCATGCCGACGATGCGCGCGACATCCTTGGTCTTCATCGACGAGATCGCCTTGCCGTCCAACAGGATTCGGCCCTGTTGCGGGCGTAGCAGGCGACCCAGCGCGCGCAACATGGTCGACTTGCCGCAGCCATTGGGGCCGATGACGGTGGTGACCACGCCGGGGGCGATATCGATGCTGAGTCCGTCGACGATGACGCGGTCGCCGTAGCCGAGGGTGACTTCCTGTGCGGAGAGCCGCGTGTCGGTGGTCATGACAGGGTCGCCTTCCGATTCATACGCACGAGCAGGTAGAGCAGGAACGGTCCGCCGAAGGCGGCGGTCACGACACCGACCGGCAGGTCGACCGGAAATAGCGTGCGCGCGGCAACATCCGCGCCAACCACCAGGATGGCACCGATGAACGCCGAGCCGATGAGCGGTTCGCCGGGAGTTCGCAGCAGTCGGCGCGCGATCTGCGGTGCGGCGAGCGCCACAAATCCGACCGGACCGACCGCGGCGGTGGCTACCGATGCGGCCACCACGGCCGCGCCGATCAACAGGGCCTGCTGGGTCTGGATCCGAACCCCGAGCACCCGGGTGGTATCGGTGCCGAGGCGCAGCGCGGCAAGGGTTCTCGCGGAGCCCACCGCCACCAGCGCGACCACGGCCAGTGCGAGCGCGGCCGGAATCAGCTCGGTCCGATCGGCGCTATTGAGTGAGCCATTGAGCCAGAGTTGCCCACGGGCCGCATCCTGCAGGCTGGCGCGGGTGAGCAGAAAGCTGATGCCGGACAACAGGAATGCGTTCACCCCGATGCCGATCAGTACCAGTCGCATCGGGGTGACACCGCGGTCGCCGGTCACGCCGCGGCCCCAAGCGAGTAGGTAGATGGCGGTCGCGGTGCACAGCCCACCGGCCAGCGCGGCCAGCGGGGCGCCGACACTCGCGGCGAATCCCGTTGTCGTGCCGCCGGTTCCGACGAGGACGGCAACGGCACCCAGGCTGGAGCCGGTGGTGATGCCGAGGATATCCGGCGCGGCCAGCGGATTGTGCAGGATGGACTGGGTGATCGCACCCGCGATGCCGAGTGCCGCACCGACGACCAGCGCGGTGAGCGCGCGCGGCAAACGGGATTCCAGCACGATGAAACGCTGGGATCGGGTGCCGCCGCCGGTCAGCACATCCAGGACGCGGCCGAGCGGAATGTGGGTGTCGCCGAGGGCGATATCGAGGCAGAAGAGTGTGAGCAGGGTGGCGGCGAGTGTGAGAACTATGAGCGCCATGGTGGGGCGCAGCACCATGGAGACCGGGCCGAGGCGCAGGGCGGGGCGGATGCGATTCAGCGGTATCTCGGTCGATGCTGGGGTCGGTGCCTGCGCGAAGGCGGTGTGATCCGGGGAGAGCTCATCCATGATTCGGTCGCTCACAGGCTCACCAACCTCTTGCGACGGACGAGCAGGATGAAGAACGGCGCGCCGATGGCCGCGATCATCACACCGACCTGTAACTCGCCGGGGCGCGCCACAATTCGCCCGGCCACATCGGCCACGAGCAGCAGCAGCGCGCCGAGCAGTCCGGAATACGGGATCAGCCAGCGGTAGTCGGGGCCGGTGAAAACCCGTGCGATATGCGGCACGACCAACCCGATGAATGCGATCGGGCCGACGGCCGCCGTCGCCGCGCCACTCAGCAAGACGATCGCGGCCAGTCCGAGCGCCCGGCTGCGCCCGATATGCACGCCGAGCCCGCGCGCGACCTCGTCACCGAGGCTGAGCAGATTCAACCCGGGCGAGGCCACGACGGCGAGTACCACGCCGAGCGCCAAGAACGGCAAAACCTGCCAGAACACCTCGGCATCGCGTCCGCTCACGGTGCCGACCACCCAGAATCGGTAGCTGTCCAGCGCCGCATTGTCCAGCAGCACAATGGCATTCGTCATGGCCTGTAGGAATGCGGTCACCGCGGCACCGGCCAGCACCAAGCTGAGTGGGCTCGCCTTGCCACCGCCGATCGCCGACACCCCGAATACCACCGACCCCGCGGCCAGTGCTCCCGCGAAGGCGAACCAGATGTACTGTTCGGGCGCGGTCAGTGTGAACAGGTAAATACTCAGCGCCGCAAGGAATGCCGCGCCCGCATTCAAGCCGAGCAGTCCCGCGTCGGCGAGCGGATTGCGGGTATAGCCCTGGATCAGCGCACCGGCGATACCCAGTGCGAGCCCGGTGACCAGCGCAAGTGCGGTGCGCGGCAGGCGAAGTCCGCGCACGATCTCCTCCGCGGTTGATCCGGCCGGGCAGTGGAACGGTCCGCCCGGGCAGGTCAAGGCATTGTGCACGGCGTCGTAGACGGTGCCGGGTGACAGCGATCGGGTGCCGATCGCGATGCTGGCCACGGCGGCGAGCAGCAGTAGCGCGCTCAGCAGGACGAGCCCGAGTCGACGATGACGTGCTGGATTCGTTCGTCGCGCCCCCGGCGCGATGGTGCGTGATGCCGTCACAGCGACGAACTTCTCCTGACTCGATATGCGGTGCCGGTTGCTAGGTCTGGTAAGCCTAACCTATCTTTACGACCCGACCTCATTACCGAGCCGACCCGAGGAGGTTCGATGCCCGAGTCAGTGGCAACCCGCATGCCCGGCCAGCCCCATGTGGCGTTCGGGAGAGCGTGTGCCCGGCTGCGCTCACTACAACCCGAACACCCGCGGGTCTACGCGGTGGCCGCCATGTCCGAGCAGGGCAGGCGGCGCTGGTGGCGGCTCGCCGACGGATTGCGCGAGGGTCGGATCGAGTTGATGTACCGGCGCCATGTCGCGGAGATGATCAGCGCCGATACTGCCGCCGAAGTGGTGGCGACCGCGCTGATCCACGCGGTGATCGGGCGGGTGGTCGCCCTGCTGATGGCCGAGGGGCGGGTGTGGGACCCGGGTATCGACAACCTGTGGATCCACGCCGATAATGACGGCGGCATCGACTGGGCTGGGTTGGACGACACCACGATTCGCGTACTCGACGGCGATCGACTGGCGGGCGGGCCCGGTGTGGTGACTTTGCCGTGCGAGCAGGCAATGTACGTCTGGCTTGCGCATCGGTGCGAGCCGTCGCTGCGATTGATCCAGTGGACCTTGGCGGGCTGCGCGGGGCTCGGTGAGCGCCGGTTCTGGTCCCTCGTCGGCGAATCCATTGTCGGCGCGGCCACCTATGTGCCGGATCTGGCGCGGACGGATTCCTTGGTGGGTGCGCGGCGTGGTGCGGGATTGCTGCTTGCGCTGGAGGAGCGCGGTCTGCCGGTGCGACGTGCGGTGGGGTGCCCGGTTCGGTAGACGCTGCTATGTCCAGGTGAGCAGGGTTGACCCGGGCAGCCGTCCGGTGGGGATGGCCGATGGACTCCGGTGTCGGTGTGGGTCTCGGCGGCCGATGGCGATCGCGTGGTGTGGCAGCCAGCCGGGCTGGATATCGAGCAGGGCGACCACCCGAGTGACGTTGTCTGCGGGGTGAAATGTGGTGACGCAGGTGCCGAGGCCGTGGTTGTGAGCCGCCAAGCACAGTGACTGGCAGATGCGACCCATATCGAACTCGGTATCGGTGAAACCGTTGTCCGCGGAGAGCAATACGAGGATCAGTGGCGCCTCGGCGAGATGGCCCGCATAGTGGCCGAGCTTGCGCAGTTCGACCCGCAGCGCGTCGGTGGTCACGGCGATGAACCGCCATGGTTGACGGTTGCGCGCCGAACCGGTCCACCGGGCCGTATCGATGATGTCCTCGACGGTCGAGCGCGGGACGCGTTCTGGCAGAAAGTGTCTGGTAGACCGCAGGATCTTGATCGAATGCACCGCCGCGAGCCTAGTGCGACACGGCGTGGAGTTGCCTAGTTAGGTAAGCCTGACCTATTGTAATAACGGCGTTGGGATCGGCCGAGCGTTCCGGAGGGCTGCCGTGAACCCCCGATCCATTGCCGCGGCGGGCTCTGTGTGCATTTGGAGCCCGCCGCTCTGTATCGGGATGCAAACGGCCATCGGGGAGCATCGTGCGAGACCCGAGACACGCTGTGCCAAGGTGAATGCATGACACAGCAGGAAGTTGCCCAGATCCAGTCGCTGGCCGAGGTCACGCCGGAGCTGCTTACCGAGCTCAGCAAGAACACCTTCACCGATCTGATCGGCCTCGAATTCACCGAGGTCACGCCGGACCGGGTGCGTGGTGAGCTGACCGCGGGACCGCAGCTGCAGCAGCTGGCCGGCATTGTCAACGGCGGCGTGTACTGCACCGTCATCGAATCGCTCGCCAGCGTCGGCGGCGGGGTCTGGTACACCGCACAGGGCAATAAGGGCACCGTGGTCGGCGTGAACAACAACACCGACTTCCTGCGCTCGGTGCGCGAGGGCAAGGTCTTCGGCGAGGCGACGCCGCTGCACCGCGGCCGGTTGCAGCAGCTGTGGCAGGTCGTGCTCACCGACGATGAGGGACGCACGGTCGCCCGCGGCCAGGTGCGGCTGCAGAATCTGCCCGCCAGGGATTGACCGGCACCCCCGACACGGGCGTGCCAGAATTACCGTCACCCTGATCCACGACCGCCGAGGAGCCCGGATGCGACTGTCGCCGCATGAGCAGGAACGGCTGCTGCTGAGTTATGCGGCCGAACTGGCCCGGCGCAGGCAGGCGCGTGGACTCAAGCTGAATCATCCCGAGGCGGTCGCGCTGATCACCGACCACGTGCTCGAGGGTGCGCGCGACGGGCGCACCGTCGCGGAGTTGATGTCTTCGGGGCGAACGGTTCTCACGCGTGCCGATGTGCTCGAGGGCGTGCCGGAGATGATCCACGATGTGCAGGTCGAGGCCACCTTTCCGGATGGCACCAAGCTGGTCACCGTCCATCATCCGATCGGTTAGGGGCGGTGATGGCTGATTCTCCGCTCGTCCCGGGTGAATACTTCTGTGCGGAGGGCACTATCGAGCTGAACGCGGGCGCGGATCGGATCGAACTCGATGTCGTGAACACCGGTGATCGGCCGGTCCAGGTGGGCAGCCACGTGCATTTTCCACAGGCCAATGCCGCGTTGCGTTTCGATCGGGCGGCCGCGCACGGGCGTCGGCTCGATATCCCCGCCGGAACCGCGGTGCGCTTCGAACCCGGTCTCGGACAACGAGTTTCGCTGGTCCCGCTCGGCGGCGCCCGTGCGGTCCATGGCATCAGCCTGACGCCTCCCGGACGTCTCGATGACTAGCGCGAGACCGCCTGCACGATGCGTATGCCGCGCGGGTTTGCGCAGACGATTCGGTGTGGGGCGCATGATTCCGTGCGCCCGGGAGGTAGGACGCGATGAGTGAGCTGAGCCGCGCACGGTATGCCGAGCTCTTCGGACCGACCACCGGCGACCGAATTCGCCTGGCGGACACCGATCTGCTCATCGAGATCACCGAAGATCGCAGCGGCGGGCCTGGTCTCGCGGGCGATGAGGCCGTATTCGGCGGTGGCAAGGTATTGCGCGAATCCATGGGACAAGCCCGCGCGACCCGGGCCGAGGGCACCCCGGACACCGTGATCACCGGCGCGGTAATCATCGACCATTGGGGAATCATCAAGGCCGACGTCGGCATTCGCGACGGCCGCATCTGCGCGATCGGCAAGGCGGGCAATCCGGACACCATGAACGGGGTGCATCCGGATCTGGTGGTCGGTCCGAATACCGAGATCATCGCGGGCAATGGCCGCATCCTCACCGCGGGCGCGATCGACTGTCATGTGCACTTCATCTGTCCGCAGCTGATGGACGAGGCGCTCGGCGGCGGCATCACCACCCTGATCGGCGGCGGCACCGGTCCCGCCGAGGGCAGCAAGGCGACCACGGTCACGCCCGGATCGTGGCATCTGGCACGGATGTTGGCGGCCACCGACGGCTGGCCGATGAATATCGTGCTGCTCGGCAAGGGCAATACGGTCAGCGCCGAATCCATGTGGGAGCAATTACGTGGCGGCGCAGCGGGTTTCAAACTGCACGAGGACTGGGGGTCCACTCCGGCCGCGATCGATGCCTGCCTCACCGTCGCCGATGCGGCGGGTGTCCAGGTGGCGCTGCATTCGGACACCTTGAACGAGGCCGGATTCGTCGAGGACACCATCGCCGCCATCGCGGGCCGCGGCATCCACGCGTATCACACCGAGGGTGCCGGTGGCGGGCACGCGCCCGACATCATCACCGTCGCCTCGCATCTCAATGTGCTGCCCAGCTCCACCAACCCGACCCGCCCGCACACGGTCAACACCTTGGACGAGCACCTGGACATGCTCATGGTGTGTCACCACCTCAGCGCGTCCATCCCGGAGGACCTCGCGTTCGCGGAGAGTCGGATCCGGCCCTCCACCATCGCCGCCGAGGATCTGCTGCACGATCTCGGCGCGATCTCGATGATCGGCAGCGACTCACAGGCCATGGGTCGCATCGGCGAGGTCGTCATGCGCACCTGGCAGACCGCACACGTCATGAAGCGCCGCCGTGGTTCGCTGCCCGGTGACGGCGCCGCCGACAATGCGAGGGTGCGGCGCTATATCGCGAAGTACACGATCTGCCCGGCGATCGCGCACGGCCTGGACGACGAAATCGGTTCGGTGGAAGTGGGCAAGCTCGCCGATCTGGTCCTCTGGGATCCGGCATTCTTCGGTGTTCGTCCGCACGCCGTCCTCAAGGGCGGTGCGATCGCCTGGGCCGCCATGGGTGATGCCAACGCCTCCATCCCGACCCCGCAGCCGGTGTTGCCGCGCCCCATGTTCGGTGCCGCACCACTGGTCGCCGCGGACACGTCTGTGCACTTCGTTTCCGAACAGGCCATCGAGGACGGTCTCGCCGAACGTCTCGGCCTGCGCCGAAAACTGGCTCCCGTCAAGAACGTTCGCCGCGTTACCAAGGCGGATATGACCAACAACGACGCCATGCCCCGCATCGAGGTCGACCCGGACACCTTCACCGTCCGCATCAATGGTGAGGTCTGGACGGAACAGCCCGCCACCGAGTTGCCGATGGCCCAGCGGTATTTCCTGTTCTGAGGACGTCGCCTCAGCGGAATCCGTACGGACGCATGTTGCCGCGCGCGTCGCCGCAGTTGCCCGCGGCACGAACCCCTCCGTGATCTGCACCGAGATCATGTCCTGTATGCGCCGCGCCCAGGCTGGACGCCGCCACCAAGTCGAAGGCTTGGTCCACGACGTGGTCGGCGAGGCAGGCTCCGCCATCATCGGCCAGTACGCGAACCGCTTCCCCGACGTGGATCCGCCGCACCACGGCCGCGCCGCTATCGAGATCTTGTGTGTGTGTCGCGCATAGGTTGCTGCAACCTGTGCGAGGTGGCCGAAAGATGTGCGCGAACCGCCAGGGGCGGCTGAATTCCATGCGGTTGCTGGTGTCCGATTGCGGCGGTATCGGGGTGTGCGGTGGCAGACTGCGGGTATGACGACCTTTGAATGGGCCGATGTGGACAGCTACCTGGTGGAGACTCTGGTGGGAGAGGGGGATTCGACTGCGGCGGCATTGGCCGCGAACTCGGCGGCCGGGCTGCCCGCGATCGATGTATCGCCCGCGCAGGGGAAGTTCTTACATCTGATCGCGCGGTCGGTCCAGGCGCGTCGGGTGCTGGAGATTGGGACGCTCGGCGGGTACAGCACGATCTGGCTGGCCCGCGCGGTGGGCAAGGAGGGGCAGGTGGTCACCCTGGAGTTCGAGCCGCGGCACGCGGCAGTGGCACGGGAGAATCTGGATCGGGCCGGAGTCGGCGAACGGGTCGATATCCGGGTCGGCGCGGCCCTGGACAGCCTGCCGGTGCTGGCCGATGAGGATCCGGACCCGTTCGACCTGGTGTTCATCGATGCCGACAAGGTCAACAATTCGAACTATGTGCTCTGGGCGCTGCGCCTGACCCGCCCCGGATCGGTGATCATCGTCGACAATGTGGTGCGCAATGGTGCTGTCGCCGACGAGCATTCCGACGACCCGATGGTGCAGGCGAGCCGCGATCTGATCGATCTGCTGGCCGCTGAGCCGAGTCTCGATGCGACGGTGCTGCAGACGGTGGGCAGCAAGGGCTGGGACGGCTTCGTATACGCGGTGGTCAACGGCGAGTCGGTCGACTAGCAGCTGGTTGGCTGGGGCTATCGCTGCTACGCCTGAAGTACCACCTTGCCGACGGTGCCGCGTGTCTCCAGCGCGCGGTGCGCACCGACGGCATCGGCCAGCGCGAAACGCTGGACCGCGGGCCGCAGTCGACCGGCTGCGGCCTCGGCCATGGCCTTGTCCTCGAGCGGGCGCAGATCACCGCCGACCCGCTGGATGAGGCGCGGTCCGACGACCAGTTCGGAAGTGATGCCGCGCGCCGCCAACTCCTGCTCCGACAGCGATAGCGGCGCGCCATTGGCCGCGCCATAGACGAGATGCTGTCCGCCCTTACCGAGCAGATCGATTGCGGCGCCGCTTATTTCGCCGCCGACACCATCGAACAGTACGGTGGCACGCCGGTCGCCGAGTCGCGCGAGCACCTGAGCTGGCCAGTCGGGGAGTAAATAGTCGATCGCGATATCCGCTCCATTGCGTTGCACCAGTTCGACTTTCGCTGGTCCACCGGCCAGGCCGACCACGGTGGCGCCGACGTTCTTCGCATGCTGAACCAGCAGGGTCCCGATGCCGCCTGCCGCCGCGGTTACCACCACCACGCTGTCGGGACCGAGTTCGGTGAACAACAAAATCCCCATGGTCGTTCGCCCGGTGCCGATGATCGCGACCGCCTCGGCCGCATCGAGATCGGTCGGAATCTCGTGCAGCCGAGCGGTTTCCGTCACGGCCAACTCGGCATAGCCACCGGGAACCGCCCCGAGATGTGCGACCACCCGCTTGCCGAGCCAGGACGTATCGACATCCGGCCCGATCCGGTCCACGATCCCGGCGACCTCACGGCCCGGAATGGTCGGCAGCTGTGGCAGCGGGTACGGTCCGGGCTCGCCCCTGCGCAACGCGGTATCGATGACGTGCACGCCCGCCGCCGCGACTCGGATGAGCACCTGCCCCGGTCCGGGCACCGGATCGGGCACCGTTTCGTAGCGCAGATTCTCGGCCGGTCCGAAGGCATGAAGGCGGATGGCGTGCACGGTGACTCCTGTTCGTCGGCGATCGAGTCAACCGTGCAACCTGAAGTGCCATTCAGGTCAAGACGTGCTCGTCCGAACGCAGCGGGCCTCGAATCCGTCGCAGAGTGCGGACAATCCGAGATACAGCAGATCCTCCGAAGTGAGATCGCTCACACCGCTGCCGTTCAGATCGGCGAGTGCGGGCGGAATCGGCAGCTGTGATTTTCCTTCTAGTAATGCCCGCAGTCCGTTGTCTCCTTCCGGATTCATGCCCTTGCGCGCGACCAGTGCGCCACTGATATGCGGGAGCGTGGCCCCGGAGATGTAGTTCCACACCGCGAAGGCCATGGTTGCCGCCTCGCGGGTCGAGACATCCAACTCGCGCAGACCCTCGACCAGCCACGCGAAACAGGCCAGGCCCTGCGGACCGAAACTGTAGCGGGGCATGGCGAAGGTCAGCAGCACCCACGGATGCTGTTGGTAGAGCGCCCAATCGATCTCGGCGGCAATGCGGACCCGGTCGCGCCAAGTCCAGTTCTGCCCCTCTGGTGAGGGGTACGGGTTGCGAGCCGATATCTCGTCGGTCATCAGGGCGAGCAGTTCGTCCTTATTCGCGACGTGCCGGTACAGCGACATGGCGCCGACACCCATCCGCTCGGCGATATGTCGCATGGACAACCCGTCGAGACCTTCCTCGTCGGCGAGGGTGATCGCGGTGTCGACAATGGCGGGTCGGGTGAGCTTCGGCTCGGTCATCCCATGACTCGCTTCCAGTTTTGGGGCCGCATGCGTACACTGTACCCGGACTGACGCGTACGCCGTACGCGACACGGAGAGGATTCGGGAATGACTCAGGTGGAGGCCGCGCGGGTGGCGACGGCGCCGACGGGTTCGCGGCGCGCTCGGCTGGGCCTCGCGGTGCTATTACTGCCGGTGCTGCTGGTGTCGATGGATATCTCGGTGCTGTTCCTGGCCATGCCGACGCTCACCCTGGATCTCGATCCGTCGGCCGCGCAGCAGCTGTGGATTCTCGATATCTACGGCTTCCTCATCGCGGGCCTGCTCATCACCATGGGCAATCTCGGGGACCGGATCGGGCGGCGCAATATTCTGCTGGCCGGTGCCTCGGTATTCGGCATCGCCTCGGTCGTCGCGGCCTTCGCCCCGAGTGCGGTGGTGCTGATCATCGCCAGGGCGCTGATGGGTATGGGCGGTGCGACCCTGCTGCCGTCGAGTCTCGCGCTGATCTCCAGCCTGTTTCCGAATGCCCGCGAACGCGCTGCGGCGATCGGGGTGTGGACCGCGTTCTTCGCGGGCGGATCCGCGGTGGGGCCGGTACTCGGCGGTTTGCTGCTGCACCACTTCTGGTGGGGCTCGGTATTTCTCATCAATATTCCGGTGCTGCTGATCCTGCTCGCCTTCGGTCCGTTCGTACTGCCCGAACATCGCTCGGGTGTGGTCGGGCCACTCGATATTCCGAGTGTGCTGCTGTCGATCGGCGGCATCCTCCCGGCGGTGTACGCGGTGAAGCAGATCGCGGCCGAGGGGTTCGACATCGCATCGATAGGCATCGGACTCGTCGGCGTCGCATTGCTCGCCGTCTTCGTGCGACGGCAGCGGCAGCTGGCCGAACCGCTGCTGGACCTGCGGTTGTTCCGGCGGGTGCAGTTCACAATCGCCATCGGATCGAGTCTGGTCGGCATGATGTCGCTGGCGGCGATGAGTTATCTCACCAGCGTCTATCTGCAATCGGTGACCGGACGTGAGCCGCTGGCGGCCGCGCTGTTCGGGATTCCGATGGCGATCGCGGTTTTCCTCTGCTCGATGGGCGGTGCGCGGATCGGGCACAAGCTCGGGGTGCGTCCCACCTTCGTGCTGGCGCTGCTGGCCGCCGCGGTGGGCAATGTCATGCTGATCGGTGTCGGCGTGGACGGCGGAATCGCCTGGTACCTGGCCGGATCCACGATTGCGGGCATCGGTTACGGCCTGGCCTTCACCCTGGTGTCGGATGTGGCGGTGTCCTCGGTGCCGCCGGAGCGGGCCGGTTCCGCGGTCGGGATCTCCGAGACCAGTTTCGAACTGGGCAATGCGCTCGGCTTGGCGCTACTGGGTTCGATTGCGGCGCTGGTCTTCCGATCGGGCGGTGCCTATGCGGACACCCTCGGCGAAACCATTCAGCACGCGGACGGGAACACCGCGCTGATCGATTCCGCGCGCGAATCCTTCGTCTCCGGAATGCACATCGCGACCTCGGTCGGCGCGGTGCTGCTGGTGGCGATGGCGGCGGTCGCGGCATTCGCGCCGCGGCGCTGAACGGCGCGCCTGCGCGGGTTCGGGCTCGATTCGCGATATAATTAGATGTCATGTTTTCTCATGACATCACCTCGATCGAGGGCTTTATCCGCAGATACGACGAGATCGTCGCAACGTCCGATTTTGCCACGCTGCCAAGTCTTTTCGAACCCGTCATCCTGGTCACCACGCCGAGGTCGAGTCACTGTCTGAGCCGGGAGGAGTTCGTCGCGGGCGCGAAAGCCCGGGCGCGCCAGTTCGATTCGGGGCCGCGGGCACGGTTGGTCGAGCAGACGACCATCGAACTGGGCGGGCATTATTGGCTGACTTCGGCGCGGTGGACGCTGTCGTTCGGCGCCCGGTCGCTCGATGTCTACAGCGACTTCCTGGTCCGGCGGGCCGCGGACGGGCCGCGGATCGCGGCCTATCTGACCCGCCAGGATCTGCCCGAGCTGCTGCGCGCCGCCGATGAGTGATCATCGATACGGGAGGTGTCTGGGCCGGTTGGCGCATACAGTCGATAGCGTGAACGACACTCCCGCTTCGAGCAATGGCCGCCCGCTCGCCGAGCGGGTGGCGGCGTGGCTGCTGTATCCGACCTCGCGGCCGCGCGAGAAAACCCTGCGTACGGCGGTCGCGGGCCGGGTCGTGCTGGTGACCGGCGCCTCGCACGGCATCGGCAAGGCCACTGCGCGCAAACTGGCGGCGGCCGGTGGGGTGGTGCTGCTGGTGGCGCGCTCGGTCGACGAGCTCGAGCAGGTGGCGGCCGACATTGCCGCCGAAGGCGGCACGGCATACGCGTACCCGACGGATATGACCGATATGGATGCCGTCGAAAAGCTCGGCCGCAATCTATTGGCCGAACACGGTCACATCGATGTGCTGATCAATAACGCGGGCAAGTCGATTCGCCGCTCGATCGACGATTCCTATGACCGATTCCATGATTTCACCCGCACCATCGACGTGAACTACCTCGGCCCGGTCCGCCTACTGCTCACCCTGCTGCCGAGTATGCGCGAACGCAAACAGGGCCATATCGTCAACATCTCCACCTGGGGCGTGCTCATGCCGCCCGCTCCGCGGTGGGCCGCCTACGGTGCGTCGAAATCCGCCTTCGATGTCTGGTTGCGCAGCGCCGCGGCCGAAATCGCCGCCGATAAGGTCACCACCACCTCCATCTACATGCCGCTGGTACACACCAGGATGAGCGCACCGACCGACTTCAGTCGCGTCCCCGGACTGACCGTCGACGAAGCCTCCGATCTGGTCTGTTACGCGGTAACCGCCAGACCGCGCGAGATCGCGCCCTGGTGGTCGCACCGTATCGAAGCCTGGTCGGCTCTGACCCGCAAAGGGGCGCAGCGCTTCATGGAGCGTTCCTTCCGACGCTAGCCAGGCCCGGTCAGTCGGCTCGATTGCGCGGCCGGGGGCGCGGGCCGATCTGATCGAGCAGGTCGTTGACCTCGTCCGGGAACCCATTGGTCACGGCCTGCGGTGTCTTATTCGGGAACCGGCGCGTGACATGCTCTTGTGCGGCGGATCCCGGCAGGACGTAGACGGGTTCGGGCTTGTTCTGCAATGGGCGCACGACGTCATCGAGGTGGCCCTTGCGATCGTCGAGGTAGGCGCCGATCACATCCTCACCGGCCGGGCAGACGGCCATGCAGTAACCGGCCTTGTAATTGGGTTTGAACGACAGGCTCTGCCACATCGAGAACGATTCGCCGGTGCTGACGCGCTCGCGGTATTCGGCGGCGTCATCGCTGTCGGCGACGGTTTCGGCCCAATCGGTGAAGCCGCCCATGAACTCGCGGTAGTTGTGCGTATAGCAGGCCTGGAAATCGAAGCCGCCGTCGTTGGTGATCGCGCCCACCGGACATGCGGAGACGCAGAGCTTGCATTCCAGACACGGGCTGAAATCCAGCGATGCGCTCGGTTCGTCGATCACCGCGTCGGTGACCACCGTGCCGAGCAGGATGAAGTTGCCGAACTTCGGGTGAATGACATTGCGGTGGATACCCATAACGCCGAGCCCGGCCGCCTCGGCCACCACCTTGTGTGCGATCACCCATATGCGACCCGGAAACTTATCGACCTCCATGGGATATCCCGGGGCCGGATAGACGGCACGGTATCCGGCATCCTGTAGCGCTCTGGTTATCCGCCGTGACACCTCATTGGTTTCGTCATCGGCGTGGTTGAACTCGGTATTGGCGAGGCTGCGCATGGTGCTGCGCAGGTTGTCCCGGTTCATCCGGACGCAGAAGGCCACGAATGTCCGTGCGGAGGGCAGGATTTCGCGCGCGTGCTCGAGTTCGACCGCCACGCGCGGGTCCTCGACCGGCACGAAGCCCACATCGTCGGCTCCGGCCTCGAGGCAGAGCTCGCGCAGCCGCGAAACGCTCAGCACCGGATCAGGTTTCGTGCGCGCCCGTTCGGCCATCCGCTGCACGGTCGGGTGCTCCGCCAGCCGCCGCTGCCCTGTTGGTTCCTGGTTCATTGCCGACATCGGCCCTCCTCGTTGACGCGAGACCGGCACGGCCTCAGGAAGATAGACCCCGCCGAGCGCCGAAACTCATCGCACATTGGGCATGTCGTGGGAATCGGCACTCGATTGCGGTCGGTTTCCCCCCAAGAGTGACCGACATATCGAATCCGATACAGCACCGTGTCGATCTACACCCTGTCCCGATCCGAAGATCATGTGTGGCCCGGTCGGGGTGAGGGAGCCCGACCGGGCCACGCATAGGATCGACGGATGGACAGATCGGGAGGCAGTGGGTTGGCGACATTGTTCGCGCTGGCCGATTCGCGGCTGCCGATCGGGGGACATGTGCATTCCGGCGGTGTGGAGGAGGCGGTGGCGTCCGGGATCGTGCGCGATGTCGGGACGGTCGAGTCGTATTTGCGGCGGCGGATCCGGACATCGGGGCTGGTGGCGGCGTCATTGGCGGCGGCAGTGTGCGCGGGGAAGTTGGCTGCGGTGCGGGCCGAGGCAGAGGCGGATGCGCGGACGCCGGCTCCGGCCACGCGGGCGGCATCGCGGGCACAGGGGCGTGGGTTGCTGCGGTTGGCGAAACAGGTTTGGCCAGGAGCGGATTGGGCGGTGCTCGGCGCGCGGCCGCATCTGTCCACGGCATTCGGCGTCGTGGGCCACATCTGCGGGGCGACTCCGGAGGACACCGCGGCGGTTGTCGTCTATACGACCATGACCGGAGCCGCGACAGCGGCGCAGCGGTTGCTCGCGCTGGATCCCGCGGCGGTCGCCGCCAGCACGATTCGGCTCGGCGAACTCTGTGATCGCACCGCGGCCGAGGCCGCGACCGGACTCGCCGCGCTGTCGGACCCGCTGCAGGATGTGCTCGCCCAGCGACACCTGGTGCGCGATATGCCCCTGTTCGCGTCCTAGGTGCGTGATCGGCAAGGATGAAGGCGGAAAGGAGCACGATATGCCACCCCATCTGATCGACGGCGAGCCGCATCAGCACTCCCATGACCGCCCCAAGCGTGCGCGCACGCTCGGAGAGGCGCTGCGCATCGGCATCGGCGGACCGGTCGGTTCGGGCAAGACCGCCCTGGTGGCCGCTCTGTGCCGGCAGCTGCGCGATGAACTCTCCCTCGCGGTGCTGACCAATGACATCTACACCACCGAGGACGCCGACTTCCTGCGCCGCAACGCGGTGCTACCGGACGAGCGGATCACCGCCGTCCAGACCGGTGGCTGCCCGCACACCGCCATCCGCGACGACATCACCGCCAACCTCGACGCCATCGACGATCTGATCGCGGCCAATCCGCCGCTGGACCTGATCCTGGTGGAATCCGGCGGCGATAACCTCACCGCCACCTTTTCCTCCGGCCTGATCGATGTGCAGATCTTCGTCATCGATGTGGCGGGCGGCGATAAGGTGCCGCGCAAGGGCGGCCCCGGTGTGACCTTCTCGGATCTGCTGGTGATCAATAAGACCGATCTCGCCCCGCTGGTCGGTGCCGACCTCGGTGTGATGGAGCGCGATGCCGCGAAGGTCCGCGAGGGTCGCCGGACCGCGATGATCTCGCTGACCGAGGATCCGGCCGCCACCGACGTGCTCGCCTGGGTGCGCGAGCAACTGCACGCGATCGCCGAGCAGGATGGGTCGGCCACCGAATCCGCTGTTGCGCACTGAGGTTCGCATTGTCGCGGCCGTCGGCACGCTGCCCGAGATCCACGCGAGCGGCGGGCTGGCGGTTCGGCGCACCGGTCCCGATACCGTCCATCTGATCGGCACCGCCGCGACCCCGCTCGGTGGCGACGAGCTAGATATCGAGATCGTGGTCGGCGTGGGCGCGCGGTTGGTCGTGCGCTCGGTCGCCGCCACCATCGCACTGCCCAGCGCGGCAACGCCACTGTCATTGGCGCACTGGCGTTTCGATGTCGCGGGCGCACTGGATTTCGATCCGGAGCCGACGATCGTTGCGGGCGGCGCGCACCATCACGCCGTCACCGAGGTGCGGCTGATGCCCGACGCCCGGCTGCGGCTGCGCGAACGGGTGCAGATCGGCCGCACCGGCGAGGATAACGGCGGCTGGTGTGGTGATCTCATTGCCGACGTCGGGGATCTGCCGCTGCTGCGGCACCGGCTGGAACTCGGCGCGGACGGTGCGACAGACGATAACCTGGGCGCCCCAAGAGCATTGGACAGTGAACTTGTCTACCCCGACGACCGGCCCGCGGACACGACCGGTTTGGTCGCATCCCGCCTCCCGCTGGCCATCGGTGGGACCCTGTCCACACGAACCGGAGTGCTGCTGGGCCCGAACGGCTGACTTCCGATTCGCCGACTCGAAAATGTGTAGTCGGTCACAGCTTCGGGCCGCTCGCAGCCCTACGGGTGTAGCGGCGGTTCGGGCGGGGGAATGAAAAGAGGTGGGAACCCGACAGCGTCGTCAGGTTTCCACCCCGGTCCGGTGTTCGGTCAGTCGCCTACGACCCGAGAGGGTGCGTTGAACGCGCTGACAGCCGCCGCGGCGACCCCGGCGAAATGTCGATCGACCCGACCGGAGGGGCGCTCGGATGGGTGCGATTTATGCCTCGGCGGATAAAGGCCGGTTTCGGGCGAATCAGCCCACTTTGCGGTTGGCCGCCTTATCGGTGAGCGCGGCCTTTCCGTTCTCCGCGGGCGGTGCACCGAGCGCGGCGGCGAGCTCGTCGGCCTCCTGTTGATCGGCCTGAACCGCCTCCACCGCGAGTCGGGCGAACACCCACTGTTCGGTGGCGGCCATCTGCCCGCGGCTGCGGCCGAGGAAGGTTACGAACCACTGGATGACGGTGATGATCCGGCTGCGGTAGCCGACCAGGTAATAGAGGTGCAGCGCCAGCCAGGCCAGCCAGGCGATGAACCCGCCGAATTCCAGCTTGCCGATCTGGCAGACGGCGCTGAACCGCGACACCGTCGCCATACTGCCCTTGTTGAAGTACTTGAACGGCTTACGATCCTGCGGTGCTTGGCCGTTCAGCCCGGCCTTGATCTGCTTGGCCGCATAGGTCGCGCCCTGGATCGCGCCCTGCGCCTGACCGGGCACATTCGGTACCGACATCAGGTCGCCGACCACGAAGACATTCGGATGGCCCTTGACGGTCAGATCGGGTTCGACGATGACGCGACCGGCGCGGTCGACCTCGGTGCCGTCGGACTGCTCGGCCAGCATCTTGCCCAGCGGGCTGCCCTGCACACCGGCCGACCACACCTTGCACGAGGATTCGATGCGGCGCACGGTGCCGTCGGCGTCCTTCACCGTGACACCGTGCGCGTCGACATTGGTGACCATGGCGTTGAGCTGGATCTCCACGCCCATCTTCTCCAGCCGACGCTTTGCCTTACCGCCCAGCTTCGGGCCCATCGGGCCGAGTACCGCGCCCGCGCCCTCGAGCAGGATCACCCGCGCATCGCGCGGATCGATGTTGTGGAAGGTGCCTTCCAGGGTGCGATCGGCGAGTTCGGCAATCTGCCCCGCCAATTCGACACCGGTGGGTCCGGCGCCGATCACCACGAAGGTGAGCAGGCGGTCCCGCAGCTCCTGGGTGACGGCCAGTTCGGCCCCTTCGAATGCGCCCAGGATGCGCGCGCGTAGCTCCAGCGCGTCATCGATGGTCTTCATGCCGGGGGCGTAAGTGGCGAACTGGTCGTTACCGAAGTAGGACTGCTGCGCGCCGGTCGCCACGATCAGGCTGTCGAAAGAGGTGACGGTGTTCTGGTTGAGCAGCTGCGAGGTGACCGTCTGCTGCTCGAGGTCGATATCGATGACATCGCCGAGCAAGACCTGCGCGTTCTTCTGCTTGCGCAGCACCAGCCGGGTCGCGGGGGCGATCTCGCCAACGGACAGGATGCCCGTGGCCACCTGGTAGAGCAGGGGCTGGAACAGGTGGGTCGAGGTCTTCGAGATCAGGGTGATGTCGACGTCGGCCCGCTTGAGGTGCTTGGTTCCGAACAAGCCGCCGAAGCCCGACCCGATCACCACCACCCGGTGGCGATGGTTCTCCTCGACAGACTGAGTGCTCATCGTCGGTGCTCCTCAAACCTGGGGTGGCGGCCCCTCGAACGTTACTGACCCGACTTACGGTAGTCGGCGCTCTGCTGGCCGTCACGGCGAGATCCCGGTTGTTGATGTGCTGCGATGCACCACTGCTGTCGAATACCATAGATCATGTCCGAGAATGCGTCGTTGATCGACATTCCTGACGACCATGTGATCGATCGACTATTGCGCCGGGTTCCCGAGCGTCATCATGTGCTGGCCACACCGCCACGGGGCAGTTCCGCGACCGCGGTGAGCGGCGATGCCGGATTGCCGTATTTCGGGCGAGGTCTGCACTATCTGCGCTGGGGTCCGGCGGAAATGATGGACCGGTATCGCCGATACGGCCCGGTTTCACTCAATTCCTCGCTGGGATTGGATCGGGTGCTGGTCTGTGGTCCGGAGGCGATAGATGAGGTGCTCGGCAAGCGCCGCCGCGACTTCGGCCAAGGGTGGGATTACTTCATCGGCTCGTTCTTCGGGCGCGGACTACTGCTGCTCGAATTCGACGAGCACCTTTTCCATCGTCGGATCATGCAACAGGCCTTCACCCGAGAGCGGCTCGAAGCGCATCTGGTGACATTGACGCCGGTGGCGCGGGCGGCCATCGGCCGGTGGGCGTCGGAACAGAGCGGCACGGTCCGGCTCTATCCGACGATCAAGGAATTGACGCTGGAAATTGCGAGTGAGACCTTCATGGCCGTCGATGTCGGTACGCAGCGCCGCAAACTCATCGACGCGTTCATCGATTGCACCCATGCCGGGCTCGCGATCATTCGACATTCCGTGCCCGGTGGCAACTGGCGCGCCGGGCTGCGCGGGCGGCGGGTGCTCGAGCAGTACTTCACCGAAATGCTGCCGCAGAAGCGCCGGACCGAGTCGGCGGATTTCTTCTCCGCGCTGTGTCATGCGCGCACCGAGGACGGCGCCGAATTCAGCGACGCGGATGTGGTGAACCACATGATCTTCCTCATCATGGCCGCGCACGACACCACGACGACCACCGCCACCGCCGTCGCCTATTACCTCGGCAAACATCCCGAATGGCAGCGCCGCGTGCGGGCCGAAGTGCTGCGCGTCGATGCGGAAATCGGTAGTGCCGCACCGACGATCGCCGATTTGGACCGCATGCACGACCTGGATCTGGTCATCAAGGAGAGTCTGCGGTTGATGCCGCCGGTACCCGGTTTCGTGCGGCGTGCGGTGCGCGATACCGAGATTCTCGGGCATTACATTCCGGCTGGCACGCCCGTCGATTGCGCCTATCACATCAACCACTTCCTGCCGGAGCTGTGGACCCGGCCGGACGTGTTCGATCCCGAACGCTTCGGCGAGGCGCGGCGCGAGGACAAATCGCATCGACTCGCCTGGGTGCCGTTCGGGGCGGGCGCGCACAAGTGCATCGGCATGCACTTCGGAACCCTCGAGGTGAAGACGATCATCGCGGCATTGGTACGCGATTATGAGTGGGAACTCCCGGAGGATTACCGAATGCCGTGGGGGTTCACGACAATTCCGTTCCCCCGGGATGGTGCGCCCGTGCTATTGCGTTCGCGAGCGGGTAGCTCGAATCAGCTCAGCGTCCGCTGAAAAGCAGTTCCGCGACCTTGGTGTCGGTGGCGGCACCCTCGGTGTAGCCGCCATCGCCGCCGAGCGAACTCATGATTGCCAGGGTGTAGCGCTCGCCGGGACCTGCGAAGCCTACCGAATTGACCACCCAGCCGCCCTGTTCCTCCGACCAGCCGTTCTTCAGGCCCGGCCGCATTGCCGCGCCCGCACCCCAGAGGCCCCAGTGCTGGTTGCTGTCAACCGCGCGCATGCGATCGAGCAGATAGTTCCGGTCGTCGGGATGCATATGGTTGAAGACCGAATCCATCAGCCGATCCAGATCGGCGGGCGTGCACTTCTGGAACGACCAGTCCGGGAACAACGCGGTATTGGTCGGCTGCGGAACCAGCGTCACCATGCCATTGGCGCGGAAGGCATTGTTATAGGCCATCCGATCGATGCCCGCGTATTTGTTCCAGAGGATGTCGGCGGCTTGGTCATTGGACGTGGCGAGCATGGATTCCATCAGCGCGCGGTCGTCGGGACCGAGTCCGATCACACCTGCCCGTGCGCGGTTGAGCAGGTCAACGGCGATGGCAAGTTTGATGGTGGACGCGGTCCAGACCGCATTCTCCGCATTCTCGTTCGCATACACCCCGCCGCTGACCCGATCACGGACGACGTAACCCGTCACACCGGGCCGATTCTTCAGATACGCATCGACAGCGGCGATTCGGCTGCTCATATCGCAATCGAAACCGGCCAGGCAGCCCTGCGTATGCACCAGAGGCGCGGCAAAGGCCGACGGAATCAGCGCGGGGGTAGTGGGGACCAGGATCGCCGCAGCGGCGAGAACAGAGACGGAGGCGTGACGCACGAGGCAACACGATCGCACATCGGCGGGCCGGACGCACGTCTTGAGCTCTGCGCGACGCTGTGGTAGCACGGGTTGCGTGCTTGCACCGCAGTGTCTTTCGTCAGAGCGCCTAGTGAAAGGCCGCGTGTAGTTCCTCGACGGTGCGCCCGTTGAGACGGTAGCAATGAGCGAAGGCCTCGGCATGTTGGTCACGTGGCCAGGTGTGTAGCACAACGGTCCGGCCATATGAGCGCGAGTTGACCAGCTCCCATCTGTCACCGACGCGGCGGACTGTGAACCCGCCTCTCGGAACCAGGGGAATCACCATCGCCATCATTGAACGCGAACCAGCCTTTCGTGCAGCTATCCCCGTTCCTCCCCGGTTGAGCACTGTTGCACATCGAGCGCCTCGTTCCGAGGTGACACGACGAAGTAAATCGTTCGCGTGTGGCTTATTTCACTCTCGCGGGAGTGGGGCCGGAAGGTTGCGTGCTGGTCGCTGGGCGTATAAACGTGCGGGAGCGGCGAGGCGTACGGATAGGCGACTTGACGCGCAGCGCGGACATACCGGATCGACCGACGAGAGGGCGCACATGCCGCTGCACATTCATCGTGCCGAGCGCGCCGACGCGCTGGCGCAGGCACTGGCCGAGCTGCTTGCCGAGCCGTTGCCGGACGCTTTCGCGGCCGAGGTGGTCGCGGTGCCCGCCAAGGGTGTCGAGCGCTGGCTGACGCAACGGCTGTCGACCGTACTCGGTGTGTCGGGGCGTTCGGATGGTGTCGCCGCGAATATCGAATTCCCATCTCCCGGTGCGTTGGTCGCCGAGGTGCTCGCTGCGGTGAGTGGGGTGGCGCCCGAGGCGGATCCGTGGGCGACGGAGCAGCTCGTATGGACTTTGCTGCGGGTGATCGACGCGTCGCTGGCCGAACCGTGGAGCGCGGTGCTCGCGCGGCATCTGGGCGCCGGGGATTCGGGCGGGCATCGCGTCGGGCGTCGGTACGCCACCGCCGCGCATCTGGCGGCGCTGTTCGACAGCTATGCGGCGCAGCGACCGGGGCTGATCATGGAATGGGCCAGCGGTTCCGACACCGATGGTGCCGGGCGGACGGTGCCGGATGATCTGTTGTGGCAACCGCAGCTGTGGCGGCGGTTGCGGGCCGAGGTCGGGGTGCCGAGTCCGGCCGAACGGCTCGACGCGGCCTGTGCGCGGTTGCGGGCCGAGCCGGAGTCGGTCGATCTGCCCGAGCGGTTGTCGCTGTTCGGGGTGACGCGATTGCCGACCGATCAACTGGCGGTGTTGTCGGCATTGGCCGAGCGGCGCGCGGTGCATCTGTGGCTCGCGCATCCGAGTCCGGCGATGTGGACGGAGTTGGGCGGCTTGGCGCCCGCGGTCACGCGGGGCGATGATGTCAGCGCGACGGTACTCCGGCATCCGCTGCTGGCGGGGCTCGGACGGGATGTGCGCGAGCTACAGCAGCGGCTCATCGGTGCCGGCGCCAGCGATCAGCACCATGCCGTCGGCTCGACATCCATTGGCGGGCAGGCAGATTCGGATCGAACGCGGCTGACTGCGCTGCAATCCGGCATTCGGGACGATGTGTGGCCGCCGGTACCCGCGACCTTCGATGACACGACCGTCCAGGTGCATTCCTGCCATGGTCCGGCGCGGCAGGTGGAGGTATTGCGGGAGTGCCTGCTCGGATTGTTCGCCGCCGATGACACGCTGGAACCGCGGGATGTGCTGATCATGTGTCCTGAGGTCGAGGCCTACGCGCCGCTGGTGCGGGCGGCATTCGGGCAGAAGCAGGTGGGATCTGTTGAGGCGGTGGGGGATTCGGCACATCCGGCGCATCTGCTGCGGGTACGGCTCGCCGATCGTGGGCGCGGGGTGACCAATCCGATGCTCGCGGTGATCGCGGTGCTGCTCGAGCTCGCCGATGGGCGGGTGACGGTTACCCAGGTCCTGGATCTGGCGGCGTCCGAAACCGTCCGGCGCCGTTGCGGTTTCGATGACGATGATATCGAGCGTTTGCGCGAATGGGCGGCCGAATCCGGCGCGCGCTGGGGGATCGGACAGCGGCAGCGGCAGGCGTTCGGGCTGGCAGACTTCGCGCAGAACACGCTGAACAGCGCGGTGGATCGAATCCTGCTCGGGGTGACCGCGGACGAATCCGCCGACGACTGGCTGGATCTCGCGCTGCCGTTGGACGATGTGGACAGCAATGATGTCGATCTGGCCGGTCGGTTCGCGGAACTCATCGACCGACTCGCGGTGTGCCTGCGGGATCTGCGCGGGCCGCGTCCGGCCCACGAATGGGCGCAGGTCCTCGGCCGCTGCCTCGATCTGCTCACCGATGTGCCCGATAGTCAGGCATGGGTGCGCACCGAGGCCCGCCGCGAGCTGGCCGCGGCGACCGACCATGCGGGCGATGTGCCATTGCGGCTGGCCGATATCGGTGTGCTGCTGTCGAGTCGACTCGCGGCGCGGCCGACCAGAGCCAATTTCCGTACCGGTGAGCTGACCGTGTGCACGATGGTGCCGATGCGTTCGGTGCCACATCGGGTGGTGGTGCTGCTCGGGCTCGACGACGAGGTCTTCCCGCGCACCAGCGGCGTCGACGGCGATGACGTGCTCGCGCGCAATCCGCTCCTCGGCGAACGGGATGCGCGCAGCGAGGACCGCCAGCTCCTGCTGGACGCGGTGCTCGCGGCCACCGAGCGACTGCTGATCTTCCACACCGGCGCCGACCCGGTGACCGGCGCGCACCGTCCGCCCGCGATCCCGGTCGCCGAACTGCTGGACGTGCTGCGTGCACACGTCGGCGCGGACCGGATGGACGCGGTGGTGACCCGACACCCATTGCAGGGCTTCGACCGTCGCAATTTCCGCGCCGAGCGCCCCTTCAGCTTCGACACGGTCGCACTCGCCGGTGCCGAGGCGGCCGGACAGCCCGCACAGCCGCGGCCCGCATTCCTACCCGCGCCGCTACCCGCACCTGAACTCACCGATATCGCACTGGCCGATCTGATTTCGTTCGTCGAGCATCCGGTGCGTGCGTTCCTCTGGCAGCGCCTCGGTCTGCGCGTACCCGAACACGAAGAGGACATTGCCGACCGGCTGCCCATCGAACTCGACGGCCTCGCGAAATGGGAACTCGGCGAACGACTGCTGGCCGCGCGGCTGACAGGTGCGGACCCGTCGACCCTGCGTGCGGCGGAATGGCGGCGCGGAACATTGCCGCCGTTCGGATTCGGCGGCGCAGTCCTCGACGAGGTGGAATCCACGGTGGACAAGTTGGTCCGCGCGGCGCTGCCCGAGTACGAGGGTGCGTCGCGTGCAGTCGATATTGCGGTGGATCTGGGCCATGGCCGCCGACTCACCGGCACGGTGCCCGAGGTGCGTGGAGAATCGCTGGTTCGCACGACATTCTCCCGGCTGGCTCCGAAACACCGCATTGCCGCGTGGGTTTCGCTGCTCGCCCTGGCCGTCACCGAGGACCGCAGTTGGCGCGCCGTCACCACCGGACGTGGCCAATTCGGCCGTCCCGCATGGCGTTCCGAGCTGACTGCCCCGGAACCGCCTGCCGCACTGGCGACTCTGCGTGAATTGGTCCGATTGCGTCACGCGGGCCTGACCGAAGCGCTGCCGATCGCGCCCTCCGCCACCGCCGTCTACGCCGAACGTCGCTTCCGCGGCTCGAACGCCGAGGAGGCCATCGCCGCCGCCGAACGCGAGTTCAACGGCGGCCCCAATGGCCCCGGCCCGTTCGGCGATCACACCGACCGCCATCTTCGCTACATCTGGGGCCGAGCCCCGCGCCTGGAACATCTCATGGCAAGCCCCGCCCCGGCGGGTGAACCCGGCGAAACCACCCGCTTCGGCTCTTTGGCTCGCCGCATGTGGGCACCCCTGCTCGCTGCCGAGAGCCAGGGACAGCCGTGAGTGGTATCGCGGGGATTCGCCGTGCGCCTGGTCCGCAATCACGGCTCAATGGTCCGGCGCGCCTACCGCATGATGGCCGGTTTCGGGTGGACGGTGGAATAGTCAATTGGTATCGGAAGTGGATGGTGTGCATGAGCATTGCGAGCGTCGCATGCGCCGCTTCGCGATCGGTGAAAGCCGGTCGGGCATGACCATTGAAGACACCGCGTTCGCCGCGCCGCCATTGGATACCGACCGATTCGACCCGAACGGACCGTTGCCGACGGGCACGACCGTACTCGAGGCGAGTGCGGGGACCGGTAAGACGCATGCGATCGTCGGATTGGCGGTGCGGTATGTGGCCG
Organism: Nocardia sp. NPDC004278; assembly: GCF_053602975.1. Classification (NCBI taxonomy): domain Bacteria; kingdom Bacillati; phylum Actinomycetota; class Actinomycetes; order Mycobacteriales; family Nocardiaceae; genus Nocardia; species Nocardia sp. NPDC004278. The sequence goes on from NZ_JBSGEQ010000001.1 coordinate 127,981, forward strand.
AGATCGGGATCGATATCTCGCAGTTGCTGCTGGTGACGTTCAGTCGGGCGGCCACGCAGGAGCTGCGGGAGCGGACGCGGGATCGGTTCGTCGCGGTGGCTGCGGCATTGGCGGATCCGGAGGCCGCGCGAGCGCATGGCGATGAATTGGTTCGGCTTGTCGCGCAGGCGGATTCGGACGAGGTGCGACGGCGCAGGCGGCGATTGCTCACGGCGCTTTCGGATTTCGATGCGGGAACCATCGCGACAACGCACAGTTTCTGCCAGCGGATGCTCGACGAGCTCGGGTTGGCGGGAGAGCACGATCCCAGGTCCCGACTGGTCGAGACGATCGATGAGCTGATCGGGACGGTCGCCGACGACCTCTACCTGAACCGGTATGCCCGTGCCGAGCCACCGTTTTCGCTGAAGGAGGCGCATACGCTGGCGCTGGCGGCGGTGCAGGATCGGCACGCGGTACTGGTGCCGGAGGGCGCGGGACCGGCAGGGGAGCGGGTTGCCTTCGCCGCCGCCGTGCGGGCGGAGACCGAGCGCCGCAAGCGCCTGGCCGGATTGCGCGACTTCGATGATCTGCTGGTGCTGTTGCACGATGTGCTCGCCGATCCGGTGCACGGCCCGCGGGCGTGCCGTCGCATTCGCGACCGGTATCGGGTCGCCCTGGTCGACGAATTCCAGGATACCGATCCGCTGCAATGGGACATCCTGCGGCTGGCCTTTCACGGACATTCGACCCTGGTTCTCGTCGGTGACCCGAAGCAGGCCATCTACGCCTTCCGCGGCGCGGAGGTGCTCAGCTATCTCGACGCCGTCGCACACGCCGACACCCGCAAGGAGCTCACCGACAACTGGCGCAGCGATGCGGGACTGCTCGCTGCACTGGATCACCTGCAGGGCGGTGCGGCGTTGGGGCACAAGGAGATCACCGTCTACCCGGTCGCGGCGACACGTGGCTGGACGCGACTGTCCGGCCCGGCGGAACTGACGACGCCGCTGCGGATGCGGTGTCTGCCGCGCACCGGGGCCGGCCCGCTGAACAAGTCGGGATTCCCGGCGGTCGGGCGCATGCGCGCGAAGGTCGCCGACGACCTCGCCGCGGATATCGTGCGGCTGCTGGAATCCGATGTGCTTTTCGAGGCGAAGGCCGGACCGAGGCCGATCGGGCCCGGCGATCTCGCGGTGCTGGTGCGGACGCGATCCCAAATCGATGTGGTGCGTATGGCTTTGGACCGGGTCGGCGTCGCCTCTGTCCTGGCCGGTGGCACCAGCGTATTCGGCACCGGCAGCGCGACGGACTGGCTCTGGCTCTTGCGCGCCCTGGAACAGCCGCATCGCTCCGACCGCGTGCGATTGGCCGCCTGCACACCGCTGCTCGGCCGCACCGCCGCCGAAATCGATAGCGGCGGTGCGGATCTGGTCGGCCGCGTCAGCGCGCAACTGCGCGAAGCGGCCCGGCTGTTCGCCCGCGCAGGATTCGCCGCCGTCTTCGAAAAGATCTCCGCCGAAGCGAATCTGGCGCAGCGGCTGCTGTCGATCGAGAACGGCGAACGGGAGCTGACCGATCTTCGGCATATCGCCCAACTGCTGGACCAGGTCGCGCTGACCGAAGGGCTCGGCCTCACCGCGTTGACCCGCTGGCTCGCCGACCGGGTGCGCGATCCGGCCTCGGGATCGGTCACCGACCGCAGCCGTCGGCTCGACCGTGATGCCGCGGCTGTCCAGATCGCCACCGTGCACGCCAGCAAGGGCCTCGAATTCCCTATCGTCTACCTGCCTTTCGCCTGGGACAACGCGAAGAATCCGTACCCGCAGACCCTGCTGTTCCACACCGACGACGGCGCCCGTGTCCTCGATGTCGGCGGCCAGGACGCCGCCGGCTACGGCGAGCGCAAGCTGCGCAGCGAAACCGAGGAGGCGGGTGAGGAACTGCGTTTGCTGTACGTCGCGCTCACTCGCGCGAAGTGTCAGATCGTCGCCTGGTGGGCACCGGCGATCACCACGGCCAACGCGCCGCTGCACCGGATGGTCCTCGGCCGCCCGGACGGCGGCGATCTGGTGCCGAGTAAGGCGGCGGTGCCTGCGGATTCCGTTGCGGTATCCATGCTTTCGGCGTGGGCCGCCAGTGCGCCGGAGGCGATTTCGGTGGCGGGCGTCGAGGGCACCGATGCGGTCGAGATCCGCCGGGTACGCACCGAACTGCCAACCGGTGCACTCGCCGCGGCCGAGTTCGCCCGCACCATGGACCTGCAGTGGCGTCGCACCTCCTACTCGGCATTGACCGCGGGCGCTCATGACGTAGCGATCCCGGAGGCCGAACCCGAAGATGAACGCGGCCCGTCCGATGAGCCCGGCGCACCGGTCCTGGTCGACGCCGAACCCGTGGTATCGGATGCGGCTGCGTCACTGATGAACGCCCTGCCCTACGGCGCGGAATTCGGCACCCTCGTACACGGCGTGCTAGAGCGAATCGATACGGACGCACCGGATCTCGCCACCGAGGTGCACACCCGCTGCCGGGAGGCGACCGAAGAGCTGATGGCCGAGGTCGATCCGATGGTCCTCGGCAATGCCCTGCTCGCTGTTCTACATACGCCACTCGGATTCGGTTGTCTCGCAGACATTTCCAACCGGAACAAGCTCAATGAACTCGACTTCGAACTCCCGCTCGCGGGCGGCGACATTGCGGGTGCGCACGCCGTTACCCTGCGCCGCCTCGCGGAACTGCTGCGCATCCATCTTCCGGCCGACGATGCCCTGTCCGGCTACGCCGACCAACTTGCGGCGCTGGACGACGCCCCACTGCGCGGCTATCTGACCGGCAGTATCGATGCCGTCCTGCGTGTCACCGAAAAGTCCGGTGCCGAACCACGATTCGTCATCGTCGACTACAAGACCAACCGTCTCGGCACCGGCGACCTCACCGTCGAGCACTACACCCACGAGCGCATGGCCGCCGAAATGCTGCGCTCCCATTACCCCCTCCAGGCCCTCCTGTACGCGGTGGCACTGCACCGCTACCTGCGCTGGCGGCTGCCCACCTACGAACCGGCACGGCACCTCGGCGGCGCCCGCTATCTCTTCGTCCGCGGCATGATCGGTCTCGAAACCCCCGCGGGGCGTGGTGTTTTCGAATGGAATCCACCCGCCGCGTTGATCGTGGCATTGTCCGATCTGCTCGCCGGGGAGGACCGATGACCTCGATTCAGTTGGCCCAGCGGGGGACCGGGCTGTTGCGCCTGTTCAACGAGGCCGGTGTGTTGTCCGCGGCCGACGTACACGTCGCACTGCGCCTGGGGCGTATGGGCCGGGAAACCTCGGAAGAGGTGCTGTTCGCGGCGGCGCTCGCGGTGCGGGCGGTGCGCTCGGGTTCGGTGTGCCTGGAACTGCACCGCATGCGCGAGATCGGCGTCGATGCCGATGAAACCTGGGATGCCGGTGCGGGAATCGACCCGGCGACGCTGCCGTGGCCAGATATCGATGCCGTCGTCGCGGCGCTGCGCGTGAGTCCATTGGTCTGCGGCGGATCGGCCGGTCCGTTGCAGCCATTACGTCTGGTCGAGGCGCAGGCCACCCGGGACGCGGGTCCATTGCTCTATTTGGACCGGTACTACCAGCAGGAGCAGACGATCCGCCGGGTGCTCACCGAACGTTCCGGACACCACCCGAAGGTGGATCCCGCCATCGTGCGCCGCGAACTCGATCGCCTTTTCGATGCCCCGGTCGGCGCGGCCCCGGACCGTCAGCGCATCGCCGCGGCACTCGCCGCCACACATTGGACCACGGTGGTGGCGGGCGGTCCCGGTACCGGCAAAACCCACACCATCGCCCGCATCCTGGCACTGCTCGACGCGCACCAAAAGGCGCATCCGAAGCTGCCCACGCTGCGCATCGCCATGGCCGCGCCCACCGGGAAGGCCGCCGCGCGCCTGCAGGAGGCGGTGCGCGAACAGGCCGAAGCCCTCGGACTGCCCGAACTCACCGCGGCCACCCTGCACCGGCTCCTCGGCTGGCAGCGCGGCCGTGCGACCCGGTTCCGCTACCACGAATTCAACCGGTTGCCCTATGACGTGATCGTCGTCGACGAAACCTCCATGGTGTCGCTGACCATGATGAGCAGCCTGCTGGCCGCGCTGCGCCCGGACACCCGCTTGGTTCTGGTCGGTGATCCGGATCAGCTTGCCTCGGTCGATGCGGGCGCGGTGCTCGCCGACCTGGTCGCGGGTCCCGTTGTGGGCGAACCCAATCCGGTCCTCGAACAGGTGCTCGGTGCGGAATCGGTTACGGCCGGAGATAATCCGGAGGCACTCACCAGACTCGAACGCGCACGTCTGCGCGGCGGTATTGTCCGACTGACCCGCGGCCGCCGATTCGGCGGCAAGATCGCCGAACTCGCGGTGGCGGTTCGTGCGGGTGACGCCGATACCGCGCTGGAACTGCTGCGCGCGGGTGGCGAAGAACTGTCGCTGTGTACCTCGGACGACGCCGCGCCGGTCCGCGCCGATGTCGTGCGTGCCGCCCGCGAGGTGACCGCGGCCGCCCTCGACGGTGCCGCCGCGGCCGCGCTGACCGCCCTGGAATCCCATCGCCTCCTGTGCGCCCACCGTCAAGGCCGGTTCGGCGTCGAACGCTGGGACCGCATGGCGGCCGAATGGGCGGCCGCCGGGGGTGCGGGACCGGACTCGCACCAGGCCCCGTGGTATCCGGGCCAACCCCTACTGGTCACCGCCAATGACCACGAGGCCCGCATCTACAACGGCGACACCGGTGTGATCGTGCGCATGCCCGACGGCTCCCTGCGCGCGGCCCTGCAGCGCGGCAGCGAACCATATCTGGTGCACCCCACCCAATTTCCGGCCGTGGTCACCGTCTTCGCCATGACCATCCACCGCAGTCAGGGCAGCCAGTACGACACCGTCTCCGTTGTCCTGCCCGAACCCGAATCCACCCTGCTCACCAGGGAACTGCTCTACACGGCGATCACCCGTGCCCGCCGCCACGTGCGCATCATCGGCACCGACGATTCGATCCGCGCCGCCATCGACCGCCGCGTCCTGCGCGCCAGCGGGCTGTCGCGGATCCCGGAGTCACAGTGATCTCCGGCGCGCGGCTGGTCGCGCCGCGCAGGGACGAATTCGTGCGCGGCGAACACGAATACGCCTGGCGGAGGGACAGTGTGACCTGGGGATCTCACGTTTCGCCCGTCCCGGGCGTCTACCCAGCGTGAGATTGCCTCCGTTCGAGGAAGTGGTGGCCGAATACGGCCCGATGGTGTTGCGTGTCTGCCGGGCCGTGCTCGGCCCGACGGATGCGGCCGACGCGTGGTCGGAGACCTTTCTGTCGGCCCTGCGCGCCTACTCCGACCTCGACCCGAACACGAATATCGAGGCATGGCTGGTCACCATCGCGCACCGGCGCGCGATCGATGTGGGGCGCGCACTGACCCGTGCGCCCGTCCCTGCCGAATCCCTGCCCGAACGCGCGGCTCCGAACGCCGACCCGGCCGGTTACGACCCCGATCTGTGGGAGGCGCTCGCGGCACTGCCGCCCAAACAGCGGCAAGCGGTGGCCTACCACTACCTGGCCGGACTACCGCACGCCGAAATCGCCGAGCTACTGGGAAATTCCACCGACGCCGCCCGCCGCGCCGCCGCGGACGGGCTCAAAACCCTACGCAAGCTCTACCCGAAGGATCGAACATGATGGCCACTATCGACCGGGATCCGGACGGCCTCTTCGACGGCCTGAATGCGAATTCCACCGAGATCCTGTCCCACCTGCAGCGGCGGCTGGCCGCCGACGCGCAGGCCGCCGGTCTGCTCGATATCGCCTACCGCACGCTGGATACCCCCGTTGGCACCCTGCTGCTCGCGGCCACTCCCGCGGGCCTGGTACGGGTCGCCTACCCCAACGAGAACCACGACACCGTGCTCGCCACACTCGCCCAGCGGATCAGCCCCCGGGTCCTCGCCGCCCCCGCGCGCCTAGATGCCGTGGCGCACGAGATCGACGAGTATTTCGCCGGTGCCAGAACCCAATTCGACCTGCCACTGGACTTGCGGCTGACCGCCGGTTTCCGCCGCCAGGTGATCGAGCAGCTGAGCGATATCGGCTATGGGCACCGGGCGAGCTACGCCGATGTCGCTGCGGCCGTCGGCAATCCACGCGCCGTGCGCGCGGTCGGCTCGGCCTGTGCGCACAATCCGCTGCCGGTCGTGATCCCCTGTCATCGGGTAGTGCGCAGCGACGGTTCGATCGGCCAGTACGTCGGTGGTATCGCCGCCAAGAACATCCTGCTGACCCTCGAAGCGGCGTGACGGAGAGCCGATGGAAATCCTTGCCGCACTGGAGGAACGAGTCGACGCCCAACCATGGCGCACGCTGCTCGAGGAGATCGACGCCTACGGCTGTGCCCAGACCGGCCCGCTGCTGACTCCGGACGAATGCGCCGAATTCACCGCTATGTGGGACGATACGGCCCGCTTCCGGTCGACGATCGATATGGCACGCTACCGTTTCGGCCAGGGCACCTACCGCTACTTCGCCGATCCGGTCCCCGAACCGATCATGCGCCTGCGCGCGGCCTTCTACCGCCGCCTGCTGCCCATCGCCCGCAGCTGGGCCGACCGGCTCGGCGACCCGACCCCATGGCCCGACGGTTTCGCGGACTGGCTCGCTACCTGCCATGCCGCGGGCCAGACCAAGCCGACACCAATCCTGTTGCGCTACATCGAAGGTGACTGGAACGCCCTGCACCGCGACCTCTACGGCGAACTCGTCTTCCCGCTACAGGTCGTCATCGGCCTGGACCGCCCCGGCATCGATCACACCGGCGGCGAATTCCTCCTTGTCGAACAACGTCCCCGCGCCCAATCGAAACCCACCGTCACCATCCTGGAACAGGGCCACGCCCTCATCTTCACCACCCGAGACCGGCCGACCCCGTCCGCCCGCGGCTGGTCCCGCGCACCGATCCGGCACGGCGTCAGCCGAATTCGCGGCGGCCACCGCCACACGCTGGGCCTGGTGCTGCACGACGCCGAATGAGATGTACACCCTGACCGACGCCAACGACCGCCCGTATCCGAGCCCCACTCCGGGCCGATACGGCGGCCATCGGCGCGGCAAACTCTACGGCCGCCTCGACTGCCCCGCCGCCCTGCGCGCCCTGGCCCGCGGCCACTACCGCGCCCATCGCGTCTTCTTCGCCGATGAAGCAACCGCCATCGCTGCCGGTTACCGTCCCTGTGCTGTCTGCCTCCCCGCCGCATATGCGGTATGGAAAGCCAACTCCGGCTCGTGATCTCACGTTTCGTCGTCGGAGAGCGTCTACCCGGTGAAAGTTCGACATCGAGGAGCAACATCATGTCCGATACCTCCACCGCACGCCTGGTGTACGGCTCGTCCCTGGGCAACCTGGTGATCGAGGCGAATCCGGCCGGTGTGTCGCGGGTCGCATTCACCGATATGCAACCCGCTGAGCCGACCGGTGAAAACCCCACGGCGCGTGAACATCTCGAAGCGGCGGCAGGTGAGATCGACGAATACGTCATCGGTGAACGCCGACGGTTCAGTGTCGCAATGGATTTGACACCGATGAGCGAATTCGACCGCGAGGTATTGCTGACGCTCGAGGCCACCACGGGTTACGGCCGGACGACCACCTACGGAGCCCTGACCCGGCAACTCGGCCGCACCACCGCCGACGCCCGCAAAATTGGTGGCGCACTCGCGCGCAATCACCTGCTGATCCTGCTCCCATGCCACCGTGTTCTCGGTGCCGACGGTGCGCTGACCGGCTATGCGGGCGGCCTGCCCGCCAAGCGGGCCCTGCTCGACCTCGAATCGGCCGATCTGCTGCTGCCGCTGGGCTGACACGCCAAGACGAATGGGGAATATCGGCGACCGCGGTGTGATTGCATGTGGTCATGACGAGCGCGGAGTTGTTGGTCGATGCATTCGGGCGGGTCCAGGAGAATGTGCACGGCGCGGTTGCCGGGCTGCGGCAGGACGAATTGGCGGCTCGGATGGATCCGGACGCCAACTCCATTGCCTGGCTGATCTGGCATCTGACGCGAGTCCAGGATGATCACATCGCCGATGTCGCGGGATTCGAACAGGTGTGGACGGCGGCGGGCTGGGCCAAGCGGTTCGAACTGCCCTTCGGTGATGCGGTGACCGGATACGGCCACGGCGTCCCGGAGGTCGCCGAACTCGGCCGAATCTCGGCCGAGCTGCTGTTGGGCTACTACGACGCGGTGCACGCGCAGACGATCGACTACGTCTCCGGACTGACCGACGCCGATCTGCCCCGCATTGTCGACACCCGCTGGAATCCGCCGGTCACCCTGGGCGTCCGGCTGATCAGCGTCGTCGACGACGATATCCAGCATTCCGGCCAGGCGGCATTCATTCGCGGAGTTCTGTTGCGCCGCAGGTAGTTTCAGTGCTCGTCCGGCGTCCGCCCGAACAGCAGGTCGGCGGCGCGGACGACCACGTCCTGCCGGGTGCGGTCATGGTGATCGGCCGCAAGGAAGTGTTTGCCGACCGCCAGGCAGAAGGCGAGCAGGGCGCGTGCCTCGACTTCGTCCGGATCCGAGCAGATCGCGCCGAACAGCTCGCGCGCGTACTCCATCCGGTGGTTGTCCACTCGGCGCAGCCGTTCGGCGACCGTTGGGTCGCGGCGCGCCCAGTCGCGTACGGCGAGGTCGATCGGGAGGCGCTCGTCGGAGAAGGTGAGCAGGCCCGCCCGCCGGATCTTGGTCTGCGGATCGCCGCCCTCCCGCTCGACCTGAACGCGAACCTCATCGGTGCTTTCGCGTTCCCAGGTATCGAGCATTTCCTCGAGCAGGGCGTTGCGGTCGGCGAAGTGTCCGTAGAAGCCACCCTTGGTGACGCCGAGCGCCTGCGCCAGGCTCTCGATGCGGACGGCGTCCGGACCGCCGCTCGATAGCGCCAGCAGACCCTGCTCGATCCAACTGCTTCGTGGGGTGCGAGTGACGGCAACCATACCTTCAGTATCGCTGACGGTGTTGACACCGGCGTAGCGCCGGTTAGGATCGAAGTATACGGCAGCGTATATTTGAAAGCCGTTGGCACATCAGCGAATTGCGAGGGCAATGGTGTCCTCGCCAAGGAGAGGGGACCGTGATGACGGTCGGATTCGTCGCCTTCCACTACCCGCGACCCGAACATTTCGACGACTTCGTGGCCCGCGTGCACAAGGTCGCGGCGGCCATGCGATCGGTGCCCGGATGCCGGTCCGTGGACTGCTGGATCAGCGCCGACGGTGACGACGCGGTGGTTTCGACGGGGCAGTGGGAATCCGAGGAAGCCTTCGCGGCATCGTTCGCCGCGGTCGCGGCGGCGCAGGTCGATGTCACCTTCGATGATCGCGAACACCGTCCGCGCCAGATCTTCAAACTCGCCGCCCGGTAGCGCGCGATGGACCAGAGAGATGGAGGCGGAGCAATGCGGCTCCCGGAATCCGCGCACACCTCCCGACCTTGGCGGATCCACGACATCGCACCCGATTTCCGGATCGAGGATGTGTGGGCACTGCCGACGCCGGGCGGTCCCGACGACTTCCCGCGACTGGTGCGGCAAGTAGCCTCGGGCAAGAATTCGAGTGAATTCTCCGTCAGCTACCGCGCACTCTTCGCGATCCGCTGGAAACTCGGTGCGCTACTCGGCTGGGATAAAGACGATACCGGGATCGGGGCCCGGGTGCCGTCGCTGCATGATCGGCTGCCCGCGGATCTGCGCGATATGCCACCCGGACCGGTATTCGAAGGTGCGCCGTTCCGCTCGGTCTACTGTACCGACAGCGAATGGGTGGCCGAGATCGCCAACCGGACCATGCACGGGGTGATGCATATCGGCTGGGTACCGGACGAAACCGGTGGCTACCGCGGCCAGATGGCTGTTTTGGTGAAGCCCAATGGTGTGTTCGGGAAGCTTTATATGGCCGGAATCCTGCCGTTCCGGTACCTGCTGGTCTACCCGGCGCTGATGCGTGGCGTCGCACGCCGGTGGCAGGCGCCGACCGGCGATCCGGTTGCGGAATAACCGGATGCGACCGAACTAGGCGCTCTCCGGGCGCGGACTGGTCGCGAGCTGGATCTAGCTGTGCCGCAGCCGATCTCGGTACCGGGTGGGCGTCCAGGCCAGGGTTTTGCCGATCAGAACCCAGGTCTCGGCCGTGCCGAGCAGGCTGGCTGTGGCCGCCATCGAAGTCCACTCTGCACGCTCGAATCGCACACCGACATCGCCGACGGTGAAATTCTGACCGTCGATAATGCGGTGCGCAACTGCGCTGCCCGCGAACGCGAATATCTTGCCGGACAGGGCGACGCGGCGCGATAACCGGGCACTCTCACATCGTCAGCTGCCTTGCGGGATAAGGGGTGCGACGGCCTCCGCGATTTCGGTGACGTTATCGCAGGGGGAGAGCTTGCGAGGGTGCAGACCGCGGGGGTCGTCCACCAGGATGTAGAGGGAGCCGGATTTCATTTCGATATTGACGGTGCAGCCGCCGGGGACGTCCGGGCGCGCCTCGTAGCGTAGGGCATTGCGGCCGCCGATAGTGAGTTCGGTTGCGGTGGGGAACTTTTCGCGAACTTGGTCGAGGGTTCCATTAGTTGTCTGGACACGGAATGTGTATGCGCTCTGGGCGACGTACGAGCAGCCCTTCAATTGGAAGCTGCCCGTCGAATCCTGTTTGGGGGTGGGAGTGCGGGCATTCCACTGGTGTGCGGTCAAGAATTCGGGCGTCAGCGCGGTGCAGGGGTCGAATACGGCAGCGGTGTTCGGAGTGCTCGCCGAGGCAGTCGAAGTGCCGGGCGTCGACGGTGCCGCTGATGTCGAGGCTGGTGTCGGCGAATTCTCCCCGCTGCAAGCAGTGAGAACAATGACCACTGCCGTCAGAAGGCCCACCACTGCCGAAGAGCTTTCGGTGCTGGTTCTCATACGCGGATCTCGCGCATCCGACGGGCGAAGTCTTCGTCGGTGCGCTCGTAGGCGTCACGGATGGTCTTGAAGAGCGTCTGGATCTCCATCGCGACCGCGATGTAGTCGCCGATGGTGTCGTAGGCGTTGTTCGGGCCGCCGAATGCCTTGTCCTGGAACATTTGCACCAACTCGATGGCCGACGTCAGCCGCGGGTTGTTCTCGCCGAGGCCCCATGTCGAGCGCTCGCCGAGCGCACGCGCATCGTTCTGTGCCAAGGAGAGATCGATGATCAAATTCTGACAAGCCGCATCGATATCAACGAACGCCTGCGGCTCCATCCGCACCTTCAGCGCCCCGGTCTTCGCATCCTCGACATACCCGCCGAACGGACTGTCAACAGCCATCGCGGTCGCCCCTTCCCATGGTCCCGTCTGATCATAGAGACGCACCCGCCGACGAAACGGTTCCATCGAAACATAGATCCGCCGCGCCGGGCGTGTTGTCCGATCGACCGATGCTCACGAAGCCGATGGCGCGCGCTGCTTCTCGACCACCGTGACAATCGCCCGTTGCCGCCGACCGGCACCCGGCAGCCACCAATTCGCCCGCCCCATCAGCTTGACCAAGGCGGGTACCAACAGCATTCGCACGAGCGTCGCGTCGACGATAAGGGCGATGATCATGCCGATGCCGAGGAACCGCATCGGCGTCAGCGGTGACAGCGTGAACGCGCCGGTCACGAGTACGAGCAGGGTGGCGGCGGCGGTGATCACCCGCGCGGTCCGCACCGTGCCGATGCGCACCGACCACGCGGTGTCGGCCCCGGCAGTGTGGGCCTCGACCATGCGCGAGAGCAGGAAAACCTCGTAGTCGGTGGACAGTCCGAAGACCACCGACACGATCAGCACCACCATGCCAGCGGCTAGTGGCCCCGAGCTGATGCGGAGTGGTCCGGCGAGGTGACCCTCGTAGAAAATCCAGGTCAGAATGCCGAAGGTGGCGGCAAGGCTGAGGAATGCCATCGCGACCGCCTTGAGCGGCAATACGATCGAGCGGAATGCCGCAAGTAGCAGGGCCACGGTCGCGGTCACCATCACCAGTACCATCCACGGCATCCGCGACACGATCGAATCGACGCTGTCCAGGGTCGCCGCGGTATCCCCGCCGACCTGAAGTGTCATCGCCGCAGGGGGATCCAGTCCGCGAATCGCCTGGACCGCCGCGGTGGCGGTCGTGCTCCGATCCGGTGCCGTCAAGAACGCGTGCAGCACAACGAAATCCTGGTCGCGCCCGACCTGCAGCACCTGGCGTACTCCGGCGACCGCGCCGATTTCGCGAGTTGCGGATTCGACCGCCGCCACATCGGGCACGGTTCCGTCGATACCGCGCAGTACCGCGGTAATGCCGCTGCTGGCGGCGGGAAACTGCGCGGTGAGTTCTTCGACGGTCGTACGCATTTCATTGCCAGCGGGCAGCGCCCGATGGTCGACATCGCCCAGCTTCAGTCCGAAAAGCGGTGTGGCGAGGGCGAGTAACAGGGCGCCGACCACCACCGTCACTATTCCCGGCCGTCGCAGCACCGCGTCCACCACACGACCCCAAAAGCGTTCGGTCCGTTCCTGTCTCCCGGCCGGTCCGATGCGGGCACCGAACAGCGCCAGCATCGCGGGCAGCACCGTGAGCGAGAGTGCCGCAGCCAACGCCACTGCCGATATCGCGCCGAACCCCAGCGACCGCAGCACCGCTTGCGGATACACGAACGTCCCTGCGAACGCGCAGATCAGTAGCAGCGCGGAGAATGCGACGGTGCGACCGGCGGTCGCGTAGGTCCGTTCGATCGCCGTCGCGATATCGTGCCCCTCGGCGACCTCCTCGCGGAATCGGGTGACCAGGAACAGTCCGTAGTCGATGGCCATCCCGAGCCCGAGCAGCGAGGCGATATTCAGTGCGAATGTACTCACCTCGGTGAATTCGGTCAGTACTCGGATCGTGCCCATCGCGCCGAGTACCGCGAGTAGTCCGACGGCCACCGGCATTGCGGCGGCGACGGCTCCACCGAACAGCAGCACCAGGATGAGCAGTGTAATCGGCAGCGAAATCGATTCCGCCACAATGAGATCGTGCTCGGATTGGTGGTTGATCGCAGCGGCCAGCGCACTGTAGCCGGACAACTGCGTGTAGATTCCCGGAACCCGCAGTCCTGCCTCGATATCCGGGTAGGCACGCATGCGGGCATTATCGTCGCCAGCGGTGAACACCACCGCGAGTGCCTGCCGGTTATCGGCGGAGTGCAGCAAGCCCTTGCGCGGCGGCGCACTGTTCCAGTACGTCTCGATCGGGCGAGCCAGCACCGTCGCATCGATCCGGCCGAGCGCCTGCCGCACGCGCGGCCCGATATCGTCGAGTGTCTGCCCGTCCGGCACGGTGTAGAGCGCGACCACATCCGGGTTCTGCGGCCCGAAGTGCTGGCGGACGAGTTGGTCGACCATTGTCGATTCGCTGTGCGGATCGCTGTATCCACCGACGCTGACCCGGTCGGTGGTGCCCGTGCCGAGCAGGCCCAGCAGCAGGACCGCACCGATGACAACGGCCAGCACTGCGCGCGGGTGTGCGTTCACGAAACGTGCGAAGGTCGTCATAGCGTCGCATTCGACAGATCGCGCTCGAGCGTGGCGGCGATGTGATCCAGCAGCGCCTCCAGGCGCGCCTCGATGCCTTCGCCATTGCGGCACGACACCGTGATATCAGTGGTCCCGCCGTACTCCACGATGCCGAAGAGCATCGGCATGATCCCGGTGTGCTGCGGCAGCACCCGTGCCGCGTTAGCGGTGAAACCCGGCCCGCTGAGCTCGTCGAGTTCGAACCTGCCGGTATGCGACAGGGTGGCCGACACGATATTCCGGTTCAGCCGGGCTCCGACCCAATTGGCCGCCCGCAGCACTGCCCGCACGACGAAGGGCGGACAGTGCGAAAGTCCGCCATTGTCCAGTTGATTCAGCTCGCGGTTTTCCTGTAGCCCTATGCGCTTCTCCGCGTTGATGGCCTGCCAATCGTCACCCGGCTCCACATCGAGGAACAGCGGCAGCGCGAGATTCGCGGTGGAGCGCATGCCCAGTGCATGCCGCCGCATATCGACCGGAATGAGAAAGCGGGACCTGGCACCCGCCTGAGCGGCCAGTATGGCGGCCACCCGGGCGACGGTGCCCTTGCCGGTCACGGGTATGGACCGATTACGGAGCAACCAGGGCGATGCCGCGGGGTCTTGGCGGCCGCATCCGGCCGGGGACGGGAATACCGGAAGGACGAGGGTCGGTCGTCCCGGCGCGCCGAGGCGCGCGACGAGGTCGGCATCCGCGGTGGGATCGGTAGCGCCGAATGGTTCCTCACCGCGCAATGCCCGGAACACGTCCAGGACCCACATGCGCACGCCCATACCGTCCATCGCGCCGTGGAATACCCGGAATACGATGGTGACCGGATCGCCGGTCAGCAAGAGCACCTCGCAAGTGCGGTCCGGGGTCGGCCCGATCGGGCTGTTGAGAATCGGATCATTCTCCAGCGCAGGGTAATTCAGTGTGCCGCCGACAACGGTCCGCACCGCTGCCGGAGTACCGCTGTCCACCCAGTATTTGCCGTCGCGCACCAGCCGGGACCCCGGATCGGCCGCCGACGCGATATCTACGGCCCGTTGTAATTCGGCCGCTCGGATGGGGCCCATGCCGGGGATGGCGAGTTGCATCAGGAACGGTGGACTCAGCTCGCGCGTCGCGAAGTACAGGCGCTCGGTGGGCGAGATCGGACGCCGAAAGACGTTGTCGGTGCGCATTATTGCCTCCGGAGTCATCGCAATGCCTTGGTGAGTTCGACAATGCCGCCCTGTGTTTCGAGCCAGTCCTTGAACGTCGCGATGCCGGTATCGCGGTCGACGACGGGCCGATAGCCGAAATCGCGGGCCGCCGCGCCGGTGTCATAGGTGGCGCTGCGGGTCATCAGCGCCACGACATAACGCGACAGCGGGGGCGACCACCGCGTCGCGATGGCAGGGACCTGCCAGACCGTTTCGATGACGCGCACCAGTCCGTTGACCACGCGCGGATTCGGCTTTCTGGTCGGCGGCCGATAGCCGAGATCCATTGCCACCGCGCCGAGGAACTGCCACACATCGGTCTGCTCGGCATCGGCGATGAAATACGCCTTGCCGCCCACCGCATCCGAGCCGATCACCCTGACACAGGCGTCGACGATATTGTCGATATGGCACAGCGAAGCGAACACATCGCGGCCGAACGACAGATCCGGCAGCTTGCCCGCGGCCGTCCGGCCGAGCAGGCGCACGATCGGACCGGATCGGTCACCCGCACCCCAGATCGCCCGCGGCCGCAGCGCGCAGGTGGTGAATTCCGGTGCGTCCATGGCGAGTACGGCGCGCTCGGCGGCCGCCTTGGTCTCGGAATACAGGTTCAGATAGCGCCGCGGATACGGCACCGATTCGTCGATATCGAGCTGATCGCCGCCGTCGTAGTCCATCAGCGCACTGGGGCTGGAGATGAAGACGAAACGCGAAGCGCCGCCGCGCCGCGCCGAATCCAGCAGTCGCTCGGTGGCCCGAACGTTCTCCTCCCAGAACTGTGCTCGGGTGCCGCGCTCATCGACCCGCGCGGCACTGTGGAATACCACATCGACACCATTGGTGGCCCGTGCCAGCGACAGTCCGTCGGCGAGATCACCGTAGACCACCTGGACCCGGTCGACGCTCGCGCCGAGATCGGTCAGATCGCTACTGCGCCGCACCAGGATCGCGACATCGTGTTCGCCATCGCGGACGAGTCGGCGCACGAGCGCACCGCCGAGAAATCCGGAGGCCCCGGTTACCAGCACCTTGCTCATAGCGTGTCCTCCGTTCCGTTGTGCTCCCGACCGGGCTGGGTCCGCCACCAGGTCATGCCGAAGATCTGGGTCAGCACGACCGTCTCGACCCTGGACCGCCCCGAACCATGGGCTGCCCGCAGTGCCGCCGGAATCTGCGCCGCGTGCACGACAAAGCTCAGGAATGCATCGATCCACCAAATGCCACGCATGACCCGGCTTTCCGGAACACGATCCATCGCGGCCGCGGCGATGCCACCGGCCAGATACAGCCAACCCAGGACGGGAACCGCCCGCAGCACGGTCGACTTCATCGCTTCGCTCCGAGTTTTCCGGTCGCCCACACCGACAACTGCTCGCGCCCGATCTTGGCGTTATGTCGGATGTCCACCGGGAATTTCGGGTGCACGAGGAAGTCGGCGATCGTGTGGGTCAGCTCCGACTCGGCCGCACGGGCCCGCAGCGCGGCCTCGACGGTCGTGCCATCGGCATCCGAGCGCAGCTCGACACACAGCACCGGCCGTTGCGTACCCCGTTCGCCGACCCCTACCAACGCCGTTCGGGCAACGCCCGCAACGGTATTGAAGATCTGCTCGACCTGAACGGTGAACATCGGCCCCTGCGCAGTAACCACCCGCTGACTCTTGCGCCCGCAGAACCAGATCCGTCCCTGCTCATCGATCCAGGCCAGATCGCCGGTGCGATGCCAGATCACCGCGCCGTCGACAATCTTGCCCTGCGCGTTCGCCCGCTCCGGCCAGTAGTAGCGCGTGCTGACATTCGGCCCGGCGACGACGAGTTCGCCGATACTACGCGAGTTTTCGAGTTGGCCAGCGATCTCATCGGCCCGCTGCCAGGTCGGAATCGGGTCGTCGGTAATGGCGACGATCCTGGCCCGCACCCGATCGGCAGGCCGCCCGATACAGGTGCCGGCACCGCGATGGGTGCGCTCGACCAAACCGTCGAACAATTCCCGTGATTCGATGGTGGACATCGGCAATGCCTCGGTGGAGCCATATCCCGCGTACACCCGGACGTCATCGGGTAGTACCGCGCGCAGTCCGGCGATGCACCAGTCGGGGACCGGAGCGCCGCCGGAATAGATGCTGTTCAACGACTTCAGCTCCGTCGGCTGCTGTTCGAGGCGGCGCAGCAGCGGGATCAGCACGGCGGGCGAGGCGAACATGGTGCGCACACCGAACCGCTCGACCGCATCCACGATATCCCCGGGATCGGTCGAACCGACCTGGCTCGGGATCAGCGGCGGCAGCACACACCGCGCGCCGAGCAGCAGATCGAGAATGCCAACCAGCGGCAGCGTGATCAGCGAGGTATCCGGTTCGATATGCCCGCGTGCCGCATGGACCTGCTCGATCATGGCCGCGAGGTTTCCGTGGGTCATCTCGACGGCCTTGGCGGGGCCGGTGCTGCCCGTGGTGAACCCGATCAGCAGCAGATCGCCGTCCGCGGCGGGTTTACGAAGAGGTGTGACCCCGGTGGGTATGGTGCCCCAATCCCGCAGTGTCGCACCGCCCCAGAACCAGCGCCTGCCGACGGTGACGTTGGTGTGGACCAGGCGGAAGCTGCGCCGGAACAACACTCGCAACGCATGCGCCTGCGGTATCCCGATGAATGCCTCGGCCGCCACGGCCTGCAAGCACCGCAACATCTTTCGCACCCCCATGCCGGGATCGATGACCACCGGCACCGCACCGATCTTCAGCAGCCCGAACATCACCGCGTAGAGCTCCGGGCCCGGCAGGACGAGCACGATGGTGCGCGTACCGGTTCCGACACCGGATGCGGTCAACCGCTCGGCGATGGTGTCGGACCACCGATCGAGCTCGCGATAGGTGATCGTGCGATAGTCGGGCAGGCCCGCGGGATTGCGCCCCTGCGGGAAGATCACTGCCGCGCGATTCGGTTCCGCGCGCGCGAACGCGCGGAACCGGTCGATGGGCTGCCAGTAGGTCGGCGTCGTCACGCGGGCGTCCCCGCCAGCACCGGCAGTCGGTAGAGCACGGCCGCGGCCGATGGCCCCGCACCCGCCGCCACGAACAGCACGTGGGTGTGCGCCGCGAACGAATCCTCGGTGACCGCCCGGTCATAGGCCAGCGGCAGGGCCGCGGTGTGCGGATCGCCTCCGGACAGATCGGCGGTTCGCACCGAATCCGCCTCGATGCCAAGGGTTTGCGCAAGCCGGATCGGGAATTCGGCGCTCGGAGTCGACGCGATCAGCACAGTGTTCGACACGTCGGTGTGCCCGGCTTCGGCGAGTGCGGCTCGCGCGGCGTCGACGGCCACGGCCAACAGCCGGTCCTCGAAGCCTGGTTCTCGTACCACTGTCATCAGACCGCGTCCGACGGTGCCCATGGTCGCGGTATCGACGAACGACTCGATCGCGGGCGTACCGGCGCCCCTGGCGATATGCACCCGGCCGAATCCGACGGGTTCCTCGGTGTGCTCCAGGAGCAGCGCGGCTCCCGAAGTGGCATAGGGGAATTCGGCATCGGCCGCCGAGCGGGTGAGTGATGGATGGGTATCCCCGGAGACGATCAGCACATGCTCGGCGCTGCCGGTCTCCAGGATCGATGTGGCCACCTGGACCGCATTGAGCACGCCGACCGCGCCGTTCATGAGATCGAAGGAGAAGGTCCGCGGATCGTCCTCGCCGTACTCGAGCCCGATACCCGCCGCCTTCTGGATCAATGCGGAGACGGCCGGTTCGACGGTATTGGAGTCACGGAATATCCCGGCGTTGATGAACACCCCGACCTGGTCGGTACGCACACCCACCCGCTGCAGACTTTCCCGCGCCGCGCGGGCGCTGTGCTCGATGATGCTGTTGGTGTCCTCGGCCCGGCTGGTTCCGGTGGACTTGATGCGCACGCCCATGGCTGACCTCAGACCTTCAGGGAGGAGATGGTGGTGGACAGGAAGCCGGTCACGACACCGGAGGCCGCGGGGATCATCAGCAGTTTGGATCCCGACGGCAGCTTCTGATCGCTGAGCTGATCGTGCAGCACGATGAAATGTGAAGTGGTCGAGGTGTTTCCGTACTTCTCGAGCACCCGTAGATCCGGCGGCATCGGTACACCGAACTCGCGCTCGCCGATCGCGGCCAGCCACGGGAGCGCGGCCGCGCCGAACTGGTGGTGAATGATGTAGTCGAACTGCTCGTCGGCGAAGGTCTTGCCGCGCGCCCGCAGATAGTTGCGCTGGGTGTCGGTCCACAGTACGAACCGATCCTCGTTGTGCATCTTGCGGTTGTCGGTATAGAGCGCGACGCCCTGGGTCTTATCACTCGGCATGCCCAGGCACAGGTGCGAATGTTCGGCGGCGGTCATCAATTCGATGTAGTGGATCTTGTCGGCATCGTCGACCGCCCGGTCGAGCACGACCGCGCAACCCGAATCGCCGACCGACAGTGAGGCAAATTGCAGATCGTATTTCTCGGAAATCTCGTTCACCGCGGTATCGGCAATGGGAGTTATGGCCTCACCACTCACCACCATGCCATTTCGCACCGCACTCGAACGGATCATCCGATCGAGAATGTAGGTACCGGTCAACATTCCGGCGCAGGCATTGGAAATATCGAAGGTAATGGCTTTGTCGGCACCGAGTTGGGTGCCGATGGCGGAGGCGAACGACGGCTCCATGTACATCCGGGTGCCGTTCCTGCTGCGCGTGATGGAGGTCGAGATGATCACGTCGAGATCCGCCGCGGCGTACTGTGACCTGGAAAGACAGTCCTGAGCCGCCTTGCTGGCGAGGGCGAACGAGTCCTCGTAGCTGTCCGGTCGGGTGTCGTGGACGCGGCGCTCCCGCACTCCCGTGATCCGTTCGAGATCGAACGATGGGGGTTCGGCGAGTCTGGAGATCAACTCCTCGGTAGAGACGATATTCGAGGGGAGGTACGCACCGATGGATTCGAACCGAGAATGCGACACTTGCGCTCCTGGAAAACGTTGATGAATACGGTTCCGGATCGTCTCTGATCGTCGGTGCGACCGAACGCTACCGGACGGTAACCTGTCCTGGGTATGGCCAGTTTGAGGGAATCCTTCTGGGACAGTTGAACTTTCACGGCTACGCTGGGGTGATGCGCAATCGATGTGAGTGACCTCACTGCACTTCGCGCACTCGAGAACCGGTCGGTATTGGTCGCTTGTCCAAGGTATTGGTCGGGGGTGTTGTTCTCGAAGACAACAGGTCACCGATAGGCTGGAGGCGACGCCGGTGCGGATCGGCGTCACGCCGCAACCGCCGAATACCGGAGGGTGAGAGCTATGACGACCGCTGACGAGCACGTCGATGTGCTCATCGTCGGTGCCGGACTGTCCGGGATAGGTGCGGCGTATCACCTGGGGCGGGCCTTCCCGCGGCGGAGCTACGCGATTCTGGAAAGCCGCGACGCGATCGGCGGAACCTGGGACCTGTTCCGCTATCCGGGAATTCGCTCCGACTCGGATATGTACACCCTCGGCTACCGCTTCCGGCCGTGGCTGGGAGAGATGTCGATCGCCGACGGTGACGACATCCTGGATTATGTGCGTGCCACCGCCACCGAGAGCGGTATCGAGCGGCATATTCGGTTCCGGCATCGGGTGGTCCGCGCCGAATGGTCATCGCGGGACAACCGCTGGACGGTGCGCGCCGAACGGACCGATACCGGCGAAACCGTCACGCTCACTGCCGGATTCCTGTTCTGCTGTTCCGGCTACTACCGCTACGACGAGGGCTACACCCCGGAATTCGCGGGCCGCGAGCGGTTCGCCGGACCGATCATCCACCCGCAGCATTGGCCGCACGATCTCGATGTCGCGGGCAAGCGGGTGGTGCTGATCGGCAGCGGCGCAACCGCGGTCACCCTCGGACCCGCGCTCACCGAGCAGGGTGCGCACGTGACCATGCTGCAACGCTCGCCGAGCTACATCATCTCCGCACCCGCGCGCGACGATCTCGCCGTCAAGGTGCGCAAATTCCTGCCCGCCCGCGTCGCGTACGCGGTGGCGCGGGCCAAGAACGTGGCGCTGGCCACCGCGATATACCAACTGAGCCAACGGTATCCGGAATTCATGCGCAAGCGGATCAAGGGCTGGCAACGGCGCTGGCTGCCCGAGGACTTCGATATCGACGCCCACTTCACTCCCACCTACAACCCTTGGGATCAGCGACTGTGCCTGGCGCCCAACGGAGATTTCTTCCGCGCGATTCGCAAGGGACGATTGGATATCGTGACCGATAAGGTCGAGACATTCACCGAGACCGGTCTGGCCCTCGCCTCCGGCGCCACCCTCGACGCCGATATCGTCATCACCGCAACGGGTTTGAACCTACTCGCCTTCGGCGGCATCGAACTCGCGGTCGACGGGCAGCGGGTGAAACTTCCGGAGCATATGGCCTATAAGGCGATGATGCTATCCGACGTGCCGAACTTCGCGTACATCATCGGCTACACCAATGCCTCGTGGACACTGAAGGCGGATCTGGTGTGCGAGTACGTCGTTCGGCTACTACGCCATATGGACGACAACGGCTACGACCGCTGCACGCCGGTGCGCGATCCGTCCGTCGGCGCCGCATCGCTGTTCCTGAATTTCAACCCGGGGTACGTGCAGCGCGCCGCGAGTCGGTTCCCGATCCAGGGCACCAAAGCGCCGTGGCGCCTACGTATGAACTACCTACGTGATGTGGTGACGCTGCGCCACGGGCGGATCACCGACAGCGCCATGGTATTCGAGCGGGCGCGGAATCGGGATCCGGTGTCGACGCAGGGGTAGCCGGATCAGTGCGTCTGCTGCGCCGTCGACGACCGTGCGGTCGCGATATTGCGCAGCACGCTGGTCGCGTGGTCGTCGAAGCGTTCTCGCGGGACGGCGATGGTGCCATCCAGCCACGGGCGATACATATATGCCATCGCCCCGAAGATGGCGTTCGAGTTGAGGCTGTTCTCGAACTCGTCCGGCATGGATTGCGCTCCGTCGGCCAGTGCGATCGTCAACGCGATCGGGGCGGTGAACAGTTCGATGAGTTCGTTGCCCCGGTCGCCGAGCACCCGCGTGGCCTGCGATTCCACGAACATGATCTGACCGCGCCGACGATCCTCCAGCAAATAATCGGTGAACGCCGAAATGGCGTGCCGGAATAGCTGCTGGGGTTCGGTCGGCGCGGTGGCCAGCGCCGCGAGCAGCCGTTCCTGCGCACCGAGGACGACCGTCTCCAGCGCCGTGGTCAGCAATATGTCGAGACTCGGAAAGCTCTCGTAGAAGTACCGCTCGGTTAGTCCGGCCTGTCGGCAAACCCCGCGCATGGAGATATCGGACGCTCCGATCGTGGCCATCAGCTCGATGGCGGCCTCGATGAGCTGTTCGCGGCGCGCGGCGATCCGGTCGGCCGGAGGCGTGCCGCGCCAGCGGCGCATACCCGGTATCGATCCATCGGAGGCGTCGTTCATAGCTCGATCCTCCCATAGCCGGAAAGTTGACATCATGTGATGTTGACAGCATTTGATGTCGGCAATACATTGACGATCTACGGGACCAGACGTGAGGACCATCAGATGGGCACTACGTACGCCGATCAGGCTCATGCGATCAATGCGCGGGACGTCAGCTTCGACTTCGACTCGGTGCCGATGCACTACATCCCGGGTGAAGTCATGGCCACCCACATCATCAATGTCATGCATCTGGTGCTACCCGAAGGGGAGCGGGCCATGGCGCAGGCCCTGGCCGAGGCGCTGCCGCTGATCGATGATGAGCGTCTGCGGGAAGAGGTCCGCGGCTTCATCGGTCAGGAGACCATGCACGCCGGTTCACACGAAAAGGCCCGTCACCAACTGGAGCGGCTCGGTCTCGAGGTCGCTCCGATGGTGGATCGCGTCGCCTGGTTGATCGACCGGGTGCTCGGTGACCACGGGCTCTCCGGTCGGGCGAAGCATGAATGGCTGTGTGAGCGCCTTGCCCTGTTCGCCGGTATGGAGCACTACACCGCCGTCATCGGCGAGTGGCTGCTGACCAATGACAAACTGGCGGCGAAGGGGATGCATCCGGCGATGCTGGATCTCATCCGCTGGCACGGTGCCGAGGAGGTCGAACATCGCAGCGTGGTCTACGACGCGTACATGTATCTCGACGGCGGCTACGCCCGCAAGGCGCGCCAGGCACTGATCGCGAGCTCGGGACTGCTCGCGCTGTTCCTGATTTCGGGCGCCTATCTGTTCCATCGGGACCCGTCGCCGAATAAGGGCAGATGGTGGCCGCTGCAGATGGCAAGTGCGTCACTGCGCGGCGTGGTGCCGAGTTTCACCACCTTCTTCACCGAGATTCCGCGCTACCTGCGGCCGGGATTCCATCCCTCGCAACTCGGTCCGATGGACAATGCACTGCGCTACCTGGCGCAGTCACCGGCAGCACGGGCGAGCGCATGACCGCCGTGGAGCAGTTCCGGCCGGGGGCCGGGCTGCGGATGATCGCGTCGGCGGTGGACACCTATAAGCGCGTCTTCACGGAAGGCAAAGCGGTGCATCTGCTTTCGCGGCCACAGCCGGTGCGCCACACCGGCTACGATTTCGAACTGGCGGTCATGGGGATCGACGCCGAGGCCGACGAGGTGGTCAGCCTGACGCTGTGTGATCCCGACGGCGCGGATCTGCCCGCCTGGACGCCGGGTGCCCATATCGATGTGCACCTGCCCTCGGGTCGGCAGCGGCAGTACTCGCTGAACAGCGATCCCGATGATCGCAGCTGCTACCGAATCGCGGTGCGGTACATGGCCGATGGCGACGGTGGCTCCCGGGAGATCCACGAGGGTCTGCGGGTCGGTGACCGGCTGCGGGTGCGCGGGCCGCGCAATGCCTTCCCACTCATCGCCGCGCCGCAATATCTGTTCGTGGCCGGTGGCATCGGGATCACGCCGATCCTGCCGATGGTCACCGCGGCCGAGCGGGCCGGAATACCCTGGCGGCTGATGTATTTCGGGCGCACGCGGACGCGGATGCCGTTTCTGTACGAGCTGGCCCGCTTCACCGGCGGTGATGTGGTGGTGCGTCCGGACGACGAGTTCGGGGCCCCGGATCCGCGCATGATCTTCGAGCAGACGCCGACCGGCGCCGCGGTGTACGTCTGTGGGCCACCGGCTCTGGCGGAGGCCGCGCGCGAGGTGCTGCTGCTGCACGATCCGACCGCTTCGCTGCATACCGAGCGGTTCTCGGCGCTGCCGGTGTGCAATGGTGCCCCGTTCCGTATTCGATTGCGCCGCAGTGGGACCGAGGTGGATGTCGCCGCCGACGAGTCCGCGCTGACCGCGATTCGGCGCGCGGTGCCCGGCGTCGCGTATTCCTGCCAGCAGGGCTTCTGCGGGACCTGTCGGGCGAGTGTGCTCTCCGGCGACGTCGAGCACCGGGACCGGGCGCTGTTGCCAGGTGAGCGGGAACACGCGATGCTGACCTGCGTATCGCGTTCTCGCGGTGGCGAACTCGAATTGGATATGTAGGGGTCTACTCCGCCGGAAAGATGCCGGGCAGTGTCATGGCGTATTCCAGGTCGGCGCGGGTGCCGAGCGTGGTCAGCAGCACGCGGATCATGGTAAGCCGTGCGGCGGCAACGGTTTCCGCGTCCGGCTCGGCACCCGGTGCGGTGCCCGCGGAGATGCGATAGACGACGTACTCGCAAACATGCAGCGCCGCATCGAGATCGAGCGGCGAGGGTACCGTGCGGCCGAGTTCGGTGAACGTTTCGCGCACCAGCGCGCGGATATCATCGAGTGCCCGTTCGCGATAGGCCGATACCGGTGAGGCCGGGTCGTGCAGTTCGGCGAAGAGCGGTCGCAGCATCGCGCCGTGCCCGTGGGCCCAGTCGAGGTAGGCGTCGATGAGTCGGATACCGAGTTCGACCGGTTCGTCGGGGCCGGTCAGTGCCGTGCGGATGTTGTTGACGAGCCCGTCGTTCGAGGCATCCAGCACGACGTGCAGCGGCTCGGTGGCATTGCCGAAATAGCGGTAGAAGGTCGGCCTGGCCAGTCCGGCCTGTTCGATGATCTGGGCGACGCTGAGCCCGCGCGAGCCGCCCCGGGTGAATACCGCGGCGGTGGCGAGCACGATCCGGGCGCGGACCTCCTCGGCCTGTTCCTGGGTCTGCGGCGGTCGACCGCGCCGGGCCGCGCCAGCGGTCCGGGATGTGTCAGCGGACATGGTGATGCCGCACAACTCGACGCCCGACCTGTCTGTGTTCCACACCCGACAGCTTGACATGAGGTGTGGCCCGATGATTAATCTAACACCAGTGTTCAGGAAATGGTCGCGCCCTGCGACCGCCGCTCCTGCCACGTCCACCAGACCCATGAGAGGGCCGACCATGACGACCGCCCGCCAACTGGCCGAACCGACCGCCTTGCCCGCGGCCCTGGTGCAACCCCTGCTCGATCGCGCGATCGCGGGCGGCGCACCCTCGGTCGAGGTGTTCGCGCCCGCCACCGGACACAAGATCGCGGATCTGCCGCAGTCCTCGACCGGCGATATCGATACCGCCTTCGCCACCGCGCGCACTGCGCAGCGGGAATGGGCCCGGCGCTCGGTGCGCGAGCGGGTCGCGGTACTGCGCAGATTCCACGACATCGTGCTCGCCGAACAGGACACGATTCTCGATATCGTGCAGACCGAGACCGGTAAGTCGCGGCCGCATGCCTTCGAGGAGGTTGGGGATGTGGCGGTCAATGCCAGGTACTACGCGTCGGTCGCGGAGAAGTTGCTGGCCACCCGCAAGCCGCGGGGTGTGCTGCCGGTACTGACCCAGGTCGATGTGCGGCATCGGCCCAAGGGGGTGGTCGCGGTGATCTCGCCGTGGAACTATCCGCTCGCCCTGGCCGCCTCCGATGCGCTGCCCGCCTTGGCGGCCGGAAATGCCGTCGTCGCGCGGCCGGACAATCAGACGGCGCTGACCGCGCTGTGGGCGATCGACGCTGCCGAGCGGGCCGGACTGCCGCGCGGACTGTGGCAGGCGGTGCTCGGTCGCGGATCGGTGATCGGCGGCGAGGTGATCGCGCGGGCCGACTATGTCGACTACACCGGATCCAGCGCGACCGGCCGGACCATTGCGCAGCAGGCCGGGGAGCGGCTGATCGGCTATTCGCTCGAACTCGGCGGCAAGAATCCGCTGCTGGTGCTCGCCGATGCGGATGTGTCCAGGGCGGCCAAGATCGCGATCCGGGCCTGCTTCGCCTCGGCCGGGCAGCTGTGTGAGTCGATGGAGCGAATCTATGTGCACGACACGGTCTATGACCGGTTCGTCAGCGAATTCGTGGAACATGTGCGGGCGATCGAATTGGGCGGCGGGCTCGATTTTGCCAGTGATATGGGGTCTTTGACATTCCAGCGCCAATTGGACACGGTCCGTGCGCATGTCGACGATGCGGTGGCCAAGGGGGCAAAGGTGCTGGCGGGCGGTAAGGCTCGCCCCGATCTCGGGCCGTACTTCTACGAGCCGACCGTGCTGGCCGGGGTGCGGCCCGGGATGACGGTGTACCGCGAGGAGACCTTCGGGCCGGTGGTCTCGATCTATCGCGTCGGCAGCGACGATGAGGCGGTCGAGCAGGCCAATGACACCGCGTATGGACTCAATGCGAGCGTCTGGACCAAGGATGTCGCTCGGGGCCGCGAGGTGGCCGCGCGCATCAATGCGGGTTCGGTGAATGTGAACGAGGGCTTCATCGCGGCCTGGGGCAGTGCGGACGCGCCCTCGGGCGGGCTCGGAATTTCGGGCACCGGGCGTCGGCACGGTCCCGAGGGCTTGTTGAAGTACATCGACACCCAGACGATCGCCGTGCAGCGGGTACTGCCCATCGCGCCGCTGCCCGGAATGTCCGAGGAACTGTGGGCGAAAACGATGACGCTGTACTTCGGGGTCATGCAGGCGCTTCGCCAGAAGTAATTGCGCCAGTGGCTTTTTCAAGATGGATCAGGATTGGGACGAATGAAGCTGGATACGGTAGCGGATAAGAAGGTGCTGGTCACAGGTGCCGCGATGGGCCTGGGCAAGCTGTTCGCCGAACGCGCGGTGCGTGAGGGCGCCGCCGCGGTGTTTCTGTGGGATATCAACGAATCCGCGCTCGAAGAGACCGTGGCCGAGTTGTCCGGACGCGGTACTGCCGTTCACCACTACGTGGTCGACGTCGCCTCGCAGGACTCCATAGCCGAGGCCGCTGCAGCGGTCCGTGCTGCGATCGGCGATGTCGATATCCTGGTCAACAATGCGGGCATCGTGCGCGGCAACAGCTACTTCTGGGAGACGACCGACCGTGCCGATATCGATAAGACGGTCGCGATCAATTCCCTTGCGCCGATGTACATTACGCTCGAATTTCTGCCCGCGATGGTGCGCGGCACCGGCCAGGCGCGGGTCATGACCATCGCGTCCTCGGCGGGGCTGGTCGCCAATCCGCGCATGAGCGTGTACGCGGCGTCGAAGTGGGCGGCGCTGGGATGGTCGGATTCGGTGCGCATCGAGTTGGAGCAGGCGGGCCACGACCACGTGAAGGTCACCACGGTGTGTCCGACCTACATCAATACCGGAATGTTCAACGGCGCAAAGGGTTTCCTGTTCACGCCGATCCTGGAGCAGGATGATGTCGTCGATACCTCGTGGCAAGAAATGAAGGCGGGCAATCCGCTCGTTATCCTGCCGTGGACGTCGCGGCTCAATAAGGCGATCTCGGGCCTGCTGCCGATCAAGTTGCGCGATCTGTTCCTGAATTCGGTTGGTGTGTACCACTCGATGGACGAATTCACCGGCCGCAAGAAGTAGAGCGCGATAC
This sequence comes from Nocardia sp. NPDC004278, assembly GCF_053602975.1. Classification (NCBI taxonomy): domain Bacteria; kingdom Bacillati; phylum Actinomycetota; class Actinomycetes; order Mycobacteriales; family Nocardiaceae; genus Nocardia; species Nocardia sp. NPDC004278. The sequence continues at coordinate 155,604 of NZ_JBSGEQ010000001.1, forward strand.
TGAACCGGACCGGCTTCACGCGTTTCGAGTGGACCCGGCGTGAGTCGGGCCGACTTGCCTATCGCGCGGCGGCTTTGGTGCCGATGACGACGGTGGCATAGAGCTCGTCCGATTCGGCGATGCGGCCGGTGAAGCCGTATTCGGTGAGGGCGGTGATCGCGTGCGGGGCTTGGGCTTCGCTGGCTTCGACCAGCAAATGTCCGCCCGGGGCGAGCCAGGTGCGGGCCGCATCGATCACCCGGCGGAAGATATCCAGGCCGTCGGGACCGCCATCGAGGGCGGTGCGTGGCTCGTAATCGCGTGCCTCCGGCGGCATCTGGGCGATCATTTCCGATGGCACGTACGGGGTGTTCGCGAGCAGGATGTCGATGTGTCCGCGCAGTTCGCGGGGGAGCGGGTCGAACAGGTCGCCCTGGTAGACGGCCGCGCCGATCGGAGTGAGATTGCGGCGGGCGCAGTCGACCGCGGCGGGTTCGATATCGGCGGCGGCCAGGTTTATCTGTCGGCCCTCGGCCGCGAGGATTTTCGCCATGGCGAGACCCAATGCACCTGAACCGCAGCACATATCGACCACGACGGGGTGCTCGGTGGGGAGCGTGCGGGCGAGTTCGGCAGCTTCGTCGACGAGGAAGGAGGTGCGTTGGCGCGGCACGAAAACACCCGGGGCGACCGCGACGCGCAAGCCGTGGAATTCGGTCCAGCCGAGCAGATACTCCAGGGGTGTTCCGGAAACCCGTTGCGCGACCAGATCCGCCAGATCGGCGCCGGTCTCCGCCGCGGCGGCGGTGAGCAGCCGCGCCTCGTCCTCGGCGAATACACAGCCCGCCGCTCGTAGTTGCGCGACGATATCTCCGGTTGGCATCACCGGGACATCCTGCCGTGCGGGTATCAGACAGGGCTAGTCGTTTTCTGTTGACAATCGGTCTGAGCTGCACTTTCGCGCCGAGTACTTGGGTCGATAGGGCAAGCTCGGACCGATTGTGCGCGTGGTGGGATCAGCGAGAGGTCGCGAGCTGGAATGTGCGCGTCGCGTCGAGATAGATACCGCGCTGCGCCTGCCGGGCCGGCGGCGGCAACTGCGACACCAGTTGGTCCAGCGAGGTGGTCGCCCCGACCACGCGCGTGCCCGCGACAATGAAGTCGGCGACCGCGCGCCGGATGTGATTCGGCGAGGTGACCAGGACCGCGCTGTCCGCGCCGACATCACGCAGCATCTTGGTGCTGAACAGCGCGTTCTGCACCGTCGATCCGGCGCGGCTCTCGACATTGATCCGGGAGGTGGGCAAGCCCTTGCTGATCAGCCAGGCCCGCATGGCCTCGGCCTCGGAGATCCCGTTCTGCGGGTTGCCGCCGGTGACGATGATGGGTGAGAACGGCGAGGCGACCGCCTGCAGCCAGGCCGCGGTCAGCCGGTTCACGAGCTCGGGACGCAGCGTGCCATCCGGGAGCAAGCCGTATCCCAGCACCACGATTCCGGTCTGCGGCCCGACGAGCGCGGGCAGCGGGTTCGGCAGGGTGCTGATGGCGGCGGTGATCGCGCCGAGCACATTCGTGGTGCCCTGGGCCATCTCCGGGTTTACGGCGGTGAGGCGTGCTATCGAATCGGCCATAGCGGGCAGGTCATTGGCGTAGTTCGACCAGATCGCCTGCAGCGCCAGGGCCTCGGCGTCGGCCGGGTCCGCGGCGATCAGTTCCCGGAGCTCGGCGCGTCCGGAGGCGTCGTCACCGTCGGTGAAGGCGCGCTGGGCGGAGTTATAGAGGGCGTCGGTACTCGGCGCCGCGATGGCAGGTGCGCCGGTCAGTGCGGTGATGGTCGCGGCCGCGAACGCGGTCACGACCGATAGTTTCCAATGCCTCGAGATCTTCACGACAGTCGACACCTTTCCACGCGTGAAACGGGGCTTTCGGTAGGTCAGCTGACAGTTAGCTGTTGGCGAGCGGCCATTACGATACGGCTGGTACAGGCCATAGTCGGGTAATTGCCGGACGTAATCCGCGCGTCATTTCCCGACTTCGGGCAAATCGGGCGGCGCGGGGTGACCGCTCGAACCGACCGCGGGGTGCAGCCGATAAGGTGTGACAACGTGGATACCGTTTCGCTGTCCGGCAAGGAACTCGCCGCCGCCATCAACGCCGACACCAAGGAGCGCGCCGCCGCGCTCGCCGCGAGCGGAACCGCGCCGCGCCTGGCCCTGATCGTGGCCAATGACGATCCGGCCAGCGCCTGGTACGTGAACTCGCTGCGCAAGGCCGCCGAACGTCTCGGAATCGCCTGCGACACCATCGATCTCGGTGCCGACGCGAGCATCCAGCAGATCCGTGACGAACTGACCGCTCGCAGCGCGGACACCGGCATCGACGCGATCATGCTGCAGACCCCGCTGCCCGCCGGTGTCACCCTCGACGATGTCAGCTCGGCCATCGCCGCCGCCAAGGATGTCGACGGCGTCAGCCCGCTGTCCCTCGGCCTGCTCGCCTCCAACCTGGACGGCTTCGTCCCCGCCACCTCCGAGGCCGTCGTCGAACTACTGAAGCATCACGAAATCCCACTCGCCGGTCAGCATGTCGCCGTGGTCGGCCGCTCCAACATCGTCGGCAAGCCACTGGCCCAACTGCTGCTCGCGGAAAACGCCACCGTCACCATCTGTCATTCCCGCACCACGGACCTCCCGGCCGTCACCTCTGCCGCCGACATCGTGGTAGCCGCCGCAGGCCGCATCGGCCTGGTCACCGGCAAACACATTCGCGAAGGCGCCACCGTCATCGATGTCGGCACCAACGAAGCAGCCGACGGAAAAATCGTCGGCGACGTCGACGCGGACTCCGTACGCGGTAAGGCCTCCGGTCTCAGCCCCGTTCCCGGTGGCGTGGGGCCGGTAACCACCGCCCTCCTGATGCGTCACGTAGTCGCCGCCGCCGAAAAGACTCGCACGGCTTGATCGTTCGCCGCTCGCCCGGTCGTGTCGTACCGGGTTGATCGTGGCAACCGCGGGTTGTCGAGTTCCCTTGCCGCAGTGAGATTTTGGCGAACCACTGTCAGGCGTTGGTGCGGATTCGGTAGTAGCGCAAGGCGAACCAGGTGAACAGAAGTACGGCGGTGCTGGAGTAGATCAGGTTGATGGCTACGCCGGTGGTGGGGGTGACGCCCAGGTCGTGTAGCTGACGGGATTTGATCGGGTCGATACCGTGGATCAACTCCCAGGTGGTCGCGGCGACCGCGATCGACTGACCGCCCAGAGTCACGGTCGTGATGGCGATGATCCATCGGTAGCCGCGCAGCACCAGCACCGCGACGCTGGCCAGTGCGACGGCGACGATCAGGAAGCCGGCGGCGCGGGCGGGGCTGTGGTGGGTGAGCGAGGCCGCGCTGCCGAACGCGGCCAGCGCGACTCCGGCCAGCAGGAGCAGGGCGGTGGCGATTCGGAGCGGGCGATGGAATGCGCTCAGCAGCACATTCTCATGCTATGACGCGGCGAGCCTATGGGTGTCGCGCTGTATGCGGAGCAGGTGGACGGGCTCGGCATCGTCGCTGCCGACACGCTGCTCGTCCCGGACCCCTTGGTCTGAAACCATTATCTGTCAGCCGGGTTTGATGTTGGCGTTGCGGTGGAAGACATTGCCGGGGTCGTACTGAGTTTTGATGGCGGCCAGTCTGGCGTATTTGGTGGCACCGTAGGACGTGTGGACCCGGTTCTCGTCGGCGTCGGACATGAAGTTGACATAGCCGCCGGAGTTGGCAGCCAAGGGGCGCAGTGCTTCCCAGATCGTTCGGGCCCAGGTTCGGTCGGTGGCGAGGGTTTCGGAGTCGAGCGCGGCGGCTTGGATATTGCAGACATAGTGCGCGGTGCGGGCGCCGCCGAATGCGGTGTCGCTCTCGCCGACGGCGGTGAAGGCGCCATTGAGTGTGAAAATGGGCATGAACGATAGTGGTGATGCCTTGTTGCCCGCATGCTCGGTGATGACCGCGATCACCTCATCGGAGAAATCATCGAGGTCGAGGCTCTTCTCGTAGCCGTAGGCGCCCCAAGGCGCTGAGTCGTCGAGCAGGCTCTGCAATCCGACATAGGGGATAGGGGTAATGAATTCGAACAGCGGCGGTAGCGCGGCGCGCAGCGGGGCCACCGCCTGAGCGTGCTCGTCGGCCGTGTCGAAACCAGCGACAATGAGGAGATAGCCCGGCACCAAGTGGAATTGCTCCGGCACGAAAGGCGCTGGCGGCGCGGATAACCCGGCGCCGACGAATACTCCGGAGCGCAGTGGCAGCGTCGGGATGAACTCGCGGAACAGCCGTAGCGCGGCACCCCCGTCCTCGAGCCCCCAGAAGAAAAAGCCGAGGTGCACTTCGGGTCCGACCGGATGCAGCCGAAACTCGAATTCGGTCACGACGCCGAAGTTGCCGCCACCACCACGCAGCGCCCAGAACAGGTCAGCGTGCTCAGTTTCGCAGGCCTGCACAATCCGGCCGTCCGCGAGTACGACCTGGGCCGACGTCAGGTCGTCGATCGTCAGCCCGAACATGCGCGTCAGCCAGCCCATGCCACCGCCCAGTGTGAGCCCGCCGACGCCGGTATCGCTGATCACCCCGCCGGTCACGGCCAGCCCGTGCACCTGAGTCGCGGCATCCATATCCGCCATGGTCGCGCCGCCGCCGACCCGGGCACGCGCGCCTGCTGGATCCACCAGCACGCGATTCATCAACCCGAGATTGATCATCAGCCCGTCGTCGCCGACAGCGGTGCCGCTGTACGCGTGACCGCCGCCGCGAACCGATACCTCGAGCGCGTGGTCCCTGGCGAAAGCAAGTGCCGCGGCCACGTCTTCGGGGGACAGGCATTCGGCGATCACGGCCGGTCGCCTGTCGATATCGCCGTTCCAGACCGCGCGGGCTGTGTCATAGCCCGCATCGTCGGGAGCGAATACCGGCCCAGCCATCCTGGACCGCAATGCTCTGAAATCGGAGCTCGCTGCTCGGGTCATCGCATATCTCCAGCTACCAGGCCCCGGCTATTTGGGTACGGAGTTGGTCACGCGATCCGCGCATCGACTCCGCGGCGGCACCGGCACGTACAGGCCGTGCTGTCGAAGCGTGCGCCAAGGTTTAATGTGGCGCACATCACACAGTCTATTGGCGTGGATCGCGCATCGGTGAGAAATGGCGGACGGTCACGCCTTCATCGCGGCTGTGTCGAGCGTCGAGAGCAGGTCGCGCAGGGTTTCGCGCTGCTCGGGCCGGAGAGTGGCGAAGACTTCCTCGGCGGCCTGCCGTCGGGCTGCGGCCATCTGGGAGATGGCGGCGCGACCGGAATCGGTCAGGGTCACCAGGGTGGAGCGGCGGTTGGTGGGGTCGGGGGTGCGTGCGACCAGGTGCGTGGATTCGAGGGCATCGACCACGGTGGTGGCGGAGCGGGGGACGATGCCGAGGTGATCGGCCAGTGCGGCCATGCGCAGCGGCTCGTCGTGGTGGCCGAGTATGCGCAGCGCACGTGCCTGACCGGGGGTGATGCCAAGCGGTGCGAGGCGGGCGACCTGGTTGCGGCGGATGCGCTTGGCGGTGCGCAGGAACAGCTCGGGGAGGTCGGGATCAGGAGCGGTTTCCACGACGTTGAGCATAACTCATTGTTTCGGGAACAATTATGAGCCATGCTCAGTTTGATGACATAGCTTCGGAAGGAGGCGCCTGTGCAGCCCCCACATCAACTTCGCCGGATCGTCCGGCTTTTTCGTCCGTATCGAGCGCGCCTGGCGCTGGTCGCCGCGCTCGTCGGTTTGTCGTCCCTGGTCGCGCTGGCATCGCCGTTCATGCTGCGCGGCATCCTCGACGACGCCCTCCCGCACGGCCGCACCGGCCTGTTGACCGTGCTCGCCGCGGGCATGGTCGCGGTCGCCGCCCTGACCGCCGTCTTCGGCGTACTGCAGACCTACATCTCCACCGCGGTCGGCCAAGAGGTCATGCACGATCTGCGCGCCGCGGTCTATGCGCAGTTGCAGCGAATGCCGTTGTCGTTCTTCACGACTACGCGCACTGGCGAGGTGCAGTCGCGGATCGCCAACGATATCGGCGGCATGCAGTCGACGGTCACCTCCACCGCGACCTCGCTGGTCTCCAACTTCACCACGGTGATCGCGTCGGTGATCGCGATGATCGCGTTGGACTGGCGGCTCACCGCGGTATCGCTGATCATGCTGCCGTTCTTCGTCTGGATCAGTCGGCGCGTCGGCGACGAGCGCAGGAAGATCACCGCGCAGCGCCAGCAGAAGTTGGCGGGCATGTCGGCGATTGTTGAGGAATCGCTGTCGGTGAGCGGCATTCTGCTCGGGCGCACGATGGGGCGCTCGCCCGCACTGGTCGACGATTTCGCGAAGGAATCGCGCGGGCTGGTCGACCTGGAGATCCGGTCCGGGATGGCGGGGCGGTGGCGGCAGTCGACGATTCAGATCGTCATGGCTGCCATGCCCGCGGTCGTCTACTGGGCGGCCGGATTGACGGTCGCGGCGGGACATCCGCTGGTATCGATCGGCACGCTGGTGGCGTTCACGACCTTGCAGACGAGTCTGCTGCGGCCGATGGTGCAGTTGCTGTACACCGGTGTGCAGGTGCAGAGTTCGATGGCGCTGTTCGGCAGGATCTTCGAATACCTGGATCTCGAGCCTGATTTCGAGGAGCCGATAAAGCCTGTGCCGGTGCCGAATTCGGGAGTCAAGGGTGAGGTGCGCTTCGATCACGTCGGCTTCGGGTATGGCTCGGGCACCCGGGATGTGCTGCGGGACATCGATATCACCGTGCCCGCCGGGTCCAGTCTGGCCATTGTCGGCGCGACCGGATCGGGTAAGACCACACTCGGATACCTGGTGGCGCGGCTCTACGACGTGACATCGGGGTCGGTACAGATCGACGGAATCGATGTGCGGGACTTGTCCTTTGCCGATCTCGCCGCCGCCGTCGGTGTGGTGTCACAGGAGACCTACCTGTTCCACGCATCGGTCGCGGATAATCTGCGCTTCGCCAAACCCGATGCGACAGATGAGGAGTTATACGCCGCCGCGCGGGCCGCACAGATCCACGATCATATCGCGGGCCTGCCCGACGGCTACGACACGCTGGTCGGTGAGCGCGGATACCGCTTCTCCGGCGGCGAGCAGCAGCGCTTGGCGGTGGCGCGGGTGATCCTGCGCAACCCACCGATTCTGGTGCTCGACGAGGCCACCAGTGCGCTGGACAACCGGACCGAGCAGGAGGTGCAGGCGGCTATCGACGCACTGTCGGAAGGCCGTACCACCATCACCATCGCACACCGGCTCTCCACCATCCGTGACGCCGATCAGATCGTCGTCCTCGACCACGGCCACATCATCGAACGCGGAACCCACCGCGAACTCATGGACGCCGACGGCCGCTACGCCGCCCTCGCCTCCGGCGGCGACCTCCTCCGGGCCGCCTGACTCGACCGGCATCCCTGCTGAGGGGCGTGACGGCTTACCAGGTTCAGACGGGTTCGGGTTCCGCCGCCGCACGCGTGTCGAAATCGTCTCGGGCGGTGAGGATTTCGCCGTGGTGCCGGACCGACCAGACACCCATCGCATGGCTCAGCTCGCCCAGGCTGGCACCGAGCTCGGTGAGCGAATACTCGACACGCGGCGGGACGGTGGGGTAGACGGCGCGGCGGACCAGGCCGTCGCGCTCGAGATTGCGCAGGGTGCGGGTGAGCATCTTCTGGGTGATGCCATCGAGCCGGCGGCGCAGGTCATTGAAGCGCACCGGTCCGCCCGCCATGCGCAGCACACCGAGGACCAGCAGCACCCATTTGTCCGCGAGCACGGTGAGCACCTCGCGCGCCGGACAGTTGGACAGATAGGCCTTGACCAGGTTATCGGAGTCGGACCAGTCGACGATGGTATCCATCGGGTACCTCGGGATCATTGAAGTGCCTTCTTTCCCTTGGATACTAGGTGAACGCAGAATCGTGGGCATGCTGACAATCACGCAACGAACATTCGGTGCTCCCGAGGTCCTGGAAATCGTCGAGGTCGATCGGCCGAATGCCGGGCCGGGTGAGGTGGTGGTGCGGGTCGCCGCGACCGGCATGAATGCGGCGGACTGGAAACTTCGGTCCGGGCTGGTGCGCAAACTCGGAGATCCGCCGTTCACACTGGGTTTCGATGTGTCCGGGATAGTGGCCGAGGTCGGTCCGGGCGTCGAGCAGTTCGGGGTCGGCGACGAGGTCTACGGCATGGTGCTCAGCCGGCACGGTGCCTGTGCGGAATACGTTGTGGCGCAGGCTGATATGCTCGCACCGAAACCGGTGAGCCTGGACCACATCCACGCGGCGGCAGCGCCGACCGCGGTGCTCACGGCCTGGCAGGGACTTGCCGAAGTCGTAGCCGGGCAACGCGTTCTGGTGCATGCGGCGGCAGGCGGTGTCGGGCATTTCGCGGTGCAGATTGCGCGGAACCGCGGCGCGCACGTGATCGGTACGGCCCGGACCGCCAATCACGAGTTCCTTCGCGATCTGGGAGCCGACGAGGTGATCGACTACACGACCACCGATTTCGCGGATGCGGTGCGCGATATCGATGTGGTCTTCGATCTCGTCGGTGGCGAGTACGGGTCACGATCGTTGCCGGTACTCGCGGACGGCGGACGCCTGATCGATGCGCAGGGCAATGATGCCGACGACGATCCGCGATATGAGCGACTGTATGTGACACCGTCCGGCAGCGATCTGCGGGAGCTGTCCGCCTTGTTCGACGACGGGCGGTTGCGGGTCGAGATCGATCAGGTGCTGCCGATGGCCGAGGTGGTCAAGGCACACCACCTGAGTGAATCCGGGCGCGTTCGCGGGAAAATCGTACTGGTGCCGTGGAATTCGCCGGTCTGACTATTTGGCGGCGCTGATCGCGGTAATGAGGGTTTGGCTGCCGATGCGCGCGGTCGTGACGGCCTGAGGCTTGTAGGTGATCGACTTCGAATCCGGTCGATATTCGGTCACCTGCACCAGATACTGGCCGACGAAGGCACCCGGCGTGACGGTGATGCAGTGTGTTGTGCCCACCGGAATCCCGTCGATGCCCTGCTGGATCGTCGCGGCGGGGGAGACGGATGCGTTGGGAGCCACGAACTCTCGGGTCGCCTCGCCGGATCGGGTGACGTAATACGCGTACTGGAAGGCGAAGATGACGGCCGGTCCGGAATCCATCCCGCCCGCCCCATTGCCCTGAATTGTGCTGCCGACCTGTTCGGCCGGACATTGCGCGGTGGGCGCCGGATCGGCAACCGCGACCTGGCTCGGGCTGGACGAGGCCACCGTCGCCGGTTGCGGATTCGGGTCGAGCTGAACGAAGGCCACCACCAATAGCCCGGCGGCGGCAACCGACCCGACGAGTACGGGCAGCCACCGTCGCGTCGACCGATTCCGCCCCGACCGATCGATCATGGCCGCCAGCGCTTCCTCGTGCCGGAAGTAGTCCGGCGCGGCCGGCTTCTCCTCCGGAAGCTCCTCGACCCACTCGGACCAGTTGTCCTGATAGTCGCGCCCCTGCTCGTCGAGTTCCCCGTTGCCAACATGAGTCATGTTCTGCCGCATCGGATCTTGCGCTGAATTGGTGGGATCCGGCAAGGCGAGCGGCGGTAGCCGCGGTGGCGCGCCGTGGTTCGGGCCTTGCTGGATGTGGTGCAATGCGGCGGCATCCGAAGGGATCGGGTTCTGGCGCAGGGGATCTCGCTGAATCGCGGGCTGCCGCATCGGGGCCTGCATGGTGGGCGCGTGTCCCATCGGATCCTGCTCGGCGAACGATCCGTTGCTGGCCTCTGGATGAATAGGGTTCTGCCGCATCGGTGCTCGTCCCCGGCCGTGCGCCGTAGCCGCATGCTGCATCGGATTTTGCGATCCCGGAGCGTGGCGGCTCGGTTCCGGCATGGTCGGCGCATGTGGCCGCGCAGGTGCGGGTGGCTGCGGGTGTTGCGGTGCTGATCCATGCTGGCTCGGGTCCGAAGCGGTGGGGTGCTGCGGAAGTGCCTGACGCATCGAGACCGGGGGGATCGGGGCTCGGTGGGTAGGTGGCTCCTGGATCGGATCCCGTTGAATCGGGCCGGTCTGCCCGGGGCCCCGCGGATTCGGTGTTTGCATACCCGGACCTTGGTGACCGGTTATGCGACGGAACGGGTCCGTTGTCATCGGCGTCGGCGCGTCGGGAACCTGGCGAAGCGGCCCGGAGGGGGTTGCGCTCTGGTCGTTCGGTACCCGGCGCAGCGGTCCGGAGTCGGTGGGTGCCTGCTCGACGGGTACTCGTCGCAGCGGTGCGGAGTTCATCGGTGCCCGCTCGATCGGAACCTGTTGGTGCGGACCGGTATTGGTCGATGATCGATCGGTCCCAATTCGGCGGAACGGGCCTGTGTCGACAGGGGGTCGGTCGATCGGAAGACGGGGTATCGGCCCGGTCTGCTCCGCGTCGATCGGGACGTGGCGGAGCGGATCGGTATGCATCGGGGTCTGGTCGGCGGGGTTCTGGATCGGGCCGCGACGATTCGCTGGAGCCGGGCGCATCGAGCCCGGCCTGATCCGGCTTTCGGGTGCCTGCCCGATTGGGCCAGTGCGGTGCGGGCCCGGATCTTGGTGGTACGGCACCTGATCGGGAGCCGCCGGAACCTGCGGAATCGGCATTCGGCGGTGCGGCATGGGATGGTTCGGATCCTGGTATGCCCTCGGGTCACCGAGCGGTTGTTGCGGCGCAATGCTCGGTTGCGGGCCAGTATTCTCCCGAGAGGTCATATCCGGTCGATCCATAGCCCACCTTCATCAGGTCATACCGTCAAGTGTGTCCCGCAGTTGTATCAACCCCGGCAGGATACTGCCAGGCTTGCTGCGGTCGACGAAAATGAGGGCCGGTGTCGCGCAGGAAAACAGATTGTTTACGGCTCACCAGTGCACGGTCACCGGGTCGCCGACGCCGACGGTTTCGTAGTACCAGGCGGCGTCATCGGGGGCCAGGTTGATGCAGCCGTGGCTGACATTGGCATAGCCCTGCGAGTCCACCGACCACGGTGCGGAGTGTACGAAAACACCACCCCACGTGAGGCGTTCGGCGTACTCGCCATTGATGACGTACCCCTCGGGCGAGCTCAGCGGAATGCCGATGGTGCGCGAGTCGAACACGACCGAACGGAACTTTTCCAGCACTGGGAAGGTGCCGGTCGGCGTCTCCCAGCCGGGCTTACCCATGGAGGCGGGCATCTGTCGGGCCACCGCCCCGCCGATGCTCACGGTAAAGGTGTGCGCCGACATATCGGCGTCACCGACCACGCCCGCATTGGTGCGGAACTCGGTGCGTGCGTTACCGACCTGTACCGTGATCGGAGCCCGAGCGGGCAGGAAACTCGTTGGCGCCCATGTCAGTTCGCGATCGCTCGACCAGGAGAAACGGCCGGGCAGTGTGGCGGTGTTCCGGATCTCGACCGACTGTTCGACCCGTTCGCGGTTGGCGACCGGTGCGGCGAATCGAATCGTCACCGGAGTCGCGATGCCTACTTCCTGGCCTGTCGACGGCGAAATCGCCGATACGGTGTCGACCCCGGGTTTGAGGATGGTGGTGGCGATTGCCGCTCCGGACCCGAACGCGGCCAAGGCCACGACGACGGCCGCGAGGAAGAAATATCTGAGTGCGCTCCGCATGGTTCCACCCCTTCACGCTGGTGTGGGACGCAGAAATCCATTCTAGGACTTCATGATCAACTCGACGTACCGGTTCTGTAACGGCCGTCCAGATCCACAGTTTTCGCTTCTAGGGGCTGCGTACCCGGCGCCGAGTCGGACAAACGACCAGGCGCGAGTACGAACGTTCGGTTGCAGACTCAGCCGCGCACGGCGTGCAATACGTCGGCGTGCAATGCGTCCGCGCGGGCAATGATCTCGTCGATGCGGATCAGCACCGTCGCGAACTTATCGCCTTGTTCGGCGCTCAGCGAGCCGACATTGATTTCGATATTGAGCTGCGAGCTGGTGGCCGCGGCGCGGGCGGCGTCGGCGGCGGCGCCGATATCGGTGACCACATTCGGATTGCCGATCGGCAGCAATTCCGCGGCCAGCGAGAGCACCTCGTCGGCCTCGTCGACGACGGCGGCGGGCACCCGGGCGGCCTCGATCAACGCCGCCGTAATCGCATCGGCCCGCGCGGCGGTCTGCTCCGGGGTGTCCTTCGGCAATTTGTATGCGTTGCCGACGGCGGTGAACGCGGCCGCATCGGCATCGGCCAGTGCCAGTGCGCGCTCGCGGGCCGCGTCGGACGCCGCGATGATGCGGTCGACGATCGGCCGGTGCTCGGCATCCTTGGCCCGGGTGGTGTAGCGCGCGACCATCGCCACCAGTGCGGCGCCCTGTGCGGCGTGCAGTGCGGCGACGGCGCCGCCACCGGGTGCGGGCACCTTCGCGGCCAGATCGGTCAGATACTGCGCGAGGTTGGCCTCAGCAAAGGAGGGCTGCGACACGGCGGGTGGCCTTTCGTTTTCCTGCGACGACAGTGAAGAACTACCGCGATACGCTACCGCCCGCACCGGGGTAGCCGGTGCAGGCCCGGCGCGTAGCTGCGGTTATGTTGAGTGCTATGCGGATCGGATTGAGCATCAACTACTCGGGCGGCTTCAAAGAGGCGGCCGCCGAGGTGGCCGACCTCGAGCAGGCCGGACTCGACATTGTTTTCGTGCCGGAGGCCTACTCGTTCGATGCGGTGAGCGCGCTCGGGTATCTGGCGGCCAAGACCACACGGCTGCAGCTGGCTTCGGGCATTCTGCAGATCTACACCCGCACGCCGAGCCTGACCGCGATGACCGCTGCTGGCCTGGACTTCGTCTCCGATGGCCGGTACGTGCTCGGCCTCGGCGCGTCGGGCCCGCAGGTGATCGAGGGCTTCCACGGCGTGCCCTACGATGCGCCCATCGGACGCACCAGGGAACTGGTGGAGATCTGCCGCAAGGTGTGGCGCCGGGAGCGGCTGGAGTACCAGGGCAAGTACTACCAGATCCCGCTGCCCGCCGACCGGGGCACCGGTCTGGGCAAGCCGCTCAAGCTGATCAATCACCCGGTGCGCGAACGCATTCCGGTGCTGCTCGCTGCGCTCGGCCCGAAGAATGTGGAGCTGGCCGCGGAGATCGCCGAGGGCTGGCAGCCGATCTTCTTCCTGCCGGAGAAGGCCAAGGAGATCTGGGGTGAATCGCTGGATGCCGGTCTGGCCAAACGTGATCCGATCCTCGGCGAGCTGGACGTCTATGCCGGTCCCGCGCTGGCCATCGGCGAGAATGTCACGCCGCTACTGGAATTCGTGAAACCGCATCTGGCGCTCTACATCGGCGGCATGGGCGCCAAGGGCAAGAACTTCTATCACACCCTGGCCACCAAGTACGGCTATGGCGCCGAGGCGGATCGGATCCAGGAGCTGTACCTGGCGGGCAAGAAGGAAGAGGCCGCCAAGGTCGTCCCGGACGATCTGGTGCGCGACATCTCCCTGGTCGGTCCGGCCGGATTCGTGAAGGAACGGCTCGCCGCGTTCCGCGAGGCGGGTGTCACGGTGCTGAATGTGGTGCCGATGGCGGCGACCCCGGCCGAGCGGGTCAAGTTGATCGAGCAATTGCGGGAACTGTGCTGAGCTGAAAACGACCGATCCCGGCCCCGCCGTCGCGGCGGAGGCCGGGATTCCGGTCTATCCAGGGCCGTGATTCCGTCGCGACGACGACATCCGGCCCGCTCTCAACGCAGACTGGCGAGCGCCTCGGCCAGGGTGGTGTGCAGCGCGAACACCTGATCCAAACTCGTCATCTTCAGCTGACGACTGGTAGCCGGACCGTCGGCGACGATCACGATGGTCGTCGCGTCTGCGGCCCGCTGATGCGCTGCGACCAGCGTCGCCATCCCCGCCGAAGCGAGGAAGCTGACCGCGGTCAGGTCGATGATCAGCACCGCTGGTCTGCCATTGAGGATGGCCTCGATGGTGTTCTCCAGCGCTGGTGCGGTCGCCAGATCGACTTCGCCGGACACCGTCAGAACGGTCGCGGCGTCTTGTGCCTCGACCGTGGTGGTCATCGTGTCCGCGAGGGGGTACGCATCTCCGGAGTTGGTGGTCACATCATCACAATCTGCCATGAACCCGCCTTTCGCGCTGCATTCGTCATCCAGAAATCTGGCGGTTCGTGCCGCGAAGGGGGTTCGCCACTGGGGATTTGATCGCGGGCAAGGTTACCGACATGCGGACGCGGGTGCCCAATCCGCTGTGATCTATCTCCAATTCTTCCGTCAGCGCGCGCATCATATCGATGCCGCGCCCGCGCGGACCTGGGTCGGCCGAGCGTGGTTTCCATGTTCCGGTGTCGGTGACCAGAATGACGACCTGTTGGGTATCGCATTCGGCGGTCAGTTCGACGATTCCGGGGTCGGTGGTGGCCGCCGCGGCGGGGCTCGTAGCCCGGCCGAGCAGTTCGGCCGTCGAGCTCATCGCCCGGGTGGCCCGCCCGCTGCCATTGCGGTAGGCGTGTTCGATGCTGTTGCTACACGCCTCGTTGGCCGCGGCGATGAGGTCGGAGGCGAGGTCGTGCGGCACTGCCGCAGCGGCGAGCCAGATCTTGAGCTGCTTGCGCATGGCCGAGAGCTGATCCGGATCGGCCGGAATCTCCAGCCGCAGCGCGGCAGGCGGTTGCCGGTACACGACCATGGCGACGTCATCATCGTAGCCAGCGGCCGGACGTAGTCGCGAGAGCACCGCGTCGGCGACCTCACGCGGCAATTTACCCGCGGTATCTGCGAGTACCGCCGAGATTTTGGCGAAGCTGTCATCGATATCGACGCCACGCTGTTCGACCAGGCCGTCGGTGAACAGCACCAGCGTCGAACCCGGTGTCAGCGCAGTGGTGGCCTCGGGCCGCCGTGGCGTGTCGAAGGTGGCCAGCGGCACCGCCCGGCCGCCCTCGAGCAGTCTGCCGGGCTGGCCGACGTCGGCCAGAATCGGCGGCATATGTCCCGCGCTGCTGTAGCGGACCAGTCCGCGCACCGGGTCGAGCACGGCGGCGCATACGGTCGTGCACATTGCGCCGGGGATCCGGCCGGCGACGGTATCGAGTTCCGCGAGCAGCTGCGCCGGACCGGCGCCACGCAGCAGCAAAGCCCTTGCCGCCGTACGCAATTGGCCCATCACGACGGCAGCCGACAGACCACGTCCGACACAGTCGCCGACCACGACGCCAATGGTGCCGTCGCGCAGCGGAACCACGTCGTACCAGTCGCCGCCGATCTCCAGTGGCGGTAGCGCTGGCTCATAGTGCACCGAGAACCGCGGCGGCAGTTCGATCGGACCGAGCATTGCCCGCTGCAGTGTCAGCGAGGTCGAGCGCGCCTGATCGAAGTTGCGCGCCCGCTGTACCGCCAGGCTGAGATGGCCGATGAGCAGCGAGAACAGCGTCCAGTCCGCGGCGCTGATGGCGCGCGGCGCGGCAAAGCGCAGCCACAGCGCCGCGTCGCCGGTCTCACCGAGCGGGGCGACGATGCCCTCGGAGCTCGCGGTGCTCTCCGGAATCGCGAACAGACTGCGCGCCGGTCTGCGCCGGGCCCGGTCCAGCAGTGCCCGCGCACGGGCATCGAGCACCGTGCCCTCCGGAATGCCCTCGGCACCGGAGATATACACCTCCGGCCCGGTATTTCGGTTGGGCCACACCATGACCACCGCGGTCTCCGCGCCGACGGTGCGTCGCAACTCGTCGAGTCCGACCGCGAGCACCTCCACCACGCTGGTCGCCGCACCGACGGCGGTGGCAAGCCGGGAGGCCGCCTGATCGCGGGCCTGCGCATCGTGTTCGGCGGTGACATCGCGGATGGTGCCAACGAAGATCTGCTCGTACTTCTCCGGTTCGACCATCGCGCTGGTGCTCACCGCGAGCCAGACGGTGCGGCCGTCACGATGTTTGACCGGAATCACGAAACGCTGCGCCTCGGCGCCGAGATCGGGATATCGCGGACCGTCGCGCGTTGTCCAGGGATGCGGCAGCGGGAACGGCAGTTCGGCGGCGCCGTATCCGGTCAGCGCGCCGAAGGCGGAGTTGACCTCGATGATGGTGCCGCGCGCGTCGGCCACGAAGAAGCCGTCCTGCAGCGATTCCACCAGCGCGGTGCGGAAGGCGTCGCGCCCGACGAGATCATTGATGCGCGAACGCTGTTGTTCGGCGCGGCGGGTGCCGTCGATATAGCCGCGGGTGGCGATGTCCAGGGCGGCGAGGGTCTGCAGCAAGAATTCCAGTGCGGTTTCGGCGCGTTTGGCGGTTTCGCTCGCGCCCGCGGTACCCGACTCCGTGGCTTGTACTACGCGATAGTGGTTTTCGGTGAGATCGAGCAGGCTGATGCCCTCGACGAGGGCGCGGCGGCCGAGTTCGTACCCCTCCCCGAGACCGGCCTGCGACGGTGAGTCCAGATGGCGCCGTAGCGCATCCGCGTAGGCGTCGAGAAATGCGGCCAGCGCCGCGCTCATGTCTCCTCCTCGCTCGCGCTCGGCTCCGTCGTGACCGCGGTGACGGCTTTTCGCTCGCTACGCTGGCTCATGTCTGCACCTCGCTCGGCGCCGACGCCGCCAGTACGCCGCCCCGGTGACGTGCCGCGAGCACCAAGGCGTCGTCGGTGTCCTTGGCATGCCTGGCCAGGATTTCGGCGGTGATCTCGGCGGTGGATTTGGACAGATCGATGCCGCTGTCGGCGGATTCGGTGACGATGCCGTCGGTCGACATCAGCAGCAGATCGCCGGGGCGCACCGGAATGGACTGTGCCTGGAGGTTCTGGGGTAGCCGATAGCCGACGATGCCGCCGGTCAGCAAGACCGTCGCGCGCATAGTGAGTCCCGCGGGACCCGTGGTCAGAATCCGGGATTCGACATTGCCGACGCCGAGCCACTGCACCGTATCGGCGGTCCCGAACAGCGCCAAAGACACTGCCGCACCGCGGGTATCGGCCATGGCTCGATGACACAGCACCATCAGGACATCCAGTGGTTCGGCGCGGTTCTCCGAGAGCACCTGCGCTGCGCGATCGGCGGCGTCGGCAGCCGCCGCACCGTGGCCGAGTCCGTCCAGGACGGCGAAGAGCGCCGCACCGCCGCCCGCGTCGAGTACGACGCCGCGATCACCGGAGACCCGCTGGCCGGGTAGGGCGCGACCGGCCACCGCCCATTCGATCCGGCCGATGATCCCGTCCTCATGCACCGTTGGGTACCCACTTCCACATCTCAACCAACGTGCCGCGTCCGGGTGCGGATTCGACGGTGAGACGGTCCATCAGACGGCGCGCGCCGGGCAGGCCGAGTCCGAGACCGCGGCCGGTGGAGTATCCGTCGTCGAGCGCGCGGGCAATATCGCGAATACCGGGTCCCTGGTCCTCGGCCTGGACGACCAGCGCCTGGCGACCTTCTCGGTCATCGACCAGCAAACGTATTTCGCCACTGCCCGCATAACTGGTGATATTGCGGGCGATCTCGGAGATCGCCGTCGAGATCATGGTCACATCTGTCAGAGAAAATCCGAGCTTGGCCGCCAGCTCACGTCCGGCTTGACGCGCGATCACGATGTCACCCGACACCTTGACCGCGATCACCAAGTTCTCAGCGGCCACTGTCACGACCATCTCGCTGGCGGCGGGCCGGGGTTTTGCGGTTCAGCCACGCCAAACCCTCTTCCAAGTCGAGGGCGGTGTGCATGTCCTCGAAGGTGAGGCCCAGTTGCACCATGGCGAACGCTACTTCGGGTTGCAGTCCGACGATGACCGTTTCGGCACCGCGGAGCTGCGTCATGTGCGCGATGGTACGCAGCGATCTCGCGGCGAACGAATCCATCACATCGATCGCCGTGACATCCACGATGATTCCGTGTGCTCGGTATTTGCTGACCTGTTTCATCAGGTCGTCCTGGAGACGTTCGGTATCCGCGTCGGTCAGGGCTGACTGAACCGACGCGATCAAATAGGTGCCTTGTTTGAGTATCGGAACCGGCATAAGTGGTCCGATCAGCGCCCATCGCGCTCGGTGAGCATGCGATCCGTTACCCGGGTCACCTCATAGCCGAGTAGGCGTTCGGCCTCTTCGATACCGCCCTGGAGGTCGCCGACCGCGTTCATCTTGGACAGATCCAGGCCGATGGTCACCAGGGTGAGCGCGATCTCGGAGGACAGGCCGGTGATGATCACATTGGCGCCCATCAGACCGGACGCGTCAACGGTCTGCACCAGATGGTTGGCCACCGTGGAGTCGATCTTCGGCACACCGGTGATATCGATGACGACCACCTTCGCGCGATTGGCGCGAATGGCGCGCAGCAGCTGTTCGGTGAGCTGGCGAGCGCGCTGCGAGTCGAGCACACCGATGATCGGCAGGATGAGCAGCTGCTCACGGACCTGGAGCACCGGGGTGGACAGCTCGCGAATGGCTTCCTGCTGCTGGCGGATGACGCGTTCGCGCTCCTGCACGAACGAGATGGCGACGGTGCTCGCGATGCGGTTCGCGGCGGGCTCATAGGCGTCCAGGACCGCGTTCAGTAAGTCGAAGTCGGCCTGGTACTTCTCGAACAGCGAGCGAGCCAGCACGTCACGCAGGAGCAGCACGATGCCGAGGACCTCGTCGGTGTCGACTCCTCTCGGAATGATGCGTTCGGACAGGTCGCGCGCGTAGGCCTGCAAGGCCTCGACGCTACCGGTCACGAGCACCTCGACGTAGTTGTCGTACATGGAGGTCGCCTCGGAGAAGATCTCCTCCGGGGTCATCGCGGTCAGCAGCTGAGCATCGGTGATCCGCCTGGCCCACTCTTCGCGCAGCGCAGTTCGGTTCTGCCGCAGGTGTTCGACCAGCTGTGGAAGCAGCGTGTCGACGGGTCCTACGGGCAGAGAATCCGCCGAAAGGCTCATGGACACCTCGGACATGGAAATTCCAGCCCCTTTCGACGGGATTGTCGGGATAGTCGTACCTTCGGCTGCGCGCCGATACCGAGCCTAGTCATACCCCATCTCGGTCGCCGGTGAAACCTGCCGTTAGCTCGATGGTAGATCCGAATCCTCGGCCCGCGGCGCGAATCCACGTGCCAGGGCTGCGAGCGCTTCGTCGAGGTAGACGGTGAGGTGGGTGTCGGCGCGGGTGAGCCAGGCATCGAAGGCGGCACGCGCGGCGGCCAGTGTGGTACGGCCGACGGCGAGCGGGAGCAGGCCGTCCTCGGGTTCGCCGAGTCGACGTGCGGCGAAGGCGCTCACCGCGCGCTCCCAGGCGTCGTAATGTGCGCCCGCGGTGGCGGCGAGCGCGGGCACGCTGCCGACCAGCTGCATGCGAACGCGCAGTTCGGGCACGTCCTCGGCGCGATATCGGTTGGCGTTCACCACAACTCGGCGCACCGCGGTCATCATCGGCTCGTCATCGGGCACGGTGGCGAAGGCCGCGCGCAGCGCCGCGACCTCGTCGTCGAACTGGTACCAGAGCACTTCCGCCTTGGACGGGAAGTAGCGGAAGAAGGTGCGCCCGCTGATACCGGCGGCGGTGGCGATCTGGTCGACGGTGGTTTCGTCGAAGCCCTGTTCGGTGAACAGTCGCATGGCGATCAGTTCGAGTTCGCGCTTGGTCGTGCCGCGTGGACGGCCCCGCACCCTGGCATCTGTCACGGTATTGATTATGTCAGTCGCTGACGATAATCTCGCGGCATGTTGGAAAGTGTCGCGGACCACAGTGTGGCCGCGCGGCTGACCTGGCCGGAAGCCGGTGAGCGCGCCGCTGCGGGGGCGATCCTGGCCGTGCCGGTGGGGTCGACCGAACAGCACGGACCACATCTGCCGCTGTCGACCGATACCGATATCGCGGTGGCATTGTGTGCGCGACTGGCTGAACTGCGCCCGGATGTGCTCGTGGCACCGCCGATTCCCTATGGATCCAGCGGTGAACACGCGGGTTTCGCCGGCACGCTGTCGATCGGGCGGACCGCCCTGGAGTTGCTGATCGTGGAGCTGTGCCGTTCGGCCACAGAGACCTTCGACCGCATCGTGCTCGTCAACGGGCACGGCGGCAATCTCGAACCGCTGCGCGCGGCCGCGGCGCTGCTGCGCAGTGAATCCCGTGACGTGCGGGTGTATATGCCGCGCTATCCGGGTGATCCACACGCGGGCCGCGCCGAGACCGCCATGCAATTGGCGCTGCGGCCCGATGTCGTCCGTGCCGAGCTCGCCGTCGCAGGCGATACCCGGCCACTGGCCGAGATACTGCCGCTGCTGCGTGCCGGGGGAGTGCGCGCGGTGAGCGCCAATGGCGTACTGGGCGATCCGAATGGCGCGAGCGCCGCAGAGGGCCATGCCCTGCTGCAGCAACTGACCACTGACCTGAACGAACAGATCCGGCTGTGGTGGCCGGTGGCTTCCCCGAAAGGATCCCTCTCGTGAACCCGTGGTTCGAAACCGTTGCCGAAGCGCAGCGGCGGGCAAAGAAACGACTACCGAAATCGGTGTACGGCGCGCTGATCGCCGGATCCGAGCGCGGCCAGACCATCGAGGAAAATCAGCGGGCCTTCACCGAACTCGGCTTCGCGCCGCACTGCGCGGGTCCGATCGGCGCTCGTGACCAGTCGACAGCCCTGCTGGGACAGCAGCTTTCGATGCCGGTGCTGATCTCGCCCACCGGCGTGCAGGCGGTGCACCCGGACGGTGAGGTGGCCGTGGCGCGTGCGGCCGCGGCGCGCGGCATCGCCATGGGACTCAGTTCCTTCGCGAGCAAGCCCATCGAGGAGGTCATCGCGGCGAATCCGGCGACCTTCTTCCAGCTGTACTGGTGCGGTTCGAAAGATGAGATCCTGCAACGGATGTCGCGCGCCAAGGCGGCGGGCGCGGTCGGTCTGATCCTGACCCTGGACTGGTCCTTCTCACACGGACGCGACTGGGGCAGCCCGGTGATCCCGGAAAAGCTCGACCTGAAGACCATGCTGAGATTCGCACCGCAGACCCTGGCGCGGCCGCGCTGGCTCGCGACTTACGCTCGGTCCGGGCATATTCCGGATCTCACCGCGCCGAATATGGCCGTCGGCGATGGACCGGCACCGGGCTTTTTCGGTGCGTATGGCGAGTGGATGGGCACGCCAGCACCGGATTGGGCCGATGTGGCATGGATCTGCGAGCAGTGGGATGGTCCGGTCATGCTCAAGGGGGTGATGCGGGTCGACGACGCGCAGCGCGCAGTCGACGCCGGTGTCGCGGCGATCTCGGTATCCAATCACGGCGGCAATAATCTCGACGGCACTCCGGCGGCGATCCGGGCCCTGCCCGTGGTGGCCGATGCGGTCGGGTCACAGATCGAGGTGGTGCTCGATGGCGGCATCCGGCGCGGCAGTGATGTGGTGAAGGCGGTGGCGCTGGGGGCACGCGCGGTAATGATCGGGCGGGCCTATCTGTGGGGCCTGGCCGCGAACGGGCAGGCGGGCGTCGAGAATGTGCTCGACATCCTGCGTGGCGGTATTGATTCGGCGCTGTTGGGACTGCGTAAGACCAGTGTCGGCGAGCTCGATCGCGGCGATCTGGTGGTGCCGGACGGGTTCGAACGGGCGCTCGGTGTACCGGCGGGCGCCGTACAGTCGGCTTGACCGGCGGTCGGGCTATTCGGGGGCGGCGGCTCTTCGATGATGGGTGAGCAGCGTGTCGTAGATATCGGCGAGGGCGGCCAATTGCTGGCGGTCCAGTATGTCCACCATATGTCTGCGCACGCTGCGCACATGCGCGGGCGCGGCGGTGCCGAGCACCTCCGCGCCGCGCGGGGTGAGCCGCGCCGCGGTGCGGCGGGCGTCGTCGGGAATCGGTTCCCTGGCGACCAGCGCGCGCTTCTCCATGCGGGTGATCTGATGGGAGAGCCTGCTCTGCGACCATTCGAGTTTGGTGGCCAGATCGGCGAAGGTGAGTCGGTGATCGGGTGCGTCGGCTAGATAGGCGAGCACCGAATATTCGACGTAGGTGAGGTTCGACTCCCGGGATGAGTCGCGCCCGACCGCGGCGGCGATGAGGTCGCGGGTGCGCACATATCCCACCCACGCACGCATTTCGACATCATCGAGCCAGTGGGGATCGGTCACGAGTGCGCTCCAAACTCTGACATATCAGGTGGATTGTCGTGCCGCGTTTGTCGCGCGACAACTGCCAGATCTGAGAGGTAGCACTGCTGGGGTTGAACGTGCAACCTTTTGACGCGATGCATCGAGTGAGGCTTGCCTAAGCAATGGTCGGCCGGTGATCGGCCGATACGCTCGCTGTGCTCGTGACCAGCCTGCGTAGACCGATCCCAGGCCCGCCCGAAGGAGTGCGTCCGTGACCGCGCCGGATTTCCGCTATTCAGATCTGCTGCCGATCGGCGCCGACGACACCCCATACCGGTTGATCACCACCGAGGGCGTCAACACCTTCGAACACAACGGCCGCACCTTCCTGCAGGTCGAGCCCGAGGCGCTGCGCCTGCTCACCGCCGAGGCGATGCACGACATCAGCCACTACCTGCGGCCCGCGCACCTGTCCCAGCTGCGCCGGATCATCGATGATCCCGAGGCCAGTGGCAATGACCGCTTCGTCGCGCTGGACCTGCTCAAGAATGTCAACATCTCCGCGGGCGGCATCCTGCCGATGTGCCAGGACACCGGCACCGCGATCGTCATGGGCAAGAAGTCCGAGGGCGTGCTGACCGGTGTGGACGACGCCGAATGGATCAGCCGCGGTGTATTCGACGCGTATACCAAGCTGAACCTGCGCTACTCGCAGCTCGCGCCGATCACCATGTGGGACGAGAAGAACACCGGCACCAATCTGCCCGCGCAGATCGAGTTGTACTCCACCCCGGGCGATCCCGCGCATCCGTCGTACAAATTCCTCTTCATGGCCAAGGGCGGCGGCTCGGCCAACAAGTCGTTCCTGTACCAGGAAACCAAGGCGGTGCTGAATCCCACGCGCATGCTCGAGTTCCTGGACGAGAAGATCCGTTCGCTCGGCACCGCCGCGTGTCCGCCGTACCACCTCGCGGTCGTCATCGGCGGCACCAGTGCGGAATTCGCGTTGAAGACGGCGAAATACGCTTCGGCACACTACCTGGACACGCTGCCCACCGAGGGTTCGCTGGCGGCACATGCCTTCCGGGATCTGGAGCTGGAAGAAGAGGTCTTCAAGCTCACCCAGTCCTTCGGCATCGGCGCGCAGTTCGGCGGCAAGTACTTCTGCCACGACGTGCGGGTCGTGCGGCTGCCCAGGCACGGCGCGAGCTGCCCGGTCGCGATCGCGGTGTCCTGCTCGGCCGACCGGCAGGCGCTGGCCAAGATCACACCCGAGGGTGTGTTCCTGGAACAGCTCGAGCGCGAGCCCGCACACTACCTGCCGGAGCAGACCGACTCCATCCTCGGCGGCGATGTGGTCGAGGTCGACCTGAACCGGCCGATGTCGGAGATCCGCGCGGAGCTGTCGAAATACCCGGTGAAGACCCGGCTTTCGCTGACCGGCCCGCTGGTGGTGGCCCGCGATATCGCGCACGCCAAGATCAAGGAACGCCTCGACGCGGGTGAGCCGATGCCGGAATACTTGCGCGAGATGGCCGTGTACTACGCGGGCCCGGCCAAGACGCCCGAGGGCTACGCCTCCGGTTCCTTCGGTCCGACCACCGCAGGCCGGATGGACTCCTATGTCGATCAGTTCCAGGCCGCCGGCGGGTCGTTCGTCATGCTGGCCAAGGGGAATCGCTCGGCCCAGGTGACCAAGGCGTGTAAGGAACACGGCGGTTTCTATCTTGGTTCCATCGGCGGACCCGCGGCGCGACTGGCGCTGGATTGCATCAAGTCCGTCGAGGTCCTGGAGTATCCGGAGCTGGGCATGGAGGCGGTCTGGAAGATCGAGGTCGAAGACTTTCCGGCGTTCATCGTCGTGGACGACAAGGGCAACGACTTCTTCGCCGAAACCCAGAAGCCGATTGCGTTGCGCGTGCGGACGCGTTCGGCCGAGCGCGTCTGATCACCGCCGGACTCGACCTCCGGCCCCATCAGGGCATTGGCGCGGACACGGAAATGTCCCCCCGATTGCCGGGTGGCATTGCCCTCGAAGCAAGGCACCCTGGAACTGGGGAACATCGCTGCACTGGTGTCGATGGAGGTCGAGGAGGGCTATGAGTACGTCGTTTCGTATCTCGGAATCGGCCAGCCGTAGGTTGGCCGAACGCGCCGCTCGTGCGGGGACCAGTTCGACCGCACTGCTCAACCGTCTGATCCGAGAGGGTTTCGATCAGCTCGACTATCCCGGAATCGTCTTTCGAGGTCCCATCTCCGACCGCCGGGCGGCGCTGGCCGCCGGCCCGGATGTGTGGGAAGTCGTTGCGCGCCTACAGGAACTCGACGGACCGGTGGAACGCCGGATCGCCGTGTTGAGTCAGCTATCGGATCTGCAGGCGCGCAAGATCGAAATCGCGATCGCCTATGCGCGGGCGCACGGGACGGAGATCGACGAGCGGATTGATCGCAATCGTGAAGCGGCGGAGGGGATTCGCCGCTCGAGGTGGGCGCGTCCCGCCTGAGCTTTGGGAGGGCATTGTGGCCCGGCCCGAACACCCCGTCGAAATCTGCACCCTTTGTCAGGATTCGCACCGTTTGTGCCTGCGGATCCCGACAAAGGGTGCTTTTGTGTTCGGGGGCAGTCGGCTTGCAGGCAAAACTCCTGGGGCCCAAGCGCAGTCGGTCTTCTCGTGGAGTTGTTGGCTGAGAAGGCGGCTGGGTTATCGGTTTCTCGACGGTAGCTGGGAGTTGGTGATTGTGATCCACAACACTGGAATACATTGTGGACAGCGGGATTTCCGCTGCGACAAATCGGGCGTGGCACAGGATGTTTCGGACATTGGTGACTTATTGTGCTGTGCATATGTGGACAGCTATGTGAATGGTGTCTGTTCGGACGCGGTGGTGTCCGCGCATTCGCCGGTGTGTTGCTGCCGATGATCGGCGGTCGGGGTGCTGCTCGCCGGAGCGGGGTTGCCCGCTGTGGGGGAGCCGATGTAGATGCGGGGTGGTTCGCGGCAAGGTCGCTACTATCGCTGGCATGTTGCTGACGCGTCGTGCCCGGCTGGGCATACCTGCCGCCCTGTTTCCGGCGATCGTCGCCGTCGGGCTGGCGATGCCCACCGCGACCGCCGCACCGGTCGAACAGCGCGAGGTGGCCGGTAACGCGAGCGGAACCGAGGGCCTGGAGCCGGCGCTCGCCACGGCGTACACAATGGCGGAGAACCAGGCGCACGCCGAAGGAGTCTCGCTGTACATCAATTCCGGCTACCGCACGCCCGCCGAGCAGCAGGCGCTGTGGGACGACGGAGTGCGAACCTACGGCAGCCCCGACGAGGCGCGCCGTTGGGTGCTGCCGCCCAATGAGTCGCCGCATGTCCAGGGCCGGGCCATCGATGTCGGGCCGCAGGCCGGTGCACAGTGGCTGGAGACGAACGGAAACCGCTGGGGCCTGTGCCGGATCTACCAGAACGAGTGGTGGCACTTCGAACTCGCCACCACACCGGGCGGGATGTGCCCGGCGCTGCGCGCGGATGCGAGTGACGGCGGCGGCCGAGCTCCAGCGCCGTCGTTGCCGAATCCGCCGGTCGTGCCGGTCCTGCCGATTCCGCCATCGATTCCGATTCCGCCGTGGCTCGGCAGTTTGCTCGGGTTGTAGCTCGGCATCGCGAGCGACCCGATCGGGCTGCGGTTCAGCCGACGGGCACCGGCTCCGAGATCTCATCCTGGGTGTGTGATGTGCGAATCGGCAGCGCCCAGCACAGTACGGCCGTGCTGATCGTGCTCAGCGCACAGACGGCGACGATGTAGCAGCTGACCGCCGTGGAGGTCGAGCCAGCGGTCCACAGCGCGGTCGCGATGAGCGGTGCCAGCGCGCCACCGAGGATCACCGAGGTCTGCACGATGAGCGAGGTGCCCGAATAGCGCACCGACGCCGGGAACATCTCGGCGACAATGATTCCGCCGACGCTGTGGCTGATCGGTAGCGTCACCCCCATGCCGAGCAGCGCGAGCAGAACCACGGCCTTGTTTCCGGTGTTCAGCAGCGGGAAGTAGACCGCGCACCACACCGTCAGCGCGGCCGTGCCCGCCAGGAATACCCGACGCGTGGTGCTGCGGTCGGCGAGCGCGCCCCACAGCGGCATGGTCGCGGCCCAGACGAGCGAGGCGATGATGACGCCGAGTAGCAAGAAGTTTCGGCTGAATCCGAGTGCTTTGGTGCCGTAGCTCAGGGTGAATGCCATGAAGATATAGACGACCGCCGAGGTGGCGATCGCGGCGAACAGGATCAGCAACAGTCGAACGGGTCCCACCCGCAGGGCGTCGCGCAGCGGGAAGGCCGCGACCTCGCCGCGCCGGATGAGGGCGGCATGGTCCGCGGATTCGGTGATGCCGAGCCGTACCCAGAGCCCGATAAGGACGAGAATCGCGCTGAGCAGGAATGGAATTCGCCAACCCCAGGACAGGAATGCCGACTCCGGCAGCAGCGCGCTGGTGCCGAGGAAGATCGCATTGGCCAGCACCAGTCCGGCCGGTGTGCCCATCTGCGGAAAGCTGGCGTACCGATTGAGCCGCCCGCGCGGCGCGTGCTCCATCGACAGCACGACCGCACCGGCGCCCTCGCCGCCGAGTCCGACGCCCTGCACCAGTCGCAGCCCGACCAGCAGTGCGGGAGCCCAGAATCCGATGCTGTCGTAGGTGGGGATCGCGCCGATCAGCGTGGTGCTGACACCCATCAGGATCAGCGAGACGACGAGGGTGGTCTTGCGGCCGATCCGATCGCCGTAGTGGCCGAACAGCAGTCCGCCGATCGGTCGCGCCCCGAAGCCGACGGCGAAGGTACTGAATGCCGCCAGTGTCGCGGCGGCGGGGCTCAGCGTCGGGAAGAACTGCTTAGTGAAGATCAGCGCGGATGCCGTGCCGTAGAGCATGAAGTCGTACCACTCGAGGGTGGTGCCGACCAGGGTGGCGATGGCGACCTTGCGGTGGGTCGGGGTGGAGCTCGAAGACACTACTATCCATTCGGGTTTCAGCCAACGCGGGCGGGAGCGCCCGGCATATTGTCCAGTGCGAGGCCGCCTTCGATCCCGTTCGGGACACGGCGGCGGTTGGGGGAGCCGAGGGCCGCGGTGAGGTCGGTGCCGTCGTGCTCGGCGAGCAGATCACCACTGTCCCATACCAGAAGCGTCGCGCTGACGGTGTTCTCGGCCGCCGAATGCGCGAGATCGTAGTGCGCGCAGCCCGGGACGTGCGGATAAGTGATCCACAGGTCGTAGCCGGTCATGAACAGGTCGAGGTCGAATTGCACACTCAGGCCCAGCAGTTCGCTGCGGCCGTTGTCATCGACGCCCGCGAAGGCCTCGTCGAGTGCGAGCAGGCGCGGGGCCTGCGGGTCGGCCGAATCGAGCATGACGTGCGCGGCCGCGAACAGCGGCAGATGCAGCGAAACCGACTGCTCACCACCCGACAGCGCGCTGTGCCGGGCCACGGTCAGCTTGTCCTCGCTGCCGTCGGCGGAGATAAGGGTGAAGGAGAACACCCGCCAGGTCCGGTAATCCAATGTCGCGGCGAGGATTTCGGGATATGAACGCTCCGGATGCGCGGCGCGGGCGGCGCGGATCTCGGCGGCGAAGTGAGCGCGGATCGCCGCCAGATCGTCGGCGACGAGCGAGGAGGCGTCGCGGTCGAGCAGCTTGCACATGGCGCGGGCGGCATCGGAGAGACCGTCGGACAGGACCCAGTGCACGCCGATGGTATTGCCCGAGGACATGCGGCGCTGTTTCATCTCCGCGCCCATGCGGGCGATGAGATCGCGCGCATCGCTGGTGCGTTCGTGGATCTGCTGGGCCAGACCGGTCAGCAGTGCATCCTCGAGAATGCGGCGTTCGGCATCGGTGAGCAGCAATTCCTGATCGCGGCGGGCGGCATCGATGCGGGTGGCGAAGTCCGCGACCGCCGACAAACCGTTGTCGTCCTGGACCCCGACCACCGTCAGGCCGTCCGCGGCATCCCACTGCAGCCGGTAGTCGCGGCCGGAACCGGCGAGCGCGGCGTCGAATTCCTGCAGCGCCGAGGTGACCGCACTGCGGGTGGATTTGCGGGCAGCCTCGCCCGCCCGCACGGATGACGTGGCGGCGGTGAGATTGTCGAAGAGTTCGGCGACCTCGTCGGGCAGCACCTGTGGTTCGGCCTCGGGTCCGGCCGCCGAAATGCGGTAGAGCAACTGTTCGGGGGTCGACCAGGCGGCATCGCTGCTGGGCCAGCGGCTGTCGGTGGGAGCGCCCAGCAAGGTGAGCAGATCCGGTTGTGCGTAGGGCGCGAGGGCCTGCACATCGGCGAGCACCTCGGTGAGCGCGGTGCCCAGCGATTCGTGTGCGGTACGGAAGGCCGCCTCGGCGTCACCGATCGCCTCGATCGCCGCATTCGCGGCCTTGCGGGCGGCCTTCTGCTCCGCCCTGGTCGATTCGATCTTCGCGCGGGCCTGTTCGAGTTCGCGATCGATATCGGCGGCGCCCGCACCCAGTGCCTCGCGCAGCGTTTCGAGCTTGCGCAGCTGTTCCTGGTAGCCCGCATCGGCGGCCTCGGCCTCCTCGGCGAAGGCCTCGGCCAGATCGCGGGCCTCATCGAAGCGGTCCGAACCCTCGCGTTCGCGTTCGCGCTCCCGTTCGTGGTCGGCGCGCAGCCGCAGCAGGCCGGTTCCGGTGTTCTCGAAATGGCGGATGGCGGCGGCGAGGGCATCGATCTCGCGGGCATCGCGCGGGGTGCGGTGCGCTTGGGCGACCGAACGCAACTTCTTCTCCACCGCGGACGCCTCGGCCACCGCTTGGTCGAGGTCGCGCTCGGCCTGTGCCACCACCTCGGAGCGCGACCGCATCATGCCCGCAGATTCCGATACCGCGCGCAGGGCGGCGGTGACCGCCGACGGGCGCGGTAATGCCTTGGCGGCAGCGGAGATTCGCGCGAGTTCGGCAGCGGCGGCGGCTTCATCGGCCTGCGCCTGGCACTGGGCTTGCTCGGCTGCCTCGAGCGCGGCGGCGAGTTCGGTGAGCCGGATCTCCCGGCGCTTGGCGCGGGCGGTGGCGCCGATGAATTCGGCCTCGGGCTTGTGGTGGCGACCCACCTGCACCCCTTGGCGGAACCCGCCGGTGGTACTCACCGCGACCGTGCTGCCGAGATCCGAGTCCTCGTCGTACAGGGCGATGGAGGCGAGAACATCGGCGACGACCTGCTGGGGCACGGTGAGGTCGGCCGAATCGTCCTCGACGACAAGGACATCGGCGAGTGTGCGCCCGGACGGCCTGGCCTCGGGCGGTAGCGGAACCAGGAACTGATCGGAGGTGTAGTCCGGGCGTTCGGCTGCTGCGCAGATCCAACTGTCGAGCAGATCGGCGGCATGCAGGGCGGCCTCGATGCCCGCGGCCTGCTGCGGAGTCACCGAATCAGCGAAGCGGACCAGCCGCCACAGCGGAGCACCCGCCCGACCCTCGGCCTTGCGCGCGCGAGCGGCGAAAACCGGTGGGGCCTCGTCGCGTTGGGCCGCGACGGCGTCGCGTTCGGTGCGCAGCGCGACAATTCGGTCACCGGCCAGCGCGGCGCTGGCCCGCGCTTCCTGACGGTGGGTGCGAATGTCGTCGAGCAGCGGTTCGGCGCGTTCGGCCAGCACCTCGCCGACACCGGCGGCCGCATCGGAGCCCGCAGTGGCCAATGCTGCGTCGAGCGCCTCGAAAAGGCTCTTCCGAATGGGGGAGTACACCTCTCGATGCGCATCCCACCAGGTGCGCAGTGCGCCAGCGGTTTCGGTGCGCGCCAGCACAACGGCGGCCTCGGCGGCGGACACTTCGGCGGCGGCCGATTCGCGCAGCGCCCGTGCGCGTTCGGCGAGCTGTTCGGCCCGAGTCCGTTCGGCCGTGGCGGAATCCATCAGACCCAGCGCCTTGCGGACCGCGCGCACATCGGCGTCGCGCTCCTCGGCATGTCCGCGGACCGCGGCGGTGAGCTGGTCGCCACGAGCCTGGTCGGCCGATCCGGCCCAGGTGATACCCGCCTCTTCGGCGGCGGCACGCAACTCGTCCTCACCGCGCGCCAAGGCGGCCGCCGCCTGCTGTACGGCCGCCTTGGCGCGCTCGGCCTCCTGGCCACGCTGATCGAGGGTCTGGCGCGCCTTGAGCGCCTTATCCCGGTGCACGCCGGCCGAGGTCTCCAGGCGGCGCACCGCGTCGGCGAGATCGTCGAGCTGCTGTTTGCCCTCGTAGGCGCTGGAGCGCTGCAGGGTTTCCCGGTCGGCGAGGGCCTGTTCGTAGGCGCGGTCGGCATCGTCGGCGCGCGCCTCGGCGGTGGTGCGTTCGGCCTCGCGACGTTCGCGCAGTGCGGTGGCGGCGAACAGTGCGGTGCTGGCGTGGGTCACCGCGTCCAGCCGGGTGCGCACCTGGTCGACATCGGTCTTCGCCTGTACCGCAAGGTATTTCCGGTACACCCCCACGAAGGACCTGGTGGCCGTGTCGGCGTGGACCAGCCCTTCCAGCGTGCGCCCGACCTCCTCCATATCGCTGAACGAGCGGGCCGCGTCCAGAATCAGCTGCTCGTCGAGTGGGCGCAGACCATCGGTGAGCGCCTGTGAAAGTCCGCGCGGATCGAGGTTTTTCGCGAGCTGCGGGCGGCGCAGCGTGAGAATGAGGTTGATCAGCTGGTCGTAGCGCTGGGTGCCGAGGCCGAACATGCGCGCGTCGATCGCATTGCGGTATTCGACCGGACGGTCGACGATCGCGTCGGTGCCGATCTGCTCGGCCAGCTGCTTGCGGGTGAGCGGCCGGTCATCGGGGCCGATGAGCGAAAAGTCCACGCCCGCACGGCCGTCGGCGACAAAATACCAGCGGGTGACCTTATCGGAGGAGCGGGTGGCGCGCATGCCGATGCCGATGGTGACGACCTCCGGATCGTCCCATTTACCGCGTGCGAACTCCATCCACACATACGAATACGCCGATTCCTGCTTGCGGTACAGCAGATTCGACTTCATGGTGCGCTCTTCACCGGCGAACGGGTTGAGCCTGCGCGGTTCGATCCGGCCGTCGAGTACGAACGGGAACAGCACCTCCAGGGCCTTGGTCTTACCGGAACCGTTGGGTCCGCGCAGTACCAGCCTGCCGTCGGCGAAGCAGTACTCCTGGTCGCGGTAGTCCCACAGGTTGATGATCCCGGCGCGGGTCGGGACGAACCGCACTCCGCCGTGGATGAGCGACATGTTTCAGATCCCTTCCGTACCAACGCTGTCGGCTCCGATGGTGTCGGAGGCGGTGACGAATAATTCGGCGGCGCGCTTCGTGCGTACGGTGACGACCGCGCCCCGGTAGCGCGCCAGGGCGGGCAGGATGATCAGGCCGTCCGTGACCACTTGGACCAGGCGCAGCCGTTCGAGCAGGGCGGTCACCTCCCTGGCCAGTCCGGGCACATCGGCCTGCCATTGCGCGGCGAAGGTGACACCGTAGCGGTCGGTGAGCGCCTGTACGGTTTCGCCGACCCAGCTCGCTTCGACGAAGGGGTAGGTCGCCCGCACCGTGGCCATCGCCTCCGTATCCGGATCCGAATCCTGTTCCACCACTTCGAGATCGGTCGACGGGAGGTCGGCGAGCGGGACGAATACGGTGGATTCCGGAATGGCGCCGTCGAGCTGTTCGGCCAATGCGACCGCCGGATCGGGTGCACCGTGGCGGACCGGTACCGGGTGATCGATATCGAGTACGCGGTCGGCGATCTCACCGACCAGCAGCAGCGCCACCTGCGCCAGCGTGCCGGTGCCCGGGAAGCGGATATCGGAGAGGCGGCCGGAGACATCGATCAGCGCGACGCCCTCGGCCCGGCGTTCGGCGCGCAGCCCGGTGAACAGTTCGACATCCGCGACGACCCGGTCCTGCATCAGCAGCGGACGTTCGTGGTAGGCCAAATCATCCGCATAGACGACCGGACGCTCGACGAGGCCACGGCGTACCCGGCGCGCGGCGTCGGCGGCCGCCGCATTGGCGGCCGGGCCGTGCGCCATGGCGTCCTCGGTGAGCAGACCGCTGACGCTGTGCAGATGCTGTAGCGCGCGTGGCGGGCGGAACAGGGCGAAGACCACCGGTCGGTCGATGTCGTAGAGCGCCTCGCCCGCCTCCGGATCGGCGGCCCAGCCGCCCGCGTCACCATCGGCCAGCGTGAGCGCGCCGCGGTGCGCGAGCCAGCCGACGGCGTCGACGAAGGCATCGCGGTCGGCGGCGCGGTCCGGGGACAGTTCGAGGCCGTCGACCCGGCCGGTATAGGCGGCCACTTGATCGGCCAACTCCGACAACGTGATCTGATCACCTGCGCGGCCGAGGGCGGCCAGTGCCAGGGCCAGGTAGGCGTAGCGACGGCGGTCGAAGACGCGTTCGGTCACGGCGCGGGCCGGTTTGCCGGAGTCGAGGCGATCGACGACCGGGAAGAGCCGGGCCGTCGTTTCGGTGACCTCGAGTCGGTAGCCGAACAGTTCGGCCAGGTCCTCGCGGAGTTCGGTGGCCCAGCGGCGGATCAGCGGCAGCGCGATCCGATCCGGAAAGGTCCTAGTGATCAGGTGGTTGGCGAGGATGACCCGGGCGGCGCGCTGGTAGTTGTCCAGGGCAAGGGAGTCGACGCGGCGGGCGTGGATCATGCGCGCCGTCCCCGGGCCGTCTGCTCGACCTGGAGTCGGCGGTTGTTCAAATGCAGGAGGCCGCGGGCGGTGTGGACCACGGTCGAGCCGGGATGTTCGGAGACGGTGAGAGTGACGCCGCTGTCGGAGCCGGTGGTGCCGTCGACGCGGCCGCTGACCGGAACCCATGCGGTGGAGGCGGCATCGAGCAGGCGCAACAACACCTCGGTCTCGCGTTCGTCGAGGACGCGGTCGTGCACATCGGCGGCGGCGAGGGATTTGGCGGCCTCCGCGCGGGCGCGCTGTGCCTCGAGTTGGGCCTCGCGCAGTCGGCGGATTCCGGCGTCGTTACGCTGAATTCGGGCCGGGGCACCGGCCTGCGGTGGCCGGCCGGTTTCGGCGAGGGTGCGCGAGATCTCCAGTGGCGGCGCCTCCCACCAGGACCGGATCGGCGGGATCAGTTCCGCGTCCGGATGTTCCAGCGATAGGTGCCGTGGCCTGCCAAGACCGAAAACGGCGTCGAAGAGCGCGTGTGCGCTGTCGGCGGTGGGCGCGGCGGTGAACCAGCCAGCGAGATGCCGCAGTGCCGATTCGCGACTCACCCCGCCCTTGCGGGTCTCGGTGACCCGCCGCAAAAGCGACAGTACGGCGGCAATGGCGCTCATGGTCGCCTCCCGCAGGCGATCGGCCTCGGTCGAGGACGACTCGCCCGGAATATCGGAGGCCGTCGCGACGAACCAGGTTCGCAACCCCTGCCAGCGCGCCCGCCAATCCGCTTGCCGCTCGGCCACACTCAGCAGCACCCGTTCGTCGCAGCCCGCCGCCCGCTCGATCAGTTCGCCGACTCCGGTCTCCTCGATCTCGCCGATAGCGGCGGCCAGCCGCGGCGCGAAACGGGCCAGATCCATGCTGAACTCACGCATATGCGCGAGCAGCGCGTCCTTGTGCGCGAGGAACGATTCCGGCGTGATCTCGGTGGTGCGGACCATATCGCCGAGCGAGAGGTAGAAATGGGCGGCCCGCGCCGCCATATCGGTGAGCGCGGCATCTAGACGGCGCAGCGTCCGGTAGACGCGCTCGGCGTCACCGGCCCTATTCGCTTCGGCGAGCGTATTCAGATCAGCCAGCAACTCGGGCAACACCAGTCGCGATAGTGCAGCCTCGTCCAGTCGCGCTTCGAGGACCCCTGCGACCGCCCGATATGCCTTGAACCCGGCCTGAGTGAGCTGATAGACGTAGTGCCGATTCCGATACTCCGCGAGTGTCGCCGCCCGCGTTCCGTCGTAACTGCGCTCGACCACGCCCCATTGGTGCAGCTGATCCAGCAGCGGCCCGATCTCCGCTCCCGTCAACCGGGGCGCATCGTCTCCGCTGCGTTCGATCCAGGTCGCCACATCGTCGGCGTGCAACAACACCACATACGCTGCGCGCGCACTGTCGAATGCCCGCAGCACCCATAGATACTCCGCCCGCTTCTCAGCCGTAGCGAAGGAGAACAGCCGCAATCGCTCATCCCACAGTGCGGGTGCGGCATACGGCAGGCCGTCAACGGAGTCGGTCACCGGGAACAGGGTAGTAGCGGGTCGATCGCGGCCGTTACGACCGACCCCCATTCGGCGTGGCTGTGTCCGGTTTGCTGCGGTTCGCCACTCGGCCGCTCACAGGTCGAATCGAGCCCGCAGCCCGATCTTGACCTGTTCGAGCACTTCCGGTGCGAGCTCACCGACCTGCTCGGTGAGGCTGTCCTTCGCAACGATCGCGATGTCGTACAACGCGATCACCTGTGAGCTCTCCGGCATTGCGACGGTGAGCAATTGATGGCGCGACGGTACTTCGCGAGCCTCCCGCACCGGTGCCGCGACCAGCATGGGACGCTGGCGGATCACCACATCGGAGTCCACGATCACCACGGTTGCGCGACGTCCGGAGATATGGCTGACGAGATTCCAGATCTGGCCTAGTCGGGTGGGTTCAGCTGGCACGGCCGAACAATACGTGCTCCGCGGTCTGTTCGGCGTCGTTCGTCCATTCGGTCCCGGTGCTATCGGGCAGCGTCCTGAGTTCATCCTCGAGCAGCTGCCGGCGCACGGCCTTGGCGATGTAGTCGCTCAACTTATCGTTCGAGGCCGCCCGCAGCCGGGCAGCGAGATCGTCATCCATCGAGATGTTCATGCGCACCGCCATACACCCGACGTTACAGCGGATGCGGCACACGGTGCTGCAGAGACTGCGGCTACCTGCGGAATCATGGCTGCTGAGGCGGAGGCAGGAGTCGCCGGAGCAAGGTCTTGCCCTGTTCGATGAGGGCGTCGATGCCGGTGCCGGCGGCCCGGTTCGGCTCGACCATGTCGAGGACTCGATCCAGGTTGGTCATGGCGAACTCCATATCGCGCAGGGCGCGGGGGCTGGCGGGGTCGGTTTCGAGGAGATCCTTGGCGATCGAGAGGGCCTCGCGGTAGACCTCGATGGCGGAGTCGTAGTCGTTCTCGCGTTCGGCGGCGTCGCCGATGGCGGACAGGATCAGGCCGACATCGCGGTGCAGCTGTAGATTTTCCGGGTCGGCCATGGCGAGGCGACGGGCGAGGGTCAGGGCCGCGGTGTTGTGCCGGAAGGCGAGGGTGTAGGCGCCGGTGGCGGCGGCGACCTTGGCGAGCTGATGGTGGGAGATGCTCAGGTCACGTTGTTTTTCGGTATTGGTCGGGTCGGCCGCCGCGAGTTGTTGTGCCAGGGTGAGGGATTGGGTGTAGTGGTGGTCGGCCGACAGATAGTCGGCGGTGCGCATGGCCAGGTCGCCGAGCTTATCGTGCGAGATGCTGAGGTCGCGTTGATTTCGGGCGTTGGCGGGATCGTCATCGGCGAATTTGCGATGGATGGCCAGGGATCGGGTGTAGTGGGTGCGGGCGGTGTGCAGTTCGCCCAGTTGTAGGGCGACGTCGCCGCAGCGGTTGAGGGCGATGGCGAGGTCGCGCTGGTATTCGGCATTGCCCGGATCTTTTTCCGCGAGTTCGCGATGGATGGCCAGCGACTCGGTGAAGAAGGTGACCGCTTCCTCGGGGGTTTCGAACAGCAGTGCGGCGTCGCCGATCTGCTGCATGGCAATGGCGACATCGCGGGCGATTTCGGTGTCGCCGGGATCGGCCCGGGACAGTTCGTTGCTGATGAGGAGCTTTTCCAGATAGTGGCGGCTGGCGGTATCGCCGTGGCCCGCGCGCATGGCCAGGTCGCCGAGTTTGCCGTGTGCAATGGCCACGCCGCGACGGGATTCGGCGGCATCGGGACCCGAGTCGGTGAGATCACCGTGCAGGGTGAGCGATTCGGTGTAGAGGTGCTGTGCGCCGTCGAGATCGGCGGTCAGTACCGCCAGGTCGCCGAGTCGCAGGCAGGCGTTGGCGAGATCGCGGCGCAGTTCGCTACTGGCGGGGTCGCTATCGGCGACGCTGCGTCGGATGGCCAGTGCCTCGGTGTGGTGGGCCAGCGCGGCGGTGAGATCGCCGCTGCGCACGGCGATATCGCCGAGGCTCTCCAGTGCGCGGCTGAGGACCTGTTGCATATCGTCGTTGTGCGGGTCGGTGCTGGTGAGATGCCGTGCGGTGCGCAGGGACCGGCTGTAGTGCTCGCGGGCCGTGCCGAGATCTCCTGCCAGCATGGCGAGTTCACCGAGGGTGTCCAGACCGAGGGCGAGTGCGCGTCGAGATTCCGCACTGCCCTGGGAGGACTGGACTCGGGCTCGCAGCACACCGACCAGAACAGTTTGGCGATTGGTTGCGGCACCGAGGTTTCCGGTTCGGCGCAAAGCCCGCACCTCGCGGTCGCCGAGCTCCGGATAGCCGGGAGTGTCATCCGGCAGGGTGGGCATGATCTCGCCGAGCAACGCCGCGATCTGCAGTTGATCCAACTCGCGGCAGCAGGGGATGGCGAGTTCGGTGAGCTCCACGTACCGGCCCGCGGCGAGCAGATGTCGGCATGCCTCGCTGTAATCGTCGAAATCCCGGAAGCCAGCAGAGATTCGGGCCAGTCGCATCGCATAGGCTCGGCTGTGGCGGCGGATGCGTTCGGGGCCTTGATGGGTGTCGAGTGCCTGGGCGACCCACGGGTGCACGACATATCGGTCGTCATCGGTGGTCAGTAGTGTCAACCTCAGGAGAGTTTCGATGGCCGCCATGACGGTACGGCGCTGAGTACGCGTCGCGTCGGGACCGAAGCGGGCGTGATAGATATCCAGATCCCGCAGTGGCGTCCGCGATAGCGAAATCTGCAGCAGTAGTTCGCGTTCGGCCGCATCGAGCAGATCCACCAGCGCGTCCACGAGAATATCGCGGGAGCCGAGTACCACCGCGGTATCCAGACTTTCGGCCAGCGACCGGTCCGGACCGAGATCGACGGAATGCTCATCGGCCAAGCGGCGCAACTTCTCACCGACCGGTCGCAATGTGCCGTCCCCACCGCGCAATAGCGCATCGACAAATTCGATGAGCCGCGGATGACCGCCGATGGTGCGCGCGACGAGGCGACGCTCACTCAGTCCGAGACCGCTGATCTGGGGGAGCCGCAGGAACATTCGCTGTAACTCCGCCGGGCTCAATGGCGTCAGTCCGACCTCGGTGAGGCCACCGGGAATCGGATACCGGCAGGTGACCAACAGCCGTCCCGTCGACGCGACCCGGCACAACTGCGAGAACTGTTCGGCGAAACCAGGATCGAGGAATGCCGCACCGTCCGGCCGGGTCAGGTTCTGCTCGAAATCGTCGAACAGCAATAGCAATCGGCTCCCCGCCAATAGCCGATGTATATGCTCGAGCACCTGTCCGTCACCATCACGGGCCAGATCGTCGGCCACCGGATGCAATGCCGGATCGTCCTGAATGGCCGCGCGCACCGCGGCGCACAGCGCCGTCGGATTCCATTTCCCCACATGTTCGGCGATATGCCAGCCCCGTTCGCGCATGCGCGCGGCAACTCGTCCGGCCACCGCCGTCTTCCCGAGTCCGCCCATCCCGGTAATCACCGCGCCGGGTCCGCTATCAGCGGTGTCGAGCAGCCGCACGATATCGCGAACCGGTCCTCGGCGGCCGATGAGATATCCGACCGGTAACTCGCGCACCGTCGCACCGCTCGGCGCCTGGGTGCGCCGACCGAGCGGCCGCGGCGGCGCGTTGCGATCCCACAGCGGCCGGTCCGCCACCCCGGTGAGCAGCGTCGGCACGAACCACTCGGGCGGAATGTCCGCCGCATCGGCGAGCCGCTCCTGTTCGAGGGCATAGCGCGCCCGACTCAGCGCGAAGGCGACCGATCCGCCGGAAAGCGCGGCGTAGAGCGACTTCGCCAATTGTGTGGCATACCGATCGGATACCCGCGTCTGCATGACGAGCACCCGTTCGACACCCCCACCGATCAAGGTGCGCGCCAATCCGGCGGGCCCCCCATCGACGCCGCCGCAACTCGACAGCACCACCAACGGCAGCGCCCGCCCCGATGCCCGCAGTGCGGCAATGAGATCGGCGGCGTCGACCACATCCGGATCGCCGTCCTCATCCTCGAGCTCCAGCACTGTCGCCGATCCGTGCGCACTCAGATGCAGCACATGGAATTCCTCGGCCCGCAGCGCCGTGGTGATCTGCTGCAGCGAGGCGACTTCCAGAATACGCACACCGCCGCCCCCCTCGGTCGGCACCTGCGATACCGCGTCGAGGATCGCCTGCATCTCCGCCTCGACATCCAATGCGAGATTCGCCGTGCGAGTTTCGGTCGGCGCGGCCACCGCGGCGAGGATCTTCATCGGTCCCGGCGCGAGAACGGGGGCGGGTTGCCCGGCACCGGAATACCGGCGCGAGACGGCCACATTCGGCCGCATGGCCAACGGCAGGTCGTCGGCGAGTATCAGCATCTCGTACGGCAACAGCATCGTCTCGTCGTCGACATCGAATACCACCTCGGTATCGGATCCGTCGACGAGCCGGGTGAGATACCAGGTCGTGCGCGGTTCGAACATCGCGTCACGCAGCGCCGTACCGATCTGGAAGACCGTCCTGCGCACGGTTTCGGGCTGACCACCGACCACATCCCATGCGAACGCCACCTGTTCGGGTAGCGGCGCGACCCGGTCCGCGATCGGCGCATCCGCCTCCAGCACCGTGGTCCGCAGGGATTCGTCCGCATCGCGACGCACAATGACGCGAACTCGATTCATCGCCCTCCCTCAGACAAGCGATGAGCCAAAACTACCGCGAATCAACAACAGATGCCTATGAGCAAATGATCACCCGGGCGACAGCGCACGCAACTGGTCCAGATACACCAGGGCGCGCGGATCGCCGGGAAACCGTTCGATGATCTCGCGCGCGGCCTCGCCTGCGATCCACATCAGCGACGGCAGCGACCGGCGCTTCCCGGAGAAGGCCCGCATGCCCTCGTGCACCGCCAACTCCAGATCGCGGGCGCGCACGGCGACCACCGCGAGGGTCAGATGCGCCTCGGACACCCGCATCGGATTGCGTACCGTCCCGTCGGCTCTGGTCGAGTTCCGGATAACCTCGCGCGCATAGGATTCCGCGAGCGTGTCCTCGCCCGCGACCCGGCAGCAGTCCATGGCATAGAAGTCGAACTTCTGCGGATCGACCACGAAGTGGTTGTCCAGATTGGTCGGATGGTCGAGTCGCTCGAGAATAGCTCGACCCTGATTCAGCGATGCCTCGACCTCGTGCCGATTTCCCAGTCGGGCCCAGGCCTTCGCACGTTGTGCGGCCAACTGGACACCGACACCGAGTTTGCCGCTGGTCGGCAGCGCCGGGTCGACCGCCTCGATCGCGCCGCGGTAGTTGCCCTGGGTCAGGGCGAACCAAGCAGCCATTTCCGCACTCCAGCCGACGATTTCGGCGTGCTCGGCCTCCTGGCCGAGCGAATGGGCCGCCCGCCGAGTGGCCTCGGCGGTGGTACGGCGGCCGAGATCGTAATCCACGCAACCGACCAGCAGCGCAACCCAACCGGCCAGTACGAGAATTTCCCGATGCTGCAACAAAGTCAGGCGGCCGTCGAGCAGTGAGGTAATGCGGCGCAGCCAGGACGTGCCCTCGGCGTGCAGATCGTGTGGATCGGCGTACGGGTACTCACAACACAGCCGCTCGGCGGTGATCCGGATGGCATCCAGTGTGGCGGAGGAGACATCGGACATCCGCAGTCGGCCGATGAACTCGAGCGTGTCCATACCAGTGGCCGAAAGCAATTCGTCATCGCGGTTCGGGCGGTTCTTCGGAAAGAACGCGGCCGTGACCGTATCAAATGCGGCGGCGATGATCGGAGCATAGAAATCATCCGGTCTCGACTCACCCGACTCCCAACGCCGCCAATTCCGAAGCAGGGTACTGTCCGTCGGCAG
This sequence comes from Nocardia sp. NPDC004278, assembly GCF_053602975.1. Classification (NCBI taxonomy): domain Bacteria; kingdom Bacillati; phylum Actinomycetota; class Actinomycetes; order Mycobacteriales; family Nocardiaceae; genus Nocardia; species Nocardia sp. NPDC004278. The sequence continues at coordinate 195,651 of NZ_JBSGEQ010000001.1, forward strand.
GTTGTGCGAAGACTTCGCGCGCATCACACGGACGGCGTCGGCTTGTGACCACCCCCGCGCATCGCGTTCGGAGCGCATTCGCACAGCCCAGACGGGTCGATCGTCTCCAGCGGCCACATCTGTAGTATCGCACCAGTTAACGCTCAGTGGCCCGGATAGGGCACACAGATGTCACTGGGTTGACACCTGCACTCGCAGTTTTGCGTCCTACATGCTGGATATGGGCGCGGAGGGTTTGCCAAGTCCCATATGTAAGAACATCTGCTCTTGCACGTGCGCAGTACCCGTCGGTGACGGGGGAGATCCACAGAAGAGAACAGCGAGAGATCCCAATCCAATGGAGGTTCGGGTGGAAGCGTTGATCTATGGATACTTGCGTGACGATCTGGCCGATGGCCACGGTGCAGAACTCGAGGATGCGATGAGCAGCCTCGCCCGTGAAGAAGGACTGTGCTTCGCCGCAACATTCCACGAATCGACCTCCGGTGACGGTACGGCATTCGCCGAGCTGACCCAGGAGCTCAAGCGGGCTGACGCGCACCACGTCGTGGTTCCGTCACTCGATCACTTTGCCGGCCAGACGATTCCGCGAGACATTCTGCTCGCGAAGCTGGCCCAGGACGCGGCGGCCCAGGTGTGGACCATCGAGAGCTGCGCTGTTCGAGAAGGGGCCCTTCGCGAACAAGCTCTTGACGAGGACTGACCTGCGGCGCAGATTCGTCACCAACCACGTCGCGACCACACCGGCCCCGAGTGATGCGAGCAGCGCTGCGACATGGTGTTGCCCGAACAGCGGATAGACCTGCCAGTGCAGCAGATAGACGAATAGCGAACTGTCGGCGAGCAGCGCGGCCACCCCGGCCACCAGGGCAGGCACCCGTACCGCGGGCAGCCAGATCAGCAGCAGCAGTCCGGCCATGACGAGCCGCTCCCGATCGGGAACGCCGAAATAGCCTGGCACCGAGATCAGTAGCACGGCGCTCACCAGCAGCCGCTGCCAGATTGCGGTAGCCTTCGCAGCCGCCCAGCCAAGGGCGAAGAACCAGCAGGCCAGCGGCGAAAACGGCACATCCTTGACCGGATAGAGCCCGAACGACCAGATCCGGAACACCATGGTGATGGCCACCAGCCCCATGGCGAACCAGAACGGCTCGCGGCGCGCGAGGGCATCGATGAACGGCACGCGCACCAGGAGCGCGGCCACCACCATGAACAGCACCAGCACCTCGATGAACCACAGGTGCCCTGCGGTAGGGCTGTCGCGTGGGCCGAGAATCTTATTGAGCAGCAACACGTTCTGCCAGCGGTAATAATCGGTGAACAGCAGCGTGAGCGCCACCCAGGCGGCGGTCGGGATCGCGATGAGCGCCACCGTGTGCAGCGCGTTGCGCAGTCGTTCGGCACGCGGGGTCATGGTGACGGCGAAGCGGGCGAAGTTGAATCCGGCGACGCCGAGCAGGATATGCGCCGCGCCCCAGAGTACGAACATCCCGATATGCGAACCCGCGATGAGGACGATCCCGGCGGCGCGCAGCAGCGTCGGTGTGTCGACCGAGCGGCCGAATGCGGTGTGGCCGTGTGGCACCCGCTCGAGTTCGGCGACGGTGCGATCCGGCCAGTTCGCGGGCAGTCGGCCCAGGGCCCGCTCGAGGCGGGTCGCGGTGGTGATGTAGGTCAGTGAGTTGCCGCCGAGGTCGACGAAGGTACTGTCGGGGCGGATCAGGGCGGGGTCGACGCCGAGGGCGATGGCGTAGAGCGCGCGGATGTCGCGTATCGGCAGATCGGGTTCGGATGTACGCAGTTGCCGGATCGCCGAATAGTCGGGCTTGCCATTGGGTAAGCGCGGTATCTGCGCGACGGCGCAGGTGCGGATGGCCGCGGCGGGCAGACCGGACAGTTCGGCGGCCACCGCCGCAACCGATTCCGCCGGACTCTCGACGGCGACAACCAACTGGTCGCCGCTATCTGTGCAACAGGCGGTGAAACCGGCGGCGGCCAAACCGGATTCGAGCCGCTGCAGGTCGATGCGCAGTCCGAAGATCTTGGCGAAGCGGCTGCGCCTGCCGACCACCTGATACATACCCTCGGGTGTGCGCCGCGCCAGATCACCGGTGCGCAGGGATTCGACCGTATGGCCGCGGGCAAGATCGCGCGGGCAGCAGGCATAGCCCATCATCACGTTGGGGCCGTGATAGACCAGCTCCTCGTGCTCGCTGTCCGGCACCGGCTCCAGGGTGAACCGGCCGCCGGGAATCGGCACACCGATACAGTCCGGATGTTTTCCGGCCAATTCCGGTGGCAGATAGGCCATCCGCGCGGTGGCCTCGGTTTGGCCGTACATCACCACGAAGTCCCATCCGGCGCGCGCGCCGAGCCGCGCGTACGCGCGCACCCGCTCGGGTGCGAGGCAGCCACCGGCCTGGGTGATATAGCGCAGATCGGGCAGCCGCATGCGGTCGAAGCCGATGCGGTCGAGCAGATCGATGGTGTACGGCACGGTCGCGAACGAGCTCACCCGGTGATCGCGGACGTCGTCCCAGAACTGGTCGTCGAGGACCGATCGGTCGGTGAGCAGCAGGCTCGCGCCGCGCAGCAGATGGCTGTGCACGACCGACAATCCGTAGCAATAGAACATCGGAAGTGTGGTCGCGGCGCGATCATCGGGGTCGATGCCCAGATATTCGGCGATGGCCTGCGCATTCGACAGCAGGTTGGCGCCGGACAGGCGCACCAGCTTCGGCGAGCCGGTCGAGCCGGAAGTGCTCAGCAGCAGCGCGAGATCCGGATGCAGGCGGTGCGTCGAGGTCTCGCGCCGGATCTCGACGTCGCCATCGATCACGACATCGGGATCGTAGGTGGCCAGCAATTCGCTGGTCATCTCCGCGGTGAGCAGGACGACGCAGCCCGCGCTCAGCGCGCCCAGATACGCGACGAGGGAGTCGATATCATTGCGCGCCCTGAGCGCGACGAGCCGCCGGTTCGCTCCGAGCTGCCGTGCGTACTCCTCGACAAGTGCCGCCAGCTGCGCATAGGTGATCCGCTCCAAACCATCTGGCACCGATTCCGCTGCTGTGACGGCCGCCGATGGAGATCGAGAGCAGAGGACGGCGATCCGGTCGTCGAAAGTGCGAAGGTGCGCGACGATCCGGTGAATAGTCACCGGAGAAGTCTAGATGGTAAGCCTTTCCATACCTACGAGTGGCCCCCTGGCGAACTTTCGGTGAATTGTCCGAAGTCGAATCGCAACGGCCCGAACCGATTACAGTCCGAAGCTGCCCGGACCCCGCCTACGCAGGTACTTTTCGAATTCGGCCGCAATCGCGTCGCCATCGATCTTGGCCATCGCATCGTTCAGGTCCACGGCCGCGTCGCCGCGTTCCTCCAGCGAGCGCACGTACTCGCTGATCTCGTCATCGCCCACCGTCATCTCATTGACGGCGGTCTCCCAGTCCTCGGCCTGTTTGGGCAGTTCGCCGAGTGGAACCTCGATATCGAGCACATCCTCGACGCGGTGCAGCAGCGCAATGGTCGCCTTCGGATTCGGCGGCTGTGAGACATAGTGCGGTACGGCCGCCCAGAACGAGACGGCGGGCACGCCCGCCTTCACGCACTGGTCCTGCAGGACACCGGTGATACCGGTCGGTCCCTCGTAGCGGGTCTGCTCCAGGCTGAACCGCTCGGCGGCTTCCTTGCTATAGGCCGATCCAGTGACCGGGACGGGGCGGGTATGCGGGGTATCGGCGAGCAGTGCGCCGAGGATGACGACGGTCTGCACACCCAGCTGTTCGATGAACTCGAGCAGATCCCCGCAGAAGCTGCGCCAGCGCATATTGGGTTCGATACCGCGCAGCAGCACCACATCGCGGTCGCTGCCGGGCGGCGAGCAGACCGAGAGCATGGTGGAGGGCCACTGGATTTCCCTGGTCACACCGTCGACCTGACGCACCGTCGGCCGGTTGACCTGGTAGTCGTAGTAGTCCTCGGAGTCGAGTTCGGCCAGCGGCTCGGCATCCCAGATCAATTCCAGATGCTCGACGGCACCGCTTGCCGCATCACCCGCGTCGTTCCAGCCTTCGAAGGCGGCGACCAGCACAGGGTCCCGCAATGTCGGCAGTTCCGGCTCGGGTGATACCGGAGGTTCACTGGAGTTCACCTCGGTCAGCCTACGGCGTGTGAGCACGTCGCGTTGAATTTGCGCGGTCGGCGCGGCACCGGGTGTTCATCTGTCTGGGCAGGTGTGGTCTCCGACACCGCCACGGTGGTTCGGCATGTCCTACCGGCCCACTACGCTTGATCACATGTCTGCGTCCAGCTCCGCCGCGTTCGATACCACGCTTCTCGACACGCTCCGTCGGCGTGTCGTCATCGGCGACGGTGCGATGGGCACGATGTTGCAGGCCGCCGACCTGACGTTGGACGACTTCCGCGGCCTGGAGGGCTGCAACGAAATCCTCAACGACACCCGCCCGGACGTGCTGCGCAGCATTCATCGCGCCTACTTCGAGGCCGGTGCGGACGCGGTCGAGACCAATACCTTCGGCTGCAATCTGCCGAACCTCGCGGACTACGATATCGCCGACCGGATCCGCGATCTGTCCGAACGCGGCACCCGGCTGGCCCGGGAGATCGCCGACGAGATGGGCCCCAGTGCCGACGGCACCCCGCGCTATGTGCTCGGCTCGATGGGGCCGGGCACCAAATTGCCGACGCTGGGTCATGCCCCCTACACCGCCCTGCGCGATGCCTACACCGAGGCCGCGCTGGGCATGCTCGATGCGGGCGCCGATGCCATTCTCATCGAAACCTGCCAGGACCTGCTCCAGGTCAAGGCCGCGGTCACCGGCAGTCAGCGCGCGATGGCCAAGCTGGGGCGACGGATTCCGATCATCACCCACGTCACCGTGGAGACCACCGGAACCATGCTGGTCGGCAGTGAGATCGGCGCGGCGCTCACCGCGCTCGAGCCGCTCGGCATCGATATGATCGGGTTGAACTGCGCCACCGGGCCGGATGAGATGAGCGAACATCTGCGCCATCTGTCCCGGCATGCGACGGTTCCGGTTTCGGTCATGCCGAATGCCGGTCTGCCGGTGCTCGGCGCGAACGGTGCGGAATATCCGCTGACCCCCGAAGAGCTCGCCATCGCGCTGCGCGGCTTCGTCTCCGAATTCGGACTCGCCCTGGTCGGCGGCTGCTGCGGTACGACGCCGGAGCACATTCGCCAGGTGACCGCGGCGGTGCGCGAGGTGGAGCCGACGCTGCCGCCGCTGGACGCGCGCCGCGAACCGGTGCACGAGCCGAGCGTATCGAGCATGTACACCGCGGTGCCGTTCGAACAGGACGCCTCGATCCTGATGATCGGTGAGCGCACGAATGCCAATGGCTCCAAGGCATTCCGCGAGGCCATGCTGGCCGAGGACTGGCAGAAGTGCCTCGATATCGCCAAGGACCAGACCCGCGATGGCGCGCACATGCTCGACCTGTGCGTCGACTACGTCGGACGCGATGGCGCCAAGGATATGTCGGCGCTGGCGGCGCGACTTGCCACGGCCTCGACCCTGCCGATCATGCTCGACTCCACCGAAACCCCGGTCCTGCAGGCCGGTCTGGAGCATCTGGGTGGTCGCTGCGCGGTCAACTCGGTGAACTACGAGGACGGCGACGGCCCCGAATCCCGATTCCAGCAGACGATGCAGCTGGTTGCCGAACACGGCGCCGCGGTGGTCGCGCTGACCATCGATGAGGAGGGACAGGCCCGCACCGCCGAGAAGAAGGTGGAGATCGCCGAACGGCTGATCGCCGATATCACCGGCAACTGGGGTCTGCGCGAAAGCGACATCATTATCGATGCGCTGACCTTCACCCTCGGCACCGGTCAGGAGGAGTCGCGGCGCGACGGCATCGAGACCATCGAGGCCATTCGACTGCTCAAGCAGAAACATCCGGAGGTGCAGACCACCCTCGGCCTGTCCAATATCTCCTTCGGCCTCAATCCGGCCGCGCGCCAGGTGCTGAACTCGGTGTTCATGCACGAGTGCGTCCAGGCCGGGCTGGATTCCGCGATCGTGCACGCCTCCAAGATCCTGCCGATCGCGCGCATTCCGGAGGAGCAGCGCGAGACGGCGCTGGATCTGGTCTATGACCGCCGCAGTGCGGACTACGACCCGCTGCAGAAGCTCATGTCGCTGTTCGAGGGTGTGTCGGCCTCATCGTCGCGCGCCTCGCGCGCGGAGGAACTGGCCGCGCTGCCGCTGTTCGAGCGGCTGGAGCGGCGGATCGTCGATGGTGAGAAGGCCGGTATGGAGGCCGATCTCGATGCCGCCATGACCGAAGTCCCGCCGCTGCAGATCATCAACGAGACACTGCTGTCGGGCATGAAGACGGTCGGCGAACTATTCGGTTCCGGCCAGATGCAGCTGCCGTTCGTCCTGCAGTCGGCCGAGGTGATGAAGGCCGCGGTCGCCTACCTGGAGCCGCATATGGAGGTCACCGACGACAGCGGTAAGGGCCGCATCGTGCTGGCCACCGTCAAGGGCGATGTGCACGATATCGGCAAGAATCTGGTCGACATCATCCTCTCGAACAACGGCTATGAGGTCGTCAACCTCGGCATCAAACAGCCGATCGCGACCATTCTCGACGCCGCCGTCGACAAGAAGGCCGATGTGATCGGCATGTCCGGTCTGCTGGTGAAGTCGACCGTGGTGATGAAGGAGAACCTGGAGGAGCTCAACGCCAAGGGCGTCGCCGACCAGTTCCCAGTGCTGCTCGGCGGTGCCGCGCTGACCCGCGCATATGTCGAGAACGACCTCACCGAGGTCTACCAGGGCGATGTGCACTATGCCCGCGACGCCTTCGAGGGCCTGCGGTTGATGGACGACATCATGACGCGCAAGCGCGGCGGCGGAATTGATCCGGACAGTCCGGAGGCGATCGCCGACCGTGAGAAGGCGGCCGAGCGCAAGGCGCGCCATGAGCGCTCCAAGCGGATCGCTGAACAGCGCAAAGCGGTCGAGGTGCCGGTCGAGGTGCCGGCGCGCTCGGATGTGGCCGCCGATCTGCCGGTCGCGGTGCCGCCGTTCTGGGGCACCCGGGTGGTGAAAGGCGTTTCGCTGCACGAGTATTCGGGACTGCTCGATGAACGCGCGCTGTTCCTGGGCCAATGGGGTCTGCGCGGCCAGCGTGGCGGCGAGGGGCCGAGCTACGAGGAGCTGGTGGAGACCGAGGGACGGCCCCGCTTGCGCTACTGGCTGGACCGGCTGTCCACCGAGAACGTGTTGCAGCACGCGGCGCTGGTGTACGGATATTTCCCCGCGGTCTCCGAGGGTGACGACGTGATCGTGCTGACGGAGCCGCATCCGGATGCGCCGCAGCGGTATCGGTTCACCTTCCCGCGTCAGCAGCGTGACCGCTTCCTGTGCATCGCCGACTTCATCCGCTCGCGCGATCACGCCCGCGAAACCGGTCAGGTCGATGTGCTGCCGTTCCAGCTGGTCACCATGGGGCAGCCGATCGCCGACTTCGCCAATGAGCTCTTCGCGGCCGACAACTACCGCGACTACCTCGAGGTGCACGGCATCGGTGTCCAGCTCACCGAGGCGCTCGCCGAATACTGGCATCGCCGCATCCGCGAGGAGCTGGTGCTGGAAGGACATTCGGTGGCCGACTCCGATCCGTCGGATGTGCTGGAGTACTTCAAGCTCGGCTACCGCGGCGCCCGCTACTCCTTCGGCTACGGCGCCTGCCCGGACCTGGAAGACCGCGCGAAGCTGGTGGACCTGCTGGCGGCCGATCGCATCGGCGTGGTGCTCTCCGAAGAGCTGCAGCTGCACCCGGAGCAGTCGACGGACGCGTTTGTCCTATTGCATCCGGAGGCGAAGTACTTCAACGCCTGACGGATTCGGTCGGACCGGCACGCTCGGCTCGGATACCCGGGTCCGCGGGCCCGGTTGATCGCCGTCGACGCCGCGGGGCGCGGTCGGGCAACGCCGATCGGCCTGTTTCCGATCCGAATTCGTTATCCGACCGGACGCGACGGTGTGATTCTCGCCGCATCGGACTGCGTTCGCTCGATGCGTTCAGGGCCTTGATTACCTCGTGATATGCCAGATCAATTGCGGTGGAAAGGGCGCGCGACGCGACACGAGGGCCCGCGACGCGCGGGCGTGTCCCGACGGCCGCACCCGCCTGACCTGGGGTATCGACTTCGGGTGCGCGTGGCGGTGGATGGATGTCGGTTGGGTATGACAAAGTCGGAACTGTTGGTACTGCATCCGGGGCAGTCGGCGGATGCGAACGTCCTGCTGCAATTCGGGTGCAATGTACTTCGGCGCGTAGCATTTTCGAGGATTTCCGCTTACGCGCGGAGTGCGAGATGACTCGGCGGGCAAGCAGGAGGGGCTCAACACCATGACGGCGGACCGGTTGATCGCTGGACGGTATCGGCTGACGGATCCGATCGGCACTGGTGCCATGGGTGTCGTGTGGCGGGCCACCGACGTTCGGCTGCGCCGCACGGTCGCGGTGAAGCAGTTGCTACTCGGGCCGGGGCTGTCCCGGACACAGGCGATGGAGGCCAAACTGCGCGCCATGCGCGAGGGCCGCATCGCCGCGCGACTGCACCATCCCAATGCGATCACCGTCTTCGATGTCGCCGAGGAGGACGGCCAGCCCTGGCTGGTCATGGAGTACATGGACGCGCCGAGCCTGGCCGCGAAGCTGTCGGGCAGGCGCACACTGGCGCCGACCGAGGTGGCGCGCATCGGTGCCCAGGCCGCTGGCGCGCTGGCCGCGGCGCATGCGGCGGGCATTGTGCATCGGGACGTGAAACCGGCGAATCTGCTGGTCGGCGATGACGGCACGGTGAAGATCACCGACTTCGGCATCTCCCGCGCCGTCGGCGATGTGACGGTCACCGCGACCGGATTCCTGGCGGGCACACCGGCCTACCTCGCGCCGGAGGTGGCGCGCGGCGAGGATCCGGAACCGGCCTCGGATGTTTTCGCACTCGGCTCCACGCTGTACGCGGCGGTCGAGGGCAGTCCACCCTTCGGCGATGGGGATAACGCGCTCGCGGTGCTGCACGCAGCGGCGCGGGCGCAGGTGCCGCCGCCGCGGCACGCCGGGGAACTCGGTCCGGTGCTGATGCGATTGCTGTCCGCCTCGATCGATGCCAGGCCTGATATGCGCGAGGCGAAGGAGGCGCTCGAAGCCGTTGCGGCGGGCCGCGCCCCGACATTGGCGAGCGCGCCAGCAGCGACGAAGGTTATGCCAGCGCCGGGCGCCGCGACGAACGATGCCGACGTGGGCGCGACGACAGTGCTGAACAAGCCTGGCGCTGGCCAGGCGGCCGCGGCAAGGGAGGCGGTCGCCGCAACACCGTCCGGACCCGCCGCACCGGCGGTCACCGTCGCACCGCCGCCCGCACCGCCGAGGTCCGGGGGCACTGTGCCCGGCGGTGGCGGCGGCGCGGAGCAGAGTCGCGGCAGGCTGATCGCGGTGGCGGTCGCCGCGGCGGTCGCGGTGCTCGTACTGGTCGTGGTGATCACGTCGTCGCTGAAGAACGACGATCAGGGCGGTACGGCGGGCGGCTCCTCGACCTCAGCGCCCGCGGTGAACAATCCGGAGAATGGCCCGCAGTCGCCGATCGCGATCGAACCGGGTCAGCCGGAGCAGGCACCGGCGACCACCGCGGCGTCGAACTCCCAGCCGAGCACGACGGCTCAGCCGACGCCGACCTCGTCGGTCAAGCCGTCGACCACCGTGTCGCCGACGACCGTCAGCACCACCCCGTTCGGCCCGGCCACCGCGGACCGGATCTCCCAATTCATCTCCGGCTATTACGGGATGCTGCCCGGCAATGTGCAGGGCGCGTGGTCCCAGCTCACGCCCGCCTACCAGGGCCAGACCGGCGGCTTCGGCTCCTATTCGCAGTTCTGGTCCACCGTCCGCTCGGTGAGTGTGGGCGGCGTCACACCGAACGGGGAGAATCGGGCGGTGGTTTCGCTTACCTATAGCCTGAAGAACGGCTCGACCACATCGGAGAACCGGTGGATCCAGGTCTCGTCGGATAATGGGCGGTTGCTGATCGCCGCGTCGGGTTTGTAGAGGTTGAGGAGACGAATCGGGTGACGGCGCGACTTGCCGGTGTGCTGTGGGATATGGACGGCACACTGCTCGATTCGGAGAAGCTGTGGGATATCGCGGTGCGGGAGCTGGCACAGGCGCACGGCCACGAGATGAGCGATGAATTGCGGCATGCGCTGATCGGCGCATCGGGACCGAACGCGCTGCGGCTGATCTTCGACGGCCTCGGCATCGACCCGACACCGGAGACGGTGCGCGGCGCGGGCGAATTCATCGAGCGGCGGGTGACCGAGTTGATGGCGGGCCCGATCCCGTGGCGTCCCGGTGCGAAGGATGCGCTGTCAATGGTGCGCACCGCCGGGCTGGCGACCGCCTTGGTCACCAATACCAAGCGGTCGCTTACCGAATTCGGGCTGGATACCCTCGGCCGTGACTTCTTCGACGTATCGGTCTGCGGTGACGAGGTCGAGCACGGCAAGCCCGCGCCCCAGATCTATCTGCGCGCCGCCGAACTCCTCGGCGTGCACCCGCGAGACTGTGTGGCACTGGAGGATTCGCCGACCGGCGCGGCCGCGGCTGCCGCGGCGGGCTGTGCGGTGATCGTGATCCCGTGTGAGATAGCGGTTTCGGACGCGCCGGGGCGGGTATTCCGTGATTCGTTGGTAGGGTTGACCATCGACGATTTGGAAGACGCTCTGCGCGTTCGAGGTTGAGCCGCGCGCCTGGCCGATCGAGCCGCATCGGGACCGTCCATGATCGCTCGGGCCCGCTGATCGTGCGCCGGCACTCCCGGCCTCGGCATAGCGAGAGTTACTGTGCCGCAACGCAAGTGCGCGCTGCTGGTAGGTGTGACTGTAGTCACCGGCAACTTTGTCGAATCCCGGGCGTGTCGTCGGCCGCTGCATCAAAATTTACGCCATGGCAGCGACGAGTGTCCTGGACGAGATCGTCGATACGGCACGGTATCCGCTGGCGGATCCGAACGGCGAAGCATGGCGAGCGGCCGTGGCGCAGGCCCGCGCCGAACTCGCCGACGGCGGCTGTACGGTGCTGCGCGAGTTCATCCGCCCGGAGCTGATCGAGACCCTGCGCGCCGAGGGTGAGGCGATGGCCCCGGATGCGCACTATCAGGTCGAGCGGGTCAACGCCTACAACATTCCGCTGGATACCGAACTGCCGGACGACCATCCGGGGCGCATCGTGCTCGAACGCGGCAATGCGTTCGTCCCGCGCGACCGCATTCCGGTCGACGCGCTGATTCACCGGCTCTACATCAGCGGGCTGTTCCAACGCTTCGTCGCGGACTGTTTCAGGCTGGCCGAACTGCACGAATTCGCCGATCCGCTGGCCGGACTGTGTCTGAATGTGGTGGCGCCGGGCATGTCGCATCCCTGGCATTTCGACACCAACGAATTTACGGTCAGCATGTTGACCCAGCCCGCCGAGACCGGTGGCGTCTTCGAATACTGTCCGAATATCCGTTCACCCCACGCCGAGCAGTTCGATGATGTGCGTGACGTGCTCACCGGATTCGGTGCGCAACTGGTCCGGCGCCTCGAGCTGCGACCCGGCGACCTGCAACTGTTCCAGGGCCGCTTCTCCCTGCACCGCGTTTCACCGGTCGAGGGCGGCGCGGCACGGCATTCGGCGATCTTCGCCTACACCGATCGGCCCGGTGTCATCGGCACCGTGGAACGCACCCGCCAGCTGTTCGGGCGGGTACTGCCCGATCACCTAGCCGCCGCGGCCGACGCCGTCCGTGGCGATCGGTTGCTCGACTGAGAGGGACGACATGCCAGTGCCGTTGCACACGACCGGGAAAGCTTCCTTCGACGACATCTACGACCGTCCCGATCCGCGCGAGTACTACGCCCGGATGTCCGAATTGGATTACCGCATACCGGAACTGGCGAAACCGTTCTTCCAGCAACAGATTCGGGAGTATCGCGCGTCCGCGCGCGTGGACGCCCCGACCGTGCTCGACATCGGTTGCTCCTATGGCGTAAACGCGGCCCTGCTGCGCTTCGACACCACCATCAGCGATCTGGCCGACCATTACCGCACGGCCGAGGATGCCGACCAGGCCGCGCTCATCGCCCGCGACCGCGCCCGCCTCGATGCCCGCGACCAACTCCCCGGCGTCCGCTTCATCGGCATGGATGCCGCCCGCCCCGCACTGTCCTACGCGCACGCCGCCGGATTCCTGCACGATACGGTGCACGCCGATCTGGAGGCCGCCGAACCGACCGACGAGCAACGCCGTACGCTGGCGGCCGCGGATATCGTTATCTCGACCGGTTGTGTCGGATATGTCACCGAGAAGACGCTGGCGCGTGTCGCACTCGCGCACCCGCGTCGGCGGCCGTGGATGGCACACTTCGTATTACGCATGTTCAGTTTCGAGCCGATCGCCGCGGAACTGGCCGCGCTCGGCTACCGCACCGAGCGAGCCCCCGGGGTGTTCGAACAACGTAGATTCGCCTCCGACAGTGAACGCACCCAAGTGCTGAATACCTTGGCCGCCAGCGGTATCGACACCGATGGCCAGGAAAGCACAGGCTGGCTGCTCGCCAACCTGTACATCTCGCGACCGCTCCCGAAATACGCCGACCCCGAGGACTCGCATTGACCGAACGCACCTTCGCCGCCGACGACCACCTGCCCCGGGTGCCCCTGCCGACGCTGGAGGACAGCTGCGAGCGGTTGCTGCAGTGGTGTGCTCCACTGCTCACCGCCGATGAATTCGCCACCACCGAGGCCGCGGTAGCCGACCTGCTACGCGCCGACGGACCCGGCCGGACGCTGCATGCGGCACTGGCCGAATACGATGCCACCCCCGGCGTCGGCAGCTGGCTGGATCTGTTCTGGCCATCCCGCTACCTGGGCCGTCGCGATCGCATCGCGCTCAACGCCAACTTCTTCTTCCTCTTCCGCGATGACACCCCACTGGCCAGCTCCACCGGCGCATCGCAGGTGGAGCGCGCGGCCGGAATCATCGCGGCCGCGGTCGACTACAAGTTGGCGCTCGATGTCGAGGCGATCGCGCCGGTAACCCAGCGCGGCCAGCAGCTGTCGATGTGGCAGAACAAATACCTGTTCTCCGAGACCCGGATTCCGGGAGAGATACAGGATTCCGTGCGGGTGCCCTACAGCGCCGAATGGCCCGGCCCCTCGGATGCCCGGCACATCGTGGTGTTCTTCCACGGCACCTCGTTCCGGATGGATGTGATCGGTCCGGATGGTGCGCCGTATTCGCTCGACGATCTCGCCGACGGGCTGCGCGCGCTGCTCAAGGCCGGTGCGCGCTCGGCCCGCACCGATACCGCCGTCGGACATCTGACCACCAAGACGCGGGCCGAATGGGCCGCCAGCAGAAAGGTATTGCGCGCCGAACCGGCCAACCTGGCCGCGCTGGACACCATTGAGACGGCACTGTTCTGTCTGTGTCTGGAGGACTTTGCCCCGCGCGACGAACTGCAGGCCTGTGACGAGCTGCTGCACGGTGACAGCGCCAACCGCTGGTTCGACAAGTCGGTATCGTTCATCGTCTTCGGGGACGGGCAGGCGGGCATCAATGTCGAGCACTGCGGACTCGACGGCACCACCATCCTGTCCTTCGTGGACACCCTGTTGCAGACCCCGGCCGTCGAACATGCCACCCGGTCCGGGGCGAAGGCGCAGGGATTGCCCGCGGTGGAGCCGATCGAATTCGTCCTCGATGCGGCCCTGCGTACCGATATCGCCGCGGCGGGCGCGGCATTCGCCCACTACGCGTCCGAGAATGCCACCGCGACAGTATCTTTCGATTTCGGGACGACGCAGGCCAAGCAGCTCGGCATCTCACCGGACGCCTTTGCCCAGCTGAGTTATCAACTGGCGCACCGGCGCAGCAAGGGGCTGACCGGGGCCACCTACGAATCCATCGCCACCCGGCAGTACCGCAACGGCCGCACCGAGGCCATGCGCGTGGTGACACCGGAGATGGTGGCCTTCGTCGACACGATGCAGGATCCGGCGGCCGCCGCCGCCGATCGGCTGCGCGCCGCGCTGAGCGCCGCGAGCGCGCACGTCGACCGCGCCAAACAGTGCCAGGCCGGTGACGCGCCCGAACAGCATCTGTGGGAGCTGGAGTGGATCCAGCGGCGCCGCGGGGCCGAACTCGGCGTCACCGAACCGATCCCGCTGTACACCAGCCCCGGCTGGACGATCATGCGCGACGACTACCTGAGCACCAGTTCCGCACCGTCGGTCAACATTCGATACTTCGGCTTCGGCTCGACCAGTCCGAAATGCATCGGCATCGCCTACGTGCTGCTTCCGGACCGGTGGAACCTCTACCTGGCCACGCCGAAGGCGGTCGCCAACGAGATGTACGCCTTTGCGGACCACCTGCGCACCGCCGTCGCCGACCTGCGGGCCCTGCTCGCCGGAGCCTGACCCCGCCGACCGCATCCCCGTCTCCCGATGCGCCGGGCGACGGGGATGTCCTGCGTTATGGGCCGGAGCAACGGCCCCGCACCCGGGTCTGAAACAATGGCTCATCGTGAAGAACTTCGAAACCCTGTTCGCCGAGCTGCAAGATCGTGCGGTCACCCGCCCCGAGGGGTCCGGGACCGTGGCGGCATTGGACGCGGGCGTGCATTTCCAGGGTAAGAAGGTGCTCGAGGAGGCCGGGGAGATCTGGCTGGCCGCCGAGCACGAGGGCGACGAAGCGCTCGCCGAAGAGATCTCGCAACTGCTCTACTGGGTCCAGGTGCTGATGGTGGGCCGCGGGCTGAAGCTGGAAGACGTGTACCGACATCTGTGACGGCGCGTCGATCCGTAGTTTTTCTTCCCGAAAGGACTCAACCATGCTGCGCGTCGCAGTCCCCAATAAAGGCGCACTCTCCGAATCGGCCACATCGATCCTGGCCGAGGCCGGTTACCGCAGGCGCACCGATGCCCGCGATCTGACCGTCCTCGATCCGGCCAACCAGGTCGAATTCTTCTTCCTGCGGCCCAAGGACATCGCCATCTACGTCGGCTCCGGTGAGCTCGATCTCGGCATTACCGGCCGCGATCTGGCGCTGGATTCCGGTGCACCGGTACAGGAACGGCTCGCACTCGGCTTCGGCCGCTCCAGCTTCCGCTACGCCGCCCCGGCCGGGCGCGAATGGAAGGTCGAGGATCTCTACGACAAGCGCATCGCCACCTCCTACCCGAATCTGGTGCTCGGCGACCTGCAGCGGCGGGGTATCGAGGCCGAGGTGATCCGCCTCGACGGTGCCGTCGAGATCTCCATCCAGCTCGGGGTGGCCGATGCCATCGCCGATGTGGTCGGGTCGGGCCGCACCCTGCGCCAGCACAACCTTGTCGCCTTCGGCGAGACGCTGTGCGATTCGGAGGGTGTCCTCATCGAGCGCGCCGATTCGGACCAGCAGGAACGGGCCCGCAACCAGCTCATCGCGCGCATCCAGGGCGTCGTCTTCGGCCAGCAGTACATCATGCTGGACTACGACTGCCCGAAGGAGCTGCTGGACGAGGCGGTCAAGATCACGCCCGGCCTCGAATCGCCGACGGTATCCCCGCTCGCCGATCCGGGCTGGGTCGCCATTCGCGCGATGGTGCCGCGCAAACAGGGCAATGAGGTGATGGACCGGCTCGCCGAACTCGGCGCGAAGGCGATCCTGGCCTTCGATATTCGGTCCTGCCGCGCCTTCTGACACGTTTCGAGCGACTCGGCCCCGTCGGTCCGGCGGGGCCGAGTCCTTATATGCGAGTGATCGATTCACCGCGATTGCAACCGGTGCGCTGACCTGCGGTCGATTGGTACGTTGCGGCCTCGATGAGGAAATGCAAGGAGTACCACCGTGTCACAGACACCTCCCGGCGAACGTTCGGGCAGCACATTCGCGTGGAATGAGGACTGGCTGGCGGCAATCGTCGGCCTGGTCCTCATTGCCCTGGTCCTGATCGGCGCGATCCCGGATTGGCTGGTGCCGTGATGTCGGAGACCGAAGCCGAGACCGAGAGCGACGCCGCAAGCATTGCCGCCGAGCCCGACAACGCAGCACCGGAGCCGGACCCCGCCGAGTCGAGCGCGGTGGCCGCAGAGCAAGCCCCCATCCATTCTGAAACCTCTGCACTACAAGCGATTTCGCGCCCAGCAGGGGCAGAGATCGCGGCCGGGATCGCGGTGGTCATCCTGCTCGGCGCACTGACCCGCTACTTCGACACCCACGTGCCGCGCTGGGCGGTCGACACTCCGCTCGAGCGGGTGGCCAAGTCGATCGAATTTCCGGTCTATGCCATCGCCATCGGTCTGATCGGAAATGTTGTTCTTGCGAAACTCGATCTGCGGGAACGCCTTTCGGCCGGTTTCCGCACCGAATTCTTCATCAAGACCGGTGTCGTACTGCTCGGCGCATCGATCAATCTGAGGATTCTGATCACCGCCGCCGGACCGTCGATCGTGCAGGCACTGCTGCTGATCACCACGGTCTTCGGCTTCACCTGGTGGCTGGGTGGCCGCCTGGGCCTCGACGATAAGCTGCGTGCCCTGCTGGCCTCGGCCGTCTCGATCTGCGGTGTCAGCGCCGCCATCGCGGCTGCGGGCGCGGTGCAGGCCAAGCGCGAACAGATCGCGTACGCGGCGTCGCTGGTGATCATCTTCGCGCTGCCGTCGATCTTCGTATTGCCCTGGCTTGCAGATGTTTTCGGCCTCTCCGACGCGGTCGCCGGTGCCTGGATCGGCGGCAATATCGATACCACCGCGGCCGTCGCGGCCTCGGGTGCGATCGCGGGAGAGAAGGCGCTGCAGATCGCCACCATCGTCAAGACCACGCAGAACGCGCTGATCGGCATTGTCGCGATCGCGCTGACCGCCTACTTTACGCTCCGGGTCGAACGCACCTCCGGCGCGGCCCGGCCCTCGGCGCGCCAATTCTGGGAACGATTCCCGAAGTTCGTGCTGGGCTTCGTCGCGGCCTCCGTGATCGGCACCCTGTACCTGCAGTCGGCCGATAAGAAGTCCGGTGCGGCGCATATCGCGATCGTCAACGATCTGCGCACCTGGTTTCTGATCTTCGCCTTCGTCTCTATCGGCCTGGAATTCTCCGTGCGCGGGCTGCGGGAGGCGGGCTGGCGCCCGGTGGTGGTCTTCGGCTCCGCGGCCGTGGTGAATCTGGCTGTCGGACTGGGTCTGTCGGTGCTGTTGTTCCACAACTTCACCGGGTAGATCCGCGGCGGTAACCCGTCGTTCCGATGCTCGCCGGTCGCCCCGGCGAGCATCGCTGTGGCGTGCCTTGATGCGCGGTGTGCATTTAGTTCGGGGTCGATCTCACGAAAACTTAATGATTCGCCGTCAACACTTGGGACGTGTTAGGCGAAACAAACAATGGAACACCTCGGACGGGCGGATCGTTCGGGAACGAAGCACAGGGGAGGACGCGGTGAAACCGAGTATCGAGCAGGTCGGCTCGTGGTGGCGGATTCGCAATGCGCTCATTGTGATCGGTGATGTGGTCGGGGTACTCGTCCTGATCGGCGTGATCGCCGTACTCGGTTCGCACGGCTTCACAATCTGAATCTGTTCACCAGCTGAGCGCGATTCCGCTCAATCGGCGACAGAGTCGGCGAAGGTTTCATCCGGCGACTCCCCGGTGCCACCATCCGGCCAGCCCGGATAGGCCGGTGGGGTGCCACCGAATTCGGGGCACAGATTCTGGTAGCTGCAGAAGCCGCACAGCCAGCTGGTGCTCGGCTGGAAGTCACCGGTGCGGCCTGCCGTCAGAATGGCCTGCCACAGCGCCGAGAGCGTGCGTTCGAAGCGCAGTAGTTCATCCTCGTCGGGGGCGTAGGTGAGGATCTGCTCGTCGGCCAGGTAGATCAGCCGCAGTTGGGTGGGCAGGATGCCACGGGTGCGCAGCACCACCAATGCGTAGAACTTCAGCTGGAACAGCGCCTTGGTCTCCTGGGCGAGTCCGGGCGCGCGGCCGGTCTTGTAGTCCACCACACGCAGCTCGCCGGTCGGCGCGACATCGATCCGATCGACGAACCCACGCAACAGCACACCGTCGTCGAGTTCGACCTCCACCCGCGACTCACACGACTCCGGATCGAACCGGGTCGGATCCTCCAGCCGGTAGTACGCCTCGACGAGGGTGCGGACCTCGTCGAGAAATTCGGCCAAACCGTCCTGCGCGACCAACTCGGCGATCTCGGGCCGGTCGGCCAGCACCCGGGCCCAGGCGGGTTCGGCGAGGGCGGCGGCGCGTGCGGGCAGTCGATCCGCGGCGGGCAGTCCGTACAGATCCTCCAGTACCGCGTGCACCACCGTGCCCCGCACCGCGATCCGCGTCGGCGGTTCCGGAATCCGATCGATCGCACGGAACCGGTACTTCAGTGGGCACTGCTTGAAATCCATTGCCCGAGAAGGAGACAGCGCCGGGCGCTGGCGATCGTGCGCAGGCTCCCGCGCGGTGTCGGCAGGGGGCGTGGATACCGGCGAATGCATACCTGGCAGGCTATCCGGCGGCACCGACACGCCGGTGCCGTACGGCTAGACCGCACCGACCAGCGAACGGAGATACATGACGGCCAGACGGACCGGGCCATTCACCATCGGGGACCGGGTACAGCTGACCGATGCCAAGGGGCGCCTCTACACCGTGGTGCTGGAGCCCGGTAAGGAGTTCCACACGCATCGCGGCGGTATCAAGCACGACAATCTCATCGGCGCCGATGAGGGCAGTGTCGTGCAGTCCACCAATGGCACGCCGTATTTGGCCTTGCGCCCGTTGCTGATCGATTACGTGCTGTCGATGCCGCGCGGTGCGGCGGTCATCTACCCCAAGGACGCCGCGCAGATCGTGCACGAGGGCGATATGTTCCCGGGCGCGCGGGTGCTGGAGGCCGGTGCGGGTTCCGGTGCGCTGACGTGCTCGCTGCTGCGCGCGGTCGGCCCGCAGGGCGAGGTGGTCTCCTACGAGATCCGCGAGGATCACGCCGAGCACGCGATCCGCAATGTCGAGACCTTTTTCGGCGAGCGTCCGGACAACTGGTCGATCACCGTGGCCGATGTCGCCGACTACGACGGCCCGCCGGTCGATCGGGTGGTCCTGGACATGCTCGCGCCATGGGATGCGCTGCCCGCGGTGTCCAAGGCACTGGTCCCGGGCGGCGTGCTGGTGGTCTATGTGGCGACTGTCACACAATTGTCGAAAGTGGTCGAGGCGCTGCGCGAGCAGGAGTGCTGGACCGAGCCGCGATCCTGGGAGTCGATGGTGCGCGGCTGGCATGTGGTCGGACTTGCGGTGCGGCCCGAACACCGGATGCAGGGCCACACCGCCTTCCTGGTCAGCGCGCGGCGGCTGGCCGAGGGCACGGTCACCCCGAAGCCGCAGCGCCGCCCGTCGAAGGGTTAGGCCGGAACGCAGGGGGCCTGGGCGAAGCCGAGCATCAGGCAGCCGCTGGCATCCGACAGCTTCCAGGTGCCGTCGACATATTCCCAGGTCATTGGCATGGCGGGGGCGGTGCCGTGCGGTGAAGTGATGGTCACCTGGGCGGTCGCGGTGTTGCCGCTGCTGGTGATATCGGCGACCGCGTAGGTGAGCTTGCCGTAGCCGCCGAGCGCCCGGTTCATCTGGTCGATATTGGCGGTGCGCTTCTCGCCGCCGACGATGAGCTCGGCCTTCTCGGAGGTGGATTTGGCCGGGTCGGAAAGGGCGTCCAGGACGGCGGTGAGCGCTTCGGCGGTGGGCGCGGCGGCACTGCCGTGGCCCGCGGTGCTGGTCGTCGCGGCGGCCAAAGAGGTAGCGCTGGCCTTGACATCGGACTTATCGTCGGAGCCGCAGGCGGTGAGGCCGACGGTAGTGGCCATTGCCGCCGCGGCGATAACCATGGACATGCGAAGTGTCCTGGCGGGAAGGAGCATCGTCAGCAACCTTTCGGTTCGGTCGGCGAAGCAGGTCGCCGTGGCCTGGTTAGGGCAGGCTAACATGGTGGTTCCGCCGCCGATCGCGGCCCAGATGTGATCACGACGAAACCATGTCGGAAAGCGAGAACGGTTCACGCCCGGTAGCGTTGATAGACCGGGACTGGGAGGAGCAGCACATGAGCCCCATCGAGAATTCGGATTCGGCGGCCTGGAGAGAGCTCGAGGCGGTACGCGCCGAAGCGGCTGCACTCCGAAGGCAACTTGCCGATTCGCCGGATCGCGCACGGGAATTGGAAGCCCGCATCGATTCGCTGACCATTCGCAACACCAAGCTGATGGACACCCTCAAGGAAGCGCGGCAGCAGTTGGTCGCGCTACGCGAGGAGGTCGATCGGCTGGGTCAGCCACCGAGCGGGTACGGAATTCTCATTGGTGTGTACGAGGATCAGACGGTCGACGTGTTCACTTCGGGACGCAAGATGCGCCTGACGTGTTCACCCAATATCGACACCTCGACCCTGGAGTACGGCCAGACCGTCCGCCTCAACGAGGCGCTGACGGTCGTCGAGGCCGGAATCTACGACGCGGTCGGTGAGATCGGCACATTGCGCGAGATCCTCGACGACGGACGCCGGGCGCTGGTTGTCGGACATGCCGATGAGGAGCGCGTGGTGTGGCTGGCGGGTCCGCTGGCCAAGGTCGCCGAGGTCGACGATCTCGACGATCCCGACTCGCCGGTGCGTAAACTGCGGCCGGGCGATTCGCTGCTGGTCGATACCAAGGCGGGTTTCGCCTTCGAACGCATTCCCAAGGCCGAGGTCGAGGACCTCGTGCTCGAGGAAGTGCCCGATGTCGACTACAGCGATATCGGTGGTCTCGGTCGCCAGATCGAGCAGATCCGCGATGCGGTGGAATTGCCGTTCCTGCACAAGGATCTGTTCCGCGAGTACGCGCTGCGCCCGCCCAAGGGTGTGCTGCTCTATGGTCCGCCCGGTTGCGGTAAGACGTTGATCGCCAAGGCCGTCGCCAACTCGCTGGCGAAGAAGATCGCCGAGGCGCGCGGTGAGGATGCCAAGGAAGCCAAGTCGTTCTTCCTGAACATCAAGGGCCCCGAACTGCTGAACAAGTTCGTGGGTGAGACCGAGCGTCACATTCGGATCATCTTCCAGCGGGCCCGCGAGAAGGCGTCCGAAGGCACGCCGGTGATCGTGTTCTTCGATGAGATGGATTCGATCTTCCGCACCCGCGGATCGGGCGTGTCCTCCGATGTGGAGACCACGGTCGTGCCGCAGCTGCTCTCGGAGATCGACGGTGTCGAGGGCCTCGAGAACGTCATCGTGATCGGTGCGTCCAACCGCGAGGACATGATCGACCCCGCGATCCTGCGGCCCGGACGTCTCGATGTGAAGATCAAGATCGAGCGGCCGGACGCGGAATCGGCGCAGGACATCTTCTCGAAGTACCTGACCGAGGGACTGCCGCTGCACGCCGACGATCTCGAAGAGTTCGGCGGCGACAAGGGGCTGTGCATTCGCGCGATGATCGAACGGGTCGTCGACCGGATGTACGCCGAGAGCGAGGACAACCGCTTCCTGGAGGTCACCTACGCCAACGGTGACAAGGAAGTCCTGTACTTCAAGGACTTCAACTCCGGTGCCATGATCCAGAACATCGTGGACCGCTCCAAGAAGTACGCCATCAAGGCGGTACTCGACACCGGCAATCCGGGCCTGCGCATCCAGCATCTCTACGATTCGATCGTGGACGAGTTCTCCGAGAACGAGGACCTGCCCAACACCACGAATCCCGATGACTGGGCTCGCATCTCGGGTAAGAAGGGCGAGCGGATCGTCTACATCCGTACGCTGGTCACCGGCAAGAACGCCAGCGCCAGCCGCGCCATCGACACCGAGTCGAATACGGGCCAGTACCTGTAGGTTTCGAACCGAAGGGCCGCGCTTCCGCTGGGAGCGCGGCCTTTCGGCGTTTCAGGGGGCGATCCCACACCGGGTGGTCGGGCCGCTTCAGGTGATCTCGCGGTCATCCTCGCGAGGTAGGTGGGAGTCATTCTTGGGGTTGATGTGGTCTTTCATCCGGGCCGCTTAAAATTTGGCCGTGCGGCCAGAAAATGAGACGGTTGGTCAGCAGCGGTCGTTCATCGAGGAAGCGCGGCGGCGGCAGATCATTGCTTCGGCGGTGGAGGTGATCTCCGAGGCGGGGTACGGCAGTGCTTCGCTGGCGCGGATCGCCAAGCATGCCGGGATCTCCAAAGGAGTCATCTCGTATCACTTCGCCGGGAAGGACGAGCTGATGGAGCAGCTGGTGATCCAGCTGTATGTGTCAGCTGGCGAGCACATCGCGCCCGCGGTCATGGCCGCGGAGGGTGCGCGCAATCAGCTGCTCGCCTATATCGGGTCGAATCTGCGGTTCATCGATGCGAATAAGAAGTACGTCGCGGCGCTGATCGATGTGGTGCTGAATCTGCGTGATGCGGACGGCAAGCCGCGCTTCGCCTCGGCAGAGGGCGAGCAGGAGATCATCCAGCCGCTCGTCGACATCATGCGGGAGGGGCAGCGGCGCGGTGAATTCAGCGACTTCGATCCGCGGGTAATGGCCATGTCGATCCGTGATGCCATCGACGGCGCGGCCGGGCGGGCCATTCGGGAGAAGGACTTCGATATGACAACCTATTCGGCCCATGTGTGCCGGTTATTCGATGTGGCGACCCGTAAGAGGGGCAGCGATGACTGATCTGATGGAAAGCGAAGTTCGGCAGCGCGAGAGCAGCACGGCGACACCGCCGTTCGCCTGGCTCGGCGTCGGGGCGATCGCGGCGGTGGCGGCGATCATGCTGTTCGCCTCGCTGGGGCGGTACGGGTTCTTCGGAGACGAACTGTATTTCCTGTCGGCCGGGCGCAGACTCGCATTCGGATATGCCGATCAGGGGCCGGTGCTGCCCGCGATCGCCAGGCTGATGGATCTGATCGCGCCGGGATCGCTAGTGGCCCTGCGGATTCCGGCCGCGCTGGTGACGGTTGCCGCGGTGCTGATCAGTGCGCAGATCGCGCGGGAGTTCGGCGGGGCGCGGAATGCGCAGGTGTTGACCGCGGTGGCGTATGCGACCTCGCCGTTCCTGCTCGTGCAGGGAACTCAATTGGCTACCAACACGATCGACACGGCGCTGTGGGTATTGATCAGCTGGCTGCTGATCCGATGGGTGCGCACGCGCCGCGACAGTCTGTTGTTATGGGCGGCGCTGGCTACCGCGCTGGATATCCAGGTGAAATGGCTGATTCCGTTCTTCTGGGTCGCGGTCGCCATCGGGGTGGCGATCTATGGTCCGCGGGAGCTGCTGCGGCGGCCGGTGCTGTGGGTGGGTGCGGGGCTGGTCGTGCTGGTGACGGTTCCGACGCTGATCTGGCAGATCGAGCACGACTGGCCGCAGCTGCGATTGGGTGCGGTGGTCGCGGCGGAGCAGTCGGCGATCGGCGGCCGGTACACCTGGCTGCCGTTGGCGCTGGCTTTTGCCGGACTATTCGGTGGGGTACTGCTGATCTCGGGGATCTGGGCGCTGTTGCGCTGGGAATCGCTGCGGCCGTACCGATTCCTCGCGGTGGTCCCGCCGCTGCTGACGGTGGCGTTCATCGCCACCAACGGTCGCCCCTACTATGCGGCCGGATGCTATGCGGCCGTAATGGCGGCGGGTGCGGTGCGCTGGACCGCGAATACGGCACGGCGGCGCAGGTACGTGACCGTTGCGCTCGTCGCGGTTTCGGCGGCGATCGGGGCTTTCTCGATGCCGTGGCAGCCCGAGTCGTCCATAGATCCGGTCGATAGCCGGGCCGAGGCCAGTTTCAAAATCAGCCTCTATGGCAGGTTCGGCTGGCCGGAACTGCGCGAGGCCACCGCCGATGCTTATCTGGCGCTGCCGGAAGCGCAACGGTCCGATGCCGTCATCATTGCCGATTCCTATTGGCAGGCAAGCGCTTTGGATATCGATAGGCAGCGCTATGGACTACCCGCGGTCTACAGCCCCAACCGTGGCTTCGGATACTTCGGCACCCCGCCGGATTCCGCCACCACGGTGCTGTGGGTAGGCAATGCCGAGGACGAAATGCACACGGCCTGTAGCGAATTGGCTCCGGTGGGACGCGTCGACGCACGCCTGGGCTACCCGGATGCCACCCGCAACGTAACCATCTGGCGCTGTACCCCACGCCAGCCCTGGTCGCGGGTCTGGCCGGATATGCTTCGGCTCGACTGAACCGCCGGGCCGGGCGCGTCCGATTCGTTCAAGACTTCCGGATTCCGCTCGCATTGACTGAACAGTGGCCGGGGCCATTGCCTGTGGGAAGCGGTCCATTTCCTGAACAACACACCCGCCTGACCTACACCCGGAGCCCGTCGGCGAACCAGTCCAACGCCTGACCGTGGGGCCCGGCGTAAGCCACCGGCCTCCCATCGAGAGCCACGACGAACTGTCCAGGCGTGGCGGGTGGCCGCGGGAGTTGGTCGGCGACGGTCGGGAGCACGTGAGCGCCCTCATTGCTGATCCAATGACACGGCAGGCCGCGTACGGTCTCCTCGAATATCGCGCGTGCCCCGGCGTCCAGATAGGCCAGCACCGCACTACCGAAAACAACGACAGTGGTACCGGGTGGCGTTGCATGTACGAGATCGGTGATCTCCGTAGTGAGATCACCGGCGACCAGCTGAGGCGGATCCTGCCGCGCAATGCCGATCGCGGCCCGCAGTCGTGTCAGTCGCTCGGGTTGTCCCGGCCAGATCAGACATTCGAGCCAGTGCATGGCCTCGGCATCGGTGACATCGAGCGGATTCAGATCGATTCCCGCGCGGTGGACCACCGTTGGAAGTTGTTCGGGCACAGGCGGATTTCCTGAGGTCGCGCATGTGAGCACGACCGGCGACGGGCCGTCCACCGGATCGATCCGTATCTCGCCATAGCGATAGCTGTACCGATCCGGATATAGGCACAGCCCAGCTGAGGTCCCTACCTCGATCAGCGACAACGGTCCGGGTAGCTGTGCGAGCATCGGCAGCAGCACTGCCACCCGTCCCGCCTCATTTGTCTGTGTGGTGCGCGCCGCCGCGACCTCGCGAACGGCGTCCCAATGTGCGATGAGCCACCGCTCGAATTCCGCGAACTCCGAATCCGGTGCTCCCACATATCGGGTGGCACCGAGTACGAGATTCGGCTGCCGTTTCGGCTCCGGAAGTTGCTCGATCAACGCGAGAAGCTCAGGTGCCTCGGCGATACCGAGGCACCATTGTTCGTATCGGTGCGAGTTGCCTCGTGCTTCGACCTCGGCGAAGTGGCGATAGCGTTGGGAGGTATCCATCTCGATCCGTCCTGCAGGCTGAATCTGTTGCGTCGGAGGGGGATTCGTGCGTCTAGGCGAACAGGCCGGTGAGGTAGGGGATGAGTTGGGGCCAGGAGGCTTCGACGATGCCCTGGTGGCCGGTGGGGTAGGTGTGGAATTCGTAGCGGGTTGCGGATGCGGTCAATTCGGTGAGTAGGGCGGCGGTCAGGGGGTAAGGGACGGTGGTGTCGTCGAGGCCCTGGGTGATGAGTAGCGGCTGGCGGTATCCGGAGGTGGGGACGGAAAGGTAGTGGGCCAGGCGATCTGGGAAGTCGCCGGTGAGCAGTGGTTTGGCGAGTAAGGAGCCGAGGGGGAGGTTGGTGGCCTGGGCGGGCCAATCGGCTACGCACAGGGTGGCCAGGCGGTCCATGAGGGCGATGCCGGCCGGGGTGAAGTAGCTGTCGATATCGGCGGTGGGGTAGGCCAAGCGCATACCGTCGAGTGCGGCGGCGATATTGGCGGTGACGCGGTCCAGGACGGGTACTTGGGGTACGTATGGGCCCGCCAGGGCGATGGCGTGCTCCAGGTTGGCGGGTGGTGCGAAGGCCGCGGTGCCGCGGAAGTCGAGTTCGGGTGCGTAGGTCGGGGCGAGGGCGCCGGTGTTCAGCGCGGCGTGTCCGCCCTGTGAGACACCGACGACCGCCCACCTCGTCGACAGGTCGGCGTCGGCGGTGCGTGCGGCGCGAACCAGGTCGATGGTCGCGGTGGCTTCGGTGCGCGACTGCAGGTACGGATGTGGTGTCACGGCGCCGGGATGTAAGCCGACATAGTCGGGCGCGACCACCGCATAGCCTTGGTCGAGCAGCCGGTGCAGATACGAGGCGTCACCCCTGGCCTGCTTGGTGGTGATTCCGCATTGCGGGCCCATGCCGCTGGTGCCGTGGTCCCAGGCGATGACCGGCCAACCACCGGGCGGCGGTGTGCCATTGGGAGTGAACAGCAATCCCGTCGCCGTTGTGGTGGCACCGGCCGGGCCTTCGGTGACATATTCGAGCACCGAGACCCGATCGAACCCACCCCAGCCGGGCGTTTGCGCGATCGAAGACACGAGTTCGCCCACCGCACGGTCGGCGTGCGCCGCACCTGTCGCCACGCCTGCTACGCCGAGCACGACGGCGATTATTCCCGCGAGACCGGCGCGAATGCGCACGCGATACGAGACGCCCGGCCTGCTCCGACAGTTCGCGTGCATACCCGCTCCTCTGTTCGGTACAGATGTCAGCACCCTATCCACAACCCGCTGCCGCCGTTAGCCCCGGCGCCGGTCGGGCGCGTCACATCCTCGACGGCACAGGCCCTTTCGTCACCACACGGAGTCCATCGTGCGTGTGTGGTGTCGAAAAGGCTTGTTCCGTAACGAGACCGGCGTCAGAGATCGGCGAGCTGGGGGACGGCCGGAGCCATGGCGTCGATCCAGGCGGCCGGGGAGCCGGTGGTCGGGATGATGATGACGGTATGAACGCCGAGTTTGGCGTAATCGGCCATCTTCCGGACGAATTCGTCGCGCGTGTCCGGATTCGGACGCGGATTATTGGCCATGATGGTTATGCGGATTTCGTTGTAGTCGCGCCCGACTTCGTCGCAATGCCGTCGCAGTACGTCGAGTTTGTGGCCGACCTCCTCGGGGGAGGAGCCGAACAGGTTGCAGGCGTCACCGTACTGCGCGACCAACCGCAGCGTTTTGCGTTCGCCGCTGCCGCCGATGAGCACCTTGGGCCGGTTGATCGGCTGCGGCGAGCACAGCGTCTCGGCCAACTGGTAGTACTTGCCGTCGAAGGGGCCATTGTTCTGCGGGTCCCACATCTGCTGACAGATCCGCAGTGTCTCCTCCAGCCGGTCGAACCGTTCGGCGATCGGCGGGAACGGCACGCCGAGCCCTCGGTGCTCGCGCTCGAACCAGGCGGCGCCCAACCCCAGTGCCGCGCGGCCACCGGACAGGACATCGAGCGTGGTGACGATCTTGGCGAGCAGACCGGGATGCCGATACGTCACGCCGGTGACCAGCAGGCCGAGCTCGATGCGCGAGGTGTGCGCGGCCAGGTAGCCGAGCGTGGTGTAGCCCTCCAGCATGTTCGACTCCGCCGGTAGACCGGTCGGCTCGATCTGGAAGTAGTGGTCCATGAAGGACAGCCAGGTCGCACCGGACGCCTCCGCCGCGGCGCCCACCCTGGCGAGTTCACCGGCGATGGCCGTCGTACCGCCATCGATATCGAATATCGGTAGATGAAAACCGAGTTCCATGAAGTGATCCTCTGGTTCTAGACGACTGTGCGCATCCAACGCTATGACCTGGAGTGCGCTCCAAGTCAAGTCTGTGGCCGCAAATCCGTCCCGCCACATCGCCTCTCGCAACCACCAGGGACGCCTTATGCGGTCGCATCTCGGCAGAACCAGCGGTGGCGGTGCCGCACGAAACGGCACCGCCACCGGAGGGTGAATCGATCAGCTCTGGGTCGTGGTGACCGAATTCAGGATGACATCGGCGTTCGGACGGCCGTCCTCGGTGCCGAGCACGACACCCGCGTTGGCGACCTTCTCCAGGACGTCCATTCCGCCGGTGATCTTGCCGAAGGGGGTGTAGTTCGGCGGCAGCGGCGAGTCCTTGTACACCAGGAAGAACTGGCTGCCGTTGGTGTCGGGGCCGGCATTGGCCATGGCGACCGTGCCAGCGGGGTAGGTGGCGCCGTCGAGGTTCTCGTTCGGGAACTGGTAGCCCGGGCCGCCCATACCGGTGGCGCTGGGATCACCGCATTGCAGGATGAAGATGCCGCTGGTGGTCATGCGGTGGCACTGGGTGTGATCGAAGTACCTCTGCCCGGCCAGGAATACGAACGAGTTCACCGTGCGCGGGGCGTGGGCGGCATCCAGAGCGATGGTCACCGTGCCGCAGGTGGACTCCAGCTTCGCGGTGTAGGTCGCGCCGGTATTGATCGACACCGCGGGTTCGGCGTCCCACTGCTTGATCTCGGGCTTGACCATATCCGGGGCCACGCATCCGGCGACCGGCGCGCTGCCCGGATTCGCCGAGACGCCGCCCGCGGCGAAGATCGCGAGGGCGGTACCGACAGCGAATACGCCGAGGCCCCGTAGCAGGGCGGACCCGACTCGGCGCGGCTGGCGCCTGCTGGGCTGATGGTGGTCGAATTGCCGCGCCTGCACGTCGCTGCTCACCGGTCGAGGTCTCCTTCTGTTAGGTATCGCATCGGGTGATGCTCAGCGGATCATTCCATCTCGACGCCGCGCGCGGAACGAGATGGTGCATTACGACTGTGTCGCAACAGGAACGCGGACGTATTCAGCCCGGCGAATGCGCTTGGGCCGGGCGGAAAATCAGCAGAAGCGGCTGGAGGTGTCGGTTAGCATGGCTGCGACGGAGGCACATCTGATCGACCCATGGCTCGGCACGTACTGAATCTCCGGTGATACCGCCTCCGCAGGAGGTGGATCGACTTGTCCGGATACGCATTCGGCAGCATCGCGCAGCGATTCGATAAGGGGTGGCGGCCCGGTGGCGGGTGGGCCATCGTTCGTCTGCTCACCGCCGTGGTGTGCGTCGGTGCACTGGTCGGCGGGTGCACCGCGAGCACGGATACGAAATCGTCGTCGTATAAGGGTGCTTGGCCGCCCAACGAAGACCGGGGTTCGTGCGCGGTCGACAAGCAGACCGATGTCGCGGCGACGATGCGCGACGGCACGATCCTGCGCGCCGATGTGTACCGTCCGCAGACCAGCGATCCGGTGCCGGTGGTGCTGATGCGCACCCAGTACGGCAAATCCGCAGCCCAGATCCAGCCCTCGCGCTATCGACCGCCGGACTGGTTCGCCTCGCACTGCTACCTGGTGGTCGTCCAGGACGTCCGCGGCATCGGGAATTCCGAGGGCACCTTCACCGAATTCGGCAATGACACCCACGACGGCTACGACACGGTGGAATGGGCCGCGCGACTGCCCGGTTCGAACGGCAAGGTGGGTATGTACGGTTCGTCGTATGTCGGTGCCACGCAATGGCTTGCTGCCATCGAGACGCCACCGCATCTGAGCACCATCGTGCCCGCCAATACCGCCTCCGACTATTACGACGGTTGGACCTACGAGGGCGGCGCATACCGGCTCGGCTTCGTCGAACCATGGGCCATGGGCACCATTGGACTCGAATCCGCCGAGCAGCGTGCCGACAAGGCCACCGCGGACCAACTGGGCACGGATCTGCAGAACATCACCGCATGGCTGAATTACCGTCCGTACAAAGACTTTCCGCCGCTGCAACCGGGCAATCGGGCCGTCGCGCCGTGGTACTTCGACTGGATCCGCAACTCGGTGCGCAACGACTACTGGAAGCAGTGGAGCATCCGCGACCGCTACCCGAATGTGCGGGTGCCGGTGCTCGATATCGAGGGGTGGTACGACGCCTTCCTCGCGGGCGGCGTGGAGAACTTCACCGGCATGGTCGAGCGCGGCGGCGACCCGCAGGCGCGGCAGAACCAGCGATTGGTGATCGGCCCGTGGGACCACCTCGGTTGGGGACGGCCGACCTCGGCGATCGCGCCTCGACTCGAGCAGTTGGGGGCGGTCGGCGACAGCCCGATCAACGAGTTGATGCTCGCGTGGTTCGACCACTTCCTGAAGGGACAGGACAACGGCGTATCGGGTAAACCGCGCGTCGACTACTTCCTCATGGGCGCGAATCGCTGGAAGTCGGCGCCGAATTGGCCACTGCCGCAAACACAGTGGAAGGAATACTACTTCGCCGATAGTGGCGCCAACAGCGTGGCCGGGAGGGTCGGCAAACTGGTCGAGCGGGCGCCGAACGGACCCGCGGCGCTCGACCGGTACGTCTACGACCCGGCCTCCCCGGCACCGAGCATCGGCGGACATTCGTGCTGTTCGGTGGGCTCGGGCCCGCAGGGACCGTTCGACCAGTCGGCGGTCGAGCAGCGTTCGGATGTGCTCACCTATACGAGCGATCCACTCACTGCGGATACCGAGGTCACCGGTCCGATCACCGTCAAGTTGTGGGCATCGTCCACCGCACCGGATACCGACTTCGTCGCGCGGCTGGAAGTGGTCGCACCCGACGGATCGGCGGTCAACCTCAACAATGGCATCATCCGCGCCGCATTCCGGGACTCGCTGTCCGAACCCACCGCCCTGGTGCCCGGTCAGCCGTATGCGTTCACCATCAAGATCTGGCCGACGAGTTATCAGTTCAAGGCGGGCGACCGGATCCGGGTGGCCATCAGCAGCAGCGACTATCCGCAGTACGCGCCGAACCCGAATACCGGCGAACCCTTCGGCGACAGCGCCCGGACACAGCCCGCGACGCAGACCATCTATAAGGATGCCGAGCACCCGTCGTCGGTGGTGCTGCCGATCATTCCGGCCGGAAATAGCGGCTCGACCAGCTTCGACCTCGAGCCGGGTTCTTAGCCGCGCCGGACGCGGCGGTAGGTGGGCGCGGCAGCGGTCGCGGCGGCGAGTTCGCTGGTGAGCCAGTCCAACTCGCCGTCGGCGATCGCGGCGACGGTAATGCGCAGGTGGTCGCCGTGCGGGTGGTCCTCGACCTCGAAGGGGCGCCCGGGTGCGGCCTTGATACCCGCGGCGGCCAGGGAGATCATCGCCGCGTTCTCATCGGCGACCGGCAACCAGAGGTTGATGCCGTCACCACGGGCGACGGTGATGCCCCTGCGCGCCAGGGCACGGCGGAGTTCGGTTGCGCGCCTGCGGTATTCGGTGCGAGCGACGGCGACGGTACGCAGGGCGGTGTCGTCGTCGAGCATCGTGAGCAGCAGACGCTGTAGCAGGCGGCTGGTCCAGCCAGGGCCGAGCATGCGGCGATCGATCATCGGGTCGAGCAGATCGGCCGGACCGCCGACCACCGCGAGACGCAGATCCGCGCCGTGCGATTTGGAGTACGAGCGGATGTGCACCGTCTGGTTCGGCAGTCGCGATCCGAGGGAACGCAATGCGGTGGAGGCGATTCCGGCGGAGTGGTCATCCTCGATGACGAGGGTGCCGGTGCCCGCGAGGATATCGGTCAGTTCGCGCGTGCGGGTGGTGGTGAGCGAGGCACCCGTCGGATTCTGCGCACGGGGCTGCAGTATCACGGCGGTGACACCGTGCTCGGTCACGGCGCGGTCGAGATCGTCCGGTAGGAGGCCGGATTCGTCCATGCGAACCGGAATCGGCCGCGCCCCCAGACGGGCGAGCAGGTCGAGAAACGGTGGGAAGCAAGGATCTTCGACCGCGACCGCATCGCCGAGGCGGACATGACTGGTGAGCAGTCGGTCGATGGCGTCGAGTGCCCCGTCGAGCACCGCGAGACGTTCGGCGCGGAAGGGCCAGTCGGCGCGCACCTTGGCGGCCAGCTCCGGCAGCACGGCCGCATCGAGGTAGTCGGCGGCCAGACCGCCGCCGCGACCGTGCTCGGTGATCGTGTGCAATGCGGCGACCAGGTCCGGCAGTAGTTCCGGATCGGGGGTGCCGCGGGACAGATCGATGCGGAAGGCGCTATCCGAAGGGGGATGCAGGCGCTGGTAGCGGCCTGTCGGCGGTGCCGGACGGGTGGCGGGGCGTTCGCCGACGAATGTGCCCGCGCGCCCTCGCGCGACGATCGCGCCGGTGGCCGCCAGCGCCCGCCAAGCCTGGTTGACGGTGGCGGGGGAGACCCGCAACTCGCGGGCGACTTCGCGCACGGTCGGCAGCCTCGACCCGGGTGCGATGGCACCGGAACGAATCCGGCGGCTCACCGCGGCCGCGATTCCCGCCGGGGTTCGATCATCGAGATCGGTGTTGAACAGGCCGGACCCGGCTACGGCAGGTGCTTGCGGGGTGTCTCGCACATCGTCTGCGGGCACCTGCGGCGCGGTAGCGGGGTCGAAGTTCACAGCGTCATTCTGCGTCGGGCACAGCGCCGGAACGATGACCGGCCCCAAGGTTTACGGCTACGAAACTGTTTCCGCAATCTTGTAACACAACCGAATTGGTTCGCAGTGAAGTATAACAAAGCATGGGAATCGTTCGAGCCGCGCTCGTCCAGACCAACTGGACCGGCGATAAAGAGTCCATGATCAAGGCGCACGAGGACTACGCCCGTCAGGCCGCCGCGCAGGGCGCCAAGGTGATCTGCTTCCAGGAGTTGTTCTACGGCCCGTACTTCTGCCAATTGCAGGACGCGAAGTTCTATGACTACGCGGAATCGGTGCCCGGGCCGACCACCGAGCGATTCGCCGCCCTGGCCAAGGAACTGGACATGGTGATGATTCTGCCGGTGTACGAGCAGGAACAATCGGGTCTGCTCTACAACACCGCGGCGGTCATCGATGCGGACGGCAGCTACCTCGGCAAATACCGCAAACACCACATTCCGCAGGTCAAGGGGTTCTGGGAGAAATTCTACTTCCGACCGGGCAACCTGGGCTGGCCGGTCTTCGACACCGCGGTCGGCAAGGTCGGCGTCTATATCTGCTACGACCGGCATTTCCCGGAGGGCTGGCGCGCACTCGGTCTGGCGGGCGCGGAGATCGTCTTCAACCCCTCGGCCACCTCACGCGGCCTATCCGGCTACCTCTGGAAGCTGGAGCAACCTGCCTCTGCGGTCGCCAACGAATATTTCATCGGCGCCATCAACCGGGTCGGCATCGAGGAATACGGCGATGACGATTTCTACGGAACCAGCTATTTCGTGGATCCGGAAGGTAAATTCGTCGGAGACGTCGCCTCGGACACCGATCCCGAACTGGTGGTCCGTGACCTCGATATGGATCTGATCAAGGTGGTGCGCGACCGCTGGGCGTTCTATCGCGATCGCCGCCCCGACGCCTACGGACCACTGGTGGCTCCCTGAGGCTGGTGATATCGATATGACGAAAACCTTCATTCACGGCGGCACGGTGGTCTCGGCTACCGGATCGCAATTGCTCGATGTGCTGATCGACGGCGAAACCATTGTCGCGGTCCTGCAGCCCGGCTCCACCGCGCTCGGCGCCGACCTGACCGCATCCGCGGACGTGGTCATCGATGCGACCGGCAAATATGTGATCCCCGGTGGCGTGGACGGCCACACCCATATGCAGCTGCCCTTTGGCGGCACCGAGGCCTCCGACACCTTCGAGACCGGCACCCGCGCCGCCGCCTGGGGTGGTACCACGACCATTGTCGACTTCGCCGTGCAGAAGCCGGGGGAGCGGGTGCAGGACACCCTCGGTCTGTGGCATGAGAAGGCCGCGGGCAACTGCGCGATCGACTACGGATTCCATCAGATCATCGGTGAGGTGAACGACGAATCCCTCAAGGGCATGAGCGAATTGGTGGCCGAGGGCGTCACCAGCTTCAAATTGTTCATGGCCTATCCCGGCGTCTTCTACTCCACCGACGGCCAGATCCTGCGGGCCATGCAAGCGGCGGGCGACCTCGGCGCACTGCTGATGATGCACGCGGAGAACGGCATTGCCATCGATGTGCTGGTCGAACAGGCGCTGGCGCGCGGGGAGACCTCGCCGTACTACCACGGCGTGACCCGGCCGTGGCAGATGGAGGAGGAGGCGACCCACCGTGCGATCATGTTGGCGCAGTTGACCGATGCACCGCTGTATGTCGTGCATGTCTCGGCCAAGCAGGCGATGGAACAGATCGTCGCCGCACGGGGTAACGGGCAGAACGTCTTCGGTGAGACCTGTCCGCAGTATCTGTACCTCTCACTCGAAGAACAGTTGGGCGCACCGGGTTTCGAGGGCGCCAAGTGGGTGTGCTCGACGCCGCTGCGGTCGCGGGCCGAAGGGCATCAGGACGAGTTGTGGCGCTATATCCGCACCGGTGCGGTCACCTCGGTCAGCACCGACCACTGTCCGTTCTGCATGAAGGATCAGAAAGAGCTCGGCGTCGGCGATTTCAGCAAGATCCCCAATGGGATCGGCGGTGTGGAACACCGGATGGATCTGATGTTCCAGGGTGTGAAGAACGGCTGGATCTCGCTGGAACGCTGGGTCGAGGTGTGTTGCACCACGCCCGCGCGGATGTTCGGGATGTACCCGCGCAAGGGTGTCATCAGCCCGGGTGCGGATGCCGACATCGTGATCTACGACCCGAACGGGCACACCAGCATCGGATTCGGCAAGACCCACCACATGAATATGGACCACTCGGCCTGGGAGGGCTTCGAGATCGACGGGCACGTCGACACCGTGCTCTCGCGCGGCCGCGTGATCATCAATGACGGTGCGTATCTGGGCACTGCCGGGCACGGCAGGTTCATCATCCGCGAACTGTCGCAGAACTTGATCTGACGCCGCCGACTCGCACGGCCCGCGTTCTATTCGAAACGGCCGACGTTCTTGACCCGAAATGGAGAGTGCCGCATGGATATCGGTGTGGTGCTGCAATGCACACCTCCCGCCTCGCGGGTGGTCGAATTGGCCAGACAGGCAGAGACACACGGCTTTTCGCATGTGTGGACCTTCGATTCGCACCTGCTGTGGCAGGAGCCCTATGTCATCTACAGCCAAATTCTCGCCGCCACCCGCAAGGTCGTCGTCGGCCCGATGGTCACCAATCCGTCCACCCGGGACTGGACGGTCACCGCGTCGACCTTCGCGACGCTCAACGATATGTTCGGCAACCGCACCATCTGCGGTATCGGGCGCGGCGACTCCGCGGTCCGCACCCTCGGCGGCAAACCGGCCACCTTGGCGACATTGCGCGAAGCGATCGAGGTGATCAGGGAACTCGGCAATGGCCGCAGCGCCCGCGTCGACGACACCATCGTGCGCTTCCCGTGGGCCAGTGCCTCGCGGCTGGAAGTGTGGGTGGCCGGATACGGGCCGCGTGCGCTCGAGCTGACAGGTGAGGTTGCGGACGGATTCATCCTGCAGCTGGCCGATCCGGATATCACCGCGTGGACGATCGCCCGGGTCCGTGCTGCTGCCGAGCAGGCGGGCCGCGATCCCGGATCGGTGAAGATCTGTGTTGCGGCACCGGCCTACGTCACCGACGGATCCGCCGCCGCGATGGCGCACGCCCGCGAACAGTGCCGCTGGTTCGGCGGCATGGTCGGCAATCACGTCGCCGATATCGTCGCGAAATACGGTACCGACGGCGATATTCCGCATGCGCTCACCGATTACATCGCGGGCCGCCGCGGCTACGACTACAACGAGCACGGCCGGGCGGGCAATGCGCACGCCGAATTCGTGCCGGATGCGATCGTGGACCGCTTCTGCCTGATCGGCACGCCCGACGAGCAACTGGCCCGGCTGCACGAACTGGAGAAGCTCGGCGTCGACCAGTTCGCGGTCTACCTCCAGCACGACGCCAAGACGGCCACGCTGGAGGCGTACGGGGAGTCGGTGCTACCGCGGTTGGCGCATCCGGTCACCGCGACGGAGGGCGCCGAGTGATCGCCGCGATGGTGGTGACCCTCGCGCTCGCGGAGTCCGCGGCGGAGCCGGTTGCGGTATCGGCGGGTGATCGATGAGAGCGGGAGCAATGCGGGCACGGCAGGTCGGCTATGCGGTCGGCGTTGCGGTGCTGGTCATCGCGGTCTGGGAGCTCGTCAAGTACTTCGTGCCCGAGCGCGGGGTGAGCATCGGTGACACCCGGATCCTGCCGCGCACGAGTGATGCTGCGCTGCCGCATGTTTGGTCGGTCATTACCGTACTCGGCGATAAGGACGGCACCGGCACCGTCGGTGCGACACTGCTGCGCACGGCCGGATTCACCTTCGGGCTCGCGATGCTGGCACTGGCGATCGGCACCCTGGTCGGCACAGCCCTCGCGGTGGTGATGCAGCGCTTCGCCTTCGTCGAGCGCGGATTGCTGCCCTATATCGTGGTCTCGCAGACGGTTCCGCTGATCGCGCTGGCGCCGCTGGTGGCCGGATGGGGCGGCAAGATCGTCATCGCCGGGCAGCCGTGGCGGCCGTGGATGAGTATCGCGGTCATCGCGTCGTATCTGGCCTTCTTCCCGGTCGCGGTCGGCATGCTGCGCGGCCTGCAGGCACCGTCGAAGGCGTCGGTGGAACTGCTGCACAGCTACTCGGCCAGTTGGTGGGAGACATTGGTGCACTTGCGGTTTCCCGCCGCGGTGCCGCATTTCCTGCCCGCACTGCGCTTGGCCGCGGCGGCATCGGTGATCGGTGCGGTGGTCGCGGAGATCTCCACCGGTACAGCGGGTGGTATCGGCCGCCAGATCATTGTCTTCGCACAGCAGGCCACCGGCGACGCGGCCCGGCTGTACGCGGCCGTGCTCGCCGCGGCACTGCTCGGTGTTGCCGTCACCGCCGTCGTCGGCCTGGCCGAACTGGCACTACGTCGTTACAGCCGTCCCGCCGGGGCGCGCGGCTCTTCAGGAGGTACCCGTTGACCGGGAAAGTGGAATCGGCCGCCACGCACACCGAGGCGGCCGACGAGCCGATCGAGGCATCGGATCCGGTCGGCGTCGAGGCCGATGATGTCGCGGCGGTCGACCTCACGAATGTCGGGAAGATCTTCGACGCGGGTTCGGTGACCGCGCTGGCCGATGTATCGCTGAAAGTGCGCGCGGGGGAGTTCGTCTCGCTGATCGGGCCGTCGGGCTGCGGTAAATCCACCCTGCTGCGCATCATCGCCGATCTGGAACAGCCGACCAGCGGCGGCCTGACCGTACACGGCAAATCCGCTCGGCAGGCCAGGATCGACCAGGACTACGGCATCGCCTTCCAACAGGCCGGCCTGCTCGACTGGCGCACCGTACAGGCCAATGTCGAACTGCCCCTCGAACTGCACCGGGTCCCCAAGGCCGAAAGACGCAAGCGCAGTGCGGAACTCCTGGAAATGGCCGGTCTCACCGATTTCGCCCACCGCTATCCGGCGGAACTGTCCGGCGGCATGCAACAGCGCGTGGCGATCGCCAGGGCATTGGCCCGCAAGCCTTCGCTGCTGCTGATGGACGAACCATTCGGCGCGTTGGACGAAATGACCCGCGAACGCATGCAGGGCGAGCTACTGCGCATCGCCGGAGAGACCGGTGCCGCGGTGGTCTTCGTGACGCACTCGATTCCCGAGGCGGTCTTCCTCTCCGACCGCGTGGTGGTCATGTCACCGCGGCCGGGCCGCATCACCGAGATCGTGCCGACCGGCGGCTGGGGCCGTGAGGCGGGCGTCAGCGGCGACGATATCCGTTCCAGCGAGGCCTTTTTCGAGGCCGTCGCCGCGGTTCGCACCGCGCTGCGCGGTGGACACGAGGCAACCGACATCATCGTGGCGGGACGGGATATGCGATGAGAACCTGGCTACCACCAGTAGTTTTCGGCGTCGGCGGCCTGGCGCTGTGGCAGGTGCTGACCGTAGTGGCCGGCGTGCCCTCGTTCCTGCTGCCCGCACCCTCCGCGATAGCGAAACAGTTCAGCGAGAATTTCGACCGCATCGTCGATGCCGCCACCGCCACCGGCACCAATGCCCTCATCGGATTACTGGTCGGCGCCGTCCTCGGCATTGTCGCGGCCATGCTGGCGGTGCGGTTCCGGCTGGTCGAGGGCCTATTGACGCCGCTGGCCGCCGCGGCGGCCGCGGTACCGATCGTCGCGCTCGCCCCGCTGCTGAATTCGATGTACTCGACCACCACCGACATTCCGCGCCGCATGGTGGTCGCGATTGTGGTGTTCTTCCCGATGTTCGTCAGCACCGCGCGTGGTCTGCGGCAGGTTCCGCAGGTGCATGCCGATCTGATGACCTCGTATGCGGCGGGCGGCTGGCAGATCACTCGCATGGTGCGCTTGCCCGCCGCGCTGCCGTACCTGTTCACCGGTCTGCGCATTGCGGCGCCGGGGGCGGTGATCGCGGCCATCATCGCCGAATACTTCGGCGGCCTGCAGAACGGACTCGGCAGTCGGATCACCTCGGCCGCGGCGAATACCGCCTATCCACGTGCGTGGGCCTATGTGGTCGGCGCCATGATCGTCGGCCTGCTCTTCCTCGCCGTCGTGCTGATCCTCGAACAACTGACCCGCCGACCTCGGACCATCGTGATTCGTAATATCTTTGGGAGATCGAAATGAGAAGTAACACAGGGCGTTTGCGTGCTTGTCTCGCGCTGGCGGCGTTGGTGGCGGCCGCGCTGACCGGCTGCAGCACCACCGACAACAGCTCGGGGACCACCGCCGAAGGGCTGACCAAGGTCCGGTTACAGCTGCAGTGGTTCAAACAGGGCCAGTTCGCCGGTTATCTGGCCGCCGTGGACCAGGGCTTCTACCGGGAGCAGGGCCTATCCGTCGAAATCCTCGACGGTGGTACCGATATCGTGCCGCAGACGGTGCTGGCGCAGGGCCAAGCCGATTACGCGATCGCCTGGGTGCCCAAGGCGCTCGCCTCCCGTGAGGCCGGGGCGGGCATTACCGAAGTGGCCCAGGTCTTCCAGCGCTCGGGCACCAAGCAGGTCTCGTTCAAGTCCGACAATATCTCGGGCCCGGCCGCACTGCGCGGCAAGACCGTCGGAAACTGGGGCTACGGCAATGAATTCGAGCTGTTCGCCGGAATGACGAAGGCGGGCATTGATCCGGCCAAGGACGTGAAGCTGGTCCAGCAGCAGTTCGATATGAACGCCTTCCTCGCCAAGGACATCAATGCCGCCCAGGCCATGTCCTACAACGAGTACGCCCAGCTGCTGGAGACAAAGAATCCGGCTACCGGAAAGCTCTACACCGCAGACGATTTCGCCACCATCGACTGGAACGATGAGGGCGTGGCCATGCTGCAGGACGCGATCTGGGCGAATTCGGAGCGGCTGAAGGATTCGAAATACCAGGACCAGACCGTGAAATTCATCACGGCCTCGCTCAAGGGCTGGGTGTTCTGCCGCGACCATGTCGACAAGTGCCGCGATATCACGGTGGCCGCGGGCAGCACCCTCGGCTCGACCCATCAGCAGTGGCAGATCAATGAGGTCAACAAGCTGATCTGGCCCTCGCCCAACGGTGTCGGCATGATCGATAAGACCGCGTGGGACCGCACCGTGAAAATCGCCAAGGAGACCAAGAATCAGGAGGGTGTCACGGTGCTGAAGAAGGATCCCGACGCGGGCGCGTTCACCAATGAATACGTCACCAAGGCATTGGATCTGCTGAAATCCGGTGGCACCGACGTCACCGGATCGGGATTCACGCCGCAGCAGGTGACGCTGACCGAAGGCGGCAAATAGGTGGTCGATCATGTCTTCTATCCCTGGAGCGCCCAGGCCACACTGAATCCGGTCCCGATCGTCGGCGCGTCGGGTTCGTGGTTCTGGGAGGAGAGCGGTAAGCGCTACCTCGACTTCTCCTCCCAACTGGTGAATGTCAATATCGGCCACCAGCATCCGGATATCGTCGCCGCGATCATCGAACAGGCGCAGAAGCTCACCACCATCTCGCCGACCGTCGGCAATGAGGCGCGCAGCGAACTGGCCAGGCTGATCGTCGAACGCGCACCCGGCGAGCTGAATCGCATACTGTTCACCACCGGTGGTGCCGAGGCCGTCGAACATGCGGTGCGACTGGCACGCAGTTACACTGGCCGCACCAAAATGCTGGCCGCCTATCGCTCCTATCACGGCGGCACCGGTGTCGCCATCGGTCTGACCGGTGAGCCGCGGCGTTGGGGTGCGGAGCCGACCAATGTCGACGTGGTCCGCTTCTTCGGGCCGTATCCCTACCGATCTCCTTGGGAAACAACAACTCCCGAGGAAGAGACGGCGGCGGCGCTGCGGCATCTGCGCCAGGTCATCGAGTTGGAGGGGCCGCAGCACATCGCTGGGCTGATCATGGAGACCGTCGTCGGCACCAACGGTGTTCTGGTGCCGCCGCCCGGATATCTCGCCGGTGTGCGGGCGCTGTGTGACGAATTCGGCATCGTCTATATCGCCGATGAGGTGATGGTCGGATTCGGCCGGGTCGGCGAGTGGTTCGCGGTGCAGGCCTTCGGCGTGGCACCCGACATCATCACCTTCGCCAAGGGCGTGAACTCCGGCTACGTCCCGCTCGGCGGTGTGCTGATGGCCGAGCGGATCGCTCAGCGCTACGACAATACGGTCTATCCCGGCGGGCTGACCTACGCGGGCCACCCCCTGGCCTGCGCGGCGGCCGTCGCCTCGATCGGTGTCTTCGAACGCGACGGCATTCTCGACCATGTCCGCTCGGTCGGCGCCGATGTGCTCGGAAAGGGGCTGGCGGACTTGGCATCTCGCCATCCCAGTGTCGGCGAGGCGCGGGGTCTCGGATTCTTCTGGGCGCTGGAGCTGGTGCGCGACCCGCAGACCAGGGAACCGCTGATTCCGTTCGCCGCCGCGGGTTCGGCCGCCGAACCGATGAACCGGGTCACCGCCGCCGCCAAGGAACGCGGGCTGTGGCCGTTCAACGCGGGCAACCGCTTTCAGATCGCACCGCCGCTCACCACGACGGCGGATGAGCTGCGCACCGGATTGGATATTGTCGACGAGGTGCTCGATATCGCCGACGAATACGTACGGTAGTGGCAGGCCGCGCGGACCGACCATGCGGGTAGTCCGCGACGGCCATTTCCCGCTAGATTCGATACGTCCACCTCGGAACTCCTCCAGGAGCTGGCGTGACCGATATCGAAGATCGTCAGAAGCTGGCCACCTCGCCTGAGGAGCGTCCGGCGCTGGCGCTCGCGGGTGTCGGCGCGGTCGCGGCGCTGGCGCTCGCGGTCCTGCTGTTCTCCGCGAGTCGGTACGACTACTTCGGCGATGAGCTGTATTTCCTCGCGGCGGGGCGGCGGCCCTCGTTCGGTTACGCCGATCAGGGGCCGGTGCTGCCGATGCTGGCGCGCCTGATGGACACGATCGCGCCGGGCAATTTCTTCGTGCTGCGGCTGCCGGTGGTGGCGCTGACCGTGCTCGGTGTCGTGCTGTGCGCGGTGATAGCGCGGGAACTCGGCGGCGGCCGCGGTGCGCAGATCTTCGCCGCGATCGGCTACGCGACCTCGCCGTACCTGCTGCTCCAGGGCAAGATGCTGACGACC
Source organism: Nocardia sp. NPDC004278 (assembly GCF_053602975.1). NCBI lineage: Bacteria > Bacillati > Actinomycetota > Actinomycetes > Mycobacteriales > Nocardiaceae > Nocardia > Nocardia sp. NPDC004278. The sequence continues at coordinate 237,020 of NZ_JBSGEQ010000001.1, forward strand.
AATGCGGTCGATACCGTGCTCTGGGTGATCATCACCTGGCTGATCGTGCGCTGGGTGCGGACCCGCCGCGATCGCCTGCTGCTGTGCGCGTCCCTGGTGACCGCGGTCGATATGCAGGTGAAATGGTTGATTCCGTTCTTCTGGATCGCCGTCGCGGTGGCTTCGCTGATCTGCGGCCCGCGCGAACTGGTGCGGCGGCCGCTGTTGTGGCTCGGCGGGGCGATCGTGGTCGCGGCGACGGTGCCGTCACTGATCTGGCAGGCACGCCAGGATTGGCCGCAGCTGTCGATGGGCGGGGTGATCAGCAGCGAGCAGGGCATTCTCGGCGGTCGGGTGATGTTCGTGCCGCTCGCGGTCCTGCTGGCCGGGTACTTCGGCGCGGTGCTGCTGATGTACGGCGTGTGGGCATTGCTGTTCCATACCTCGCTGCGGCCGTACCTGTTCCTCGGCGCGACCCTGCTGATACTGGTCGCCACCTTTCTGGTGGTCGGCGGGCGGATCTACTACATGGCCGGGATGTACGGCGTGGTGCTCGCCGCCGGTGCGGTCGGTCTCCATGAATTGGCGTGTCGACTGGATCCCGTACCGCGACGCTGGGTCGCCGGTGCCGGTGCTGCGCTCGCCGCGGTGGCCACGGGCTTTCTGCTGTGGTCGACTCCATGGCGCGGCGCCGCCCAGGTCGAGCCGCCCGCCAATGCCGCCGAGGCCGCCATCAATATCGGCGTCTACGGCGAATTCGGCTGGCCGGAGCTGACCTCCGCCGTCAGCAAAGCCTATGACTCGCTCACCCCGGCCGAACGCACCGACGCCATCATCGTCACCGACACCTACTGGCAAGCCAGCGCGCTGGACCAATTCGAGCGCGCCAACCTGCCCCCGATCTACAGCCCCAGCCGCGGCTTCGGATACTTCGGCACACCCCCCGACACCGCGTCGGCAGTCATCGCCGTCGGCGTCAACGATGGCCTCCTGCACTGGGATTTCGACAACTGCGCACCGGTCGCCAAGGTGGACAGCCGAATCGGCTACCCGGGCAACACCCAGGACGTCACGGTATGGACCTGCACCGGCCTGCGTCATTCGTGGTCCGAGGTGTGGCCGAACTGGATGCACCTGTAATCGGTTCAGTCGCGCGCCCCAGGTGCGCCGGGTTTCGGTCGGCCGGTGCGGACCGAAACCCGGCGGCCATGGTTAATTGGAAGCCATGACATCTGGGCAGACCGAGATCTGGCACAACCCGCGGTGCACCAAGAGCCGCAACGCGACCACGCGCCTGGACGAGGCGGGCGTCGCGTACACGGTGCGGCGCTACCTCGACGATCCGCCGACCGCTGCGGAACTGCGCGCCGTGCTGAAGCGGCTGGGAGCCGAGCCGTGGGACATCACCAGGACAGGTGAGGAGATCGCCAAGGATCTGGGCATGTCCGGATGGGGACGCACCCCGGCCGATCGGGATAAGTGGCTCGAGGCGCTGGCAACACATCCCAAGCTGATCCAGCGCCCGATCGTGCTCACCCCGGACGGTGGCGCGGTGGTCGCGCGGGACGAGGAAACGCTGCGTTCGTTGAGCTGATCCGAAACCCCTGATATCGGCCTCGATTCGGCCCGCCTTTCGGTGCGAATCAGCCGGTAGGGTCGGCGTATGAAGGTACAACTGCGTCATAGTCCGGCCTCTGCGGTCGCTCGGTGCTTCCTCGCGGGCGGTGAGCCGATGCGGGTCGAGAGCGGCGCCATGGTCGCGCATTCGGCGGGAGTTTCGTTGCAGGCCAAGGCCGAAGGCGGCATCCTCGCCGGGCTGAAGCGCTCGGTGCTCGCGGGCGAATCGTTTTTCGTCTCGACCTTCACCGCACCGCCGCAGGGCGGCTGGGTGGACGTGGCGCCCGCGCTACCCGGTGACATGCTGAATCTGCAGATCACGCCCGATCGACCGTTCTTCATCAGCCGCGGCGGCTGGATCGCGAATTCGCACGGCGTGCAGGTGGAGGGCAAGTGGGGTGGTTTCGCGAACCTGTTCGGTGGTGAGGGCGGATTCGGTCTGCGCGCGCACGGCGACGGTGAGGTGGTCGTCGGTGTGTTCGGCGCGATCGATGTTATCGATCTGCAGCCGGGTGAGCCGGTCACCATCGATACCGGGCATGTGGTGGCCTATGACCTGGCCATGAACTTCACCATCCGGCGCGCGGTCTCCGGGCGGTCCATCCAGTCGCTGAAGTCGGGCGAGGGCTTCGTCTTCGACTTCACCGGACCCGGCCGGGTCCTGCTGCAGACCCGCAATCCGGGCGCCTTCGCCGCCTGGGCCGGATCGGTGGCGTCCTCGGGGTAGTCGCCCGACTTCACGGTCTCCTTACCTGCTGGACATCTCGATCATGCAGACTGCAACTTTCATATCGGGTCCAGCAAGGGAATGTACATGGAGCTCCTCGAAGTCGTCGCAAACCTCTTTACCCAGGTCATGGGTGCTATGAGCGGCAGCGCCGCCTGACGGATTTGCGGCTCATCGGCCCATCAGGTCTACGACCTGATGGGCCGATGCCACATCAGGCGAGAAGTTGGCCGGTGAGGATGCGGGTGTCGGGTACGAACGACCACGTCGGATCGGCCAGATGCGCGCGGAGTTCGGCATCGGTCCACCACCAGCCGTCCGCGATCTCCTCGGGCTGGTGGCGAATGGGTCCGTCGTAGCGCAGCTCATAGGCGAACAGATGACAGCGCATCGGTGCGCCCTGCCAGCTGCCGTCCCAGGACGCGCGGGCCCGTAGCGATAGCGGGGGCGCGTCGGCGGGCAGCATGATGCCCAGTTCCTCGGCGAGTTCACGCACCGCGGTCTGCGCCGGGGTCTCGCCCGGATCGACGACACCACCGGCCAGGCAGTCGTGCATGCCAGCGAACACCATCTTGGTCTCGGTGCGGCGGTGCACATAGATCCGTTCACCGTCGCCGGAGCGCACCAGCACGCCCGCGCTGGCATGCCAGATCCCGTCGCGATAGACGGTGGCCCGGTCGGCCGAGCCGATCTCGCGGCCCGCGGCGTCATAGACGGCGATCATCTCCGAGTGAGGGTGCACAGCCACCGGTCGAGGGTAACCTGATCACCGCACTCCACCCTGAGAGAGGACCGCTCCCGATGGTGCTTCCGCGAGCACTTGCGAAATTGAACCGCCATGTCACCAATCCGATCCTGGGCCGATTGGCCGGTCGGGTTCCGCCGATGAGCATGGTCGTCCACAAAGGACGAAAATCCGGGCGCCCCTATAGAACTCCGGTGTTGGCGTTCGACGGCGACGGCGTCTACCGCATCGCGCTGACCTACGGCCGCGATGTCGACTGGGTCAAGAACATCACGGCCGCAGGCGGTTTCGAGCTCGAGACCAAGCGCACGGTCGTGCTGCTCATCGATCCGGTGGTGCAGAACGACCCGTCGGCGCGGTGGGCGCCACCGGTCATCCGGCAGGCGCTGAAGGTGATGTCGGCCACCTACTACTTGCAGGCTCGTCAGGCGTAAGCAGCCCCTGTCGAATCACCGAAACCCGCTGTCCCAGTGGGCAGGGGGTTTCGGCATCGATAGCGCCTCAGACGCGCTCGCGCGGATCCAGCACTACCTGCGCGCCCGGCGTGGCCGCGACCTGCAGGGTGCGCAGCCGCAGCAGCGCCGGGTGCTCCTCCAGCAGGCGTGCGGTATTGGCGAGCGAGCGCAGCGCGGCCGCCTCCGCACGGGCCCGTTCGAGTTCGGCACGGCCGCGCTCCTTGGCGAGCACGGTTTCCAATGCCGCCCTGCGCAATTCACCCGGCAACATCAGGTCACGGGCAGTGACCCCGTCCACGCGCACACCGAGTCCGGTCACGGCCGTGGCGATTTCGACGAGATCACCGACGAGCAGCCCGCGGTCGGCGACGAGCTCATCGAGGGTGTGGCCCGCGACCGCTCGGCGTGCGGCATCCTGCACCGCGGCATAGAGCACCTGCTCCGGGTACTGTGCGCCGGTGGTGAATTGCTCCGGGGCGGTGACCTGCCAGTTCACCGCATAGCTGACCCGCAGCGCGAGACCGTCGCGAGTGAGCAGTTCCTGGCCGCTGACGGTCAGCAGCCGGGGGCGCATATCCACGACGATCAGTGTGCAGCGCCTGTTGTCATAGCGGTGGCGTCCCGGCTCGAGCACTCGCTCGAGTGTGCCGTCCCGGTACAGCAGCGTCCGCTGCCATGCCATAACCGTCGTGTACATATTCTCACTCCTCCCGCGGTGTGTGTCGCTGTCTGCCTTGCTATTTCGAATGTCACCCGGTCCCGGTCACGGAATCGCGGCGGGGGCGTCCCGCGGCCGGAGCCGCGGAGCCCGCAGAGCCGCTTGCCGTATCCGACCGGAATCGGGTGGCATCGCAGAGGAATCGAACCCCATCCAGGCTTTTCGCCCTTCGCCAGGTGCGAGAACGAGCCCGACACGGGGAACGCGGGCCGGAGATTCCGGTGCGCCCCTTGACTCGATCTTCGACAACCATAGGCATCACGACCGGGGCGCGCGAATGATTTATTACCGCCGCTGCCGCTCGGGTTTCACACCGGGTTTCGGGGCCGCGGCAACACGACGCGCGGCGACCTGCGTTGCCTCGGCGGCTGTTTCGACATCGAGGCGCCGGTAGACGACATGCTGTTGCGCCAGCGTCCACGCATTGTTGGTGACGAAGTACAGCAGGATCGCCACCGGCAGCATCGCGCCGCCGACAATCGCGGCGGCGGGGAACACCCACAGGCTGAGGGTGCGCATGAAGGGAATCGCCGTGGTCCCGGTCTGGCGGCCCATTGCCGCGCGTGCGGTGAAATGCGTTGCGACAGCGGCGATCAGCATTAGCGGTAGCGCCACGATCGCCACGGTGGAGAGCAATTCGCCCGCACCGGCGAGCGTTGCCGACAGCGGCGCACCGAACAGGTCGGCGTGCAGAAACGACTGCACATCGGTGGGGCCGAAGAGATAATTCGCGGTGGCGGCATTCTGTTCGGCGGTCATGGCCGCGGCACGGCCGACCGGTAGGTAGTCGAAGGTGCCGGTGCGGTCGAATGAGCGCAGCACATGGAACAGTCCGATGAAGACGAATACCTGGGCGACCAGCGGAATCAGGCTGGTGAAGGGATTGACGCCGTTATCGGTGAACAGCTGTTGGATTTCGGTGTTCTTGCGACGTGGATCGTCTTTGTATTTCTGCTGAATGGCTTTGACGCGCGGCTGCAGTCGCTGCATGACCGCCTGGGTGCGGGCCTGTTTCAGGAATGGAAAGAACAGCGCGGCCCGCAGTGTGATGACGAGAAATATCACCGCGAGCACCCAGGCGATGCCACTGGCGGGGCCGAGGGCGGCGGCAAAGGCGGTATGCCACACCCAGAGAATGGCGGACACCGGATAGTAGATGAAGTCGAGCATGGGAGCACCTGACTGTGCGAATGTGCGCACGTCGATGGGAAAGGTCGGCCGATCGCCTGAAGACCAGGCGGTACGCAGCGACTCGCGAGCAGTCGCTACGCGGCGGCGGATCCGGGTGCTCGGGGGCGCGGCCGTCCCGCGGTGTCGGGATTGCTCTGGCGTAGGAAGGAACCCCGGCGGCGGCGCTGCGCCGACGGCGGCGGACCCGAGTGGGCCAGCGCCACCGGCAGCTGCGGGCTCCGCAATGCGACCAGTGTCAGGGCCAGCGATGCGGCGATGACACCGAAGACGGCCAGTGCCGCCGGTTCATTCGCCGGAGCCGTCAGGGCGAATGCGGGGACGACGAGTGCGACAACCGCAAACGCCACCAGATGTACCCGCGAGAACATGCCAAGAGCTTACCGGCCGTCGACCCATCCCGGCGATATAGTGACCCGGCGCTCACCGAATTGATGATGTCCTCATCTATCGAAGGAGCAGTGCCGTGAATTCGTACGACTCTTTCTCCGATGACCCGGCGAGTTCCGAATATGCCGACTACGACCCGCGCCACTACGGTTTCGCGGGATCACCGGAGATCATGCCCCCATCGGTCCGCATGGCCCGAGCCCTGTCCTGGTTCCTGGCCGGACTCGGTGTGGCACTGGTCGGCGTCTCGATCATTACCGGGAATCCGGATCTCGGTGGCGCGATCGCATTCGGTTATCTGTCCGCCTGGCTGCTCGGCGGTGTCGCCTTCGCCTTCGCCATGGTAGGCCGGACTGTGCAGGTGGTCGGCGTTGCGCTCGCGGCCGTTTCCGGAACCCTGTGCCTCGGTCTGATGGCCGTCGGCCCGCTGCCGGGTTTGACGGGCCTGTGCCTGTCGTTCGCCATCATCGTGCTGCTGTGCAAGCGCGAATCCACGGCCTGGTTCCTGCGGCATCGATCGGCCACGTAGGGACTACATTTCGCAGCCGCCGTCCGCTGTGAACGGGTAGACGAGTTGGTCGACGTAGGCGGTCGGGTAATCGGGTTTTGCGGCCATGCCGAGGTCTTCAGTGCCGAAACGTCGCGCCGGGTCATAGGAGTAGGTGCGCAATAGGTGGTCCCAGATCAGCGTGAACAGGCCGAAATTGACATCGCCGATACCGGCGAACTTCAGGTGATGGAAGCGATGGCCCTCGTTCAGCGCCAGCAGGTATTTGGCCGGTCCGCTGCGGTAGTCGGCATTGGAGTGCTGCAGCAGCAGTTGGATCGCTACCGAAAGGGCAAGGGCGGCAGCCACATTCGACGGTAGCCCGATCAGGATGAGTGGTGCGACACCGGCCGCCATTTCCACGGTCTGGTGCAGTGGATGTTTCATCAGACCATTGAGGCCGTAGCACCGTTTGACGCTGTGGTGCACGGCGTGGAAGCGCCACAGGAACCCGATCTTGTGACTGGCCAGATGCACCAGGGTGATGCCGAGATCCGCGATCAGGATGGCGATCAGGACCTGGCACAGGAACGGCCACGATATCGGCCAGATGCCGGGAGCGGGCACGATGGCGGCGAGCAACGGGATCGCGGCGACGCTGAGCAGAATGAGCATTTCATTGACGAAGGCGTGGATGCGATCGCGCAGGGTGTCGTTCAGGTCGTGATTCCACTCGGCCCGGTACGGAATCACCCGCTCCACCAGAAATGACGCGATGATCGCGACCGCGAGCACGAGCAACAGCCAAAACTTCGGTGCACCAATCGAACTCAGTGCGATGCCGATGCCGTTCAGGCCGATCAGCAGAAAGGGCACGTACCCGTAGCGTGCCAGACGCCGTATGGGGGTGCGGATAACGGTGGTCATGGGGCCAAGCCTGGTCGGCGAGGCCCGCGATCACTTGAACGATTCGGTCGACCTAGGGTGCGTCGCCGAGATCCCACTGGACGTGGCGGCTCAGTGCCGACGGGGGCAGACCGAAGGTGCGGCGGCAAGTGCGGGTCAGATGGGAGCTGTCGGCGAATCCGGCGGCGTGGGCGGCGGCGGTCAGGTCGTCGCCGGAGCGGACGCGGGAGATCGCCACATGTAGTCGGAGCCACAGTATGTACGGGCGCAATGGAATTCCGACCTGCTCGGTGAACAGATGGGTGAGCCTGGTCGCGGAGATGCCGACCCGACGCGCGACCTCCGCGCCGCGGATCGGTCCGTCGCCGACCAGCGACGGCAGCAGCTCGAGCACCTCGGTGACCGCCTCGTGGCGGCCCCGCTCGATATTCTGCGAATCATCGCGTTCGAGATCGTCGACGACCTCGGCGACCAGCTCTGCCAGGGTTTCCCGCTCCGGATCGATCGGCAGCGAATGAGCGCTGTCGGCCCAGCCGTAGTTGTGGGCCCTGCGGTCGGCGGCCGCCCCCGCGACGGATTCGGGGTCGAGATAGATGGCGGTGCCGCGTTCGGCGCCGGAGGCAATGCGATGCGGTGCGTCGGCGGGCACGATCACATGGGTGCCGTGATGCCGATTGCCGCTGGCATCCACCACGACCACCGGCGTGTACGCGGCGAGCACCTGTACGGCGTGGTGGGCGTGCAATGCGGTGGGGCCGATGCTGCCGCCGAAGGCCAACACGCCAGCGCGCAGCAGTGCGGTACCTTCCCAATGCAATTCACCGGGAGTCCCGGAGGCATAGTGCACGGATCGGGCGGAGGTGGCTGCCCCGTTGGTAACCAGAGCCTTCATCATCGGACGCTCCCGGGTGACTGCGAATCCCGAATCGGATCCCTCACGGAGACTATCCCGGTCACACGGCCGCTGTCAGGGTAACGGCGACGGGTTCGAGGAACTCGGCGATCAAGGCACGGGCAGTAGGGGGTCCGGGAATCGGGCGCGCGGGAAATGCGGGAGGTCGCCGCCCGCGTTTGTGCAGGAAGTCGCGCCACCATAGCCGGGGTCGGCCGAGTGCGCGTTCGGGCAGTCAGGGGGCGAAGTCGGCAGACTCGAGACGGCGGGCCAGCCGGGCCGCGGACAGGGTCATGGCATCGGCGGGACGGTGCGGGTCCAGGCCGGTGAGTTCGTGTACGCGGGACAGCCGGTAGGTCACGGTGTTGCGATGCACGCTGAGTTGTCGCGCCGTCGCCAACTGGTTGAACCCGCTGTCGACGAACACCTCCAGTGTCTCCGCCAGCATCGGCTGGGTGTCGAGGGGGGCGAGCACCGAGGCCAGGCCCGGGCGGGCCGCATCGCTGACCGCGACCGTGTACTCGAACTGCAAATTCGTTCGGCGGCAAAGGATTTCGCGACGTTCCAGGCAGCGGCCCAATTCGGCGAGCACCCGCGCCTCGGCGAATTTTGCCGGAATCTCCGCCCTGCTCGCCGCCGCGCCGACACCGACCCAGTACGGCGGCGACTGATCGGGCTGATGAGCGGGCAGTCGCGAAGTGAGGCCGCCGAGTGCGGCACTGCCGTCGTCGCCGGGTTGCAGCGAGATCAGCGCGGTCCATCCGCCCGCGTCCAGCCGCAGGAAGACTCCCGGAATCGCCTCCACCCGGTGCCGCAGCGCCGACGCGCGCCCGCCACGGGTGCCGCACAGGCGGAAGACCGCGACGAGAAAGGCATCGGCGACCGGAATGACCGGATCATTGGCCCACTCGACCGGGTCGCGCCCGGTGAGCAGGGCGTCGGCGATGCCGCGGCGCCGTTCCACCAGTTCCCAGCGCGGATCGTGTACGCGCTGGGTGGCCGCGGTGGCGATGCGGGTGGTCACCAGCGTGATGTACTTCAGCAGCACCAGTGCGGCATCGAGCATCAGGTCCAGCTCGGCGGCGGTGGCCGATTCGCGCAGCCGCTCCCAGATGAAGGCCGCGCCGAGGCGATAGCGGTCCAGGACTTCCGGCAGGGGTGTGCCATCGCGGAGCCGGTCCATGGCCAACTCCACGAGCTCCCTGGTGTCCTCCTCCGAGGGGTCGGTGCCCCCGCGCAGATACTCGAAGAACAGATCGACATTGAGCTTGGTGCCGCGCGCGAAATCGGTCTGCACCAGTGACTGCGGTAGCCGCGGATACGGCGGCATCGACGCGTAGAACCCGTCGACCAGTGCTGCGGCTCTGCGGTGCAGATCATCGAAGGCTCGGGTCCGCGTTGGCATCATATGAACTTCTCCGTCCCGGACTTACGAGTACAAGCGCTCGATCGTAGCCGGGTAGCGGGCGGCGATCGGGGTGCGTTCGAGTTTGCCGGTCGCCGTCAGGACATCGCTGCCCGGCTCCCGCACCTCGGGTAGCACGATGCACTTCTTGATCTGCTCCACCCGGGAGAGTTTGCCATCGGCGGCGGCCGCACCTTGCTCGATTGCCGCCAAGACCTCCGGATTCTTCGCCAATTCGGCGAAGGTGGTCGCAGTGAGCCGGTTGAGAGATGGCCAGCGCTGCTGCGGTATTGGGGGACAGGTAATTTCGGCCCGGGCTACCCAGACGGTTCGTTGACGTTCTCGGCGAGATTATCGGTCGATACGGCGGTGACCTGGGCCGTACCGGAGTTGCGGACACGCCGGATCGGTCTGCTTCTCGCCTGGATTCGGGTCCGCCGCCGATGCCGAAGTCGTATCGTGAGACTCGGCGAGCAGGACCTGCCGTGACCCCGTGAACGGGTCCGGTTGTGATGGGACGGTCGCCTCGCCATCCGCGGATAGAAAAACCTGCGCCGCGAGAGCGAGGAGCGAGCCGTGCTGGAAGAGCGAGCAGCCTTGACTGCAACCACCGAGGGAGTGCTGGAATATATCTGCGCCGAAGAAGTCGAATACGTCGATATTCGATTCTGCGACGTTCCCGGTGTACAGCAACATTTTTCGATTCCGGCCGTAGCGTTCGGTGCGGATCTGGTCGATAACGGGATCGCCTTCGACGGTTCGTCGGTGCGCGGCTTCCAGTCGATCCACGAATCGGATATGTTGCTGCTGCCGGACCTGCGCACCGCGCAATTGGATCCGTTCCGTGCCGCGAAGACATTGAATCTGAACTGCTTCGTCCACGATCCGCATACCCATGAGGCCTATAGCCGTGATCCGCGCAATATCGCGCGCAAGGCCGAGGAGTATCTGAAGAGCACCGGCATCGCCGATACCGCCTATTTCGGCCCGGAAGCGGAGTTCTACATCTTCGATGCCGTGCGCTACGACACAAAGATGAACGGTGCCTTCTACGAGGTGGATTCTTCCTCCGCCGACTGGAACACCGGTGCCAAATACAATCCGGACGGCTCGATCAACCGCGGCTACAAGGTGCGCGCCAAGGGCGGCTATTTCCCGGTGGCTCCCTACGACGCCGACGTCGACGTGCGCGATCGGATGTGCACCAATCTGCAGAACGCGGGCTTCGAATTGGAGAAGGGGCACCATGAGGTCGGCACCGCGGGCCAGGCCGAGATCAACTACAAATTCAACACCCTGCTGGCCGCCGCCGATGATCTGCAGCTGTACAAGTACATCATCAAGAACACCGCGTGGGCCGAGGGCAAGACCGTCACCTTCATGCCCAAACCGCTGTTCGGCGATAACGGTTCCGGTATGCACGTGCACCAGTCCCTGTGGCTGGACGGAACGCCGCTGTTCTACGACGAGTCGGGCTATGCGGGTCTGTCCGATCTGGCCCGGCATTATATCGGCGGCCTGCTACGCCACGCGTCGTCATTGCTCGCCTTCACCAACCCGACCGTGAACTCCTATAAGCGCCTGGTTCCGGGCTTCGAGGCCCCGGTCAATCTCGTCTACAGCCAGCGCAATCGCTCGGCGGCCGTCCGCATTCCGGTTACCGGTGCCAATCCGAAGGCCAAGCGCCTCGAATTCCGCTGCCCCGATTCTTCCGGAAATCCCTACCTGTCCTTCGCCGCCATGATGATGGCCGGTCTGGACGGTATTCGCCGCAAGATCGAACCCGCCGCGCCGATCGATAAGGATCTCTACGAACTCACTCCCGAGGAGTCCGCCGAGGTCACCCAAACCCCACCCAGCCTCGACAGCGTCATCGACCGTCTGGAAGCCGATAACGACTACCTCACCGAAGGCGATGTCTTCACCGACGACCTCATCCAAACCTGGATCCGGCTCAAGCGCGACAACGAGATCGCCGAAATCAACGTTCGTCCGCACCCCTACGAATTCGAACTCTATTTCGACGTATAGGCCCGTACCGGATCAGTCGATATGCAGTTCGCCATTGATGGTGGTGAAGGCGGTGGGGGTGAGGCCGAACATGGCGCGGAAGGTGTCGCTGAAATGTGACGGGGAGGCGAAGCCTGCGTCGACGGCGGCTCGGGTGAGGTCATGGCCCGCGGCATAGGCCTTGGCAACGCGGAGCATCCGCGCCCATTGCACATAGCGGCGGAAGCTGGTGCCGGTCTGTTCGGCAAAGGTGCGCAGGAAGTAGGACGTGGATAGTCCTGCGGCACTTGCCTTTTCGGCGGCACGCTGCTGTTGGGTCGGATCGGCGCGGATGGCCTCGGCGACGGCGGCGATGCGGGGATCGCGGATGGTGGGGACCGGGATGCTGGCCAGGTCGAGTAGCCGGTCGATATCCGGTGCCGGATCGGCGCACAGTTCGATCAACTCGGCCTCGTGCCGGTGGTCGGTGCGGTATCCATTGACGGTGCGCCGCATGCCGCCGAGGCAGCGGGCCATGCTGGTCGAGGTCGGGTCGAAGAAGCAGAAGAGCTTGGGGACGTCGGTATCCAGGACGTGGTGGGTGACCCGGGCGCGGAACAGAAAACTGCGGGCGCTGATATCCGGAGCGTCGGTGACGCGGACGCGGAATGGGCCGTCCAGTCCCACCCCGAGACTGGCGATCGCGGTGGAGTGCGCCCCAAGGGCCATCCCGGGCCCGATGTAGATCGCGTGCCCGAGCCGTAGCCACAGCCGCGCCGGAGTGATCGCCGTGTCGAGAGCGCACGTTTCTGGAAGTGCCGACCGCGTCATATCCGCGACGATACCCAAAGACGCAGGACAGACAGGAGATCAAGGATGAAGCTGGATAGCGAAGCGGAGTCGAGCTTCGAACTGCGGGAGGTGACAGTCGACGGTGCGCGGCTGCGCTATGTCGATATCGGGCAGGGTGATCCGCTCGTGCTACTGCACGGCTGGCCGGAAAGCCACGCCGCGTGGCGACACCAGATCGGGCCGCTCGCCTTATCGCGCCGGGTCATCGTGCCGGACTGGCTCGGATGGGGTGCCTCCGACCGGGATGAGGCGCTCAGTTGTGACTATGACAGCGAGGTCGAACGTATCGGCCGCATGCTGGATGCCCTCGGCCTGGATCGCGTCGACCTGGCCTGTCACGACTACGGCGGCTTTCTCGGATCGGGTTTTGTGCAGCGTCATCCGGAACGGGTGCGCCGCTTCGCGATTCTGAATTCGCGGGCCCATGGCGTTTTTACGCTGCCGTACTACATTTTGTTCGGATTGCTGACGGTGTTTGCACGCACTGCACTGCTGCGTGCGCTGCTCACCGCGCGACCGATCCGCTGGGTGCATCGCATGGGTCTCGCAAGCTACGTGCGCAACGGGTCCTTCGACACCGCTCAATTGGACCGGTACCTCGCTTTCCTGAATACTGCCGCGGGCCGCCGCTGGTACGCGCACTTCTGGTCCGGCTACCGCGCCCGGATCCGGCCGGAATTGGCCGCCGGACTCGATGCCATCGACTGCCCGACGACCGTGATCTGGGGCGACCGCGATCCGGCCATCCCCATGCGCACCGCCGAGGAACTCGCCGACCGCATCCCGTACGCCACGCTCGTCCGCATCGACGGCAGCCATTTCATCATGGAAGAACGCCCCGACGAGGTCACCGCGGCATTGCAGGCCTGGCTCCTGCGCCCGGCCATCCGCTGAGGGTGACTTCTACTGGAACCTCCGTGCCAGGGGCGTCCAGCAGTGCGGGCCCCGAATACTCGTGTGCTGGTTCACGATCCGCTGGCACGGTGAGGTCGTAGTGTCGCGGACCCGGTCGTAGCCGAACCTCGGTGCGTCATCTCGTACACGACATCCGAAAGTTCATGTGGCGCAACCTGATTTCACCCAGGCCACCGCGGTCTCGACGTGCCCGATCCGTCGGGGTTCCGCTACAGCGGGAGGTGCGACGAGGGCTGTGCGGAACCCGTTGTCATCGCGTCAGCCACCGCGCGCAGCGGCGGGTGAGGAACGGCATCACGACCCACACCATGGCCGCGACGGCGATCGGAACGATGATCGCCAGCCGTAGCGGCGGCGCCAGCGGCTCGAGCAATGGGCCGGTAGCCGTCACCAGAACGGTGAGCAGTGGGTAGATCCCGACTACCGTCAGCAGCCACAGTTTCCATTTGACCGGCCCTACGGAATGCGTAGCAGGACCGGGGTTTTCGTTCGTCTGCTGCTGAGTCATTTGGTGGCCGCCAGGATTTCGTCGACCAGCCGAACGGCCTCGGGCAATTCGATGTGATCGTCGGGATAGTTGCCCAGGTGGCTACCGGTGGCGGTGAGCACCGCGCTGGCTGCCAATCCGCGGACCAGCAGTCCGACATGTGCGACCGGATCGGGCACGTTGACCGGATCGTCGGCGGCCGCCAGCACCCGGAACTCACGCGCCGCGCCGCGGATGCGCGTCCAGTCGAACGGTCCGTCGAAGAATTCGGCCAGCAGGTCATAGCCGACCTCGTGCGCAGCGGTGGATACCAGGACTACCCCGGCGAATTGCCCGGCCGCGGCGAGATCGTGCTGTTCGAGCATCCGCAGCACATTGACGCCGCCGATGCTGTGGCCGACCAGCACGGTATCGCGCGCCGGACCCGCCGCTGCCGCCGCCTCGGCGAAGGTCTTGCGCCACGAATCCAGCCGGGGCGCTTCGGGTTCGGGCAGATTCGGGATCGTCACCGCATGCCCATGTGCGGCCAACTCCGCCGCGAAGTAGGGGAACCACACACTGTCGCTGCGAGCTCCGAGGCCATGGCTGACGACGATCGCACTCATTGGTAACTCCACTCCTGAATCGAAACGCTACGTAGCGTTTTGCAAACGATACACTGATCGGCATGGCCAGCGGAAGTGATGCGGACGACAGCGCGGCGCCGCGCACCGGCGGGCGGATTCGCAGCCGGTCCGCGCGCGATGCGGTGCTGCGGGCAGCAGCCGAGTTGCTGGAGGAGCAGGGCTTCGGCAAGGTGACGATCGAAGGTGTCGCGGCCCGGTCGGGCGTCGCCAAGAGCACGATCTACCGCTGGTGGAAGTCGAAGGCGACCCTGGTGATGGATGCCCAAGGCGCCGCGGTCACCGCGCGCATGCCGGACCCGGACACCGGATCGGCCGAGCGGGACCTGACGGTCTTCCTCGAGGCGCTCTACGGAGTCGTCGACTATCCGTTGCGGGTCAAGGCTTTGCGCGGGCTGATGGCCCAGGCCCAGCTGGACCCGGACTTCGCCGAGCCGTTCCGAGCCTGGGTGCAGACCCGGCGAGACGTCGTGGTTCGCATACTGAACCGCGGTGTCACGCGCGGTGAGCTCGCCGCCGACCTGGATGTGGAATACGCCACCGACCTGATCTTCGGGCCGTTCTGGTACCGCCTGCTCGTCGAACACGCACCGCTGCGGCCGGAGCACGCCTCGGCCGATATCGCCAGGCTGCTCAGTGGATTTCGCGCACCGGAGTGATCATGTTCGATGGAATTCGATTGCGAGGGCGATCAATTCGGCCATATGGTCGCCGTCGCTTCGGGACCGGCGCATTGCTTCATCGGGCGCGAATGTGCCGACCTCGAGAATGTTCTCCGCATCATCGGGATTGGTCGGCGCGGAATCCAGCACCACATCCGCCGTACACCACAGCCATGCCTTGTGCGGATGCGGTTGCCAAGGATAATGCGGCGCAGGGCGATCGGTGGTCGTGTGGTGGGCTCCGAACGAGCGCACCGGTCCGTTCGGGCGGGCACCGGCCTCCTCCATGAGTTCGCGGCGCACGCAGTCGTCGATCGATTCACCCGCTTCCCGGGTGCCGCCGGGCACGATCCAGATATCGCGATCGTCGCGGCACAGCACGATATCGGTGCCGACGAAGCAGATGACATGGATATTGGTGACGAGTTCGTCGGGCGGCAGATCGGTGGAGAACCGGACGTCCAGACCGCCCCATTCCCAGCGGGTCGGCGTGTGCAGCAACGGATATCGGTCGGCCAGCGTCACACCGTCGACGCTAGTCCACTCACTCGGTTCCCGACTTGCCGATCTGGCAGTGGATGTGGTCGACGGAGCGGGTGCCGGGATGGTCGGGATGCCGGATGAAACTCGGATCGCCGATGGTGGAGATGGCGCACGCGGGATCGGGACTGTCGGAGCAGTCCTGCCATTCACTGGCCGCGAAATCGTAGACGCTGCGGAAGAAGTCGGCGACGAAGAGATCGCCGTCCGGGTCGCCGAGCGGACTTGCATCGGGTTCGTCGAGTCGATAGCGCATCTGGGTGCCGCCGGGCCAGCTGCCACCGGGTGTCACGGCGGTCTCGACCGTGCCCCAGTGCGACGCCACGGTGATCCTGCGCGATACATCACCGACCGGCATGGTGACCCCGGCGAAATCCATGGCGCGGCCCTGGCCGTGACAGTCGACGCGCGGGGTGCCGTCCAGATACCTTCCGCCGCCGTCCATCCCGAGCGCCGACAGCTCGGTGACGCCGAAGTTGGCGGCGAGGAAACGGCAGAATCGCACCAGCGCCAACGCATTTCGCGGATCCAGGTACTTGGGAGTGGCCGGGGTGTTGCCGCGGCGGATGATCACCCCGGCGAGACCACCGGGTTGGTGCCGCCCCGAGTGCGGGTCGAATCCGGCGAATCCGACCAGGGCCGGTGATCCGTGCCCGTCGAAGCGGATCAGGTCCTCGCTCGCGAGTCGTTCGAGCTCGGCGAATGCGTGGTCCTTACTCATTGCTCGGGCCGGTTCCGACACGACGCACCTCCGATACAACTGAAATCGATACGCCGACCCAGTTTTGGTGACGCAGCGTCAGAATCCGGCACCCACGCGAAAAGAACACGAGTAGTCCTGTACTCGTGTTCCTTCCGGCGCGCGCTCGGCCGCATACGGCCGCCATTTTCCGGATTTCCGTTCCTCGAGCTGCGGCGTTATATATCAGCGCGGGGTTGACTCAGCGTTCGCGGGCCAACGCTCGATAGCTCAGATTCCACATCCACTCGACCGGACCGCGCTCGAACCGGCGCAGCCACAGGTGTGCGGCGGTCACGATGATCAGCGCGACCGTCAGGTAGATACCCACCGTGAACGGCACCCTGGCATCGGCGGACACGTGCGCGGCCAGCCCGAAGCCCCAGCCGTAGCACAGGATCGAAGCGACGAGATTCTGCAGGATATAGCAGCTCAACGCGGTACGGCCGACCTCGGTGAGCCGCCTGCCGACGAATCCGACGCGCGGACGGCGCAGGTAGAACTCGGCGACCGACGCGAGCAGGCCGAAGGCGACGAACGGTGCGCTGCCATACCTGGTCAGCAACACCAGATCACCGCCGAGCACGCCAACCGCCAGATCGATCGGCGCGGCGATCGCGAAACCGACGATCATGAGTCGGCGGCGCAGGCGTGCGCCCTCCGGCCGGAACACTCCGGCCCGGAACAACCGCGCACCGGCGAGGAACAGCGCGATCGACATCGGGAAGATGAAGATCGGCTCGAAGCGGAACATGCCCGCATGCTCGAGCCGGAACAGCACCAGATCCCAGAACGACCCGTCCGCATAGGGATTCGGGTCCACCGCGTCGCGTCGCGTCGAATCCTGCTGATCGGCAAAGGCCATCGCGATCCCGATGAGGGTGAGCATCGCGATATGCAGACCCGCCACGATGACCAGCCAACGACGTTGCGCGCGTTCACTTGTCGCGAGGATGAAGGCGACGACAAGTCCGGTGACCGCATACCCCATCAGCACGTCGAACTCCGCGACGAAGACGAAATTCAGCACACCGTCGAGGAACAGCAGCCCGGCCCGCCACGGATAACTACCGGGCCAGCGCCGTCCGCCGCGCACCGCGGAACCCTGCTGGATGGCCAGGCCGATGCCGAACATGATGGTGAGCAGCCCGAGGAATTTGCCCTGCGTCAATTGCTGCAGTACCCGCTCGGCCCACATCCAGCCGGTTGTCGAGCCGCCCAGTTCGTCGAGGTACCCGACCAGGCCCTCGGCATTGGTGAGGATCCAGATATTGGTGCCGAGCGTGCCCAGGATCGCGATGCCACGCAGCACGTCCAGGGCGACCAGCCGCGCCGAGGCCGTCGGTGTGGTGGTGATCGGCTCGTCCGGCTTGCGATTGCGCCCGGTGGTTTCGACGATCGAATCGGTCATGCTCCGAATATCCGGGCCGTCGCGGCCTGCACGTATCCTCCGGAAGTACCACCCTTGGTATGACATTGCGGTCCACCGTCGATCGCCGATGCCGCCGGTCCCGACAGACGGCGAGCTCGCGTCGCCTAGGCTCGACGTATGCAGCGCATCATCGGCATCGAGGTCGAATACGGCATATCCACCCCCACCGAGCCGTCCGCCAACCCGATCCTGACCTCCACCCAAGCGGTTCTCGCCTATGCGGCCGCCGAGGGTGTGCCGCGCGCGAAGCGCACGCGCTGGGATTACGAGGTGGAGTCGCCGCTACGCGATGCCCGCGGTTTCGACCTGAGCCGGATGAACGGTCCGGCCCCGGTGATCGACGCCGACGAGGTCGGCGCGGCCAATATGATCCTCACCAACGGTGCCCGGCTCTACGTCGACCACGCCCACCCGGAGTACTCCGCGCCGGAGGTCACCGACCCGCTGGAGGCGGTCATCTGGGACAAGGCGGGCGAACGCGTCATGGAGGCGGCGGCCCGGCACGCCTCCAGCGTGCCCGGCGCGCCGCGGCTTCAGCTGTACAAGAACAATGTCGACGGCAAGGGCGCCTCCTACGGCACCCATGAGAACTACCTGATGAGCCGCGATACCCCGTTCAACCAGATCATCGTCGGCCTCACCCCGTTCTTCGTCTCCCGTCAGGTGATCTGCGGCTCCGGTCGGGTCGGCATCGGCCAGTCCGGTGACCACGCCGGATTCCAGCTGTCCCAGCGCGCCGACTACATCGAGGTCGAGGTCGGCCTGGAGACCACACTCAAGCGCGGCATCATCAATACCCGCGACGAACCGCACGCCGACGCGGACAAATACCGCCGGCTGCACGTCATCATCGGCGACGCCAACCTCGCCGAAATGTCGACCTACCTCAAGGTCGGCACCACCGCGCTGGTGCTCGACCTGATCGAAGCGGGCGAGGATCTGTCGGATCTGCAGCTGGCCCGCCCGGTCACCGCGGTGCACCAGATCAGCCACGATCCGACCCTGCGCGCGACGGTGGCGCTCACCGACGGCCGCGAACTCACCGGACTCGCGTTGCAGCGCATCTACCTGGACCGGGTGGAGAAGTTCGTGGCCCGCAGCGGTAACGACGACGAGCGCGTCAAGGACATCCTGGAGAACTGGGCCATGGTGCTCGACCTGCTCGAACGCGATCCGATGGAATGCGCCAACCTGCTCGACTGGCCCGCCAAACTGCGCCTGCTCGAGGGCATGCGCAAGCGTGAGGGCCTGAGCTGGGCCGCGCCCAAGCTGCACCTGATGGACCTGCAGTACTCCGATGTGCGCCTGGACAAGGGGCTCTACAACCGCCTGGTCGCGCGCGGGTCGATGAAGCGCCTGATCAACGAACAGCAGGTCCTCGACGCGATGACCAAGCCGCCGACCGACACCCGCGCCTACTTCCGGGGCGAATGTCTGCGTCGATTCGGTGCCGATATCGCCGCCGCCAGCTGGGATTCTGTGATCTTCGACCTTGGTGGCGATTCTCTGGTGCGCATCCCGACCCTGGAACCGCGCCGCGGCACCAAGGCACACGTCGGCAAGCTGCTCGACGGAGTGCATACCGCCGCTGAGTTGGTCGAACAGCTCACCACCTAGCCCAGATGGGCGAATAAGCCCAGGTAGCAACGAGTATCGCGGAACATACGCAGCACGGAGCGAGTCTTACGGGCGAGGAGTTCGCAGTCCGTCTCATGTCGGAGTCCTCGAAGCGCATGCGCCGTAGGCGCGAGTCTCGACGGCTCGGACGCGAGGCGAAGGGGCCGCGAACACGCCGCGCCCGCGCGGGCGATAACAGAGCACAGTGTCGGTATGGCTGGGTAGTGTTGAGATACGGGCACGGACATTGCTCATGATCAGGGTCGTGCTCAGAATGGAGCCCTGGTCATGATGAGGACAGAGGAGGTCGGCTGCCATGGCACAAGAGCAGACCAAGCGCGCCGGGGGCGGCGACGAGGACGAGGGCCCGGAGGGCGTCGACGCCGCCGGTCAGGAGCGCCGCGAGAAACTGGCGGAGGACACCGACGACCTGCTCGATGAGATCGATGATGTGCTCGAGGAGAACGCGGAAGACTTCGTTCGCGCGTATGTGCAGAAGGGCGGCCAGTGACAGCAGGTGACCCCTTGCGTCTCCACCCGGGGCACGCTCTCTCGTCGTTCACCGAGCACCTGCGCATGCACGCACCGGAACTGTTGCCAGCCAACCGATTCGGCGCGATCGAGGGTGCCACCGGAACTTCCGGTGGCACCGCCGCGAAGGATCTGGCTCCGCATGGAACCACCATCGTGGCGGTCTCGTTCCGCGGCGGCGTGCTGATCGCCGGTGACCGGCGGGCCACCCAGGGAAACCTGTTGGCCAGCAGGGATATCGAGAAGGTCTACATCACTGACACCTATTCGGCGGCCGGTATCGCGGGCACCGCGGGTATGGCCATCGAGATGGTGCGGTTGTTCGCGGTGGAGTTGGAGTACTACGAGAAGATCGAGGGCGTCTCGCTGACCTTCGACGGCAAGGCCAACAAGCTGTCGAAGATGGTCCGCGACAACCTCCCTGCCGCACTCCAGGGTCTTGCGGTGGTTCCGGTGCTGGTCGGCTACGACCAGCACGCCACCGATCCGGATAAGGCGGGTCGCATCGTGTCCTACGACGTGGTCGGCGGGCGCAGCGAGGAGCGGTTCGGCTATACCGCGGTCGGCTCGGGTTCGATGTTCGCGAAATCGTCGTTGAAGAAGCTGTACGCCAAGGGAATCGATGAGGACCGCGCGTTGCGGATCGCCGTCGAATCGCTGTTCGACGCGGCCGACGACGATACCGCCACCGGCGGTCCGGATCTGGTGCGCGGCATCTACCCGACGGCGATCGCGATCAACGATGAGGGCGCCGATGAGGTGACCGAATCACGGTTGGAGGAGATCACGCGGGCGATCGTCGCCGATCGCGAGGCCGCGGAAGAGGGGAGTGCCTCAGCATGACACTGCCGTATTACGCGTCGGCCGAACAGATCATGCGCGATAAGACCGAACTCGCGCGCAAGGGTATCGCCCGCGGTCGCAGTGTGATCGTGCTGACCTACGACAAGGGTGTGCTGTTCGTCGCGGAGAATCCGTCGGCAACGCTGCACAAGGTGAGTGAGCTGTACGACCGGGTCGGGTTCGCGGCCGTCGGCAAGTACAACGAGTTCGAGGCACTGCGCCGCGGCGGCATCCTGCAGGCCGACCTGAAGGGCTACCAGTACGACCGGCGCGATGTCACCGGTCGCGGACTGGCCAACGCCTACGCGCAAACTCTCGGCACGATCTTCACCGATCAGCTCAAGCCCTACGAGGTCGAGATCTGCGTGGCCGAGGTGGGCTATCCGGAGCAGTCACCGGAATCGGTGCTGTACCGGATCACCTTCGACGGTTCGATCGTGGACGAGCGCGAATACGTGGTGATGGGCGGCACGACCGAGCCGATCCTGACCGCGTTGAAGGCGTCCTACAAGTCCGGCCTCGACCTGGCCAATGCCGTCGCCGTGGCGGTCAAGGCGCTACAGGCGGGAGTGCCCGAGGGCACCGCGGACAAGGACAAGCGCGTCCTGGGCGTGAGCTCACTCGAGGTCGCCACCCTGGAGCAGGCCCGGCCGCGGCGTGCCTTCCGGCGGGTCGCCGGTCCGACCTTGGAGCAGTTGCTGACCAGCGGTAAGTCGGGCAGTAAGGCCAAGGCGGCGGCAGCGACGGCCGCGGCCGAGGCCGAGGAGGAGTCGAAGGACGCTCCGAAGTCGGAGTAGTTCACCGGGTTCGTGCGACTGCGAAGGCCCTCTCGATTTATCGGGAGGGCCTTTGTCATGGGCGATGGTTTTCGGTTGAACGTTTCGCTCACGTGCGAAATTGTTGTGAAGACGTATGCATCGGGGTTGTCCGCAGCCCCACGCGAGTGCATGACATGGCTGTAATGTCGATAGTGTGCAGCGACGAATCATGGGGATCGAGACCGAATTCGGTGTGACGTGCACCTTCCACGGACACCGTCGGCTCAGCCCCGACGAGGTGGCCCGGTATTTGTTCCGCCGGGTAGTTTCCTGGGGCCGTAGCTCTAACGTGTTCCTCCGCAACGGTGCTCGGCTCTACCTCGATGTCGGGTCGCATCCGGAGTACGCCACCGCAGAGTGCGACAACTTGGCGCAGCTGGTCACCCACGACCGGGCCGGTGAGCGCGTGCTGGAGGAATTGCTGATCGACGCCGAACAGCGCCTCGCGGAGGAAGGCATCGGCGGCGATATCTACCTGTTCAAAAACAACACGGACTCCGCGGGCAACTCCTACGGCTGCCACGAGAACTTCCTTGTTGTGCGTGCTGGGGAGTTCTCCCGCATTTCGGACGTATTGCTGCCGTTCCTGGTCACCCGCCAGCTGATCTGCGGCGCGGGCAAGGTGCTCCAGACGCCGAAGGCCGCCACCTTCTGCCTCTCGCAGCGCGCCGAGCACATCTGGGAGGGCGTCTCCTCGGCGACCACCCGCTCGCGGCCCATCATCAATACCCGCGACGAGCCGCACGCGGATGCGGAGAAGTACCGCCGCCTGCACGTCATCGTCGGCGATTCGAATATGTCCGAGACCACCACCATGCTCAAGGTCGGCACCGCGGCACTGGTGCTGGAGATGATCGAGGCGGGCGTCTCGTTCCGCGATTTCGCCCTGGACAATCCGATCCGCGCTATCCGCGAGGTCAGCCATGACCTGACCGGCCGTCGTCCGGTCCGGCTCGCCGGTGGACGGCAGGCCAGCGCACTCGAAATCCAGCGCGAGTACTACGCCCGCGCCGTCGAGCACCTGCGCAACCGGGACCGCGACCCGAATATCGACCAGGTTGTCGACCTGTGGGGCCGCACCCTGGACGCGGTCGAGGCACAGGACTTCGCCAAGGTCGATACCGAGGTGGACTGGGTGATCAAGCGCAAACTCTTCCAGCGCTACCAGGACCGCTACGGCATGGAGCTGTCCGACCCCAAGATCGCCCAGCTGGATCTGGCCTACCACGACATCAAGCGCGGTCGCGGCGTCTTCGACCTGCTACAGCGCAAGGGCCTGGCCAAGCGCGTCACCGAGGACGATGCTGTCGACGCCGCGGTGGACACCCCACCGCAGACCACCCGCGCCAAACTCCGCGGTGACTTCATCACCGCGGCTCAGGAGGCGGGCCGCGACTTCACGGTCGACTGGGTGCACCTCAAGCTCAACGACCAAGCGCAACGAACGGTGCTGTGCAAGGACCCGTTCCGCTCGGTCGACGAGCGGGTGGATCGCTTGATCGCCTCGATGTAGGCGGTTCGGCCGTACCCAGGTGGGGCAGGCACGGGCGCGGCTAGCCCTGCGCCAGATAGCGCTCGACGGTCTCCACCTTCGAGGTGATCGCGCCCGTGACACCCGGGCGGATATCGGCCTTGAGCACGAGACTGCAGCGCGGTGCCACGGCGAGGATGGCATCGGTGGCGGACTTGACCACGGCCATCACCTCGTCCCATTCACCCTCGATGGTGGTGAACATGGCGTCGGTGCGGTTCGGGAGGCCGCTGGCTCGCACCACTCGGACCGCTTCGGCGACGGCGCGGCCGACATCGACACCATCACCCAGTGGTGTCACAGAGAACGCGATGATCATGAGTCCATGATGGCGGCGCGGTAACCGGAATGGGGGGAATCGCGCGCCGACGCGCGGTCGTGGCGGCGGGCCGATTACCCTGTGTCGAGTGGCGATATCCAAGGTCGAGCGGCTGATGAATCTGGTCATCGCGCTGTTGTCGACCCGGCAATTCCTGACCGCGGAGCGGATTCGGGACAGCGTCGCGGGGTACGAGGATTCGGCCAGCGACGAAGCGTTCAGTCGAATGTTCGAGCGGGATAAGAACGAACTGCGTGACCTGGGCATTCCCCTGGAGGTCGGGCAGGTGAGCCGATATTCGACAGTGGAGGGCTACCGGATCAACCGGGATGCCTATGAGCTGCCCGAGATCGATCTGACCAGTGAGGAAGCGGCGGCGGTCGCGGTCGCGGTGCAGATGTGGGAGTCGCCGGAACTGGCCGCTGCGGCCGAGGGCGCGCTGTTGAAATTGCGCGCGGCCGGGATTCATGTGGAGACCGATGCCGCGGTGGCGTCGGTGCCCGCGGTTCCAGCGCGCACCCGCGGATCGGATGCGGTGCTCGGCAAACTGCTCGCCGCCATCGACGCCGGTCAGGCGGTGCGCTTCGAACATCGGGGTGCGATCAACGAGCCCTACGTCATGCGCGATGTCGAGCCCTGGGGCGTGGTGACCCATAACGGCCGCTGGTATCTGGTCGGGCACGATCGGAACCGGGAGGCGATCCGCAGCTTCCGGCTATCGCGCATCGGCGACGATGTGACCGCCTATGGCCCGCCGAATGCGGTCGGCAAGCCCGAGGGCGTCGACCTGCGGGAGATCGTCGGCACGGTCACCGGCAGCGCCCCGGTCAGTGGCACCGCGACGGTGTGGGTGGCCGATGGCCACGGACGCGAAATCCGCAGGCTCGGACCGATACTGGAGCAGCGGTCCATCGGCGACCGCACCGGTGTTGTCGTCGAACTCCCGATCCGATCCCGAGACTGGTTGGCGCGCTTGATCACCGGGCTCGGACCCGACGCCGTGGTGCTGGCACCACCGGAACTGCGCGCGGATGTGGTCGAGCGCCTGCGTTCGGTGTTCGACCATACGGAGGTCACCGCATGAGCGAGCGCAGCGAGCGAACGATGAGCACAGCCGAGCATCCTTCGCTGATGACGGAGCCGAGCGCCGGCGAGGTGCAGTCATGAGTGAGCGCAGTCGGCTCTCGGTTCGGCTCTCGCGGCTGCTGAACATGATTCCGTACTTCATCGCCAATCCGGGCATCAGCGCCGCCGAGGCCGCGGCCGACCTGGGGGTTACGACCAAGCAGTTGATGAGCGATCTCAACCAGCTGTGGATGTGCGGTCTGCCCGGCTATGGTCCCGGCGATCTGATCGACCTGTCGTTCTCCGAGGAGAGTATCGAGGTCACCTTCTCGGCGGGTATCGACCGCCCGCTGCGCCTGACCTCCACCGAGGCGACCGCGCTACTGGTGGCGCTCCGGTCGATCGTGGACATGCCGGGCATGGTCGATCCGACCGCGGCGCATGCGGCGATCGCCAAACTCGAATCCGCCATTGTCGGCGGCAAGACCATCGATGACGCCGAATCCCGCGAGCAACTGCCGCCGACCGAGGCACCGGCCGTTGCGACGGTGCGTTCCGCGCTGGCCCGCCAGCGTGCGCTGCGGCTGGTCTATTACTCGGCGAGTCGCGATGTGGTCTCCGAACGTGTCGTCGATCCCATTCGTATTGTCCTAGTGGACAACAACAGCTATTTGCAGGCCTGGTGCAGGCAGGCCGAGGGAGTGCGGCTGTTCCGTTTCGACCGGATCGAGGCGGCCACCGAACTCGATGAGCCCGCCCGTCCGCCGAGCCATGCGACCGAAGAGTCCGCGGCGCTCGACCTGTTCCAGGACGATCCCGCGGTTCCATTGGCGCGCTTGCGTATTCGCGGCGACTACGGCTGGGTACTCGACCAGTATCCGATGCACCGGATGGCGGTGCATCCGGACGGCAGCATCGAGGCGACCATGCGTTTCGCAACCCTGGACTGGATGGCGCGGCTGCTGCTCGGCTTCGGTTCCGGAGTCACCGTGCTCGGTCCGCCGGAATTGATCGCCGCGGTACGTGAGCGCTCGAATGCCGCCCTTGCCGCCTATGAGGCGGCCGGCTTCCTGGAGACCAGATGAACGCACGGAGGCTGGATCGGCGTGAGTGACATGATGGTGCCCGCTCGGGTGCTGGTCCTCGGCGCCGGCAGCATCGGATCGTTCGTCGGCGGGAAGCTCGCGGCGGCCGGGGCCGATGTGACCTTCGTCGGTCGGCAGCGGGCAGTGGACGAGATCAGCGCGTCCGGGCTGCGGCTCACCGATCTGGACGGCGGCGATGTCTCGGTGGCCGGGGATGCGGTCCGGGTCGCGACCACCCCCGAGGATGCCGGATCCGCCGACTTGGTGCTGGTAACGGTGAAGTCGGCGGCGACCGCGACGGCCGTGCGCGATCTCGATGGCAAGATCCGTCCCGGCACCGTGGTGCTGAGCCTGCAGAACGGGATCGGCAACGATGCGGTGATCCGCGAGGTCCTGCCCACCTGCGTGGTGCTGGCGGGCATGGTGATGTTCAATGTCGTGCACCAGTCCGAGGGCCGATTCCATCGAGGCACCGACGGCGGGCTCGCGGTGGCGGACGATCCGGCGCTCGCCGCGTTCACCGACGTCTTCGCGCGGGCCGGTCTGACGTTGCGTCGCCATCCGGACCTGCTACCGGTGCAATGGGCGAAGCTGCTGCTCAACCTCAACAACCCCATCAATGCGCTGTCGGGTCGCCCCTTGCGGGAGGAGCTGGCCGACCGCGACTATCGCCGCTGCCTGGCCCTGACCCAGGGCGAGGCGCTCGCCGCGATGAAGCGGGCGCGTATTCGCCCGGCCCGGCTGACACCGCTGCCGCCGGAGTTGATGGCCCGGGTGCTCACCGTTCCGGACGCGATCTTCCGCCGGGTCGCCGCCAAGGTCCTCGCCGTTGATCCGGAGGCCCGCTCGTCCATGGCCGATGACCTCGCGCTCGGGCGTAAGACCGAAATCTCCTGGTTGTGCGGGGAGATCGTGAGCCTCGGGGCGATGGTCGGACTGCCGACACCGGTGAACCAGCGCCTTATCGAACTGATCGTGGCCGCCGAACACGGCGACCGGCGCACCTGGACCGGACCGGAATTGCTGGATCAGCTGCGCGCGGCGGCTGACCCAAGGAACGACTGATTTCGTGAGCACATGGGTAACTCGTCGGGTTCGCCCAGCACTGAGCGGACCATTCCACCGCCGGTCCGCGACGGTGCTGTCGAGGCACCTACGACCGGCAAAAAGGCTCGGGGAGACGGGGGAGTAAACGCACATCAACGCCGGAGTTCTCCCATGTCATAGTCCGGTAGCATCAGAGCTACCACATTCTTTGGAGGTTAATTATGGGCAGTCTGAGCATCTGGCACTGGCTGATCATCGCCGCGGTCTTCGTGATGTTCTTCGGCGCGAAGCGTATGCCCGATGCTGCCCGTAGCCTGGGCCGCTCGCTGCGCATCTTCAAGAGCGAAGTCAGCCAGATGCAGAACGAGAGCAGCGCACAGGCGAGTGCAGCACCGGCCCAGCAACCGGCCGCCGAGCTTCCGCAGGCTCCGGTCGTCCAGCCGACGGTGACCCAGCCGCAAGCAGAGCCCCAGGCACAGCCGAAATCGCTCTGAGCCCAGCGTTGCCGCCGGGGTGAGTGCGAACTCGCTCCGGGTGTAGTGCTGTTGCCCGCCGACCGCCGCGGGCACCTTCGACCCCAGGGGCCAACACACCACCATGCGAATCCCGTTCGATCCCCGGCGCAGTAAGCGCAGGACGAATCCCGACGGCACCATGTCGTTGGTCGAGCATCTGCAGGAGCTGCGTCGTCGGCTGCTGATTTCGATCGCCGCGGTCGTCGTCACCACGCTGTTCGGCTTCTTCTGGTACGCGCATACGATCTTCGGCATCGAAAGCCTCGGATCGGTGCTGACCGGACCGTACTGTTCGCTGCCCGCCTCGTCGCGGGCCGTGTTGACCGCCGACGGCGCCTGCCGCCTGTTGGCGACCGCGCCGTTCGAACAGTTCATGCTGCGGTTGAAGGTCGGCATGACCGCGGGTGTCGTGCTCGCCGCCCCGGTATGGCTGTATCAGATCTGGGCGTTCATCACGCCGGGCCTGTACGCGAAGGAACGCAAGTACGCGGTCGGGTTCGTCACCTCGGGCAGTGCGCTGTTCGCGACCGGTGCCGTACTGGCGTATTGGGTTGTCGCGCATGCGTTGAGCTTCCTGCTCAATATCGGCAACAATGCGCAGATCACGGCCCTGAGCGGTTCGCAGTACTTCAGCTTCATCATCAATCTGCTGGTGATCTTCGGTGTCAGCTTCGAAATCCCGCTGCTGGTAGTCGGATTGAACCTGGTCGGGTTGCTCAAGTACGAGAAGCTCGCCAAGTGGCGGCGCGGAATCGTGTTCGGGCTCTTCGTCTTTGCCGCGATCGTGACCCCGCAGGATCCGTTCTCGATGCTCGCGCTGGCCTTCGCGCTGACGGTGCTGTTCGAGGTCGCCATCCAGTTCTCCCGGATCAACGACCGGCGCCGCGCGCGCCGGGAGGCCGAAGCCCTGGCGGCGCTCTCGGATGAGGAGGCCTCCTCGATCGCCGGACCCGAGCCGATCAGCGCGGCCGAGTCGATCATGGATCCGGCCGAGAAATCGGCGCGCCCCATGTCGGACTACTCCGATACCCTCTGACGGTGACATATCACCTGTCGCAGGCGGGCGAGCTGGCCAAGTTCTCCGCCGAGCTGACTTTCGGGTTGGACCCCTTCCAGCGCAATGCCTGTGTGGCCCTCGAGGGTGGGCACAGTGTACTGGTCTGTGCCCCGACCGGCGCGGGTAAGACCGTCGTCGGCGAATTTGCGGTGCACCTCGCGCTGGCCGCGGGCGGAAAGTGTTTCTACACCACGCCGATCAAGGCGCTGTCGAATCAGAAGTTCGCCGATCTGACCGAGCGGCACGGACGCGACCAGGTCGGATTGCTCACCGGGGACCAGTCCATCAATCCGGACGCGCCGGTGGTCGTGATGACCACCGAGGTGCTGCGCAATATGCTCTACGCCTCCTCGGACGCGTTGCGCGGACTGTCGTATGTGGTGATGGATGAGGTGCACTACCTCGCCGACCGGTTCCGTGGTGCGGTGTGGGAGGAGGTCATCCTGCATCTGCCGCCGGATGTGCGGCTGGTCAGCCTGTCGGCGACGGTCAGCAATGCCGAGGAGTTCGGCGCGTGGATGGAGACCGTGCGCGGCGATACCGCGGTGGTGGTCGATGAGACCCGTCCGGTGCCGCTGTGGCAGCACGTGATGGTCGGGCGGCGGATGTTCGACCTGTTCGACACCAATTCCAGCGAGCAGAAGGTGCTCGTCGACGAGGATCTCGTCCGCTATATCCGCCATCGCGAGGCCGCCGACCGGATGAACGGCTGGGGCGGACCGCGCGGCGGTCGCGGCGGGAACCGCAGTTTCCGGCCGCTGCCACGGCCGGAGGTGCTGGCCAAACTGGATGAGGAAGGGCTGCTGCCCGCCATCACCTTCATCTTCAGCCGGGCCGGATGCGACGGTGCGCTCGCGCAGTGCCTGCGTTCGCGGCTGGATCTCAGCAGGGCGGACGAGGCCGAAGAGATCGACGCGATCATCGAGAAGCACACCGGGGATCTGCCCAAGGGTGATCTCGAGGTGCTCGGATACTGGGAGTGGCGCGAGGCGCTGCACCGCGGGCTGGCCGCGCATCACGCGGGCATGCTGCCCGCGTTCCGGCATACCGTCGAGGAACTGTTCGTGCGCGGTCTGGTGCGGGCCGTATTCGCTACCGAGACACTGGCATTGGGCATCAATATGCCCGCGCGCACGGTGGTGCTCGAGCGGTTGGTGAAGTTCAATGGCGAATCACACGCCGAGCTGACGCCAGGGGAATACACCCAGCTCACGGGCCGTGCCGGGCGCCGTGGCATCGATGTCGAGGGCCATGCGGTGGTGCTGTGGCAGCCGGAGGTCGACACCAGTGCGGTCGCCGGTCTGGCCTCGACGCGGACCTACCCGCTGCGCAGTTCGTTCCGCCCCGGCTACAACATGTCCATCAACCTGATCGACCGGATGGGCGCAGACGAGTCGCGTGCGCTGCTCGAACGGTCCTTTGCACAGTTCCAGGCGGACCGGTCGGTGGTAGGGCTGGTGCGTGGCATCGAACGCAATGAGGGGCAGTTGCGCAAGTTGCGCGATCAGCTCGGCGGCGAGGACGGCGGCTTCCTGGAATATATTTCGCTGCGGGAGCGGATCAAGCAGCGGGAACGTCAGATCGAACAGCAGGGTCGCGCGGATCGGCGCGGTGCCGCGGTCGATGCGCTGGTATCGCTGCGGCGCGGGGATGTGGTGGCGATTCCGTCCGGGCGGCGAGCCGGGCTCGCGGTGATCCTGGAACCCGATGCCACGCCTGGAGATCCGCGGCCGTTGGTGCTCACCGAGGACAAATGGGCTGGGCGGGTGTCGGTCGCCGATTTCCCGGTGCCCGCGAAGACATTGGGGCATATGCGGTTGCCGCGCAAGATCGATCACCGGACCGCGCGCACCCGGCGGGATCTGGCATCGGCATTGCGCAGTACCGGGATCTCGGCGCCGGGGCGGCAGCGGCGCGGCGATCGGTCGAAGGCGGGCGATGACCGCGAACTGTCGACGCTGCGACGCAGTCTGCGTTCGCATCCGGCGCACACCCGACCCGATCGCGAGCAGATGAGCCGGGTCGGCGAGCGCTACAACCGGCTGCTGCGCGAGACCGAGACGATGCGCCAGAAGGTTGCCGCGACCACCAATTCGCTGGCGCGCACCTTCGATCGAATCCTCGGCCTGCTGGAGGAGCGTGGCTTCGTACACGAGGGCGAGGTGACCTCGGAGGGTCGCCGGTTGGCGCGGATCTACGCCGAAAGCGATCTGCTGGTCGCCGAATGCCTGCGGCAGGGACTCTGGCGCGGGCTCGGACCGGCCGAATTGGCCGCCGTGGTCTCCATCCTGGTGTACGAATCCCGCCAGGAGGGTGGATATCTCGGCGCCAGCGGGCCGACCGAGCCGATCCGGCGTGCGGTCGGTGTGACCGTCGGTGTGTGGAGCGAGTTGCGCTCCGATGAGTCGCGGCACAAGCTGCCGCCGACCCGCGAACCGGACCTCGGTTTTGTGACCGGTGTTTATAAATGGGCGCGCGGCGATGGGTTGGCCGATTCGTTGCTGGCCAGCGGTGATCAGAACACGCCACTGTCGGCGGGTGATTTCGTGCGGTGGTGCCGACAGGTGATCGATCTGCTCGATCAGATCCACGGGACCGCAGACGATGTGGAGATCGCGGCGACCGCGGCCAAAGCCGTCCGGGCGATCCGACGGGGTGTCGTAGCCGTGGACGCCGCGTAGCCGATTCGATTGTGATTTGATTTCTTTCGCGTACCGACCGTGGCGGAGGAGTCGGACAGGATCGCGCCTCATACCGGATTGGTCCTGTTGTGCGACGAGTCTCACGCGGGGGGCTACCGTGTGTATAACGATGCGAGTGGAGGCAACTAGATGAGCGGCCCGTACGGACCGAACGACGCCCCTGGTCCCAATGAGGGACGCAACGATCCCACCCAGCAATGGGGCGGACAGCAGGCACCCGGTGCAGCCGGGCCTACTCAGCAGTGGGGTGCTACGCCCGCGGCGCAGCCGACCCAGCAGTGGGGGGATCCGAACGCGCAGCAGCAGCCTTGGGGTCAGCCGAACCCGCAGAGCCAGCCGAGTCAGCCACAGTGGGGTCAGCCCCCCCAGCCCAGTCAGCCGAGTCAGCCGCAGTGGGGTCAGCCTCAGCCCGGTCAGCCGAGTCAGCCGCAGTGGGGTCAGCAGCCGACGCAGGACTGGTCGGCGCAGCAGGTCCAGCAGCCATGGCAGCAGGGCCAGCAGCAGCCATGGCAGCAGCAGGCGCCGCAGCCCAGCAGTGGTGGCAAGAGCAAGGGCCTGTTCATCGGCCTGGGTGTGCTCGCGGTCGCCGTGATCGGTGCCATCGTGGTGCTGGTGCTCGTGCTGACCAGCAAGGACGAACTCGATCAGGCCGCCGTCCAGGATGGTGTCAAGAAGGTGCTCTCGGATTCCTACGGGATCCAGGACGTCGCCGATGTGTCCTGCCCGTCCGGTCAGCAGGTCAAGGTCGACGCGACGTTCACCTGTGATCTGAAGGTCAGCGGCGAGCAGAAGAAGGTCACCGTCAAGATCACCAAGGACGACGGCACCTACGAGGTCGGCCGCCCGAACTGACGGTTCGAGCCTGCGGCCGACAGGTTGGCGAGCGGGTGCCGGTGGGGCGGCCCCGCTGCTCAAACCTTCAGTGGGCTCTGCTGATGCACATGCTGTAAACGCCTCGCACAAGCTGCAACCTCTGCGAGGTCGTTACCGGGCATGTGGGGCCCTAATTCTTATGTGTGACCACCGGTGCGGTGGCCTGGCGGTCACGCCGAGCGCGCGGCAGTCAGTGCCATGATCAGCCGAGTGATCGGGCTTTCGGCGTTGTAGGCGGTGGCCAGTTCGCGCAGGCGATCCGGATCGGCGGGGGTAATGGGGAGAGTGTCGGGGCGGGACAGTTCCACATCGGCGTCGCGCACCACGCGGGTGACCGGCGCGGCGGCCTTCAAATAGGCCTCGGCGGCTCGTAATTTGGCGCGGACGCCCTGGGCCAGGTCAGAGGTCGGATCCGCGACGGCGGCGGTGAGCGCATCGAGCGAGCCGAATCGGCAGATCAGGGTCGCGGCGGACTTCTCACCGATACCGGCCACGCCCGGCAGACCGTCGGAGGAGTCGCCACGCAGGGTCGCCATATCCGCGTAGGCCGGGCCCGCATTCTCCAGTGGCACACCGTATTTCGCGGATACCTCGGCGGGGCCGAACAGTTCGGCCTTGGCCAGGCCGCGTCCGGCGTAGAGCACGCGGACCGGGGGTGCCGGTTCATCGCGGACGAGCTGGAGCAGATCGCGGTCCCCGCTGACGACCACCACGGGATCGGTGCGCTCGCGGGTGGCCAGGGTGCCGAGCACGTCATCGGCCTCCAGACCGGCCGCGCCGCCGGTGGCGATCCCGGCCGCGGCGAGGACGTCGAGGATCATCTCGACCTGTGGGGTCAGTGTGTCCGGCACATCCTCGGCGCCGGGTGCGGCATCGGCCGCTGTGTCGAGGCGGTGGGTTTTGTAGGTCGGCACCAGCGCTACCCGAAAGGCGGGTCGCCATTCCAGATCCAGGCATACGACCACCCTGCTCGGCCTGTGCTTGGTGATCAGCGAGGCCACCATGTCGGTGAAGCCGCGCAGCGCATTCACCGAGCGGCCGTCGGGTGCGGTGATCTTCTCCGGAATCGCGTGGAATGCGCGGAACCACAGGCTCGCGCCATCGAGCAACAGCAGGGGCCCACCGGACGTAGCGTTCACGCCGCTGAGGCTACCTGCCCGATCCGACAACCCTGATGCGATCGGCGTTCGCGTCCGGCGTGATCGGGGTGGCGGGTAACGTCGGCGGTATGAGCTCGCACACGGAATCCCGATTCGCGGCGGATGTCTATG
This sequence comes from Nocardia sp. NPDC004278, assembly GCF_053602975.1. NCBI lineage: Bacteria > Bacillati > Actinomycetota > Actinomycetes > Mycobacteriales > Nocardiaceae > Nocardia > Nocardia sp. NPDC004278. Next base: position 270,042 of record NZ_JBSGEQ010000001.1, read on the forward strand.
GTGATCGACTCGAGCGGGCGGTGCAGTTGATGCGCTCCGCCCATCTGGATGCCTTATTGATCACGCCGGGCCCGGATCTGCGTTATCTGATCGGCTCGGCGGCGGAATCCTTCGAGCGGCTGACCTGTCTGGTGATCCCGGCCGACGGCGCCACTCCGGCGGTGATCATCCCGAAGCTCGAGTTGGCCTCGCTGGAGGGTTCGGCCGCGGGTGATCTCGGTCTGCAGGTGCTGGATTGGGTCGACGGCGTCGATCCGTACCAGCTGGTGAAGTCGGCGCTGCACGTCGGATCCCGGGTCGCGGTCACCGATGTCATGCCCGCGCTGCATCTGCTGCCACTGGCCGAATCCGTCAGCGGCCTGCCGGTTTCCGCCACCCCGGTGCTGCGGGAATTGCGAATGATCAAGGATCAGGCCGAGATCGAGGCATTGCGCCGCGCGGGTGCGGCCATCGACCGGGTGCACGCGCGGATGGGCGAATTCCTGCGGGTCGGGCGCACCGAGGCCGAGGTCGGCGCCGATATCGCGGCCGCGATCGTCGAGGAGGGGCATACCGAGGCGGCCTTCGTCATCGTCGGCAGTGGACCGCACGGCGCGGATCCGCACCACGGCGTTTCCGACCGGCGCATCGAATCCGGTGATGTGGTCGTCATCGATATCGGCGGCCCCGTCGAACCCGGCTACTACTCGGATTCGACCCGCACCTACGTCCTCGGCGAGCCCGAGCCCACCGTGGCCGCGCAATTTGCCGAACTGGAACGCGCCCACGCCGCCGCCGTTGCGGCCGTTCGTCCCGGCGTCACCGCGGAGTCGGTGGACGCCGCCGCTCGAAACCTGTTGACCGCGGCCGGTCTCGGATCCGCCTTCGTCCATCGCACCGGCCACGGCATCGGACTCTCGGTCCACGAGGAGCCCTACATCGTGGTAGGCAACACCCTGCCCCTGCAACCCGGTATGGCCTTCAGCATCGAACCCGGCATCTACTTCCGCGGCGACTGGGGTGCGCGCATCGAGGACATCGTGGTGGTCACCGAAGACGGCTGCGAGTCGATGAACCAGCGGCCGCACGGGTTGACGGTGCTCTGAGAGTTCTGCAGGAGTCGATTCAGGCTGGCGCGTGCGCGAGGGTGCTGCTGGAGAGTACGCGCTGGACTTGAATGGCGATGACGACGCGGGTCGGGTTCTCGCGGGGCACCCGATACCGGCCCGCGTACCGGTCGACCGCCTCGCTGACATTGGCCGGATCGTCGAGCACGGTGGCCGGTCCTTCCAGGGTGAGCCAACGGATCCCATCCACCTGGCTCACCGCCGCATACCCGGAGCGCCGCACATTGCGCACCTTCACCGACCCGTCATTGGTGATCACGCGCGCGATCCCCGCCTCCGCATCCCAGGTGAACCCCACCGCCACCACATGTGGCGTCCCATCGGCGCGCAGCGTGGTCAAGGTGGCAAGATGCCGCTCGGCAACGAACTCGAGCGCGGCAGGAGACAACTGTGCAGTGCTGATCGGCATCCCCCGACAGTAGCGGTGCCCTAGTCGCTGCCCACAGCCAATGCCGTGCCAGAGCAAGCCGCCGATCAAACGGCCGCACTCTTTGTTGGGCTCCGCACCCATTAGGCGTACGAGGGGCGCGGACCTCGGGCGCGAATGGACCCAGGAGGAGTCGCTGCGGCCGGGTTCGCAACGAAGGTGCTGCGTTTGGGCGACAGCGCTTGGTCCGAGCGCGTGGCGCCGCGAGGATGGCGTGGGCCAACGACGGGTGTGCCGCGAGGGCGGTGCAACAGCGAGGGGGTGGGCGGAGCGGGCTGGACCTAGGACTGAGGGCTGTGGGTCGGTCGGGGTGGGCGGGGGTGGGGTGAAAGACTGGGGGTATGGGATTGCGTGGGATTGCCGACGGGGCGGTGGTGGTGCTCGGGGGGCGCAGTGAGATCGGGCTCGAGGTGGCGCGGCGGCTGGCACCGGGGCGGGTGGTGGTGTTGGCGGCGCGGCGCAGTGGGGAGTTGGTCGAGGAGAGTGCGGCGATTGCGGCGGCAGGGGCGCGGGCGGTGCATGCCGTCGAGTTCGATGCCGACGATACGGTGAGTCATCCGGCGCTATTGGAGAAGATCGCGGCGGAGTACGGCGGGATCGGCGTTGCGGTGGTCGCATTCGGGGTGCTCGGTGATCAGGCACGGGCCGAACGTGATCCGGCACATGCGATCGCGGTGGTGCACATCGATTACGTCGCGCAGATCAGTGTGCTCACCATTCTCGCGAATCTGCTTCGCGCGCAGGGCAGTGGACAGATCGTCGTCTTCAGTTCGTTCGCTGGCGCGCGGGTGCGGCGCGCCAACTACGTCTATGGTTCGGCGAAGGCGGGGCTCGACGGTTTCGCCAGCGGTCTCGCGGATGCGTTGCACGGCAGCGGTGTTCACCTGCTGCTGCTTCGCTGTGGTTTCGTCATCGGCCGGATGACCGAGGGCATGGAACCTGCCCCGATGTCGAGTACTCCCGACCAAGTGGCGGACGCGGTCGTGCGCGGCCTGCGCCGCGGCGCAGGCCGCGTCTGGGTTCCCGGCATCCTGCGACCGGTCATCTTCGCGATCCGGTTACTGCCCCAACCCGTCTGGCGCCGGATGCCCCGGTGAACGGCGCACAGAATCTCGCGGACCGGGATGGACCGCCGATCTCAGTTGTCGGGATCGGCGCCGATGGGTGGTCCGGGCTCGGATCGGTTGCGCGGGAGGCGATCTCGGGAGCCGCGGTGGTATTCGGGTCGGCGCGCCAGTTGGAGTTGCTGCCGGAGACCATTGCTGCGGACACACGGGAGTGGCCTTCGCCTCTGCTGCCCGCGCTGCCCACGTTGTTCGATGGCCACGCCGGGCGGCAACTGTGCGTGCTGGCAAGCGGGGATCCGATGTTCTATGGCATCGGGGTAACATTGGCGCGGCTGTTCGGGGCGCAGCGGCTGCGGGTGTTTCCGCAGGCGTCATCCGCATCGCTGGCCTGTGCGCGGCTGGGGTGGGCGTTGGCGGAGGTGCCGGTGGTCAGTGCGGTCGGGCGGTCGGTGGAGACGGTATTGCCCGAGTTGGTGGATCGACGGCGCGTCCTGGTGTTGAGTGCCGACGAGCACACCCCCGGACGGATCGCGGAACTGTTGCGGGGCAATGGTTTCGGGGAATCGACGCTGACCGTGCTCGAACAGTTGGGCGGTCCGCGCGAACGGGTGGTGCGCGATCGCGCGGCGACGTGGGAGCTTGCGGCGGGTGATCCGCTCAATATCGTCGCGATCGACTGCGTCGCCGATCCGAAATACCCGCGGGCCACCCGCGTGCCCGGCCTACCGGACGAGCTATACGGCGGCGATGGTCAGCTCACCAAGTCCGAGGTCAGAGCATTGACGCTGGCCGCGCTGGCACCCGCGCCCGGGGAATTGCTCTGGGATGTCGGCGGAGGTTCGGGCAGTATCGCGATCGAATGGTGCCGCACCCATCCGAGCTGTCGGGCAGTCACCTTCGAGCGACTCGAACACAGGCGGCGGCAGATCGCCGACAATGCCGCCGCCCTGGGTGTTCCGCACGTCGGTGTGCGCGCAGAGGTGCTCACCGAGGTAGGAAAATCTACCGAATCCGCGCCTCCTGATGCCATTTTTGTCGGCGGCGGCCTCACTCGAGATGGCGTACTCGAGACATGCTGGTCCCATCTACGCCAGGGCGGTCGCTTGGTGGCGAATGCGGTCACCGCGGAATCCGAAGCGGTGCTGCTGAACTGGTCCGCCGCGCACGGCGGTGAACTGCGGAAGTTTCAGATCTACCGGGCCGAAGCCCTCGGCAGGTTCACGACCTGGCGACCGCAGCTGCCCGTCACTCAGTGGGTCGTCGTGAAAGGCGGCTCGCTCTGAAAACCTCACTTGGTAGGTGAAACGGATTCCATCCGGCGGTAGGGTCGGTGCCCGAGATCCGGACGTTATCGCCGGATCCGTGTCCTATTGGGGAGATATATGAAGTACAAGAAGTTTGCCGCCACCGCGATGATGGCCGTTGCCGCCACCGGTATTGCGGCTGGTACGTCCGGCGCCGCTCCGGCGGCACCCGCTCCGGCCGTGCAGAACCAGGCCGCGCCCGCGGTGCAGGGCGAGGACCATGGCGTGAACTACGCGGTGCAGTTGGTCGACAAGTCGATCGTCGCGGCCGTCACCGGCGGTGCGTTCAGTCTCGACGCCGACCAGAAGTACGTCACGGTGAAGAACACCGAGGGCGCGGTCGTCACCTCGATCCCGCTGCAGGCGAAGGTCGGTGACCAGCTGATCCCGATCGCCGCCACCATCGACCCGTCGGCCCAGAAGCTGACGCTGACCCCCGATGTCAAGCCGACCGCTGCCGCGGCAACGGCCTCCGCCGAGGCCATCTCCTCGCAGGAGTGGTTCTTCAGCGAACTGCAGCGCGCGTCGCTCGGTGCGGTCATCGGCGGCATTATCGGTTTCTTCTTCTTCGGCATCGGTCTGCCGGTGGGCGCGCTCATCGGCCTGCTCATCGCGGGCGGCCCGAACCTGATCAACGCGGGCATCGCCTACTTCAGCGGGCAACCCTGAAAACTCTGATTCTGGGCGGTACCGGGGAAGCCAGGGAACTCGCCCACATCGCTTCCGGCGAGCGAGGATTCGAGATCGTTTCCTCGCTCGCCGGTCGTGTTCGTGATCCGCTGCTGCCGGAGGGGCCGGTGCGGATCGGCGGCTTCGGCGGAGTCGATGGTTTACGGAAGTGGTTGGTGGCCAACGAGATCGCGGTCGTCATCGATGCCACACATCCGTTCGCGAGCACGATCAGCACGAATGCGGCCAGTGCCGCAACGGATCTCGGCCTGCCGCTACTGCATGTGCGGCGGCCCGGATGGCGCGAGCAGTCCGGCGATCGGTGGCACCGGGTGCCCGACCTCGACGCGGCCGCGCAGGCGGTTTCCGGACTGGGGGAGCGCGTCTTCCTGACAATCGGCCGCCAGGGCGTCGCCGCCTTCGCGGGGCTGACGGACCGGTGGTTCCTGATTCGCGCTATCGACCCGCCCGCCGGCGCGCTGCCGCCGCAACACGAATTACTCCTCGCGCGTGGGCCTTTCTCGCCCGCGGATGAGTTGCGCCTGCTCATCCACTACCGGATCGATGTGCTGGTCACCAAGGACAGCGGCGGCGATCAGACCGGCGCCAAACTCGCCGCCGCTCGCTCGGCGGACATTCCCGTCGTCGTCGTGGACCGACCCGAGTTGCCAGCCGCGGCGATTGTCGCCGAGACGGTCTCGGAGGCGTGGAAATGGTTGCGGGATATCGCATCCGGTCGTTCGTAATCGACTCGATCCGCTTGATGTGAAGCCGGAGTCCTTCCCGTTCTTGTGTGGACGGCACAGTGCGACGGTTGCGGTGATCACCGAGGCCGCGCCGCCGTGGTTGTCGCGACATGTCCAGGGGATCGGTTCCAGCGTGCAGTCCCGTAGAAGCCTGCGGGGGCTCTGCTCACCGGCCGAGGAGTTCCGGCAGCTTGTCGAACCAGGCCAGCACCGTGCGCTCATAGCCGATGCCGAATTCGAGGGTGGCACGTTGGTAGGGGGACATGCCGGTGTGCTCGTCGGCGAGGTAGTGGTCCAGACGTTGCTGGTGAATCTCCCTGTTGGCGGCGATGATTCGATCGAGGTGATCGGGATCGACGTGCTTGCCGAACGATAGGGTCAGTAGCAGCGGCACACGAATGGTCTCCGCACCCGGATCGCGAGCCACCCACTCGAGGAACGCTTCGCGCCCCGCGTCGGTGATCTGATACGGCGTGCGGTCGCGCGCGCCGATCGCACCCTTTTCGACGAGTCCGGCCGCGTCCATGGTGGCCAGCTCTCGATAGACCTGGCTTTGGGTAATGGTCCAGAAGTCGCCGATCCGGTCCTGGGCCTCGGTCACCAGATCCCAGCCCGACATCGGACCGTCGTGCAGAAATCCGAGCAGCGACGCCGCCGTGGAGTTCAGCGATTTGCGTTGTGTCGAGGTATTCGCCAACAGACTGCTCCTTCCCTTAACGTTCCATAGTGGAATGTTATACGACGTGTGCCGCCGGGCACTGCATCGGCTCCCATGTCGCGTCGCTAAGATGCAACTTGTGTCTAAGACGTATTCATCCGCCGAACTCGCCTATCGCGAGGTCAAGGAACGCATCCTGACCGGCGCGTTGCCGGGTGGTGAGCTGATCAGCGAGGGGGAGATCGCCACTGACCTCGGCATGTCCCGTACCCCGGTGCGGGAGGCATTTCTGCGACTCGAGGTCGAGGGATGGATGAAGCTCTACCCCAAACGCGGTGCGCTGGTGGTGCCGATTCCGCCCGCCGAGGCCGAACACGTCGTACACGCCCGCTACGTCGTGGAGACTGCGGCGGTCCGCGCGGTGGTTACCGCAGATCGCGCGGCACTGATCGCCGAACTGCACGCGTCGCTGGATCGCCAGCGCGAGCTGGCCGCCGCCGCGGACTTCGAGCGGTTCGCCGTCGCGGACACCGACTTTCACCGCACCTATGTGGTCGCCGCGGGCAATCCACTGCTCACCGGGTTCTACGACTCGCTGCGCGAACGGCAGCGCCGCATGAACAGCGCTGCGCTGCATCGCGGTTCGACCGATACCGCCCGCATCATCGAGCAGCACACGCGCCTGGCCGAGCTGATCGAGACCGGCGATGTGGCCGGATTCGCCACCGCGCTCGTCGACCATATGTCCGGCGTGCACCAACTCGAAATGCGAGGCCTGTAATGGCAACGCTCCTCGCCGTCGACGCCAGGTCGGAGCAGGGCCGGGGCGCGAGACAGTGGTGGGGTGTCGCGGCCGCGATGTTCGCGATCGCCTGGGGCGGAAACGAATTCACACCGCTGCTGGTGATGTACAAGGGCAATGGACTGCCGGTCACCACGGTGGATCTACTGCTGTTCGACTATGTGCTCGGTATTGTGCCCGCCCTGCTGATCGGCGGCCCCCTCTCGGACCGCTACGGCCGCCGCATGCTGATGCGCCCAGCACCGCTGATCGCCGCGGCCGGTTCGCTGCTGCTGGCCTTCGGATCCGCGTCGGTGCCGCTGCTGTCGGCCGGACGGGTGCTCTGCGGGGTCGCGCTCGGATCGGCAATGGCGGTGGGAAGCAGTTGGCTCAAGGAACTTTCGCAGCAGCCGTTCGGGCCACAGCTGCCGGCCGGGACCGGGGCGCGACGTTCGGCGATGAGCGTGACCGGCGGGTTCGCCGTCGGTGCCGGTGTGGCGGGTGTGCTTGCGCAATGGGCTCCGCTGCCGAATACGCTGGCGTATCTGATCAATGCCGTGCTGTGTCTGGTCGCAGCGGCCTGGGTGGCTCGGGCACCGGAAACGTTATCGTCGCAGCGTAATTCGGGTCGATTGATCGATGATCTGAAGATTCCGGCGGCCGTGCATCGCCGATTCCGCTGTGTTGCATTGCCGGTCGCGCTGTGGCTGTTCACCTCTGCCGCAACGGCTTACGCGGTCATGCCCACACTGATGGCGCCGCAGGTGCACGATGCTCCCATCGCGTTCTCCGCGTTCATCACGGTGGTCACCCTCGGCTGCGGTTTCGCCATCCAATCGGCGGCCCGCCGGATCGATCGGCCCGGCACTGCCCGTGCCGCAGTGGTTGCGCTGGCACTGGTGGCCTGCGGAATGGGCACGGCCGCATGGGCTTGCGCCACATTGGCCATGCCGCTCACGATTGTCACCGCCGTCGTGCTCGGCGCTGGCTATGGGATCGGGCTGGTGGCCGGACTACAGGAGATCGAACGCATCGCCCGCCCCGACGACTTGGCCGGGCTGACCGCGGTTTTCTACTCCGGCAGCTATCTCGGCTTCGGTGTCCCCGCGCTGCTGGCGTTCCTGCACCAGTCGTTCGGTGTTGGCTATCCGACGATGTTCGCGGTCGCCGCCGTAGGTGCGGCCGGATGCATGGCGCTCGTGGCCCGGAACTATCGCTCCCGATAAGAGCTCCGGTTGCCGTAGGACTTGCTGGGCCAACGGATCGGCGCGGTTGGCGGGTCCTGAGTAGTCGTTTGGTCTGGTGTCCGAGTGGTCGTTCAGCTCGGCGTGGTCGGTGGAGGCACGGCATTCTGGACTGGCGCGGTTGAAGTTCTCACACAGTTGATCGATATCGCGCGCTCGAAGGGGTTGATGTCGAGCCGTTCGGCGTGGTCGAGCGGTTCAGCCCGGTGGCGGGATGTCGTGGACCAGTAGGCGGGTCACGCGGTAGGCCGCGGGGAAGTCAGCAGGACCGCCACAAACGTGGAAGATGCCGATCAATGTATTGATCGGCATCTTCGGCAAGTCCGCGAGCGCGATCAGGCGCTCTTCGGCCGGTAGTGCAGTTCGGTCACACCGCACTCGAATCCGGTGGCGGACACGAGGTCGAGCCGGGTGGTGCCGCGGAAGACCGGCAGGCCAGCGGCGATCGCGGTCGGGTTGACGAATAGGTGCAGGTCGTCGATCAGGTCCTCGGCGATCAGGTTCGCGACGAGTGTGCCACCGCCGTAGACGATGATGTCCCCACCCGGCTGCGCCTTGAGTCCATTGATGGTCGCGGCGAGGTCACCGCCCGCGACGACGGTGTTCTCCCACGGCGATTCGGTCAGGCTGTTGGAGATCACGACCTTGGGTGTGTTGTTCATCTTGTCGATGGCCTCCTGGGGCTCGTGTTCCGGCTTGGCGGCCCAGTGCGGGATGAAGCCCTCGGCAAGCTTGCGGCCGAGCACGATGGTGTCGAATTCGGCGGTGATGGCGGCGACGCGGGCGGCGAAGTCATCGGACCACGGGAAGGTCATCCAGTCCATCTCGCCGTTCGGGCCGGACATGTACCCGTTGATGGTGGTCTGAACCTGGAGCTTGAGCTTGCGCATGGGCGGTACTGCCTTCCGGTTGTCGCGGGTCCGTGCGGCCCGCTGTTGTTTGTGCGTTCAGCTTGGCCGAAACCGTTTTCGGAATGTTTACGGTTTCACTCCGGGACCGGAATCAGCGCTGATAGCGGCGCGAGGTGTATACCCGGGTGCCCTGCTCGGACTCGATGACGGCGGTGGTGGACGCTCCGATGATCAGCAGGGTGCGCATATCGACCTCGGCCGGATCCAGCTCGGCGAGAGTCACGACGCGGACGGATTCGGTGGGCCCGCCGACATCGCGGCCGAGTACCACCGGGGTGTCGGGCTTGCGATGCTCGAGCAGTACGTCACGCATCGCGGCGACCTGCCAGGTGCGCTGGCTGGAGGCCGGGTTGTAGATCGCGATCGCCATATCCGCCTCGGCAACCGCCGAAAGCCGTCGCGCGACGACGTCCCACGGCTTGAGCCGATCCGAAAGCGAGATCATCGCGTAGTCGTGACCGAGTGGCGCGCCGACTCGACTGGCGACGGCATTGGCCGCGGTAAGTCCCGGCAACACCCGCACCGGCACCTCGCGCCACTGCGGATCGGCGGATTCCTCCAGCACCGCAGCCGCCATCGCGAACACCCCGGGATCACCCGAGGACACGACGACGACCTTGGCTCCCTGCTTCGCGAGATCCAATGCCATGGCGGCACGTTCGGATTCCACCCGGTTGTCACTGGCATGCCTGCGCTGCCCAGGACGCGACGGCACCCGATTGATGTAGGTCGTGTAACCGACCAGATCGGTTGCCTCGGCAAGTGCGCGTTCGACCTCGGGCGTGGTCCACTCGGGCGACCCCGGACCGAGCCCGACCACCACGACCTCGCCGAGCCCCGAGGCGGGGTCGGTGGCAGTTACGCCGCCGCCCGCTGCGCCGGATCCCGAATCGGTGACATCCTCCCGACTGAAAACGTGTGCCGCCGAATAGACATCCGAGACTCGGGACCGATCGTGCGAGACCACGCGTGGTGTGTTCGTGACGGTGCCTGCGCGCGCCAACGGCGTCGATGCATCCGTAGTGGGCGTCTGAGGTTCGGCAATGAGGGGTTGGTCGGGCGTGGCTGCATGCGTTGGAGCGGGAATGGTCAGTGCGGTGGTGCCCGGCGCGCTGAGCCCGGACGCGTCCACTGCTTCGGTCGTGTGCCGCTGATCGCGTCCTGAATTCTTAAGGCGCAGTGGGGTTGTCGGCTGGGGGCCGGGGACGAGGGTGATGGCGAAATAGGGTACGTCCGCATCGTCGACCTCGGCGGCGGTGAGGACGCGTTCGCGAGTGCTGCTCGCGCGCTCGATGTAGTAGGCGTCGGCGAGGCGGCCGGAGTCCGAGAGAGCCTGGCGCACAGCGGGATAGGTGCGGCCGAGCTTCATGATGGCGGCGGCGTCGGTATCGCGAAGGCGGCGGGTGAGTTCATCGGTGGGCATGGTGCCGGGCAGGACGGTCAGTACCTGTTCGCCCTCGACCAGCGGTGTGCCGAGGGCGGCCGAGGCTGCGCTCACCGAGGTGATGCCGGGGATGATCTCGGCCTCGAACCGGTCGGCCAACCGGCGGTGCATATGCATATAGGAGCTGTAGAAGAGCGGATCGCCCGCGGCGAGCAGCGCGACCGACCGGCCCGCCGCCAGATGTACGGCAAGGCGTTCGGCCGCTTGTGCATAGAACTCGTCGATGGCCCCCTGATAGCCGCCGGGGTGATCGGTCGTCTCGGTGGTCACCGGGTAGACCAGGTGTTCCTCGAGTTGGTCCGCACGCATATAGGGCGCGGCGATGGCGCGCGAGATGCTGCGACCGTGCCGCGCGCTATGGAAGGCGATGACATCGGCCGCCGCGATCACCCGCGCCGCCTTCACCGTCACCAGCTCGGGATCGCCAGGGCCGAGCCCGACACCCCACAACTTCCCGCTGCTCATTCCTGTTCGCTCGCAATCGCATTCAGTGCCGACGCGGTAATGGCACTGCCACCACGCCGTCCACGCACGGTCAGATACTCGACCCCGCCGAATTCGATCAGCGCGTCCTTCGATTCCGCGGCCCCGATGAATCCGACCGGAATCCCGAGGATCGCGGCAGGCCGCGGCGCCCCCGCATCGATCATGTCGAGCAGATGGAACAGCGCGGTCGGCGCATTCCCGATCGCGACCACCGCGCCATCGAGCCGATCCCGCCACAACTCCACCGCCGCCGCAGAGCGCGTATTTCCCATCGTCGCAGCCAATTCCGGCACCCGCGGATCGGCAAGCATACAGATCACATCATTCTCAGCAGGCAGCCGCTTACGCGTCACCCCAGACGCAACCATCTGCGCATCACAAAGAATCGGAGCCCCACCCCGCAACGCCTTCCGCGCCGCCGCCACCACCCCACTCGAAAACGCCACATCCCCCGCCAGATCCACCTGCCCACACCCATGGATCATCCGCACCACCACCTGCGCCACATCCCGCGGAAACCCACCAAGATCCGCCTCCGCCCGAATCGTCGCAAACGACCGCCGATAAATCTCGGCCCCATCACTCAGGTACCAACCACCCATGCGCCCCACCCTAAAAGCCCCCCACCTCCCCCAAACCCCCGGGGCACATCCAGCGAGAACGCGCTGACGCAGGTAAACGTCGAGTCGGTACCTGCATGAGCGCATTCTCAGGTTCTCGGGCGTTCGAGGATTCGGGACATGACTATGGAGGAGCGGGTGCGGCCTACTCGGGTGTTTTCGCGGATTCGTTCTACTGTGGATTCGATTTCGGCCATGTCGGTGGCCATTACGTGGACCAGGGCGTCTGCCTCGCCTGCGATGGTCCAGACGCCTATTACCTGGGGGATGGGTTCTAGGGTGCGGCGGAGTTCGGCGGGGGTGATGTTGTCGCGGTAGTAGACCTCGACGTAGGCCTCGGTGGTCCAGCCCAGTGCGGCGGGGTTGACGAGTGCGGTGAAGCCGGTGATCTGGCGGCTGGCGACCATCTTGTCTACGCGGCGCTTGGCCGCGGGGGCTGAGAGTCCGACCCTCGCGCCGATCTCCTGGAAGGAGGCGCGCGCGGACTTGAGCAGATGGGCGAGGATTCGCCGATCGATGTCGTCCATGCCACACTCGCTCTCTCGTCGCACAATGATTCGCTGAATTCGGTCGATCATGCGCAATGAATCGTTGTTTCTGACGCAATAGTAGGCGAATTACCTTCGTGGCAGCGGAACGATCCGCGCTACCTCCGGGAGACACGTTGACCTCTGTAACCACGCTCCGCATCGAGCCCGCACGACAGCCGACCCAACGGCAGTTCGTGATGTGCCGTCCGGACCATTTCGACGTCTTCTACTCGATCAATCCGTGGATGAATCCACAGGAACCCGTCGATCGCGCACTCGCGCTATCGCAATGGGAGGTGCTGCGTGCGACCTTCGAGCAGTACGGTCACCGCATCGAGGTGGTGCCGGGTGAGCCGGGGCTGCCCGATATGGTCTTCGCCGCGAACAGCGGCCTGATCGTGGGGGATCGGGCGATGTCGGCGCGATTCACCCATCCCGAGCGGGCTGCCGAAGGTCCCGCGTATCACCGCTGGTTCGCCCAGCGGGGTCTGACGGAGTTGGTCGGTGCGCAGGAAGTCAACGAGGGTGAGGGCGACTTCTTGCTCGTAGGTGACCGCATGCTGGCCGCGACCGGATTCCGGAGTTCGATTGCCGCGCACCGCGAGGTCGAGCACTACTTCGACCTTCCGGTCGTTTCGCTCCAACTCGTCGATCCGCGCTTCTACCACCTGGATACGGCGCTGATGGTGCTCGATGACACCAATGTCGCCTACTTCCCGCCCGCGTTCAGCGCCGAGAGCCAGGTCATCCTCGCTGGTCTGTTTCCCGACGCCATCCGCGCGACCGACGCCGACGCGGTGGTCCTCGGTCTGAATGGCGTCTCCGACGGTCTGAACGTCTTCATCAGCAGCCGCGCCGACAATCTGGCGTCGGAGTTGCGCGGACAGGGTTACAACCCGGTCGGTGTGGACCTGTCGGAACTGCTCAAGGCCGGCGGTGGCGTGAAGTGCTGCACCTTGGAGATCCATGATGATCCGCGCCGCGCGCCGACCGCGGTTGCTTCCTGAAATATTCAGCGCGAAGGGCCTTTCGTGCAATGACGCACGATTGCTCCTGGGCTCGAGGACCGGCGCTGCGCATCAAGTGGTGGCGGCTCGGCTGACCGGAACATTCGAGGCGGTCCAAGCGGCTGCATGCCTCGAAGCGGTGTCAGAACGGGAGTTTGGTGCGCCAGGCGCTGACTTCGGGATCGGCCAAGGGGTGGGCCTCGGTGACGAACTTGAACAGCAGGAGCGCGCCGGTGATCTGCAGGATAGCGAGGGGGATTTCGCCGACGCAGGCGATGGCGATGGAGAGCCAGACGTCGCGGGGGTTCGCGGTCGTGATGTCGAACCAGGCATCGACGAGCAGTAGCAGGCCGGTGCCGAATGCGGGTAATAGCAGCAGTTGCCTGCGCTGCCAGCCGAGGTAGGCGGTCATCGCCATCATGATGACCAGCAGACTGTCGAATCCGACCCAGGTGAGCGGCCAGTTGTGGGCCTGATAGTCGGGCGGCAGCGACACTGCGAGGTACGCGATCCACGGGATCAATACGATCGATCCGCCCACCATCAAGGTCAACCGCACTCGCCGATGGATCCGCACGATCTCCGGCCGCGGCAGCACCCGCTCCGGCGGCAACTGCAGCCGCCGAATCAATGCTCGCCGCTCGTCGGCGGACATCGCGTCGATCTCCTCATCACTGAGCCGCCAAATCGTCATCGGAATACTCCCTCCGTGAGTCAGCCGCTGAGCTCACCGTGCCACGGGCGGAGCCAGAGATCCAGCGACCCGAGTGGCATCGGTGCTGGACCGGATGGGCGCGGGAGTTGTGAAGGGCGCGGTCGGCATACCGCGTTGACACGGGCGACGCGATCCAATTGTCATCGGAACATGTGAGTTGGCCACTGCGTTCACGGGTGCGGTGGGCAGGGGGTGCGAGCCAGAGATCCGGATGGCGTCGGGTGCTGGACGGCCCGCCTATCGCTCATCCTCGGGGACGGCTGCTCGAAGCCGAGAACGCTATCGACGCATCGATGCGATGCCCCATGGTCAGGTGATCGCACCTCAGTCGATGCGGTAGCCGTTCTCGGTGGCTACGACGTCGGTGACCGGTCCGCGGGGGCGGCCACAGCGGCGTTCGCAGCCGGACCAGTGCTGACGGCCCGCCACCGTGACATCCTCGGCGCTGCGGATTTCGATGGTCCGAGCAGGATCTATCGCCGCACCGGAGTCCGCGAGGTCGGTGGCCGTCGAGTCGAGCGGGTGGCCGCCGATCTCGGTGTCTCCGGCGGGCGGGTTCGCGGCTGTGGGAGACAGCACGCGGCCCGATTCGACAGCGGCCGCTGCGTCGGCGCGGACGTCGGTATTGGACTTTGCGCAGCCGGGTCGGCCCGCGCAGGCGCTGACCTGGAGCCAGGGGGAGTTGGCATCGAAGATGAGGCCCATGGGGGCGAGTACACGGACGACCTGTTCGGCGGGCCATTCCTCCAGATCGGTGATCACCAGGCTGCGCCACGGGGTGATGAAGATGGGATGTTCGATGGCGGCGATGAATTCGGCGGTCCGGGCGGGCAGGGAACCGAGGCGAACGGCCGCGCCGAGGCTGACCAGACCGTTGTCCTGGCCGAGCCAGCCGATCGGAAGGTCCTGGGCGGCACCGAATTCCAGGCGGTCGGGGCCGGGGGACAGGCCGAGTATCTCGATCACTCGCCGCACACCGTCATCCACCTCGTGCAACCGCCACTGGCCGGAGCCGAGGTCGAGAAAGCCGTGTGCGGCGGCCAGCATCACCGGCACCGCATCGGCCGGGGAGATGCGAATGCCGGTATCGCGACCGGCCAGCACCAGCGCGAATTCGTCTGCGCCAGTGGCGTGTACGCCGATATCGCCAGCCAGTCCGCTGATATCGCCACGACCGTCGTCGAGGGTGAAAAGCACCCGGCCGGGCAGTTCGGCCAGCTGCGCGGCGGCCTGCAAACCCGTGTCGAGCACCGGAACGAGCCCGTGCACATCCGACAGTCCACCGATCCGGCCCGAAAGCGGCGAGGCGACGATATTGCGCACCCGCTCATGGGTCCGACTCGGCAGCAGCCCGGCACCCGCCAATCGCTCGCTCAGCGCCGCCGCATCATGCATCTGCCGCAACTGCACATTGCCCCGTGAGGTCAGCTCGATATTTCCATCGCCGAGTTCGGCCGCCTGGGCCAACACCTGCAATTGTCCAGGCTCCAGCCGCCCACCGGGCAGCCGAATCCGAGCCAGTGGCCCATCGGCTGCCTGATGCAGCCGGAGCACGCCGGGGCAGGAATCGGGATTCGTACGCGTCATGACCCATCCAGCCTAAGTGACCAGGCGACACCGGACTCATCGGGCGGCGAATGCGACGGCGCCATTGCCCGGCGCGTTGCGGTCGAATCAGCGTGCTCTGCGCCGATCTCGGTCGGCGCTCTAGGGTGAGCGCATGACTGAAATCTCCACCGTTGCCGACCGACTCGCGATTATCGACGTGGTCACCAGGATGTTCGTCTATACCGACCAGAAACGGTGGGATGACCTGCTCTCGGAGGTGTTCACCGGCAAGGTCGATTTCGATGGCGGCTTCGGTGGGCCGGTGGCGGTGCGTCCCACGGCCGATATCGTCGGCGATTGGCGCGCAGGTCTCGACGACCTCGACGGCGTCCATCACCAAGCGGGCAACTATCTGGTCGATATCCAGGGCGACCACGCCGAGATCCACGCCGACGCCATCGCCGTCCATGTGAAGAACGATGCGGCCAATGGCAAGACCCGCACCTTTGTCGGCAGCTACACCATCGGCGCGGAGCGCACCGATGCGGGCTGGCGCGTCGACAAATTCCACTACCACCTGAAGGTCATCGACGGAAACGCTGACCTGATCTGAGCGAAACCGGCTGGACTGTTATCGGTCCGCAGGTGCGGTTAGGGCTTCGTATGGGTGCGTCGCCCGGACCGCGATTCGGCACCAGATAGCATCTGGGTGCTCGACGGGCGATGAGGAAACCGGTGGAACTCCGGTGCGGTCGCGCCACTGTCAACAGCCAGACCCTCTCCGGCGAGCACCGTACCCGATGGGCGCGTCACCCGAGGAAGGCTGCCACCTGTGATTTTGCTGCTGTCGACGTCCGACACCGATCTGTTGAGCGCACGTGCGAGCGGTGCCGAGTATCGGTGGGGGAATCCGGCTCGGCTGCTGGTCGAGGACCTGCCCGCACTGCTCGACGGCGCCGATCTGGTGATCGTGCGCATCCTTGGCGGCAAGCGGGTCTGGGAGGACGGGCTCGAAGCGGTGCGCGCCAGCGGGGTGCCGATGGTGGCGCTCGGTGGTGAGATCGCTCCCGATGCCGAGTTGATGGAATGTTCGACGGTCCCCGGCGGGGTGGCCGCCGACGCGCACAACTACCTCGCTGCCGGTGGCGCGGAAAACCTGCGGCAGCTGCACAACTTCCTCTCGGATACGGTGCTGCTCACCGGCCACGGCTTCGAGCCGCCGGTGCAGCTGCCGAGCTGGGGCGAATTGCAGCGCGCTGTGCGCAACCCTGCGGCCATTTCCCGGCCGTCCGGTCACCCTGGCGCGCACCGCGATCCGAGCGCGACAGCAGACCCGAGCTCGGATGTCGAGAAACCGCCGACGGTGGCCGTAATCTATTACCGCGCACAACATCTCGCGGGAAATACTGCCTACATCGACGCGCTGTGCACCGCGATCGAGGATGCGGGCGCGAAGGCGCTGCCGCTGTACTGCGCGTCGCTGCGCACTGCCGAGCCGGAATTGCTCGAAACTCTGTGCACAGCAGACGCTTTGGTGGTGACCGTGCTCGCCGCGGGCGGCACCAAGCCCGCCAGCGCGTCGGCCGGTGGTGATGACGAAGCCTGGGATGTCGCGGCCCTTGCCGAACTGGATGTGCCGATCCTGCAGGGTCTGTGCCTCACCAGCGGCCGCGCCCAATGGGAGGCCAATGACGACGGCCTCTCACCACTGGATGTCGCCACCCAGGTCGCCGTCCCGGAATTCGACGGCCGCATCATTACGGTTCCGTTCTCTTTCAAGGAATTCGACGCCGACGGCCTGTCCACCTATGTGCCCGATCCCGAGCGCGCGGCGCGGGTCGCCGGTATCGCGGTCCGGCATGCGCGACTGCGCCACATCCCGGCCGAACGGCGCCGCATCGCCATCATGATGTCGGCCTACCCGACCAAACATGCCCGCATCGGCAACGCGGTCGGCCTGGACACCCCCGCGAGCGCGATTCGACTGCTCACCGAAATGCGCTCGGCCGGTTACGATCTCGGTGCTGACGGCGAGGTGCCCGGGCTCGCGGAACGTGACGGCGACGCGCTGATCCACGCGCTGATCGCCGCGGGCGGTCAGGATCCCGACTGGCTCACCGCCGAACAGCTCGAGGGCAATCCGATCCGCATCGGCGCCGACCAGTACACCCGCTGGTTCGACACCCTGCCCGAGGATCTGCGCGCGGCCGTCGTCGAGGCGTGGGGTCCGCCGCCCGGCGAACTCTACGTCGATCGCTCGGCCGATCCCCAGGGCGAAATCGTCATCGCCGCACTGCGTTTCGGCAATATCGTGCTGATGGTGCAGCCGCCGCGCGGTTTCGGCGAGAACCCGGTCGCCATCTACCACGACCCCGACCTGCCGCCCAGCCACCACTACCTCGCCGCCTATCGGTGGATTGCGGCGCCGGACGGTTTCGCCGCCGATGCCATGGTGCATCTGGGCAAGCACGGCAACTTGGAATGGCTGCCCGGCAAAACGCTCGGAATGTCCGCCTCCTGCGGCACCGATGCCGCGCTCGGTGACCTGCCGCTCATCTACCCGTTCCTGGTCAACGATCCGGGCGAGGGCACCCAGGCCAAGCGTCGCGCCCACGCCACCCTGGTCGATCACCTTATTCCGCCCATGGCACGCGCCGAAAGCTATGGCGATATCTCGCGTTTGGAGCAACTGCTCGACGAACACGCCAATATCTCCACCCTCGACCCGGCCAAGCTGCCCGCCATCCGCCAGCAGATCTGGACCCTCATGCGCGCGGCGAAAATGGACCACGACCTCGGCTTGGACAAACGGCCCGACGAGGACGTCTTCGATGACATGCTGCTGCACGTCGACGGCTGGCTGTGCGAGATCAAGGATGTGCAGATCCGCGACGGACTGCATGTGCTCGGGCAGGCACCGGTGGGGGAGACCGAACTCGACCTGGTACTCGCCATGCTGCGCGCCCGCCAACTGTGGGGCGGTGAACGGAATGTGCCGGGTCTGCGAGAAGCCCTGGGGCTGAACGAATCCGGTACCGAGGCGCGCGAACGGGTCGACGCGGTGGAGCGCCAGGCGCGTGAGCTGCTCGCCGGACTGCAGGCTGCCGACTGGTCCGCGGACGCGGTCGACGGCCTGGTCGACGCATTCGCCGATGCGCTGAGCGTGACCGATTCGCCCGCCGACACCACGCTATCCGCAATCCGCACCGTCCTGCGATTCGCGGCCACCGAGGTAGTGCCCCGCCTGCGACAGACAGGCGTGGAGATCGACCGAATCCTGCACGCACTCAACGGCGGATTCATTCCGGCGGGCCCGAGCGGTTCCCCGTTGCGCGGCCTGATCAATGTCCTGCCGACAGGTCGGAATTTCTACTCGGTCGATCCCAAGGCGGTTCCGTCGCGGCTGGCCTGGGAGACCGGGCAGGCGATGGCGGATTCGCTGGTCGATCGGTACCAGGCCGATCATGGCGAGTACCCGCGCTCGGTCGGGTTGTCGGTGTGGGGCACCTCCGCCATGCGCACCTCCGGCGACGATATCGCGGAAGTGCTTGCGCTGCTGGGCGTCCGCCCGGTCTGGGATGAGGCGAGCCGCCGCGTCACCACACTCGAGGTGATCCCACTCGAGGAACTGGGCCGCCCGCGCATCGACGTCACCGTGCGCATCAGCGGCTTCTTCCGTGACGCCTTTCCACACGTGCTCGCACTACTCGACGATGCGGTCCGGTTGGTCGCCGAACTCGACGAGCCTGCCGAGTCGAATTACGTTCGCGCACACGCTCAGAACGATCTCGCCGAACACGGCGACAAGCGCCGCGCGACCACCCGCATCTTCGGTTCCAAGCCCGGCACCTACGGCGCTGGCCTCCTGCAATTGATCGACTCGAAGAGTTGGCGCACCGACGACGACCTTGCACAGGTCTACACCGCGTGGGGCGGCTACGCCTACGGTCGCGACCTCGACGGCGCCCCGGCCGCCGACGATATGCGCACCGCCTACCGCCGGATCACGGTGGCCGCCAAGAACACCGACACCCGCGAACACGATATCGCCGACTCCGACGACTACTTCCAGTACCACGGCGGCATGGTCGCCACCGTGCGCGCGCTCACCGGCAAGAATCCGGAGGCCTACATCGGTGACAGCACCCGCCCCGACGCCGTGCGCACCCGCACGCTCTCGGAGGAGACCGCACGTGTCTTCCGGGCCCGGGTGGTGAACCCGCGCTGGCTCGAGGCGATGCGCAGGCACGGCTATAAGGGCGCCTTCGAAATGGCGGCCACCGTCGACTACCTGTTCGGCTACGACGCGACCACCAATGTCGTGGCCGACTGGATGTACGAAAAGCTCGCCGAGAGTTACGTTTTCGATGACGTGAACCGTAAGTTCATGGAGCAGTCCAACCCATGGGCGCTGCACGGCATTGCCGAGCGTCTGCTGGAGGCGGCGCAACGGGAGTTGTGGGAGCGTCCGGAGCAGGCGACGCTGGACCGATTGCGCCAGATCTACCTGGAGACCGAGGGTGAACTGGAATAGCGGAAAAAGCAATCCCCCAGTTCCTGTGTGTTTCGAATCATTTGATCTTGCAACGTAATTCGATTTCCTGAAACCGTCGACGCCGGGTGCTTCGGAAGCGCATCATTATTGATGTCCCATGTCCGTTTCTCGGGGAACATCAATCGAATCGGCAGGATGATTGGAAATGCTGATGAAGATCAAAAAAATGGTGGCGACAACGGTTTTGACCATAGCCGCGACCGGCATCACCGCGGCCACCGCCTACGGCTCGCCCGAAGTGCCATCCGAAACCGTCCTCAACGGGGTGGATCACGGCATCGAATACACCGCGGCGGTGGCGACGGATCGCTCCGATGCCACCATCACGCTGGCCTCCGGCAGGTTCGTGCTGACGCCGGATGCGGGCATCAGCGTGCTGGCGCCCGATGGTTCGGTGGTCGCCACCGTACCGACCACGCTGCAGACGGTGGCGGGCCAGCAGGTTCAGGTCACGCCCGAAGTCGATGCCGCGGCAACGACATTGACGCTGACGCCGGTCCACGCACCGGCATCGGCCCCGCTGCAGTTCATCGGTGATGCGGGCACCACGGTCGCGGGTGTGCTGATCGGCTGCGCGGTCGGCGCGCTGATCGGGCTCCTGTTCTTTATCGCCGGATTCGTTCCCGGTTGCATCATCGGGGGAATCATCGGCGGTATCGCCGGCGCCAACCAATGACGGGGAAAATCGAACTGATCGGATAACTCTCGAAACAGGTACCCTCGGCCGGGCTTTCGATGAAATAGCCCGACCGGGGATGCCGCTTACCGAAATTCAGGATATATCCTACTTCAATTCTCGCCCGCCGCTTTCCGGAATCGTTCGGCAGTCGCCAGCAGATGTACGGCGAGTTCTGGCGTGTCCAGCACTTCGAAATCGAACATCGAGCAGACCGAGATGCCGCGTCAACATACGCGAGGTGTCCGAACCGACCTGGATCACACAGTGATTCGGTCCGTCGGACGGTGATCGCGGTGGGCAGCCCGCGAACGCACATCGGTTGCCGTGGCCGCGACGCACACCCTGGCCCGATAGCGCCACGTCGCCGCACCGATGCCGCACTCCACCCGCTCGGTCACTTCGGTTTCCGCAACGGTGCGCGGGGTGAAGCGCGCGCCGATCGGTGTTCGTGGCGCCATGCGGTCGATCCGCGTCCGACAACCACTTCGGCCGACGGTTCTGTTACGTTCTCCCGTCGCCACTCGTCATAGATGAGACGACCGAATACGAACGGTCGTCGCACCGACGAGTGAATGGAGAACAGGATGCTGACCAACATCATGTACGTGACGGTCTACGTCACCGATCAGGACCGCGCGCTGGAGTTCTACACCGAGAGGCTCGGCCTGGAAAAGCGGATCGACTTCCCGGGGCCCGACGGACGTTTCCTCACGGTCGGCGTTTCCGATAGCCCGGTGCAGATCATCCTGTGGTCGCATGCGGCGGCCGCAGGACAGCCGGCCGACGTGGGCCAGCACGACGCGCCCGGTCCGATCATCCTCGAATCCGACGATCTGCGAAAGGATTTCGAGATCCTCCGCCAGCGCGGCGTCACCTTCGAACAAACCGAACCCGAGGACTACCCGTTCGGGGTCCGCATCGAGGCGATAGATCCGGACGGCAATCGGATCTCGCTCCGTCAGCAGCGGAAGCCGTGACCGCCCACTCGCCCGGCCTCATAACCGAGGCGTTCGAAGCCCAGCGCGATCGGCTGCGCACCGTCGCCTACCGCGTGCTGGGCTCGCACGCCGACGCCGAGGACGTGGTTCAGGAAGCCTGGATGCGCCTCGTCCGCCAGGACGCGGCGACCATCGGCAACCTGGCGGGCTGGCTGACCACCGTGGTCGGCCGAATCAGCCTGGACCTCCTGCGCTCCCGCCAGGACCACCCCGAAACCTCCTATGGGCAAGAGTTTTCGGACTTCGTGGTGACCCCCGACAACGACCCAACGCCGGACGAGCAAGTGGCGCTGGCCGATTCGGTCGGCCTCGCCCTGCTCGTCGTGCTCGATTCGCTCACCCCGAGCGAGCGCCTGGCGTTCGTCCTGCACGACATGTTCGCGGTCCCGTTCCACGAAATCGGCCAGATCCTGGGCAAATCCGCCGACGCCGCCAAGATGATCGCCAGCCGCGCGCGTCGCAAGGTCCGAGCCACGGACCGGCTGGCGGGCCCCGGCCGTGAACACCGAGAGGTCGTCCAAGCCTTCCGCGCCGCCGCCCTCGGTGGCGACTTCGAAGCGCTCCTTCGCGTCCTCGACCCAAACGTGAAGCTGACCGTCGACACCCCCGAGGGCGTGGTGGTCACACTCGGCGCCACCGAGGTCGCCGCCGGCGCCCGCATGTTCTCCGGCGAGGTCGCCCGCCACCGACCCGTGCTGGTCAACGGCATCCCCGGCCACATGTCCTGGCGCCCCGACGGAACCCCTCTCTCCGTCATCGCCTGCACGGTCACCGACGGCCGGATCGCCGCCATCCACATCGTCGTCGACCCGGCCAAACTCGCCTCGATCCAGCTGCCGGACCCGGCCTGAGCCGGTGTCGGCCCGTGCATGTGCAAGTCATCCCGGGCCGACCGGCCGAGTTCTTGAGCGGTGTGGCCGGTTCGGACAGTGCTGTCTTCGGCATTCTCGGACGTTCCACGCAGACGCCAACGGCCCGAGGTAGGCCTCGGGCCGTTGATCTTCGGACTGTCGCACCTGGCCCGCAGGCAGGGGTGCCGACAGCATCCTCGATGACGAAACCCAGCTGGGACTTCGAATATGCCGCTACTTGATCGAGTTGGCCAACCGATCGGCATATGGGGCAGTGAATTTTCCGACGATGGGAAGCTCCGCGCGGACACCGCCGGTGTTGTTCGCCTGGACCATGGCCATGATCCAGACGACGACCGCGAAGACCGCGACTGCGAGTCCGGCGAGGCTGAAGATGATCCCCAGGACTCCGAGGAGCGAGCCGAGGATGCTCAGAACAATATTGAGCACCGAGACCGCCCCGAAGAAGACGATCGATTGCGAGGCATGGAATTTCACATCGGGATCTTTCTTTCCCACGAACAGGAAGATGATTCCGGTGAGCCACCCCAGTGCGTACGACAGGATCGCGCTGGTCTTTTTGTCCAAACCGGCGGGCTGCGGTTGGTTGGCGGGAGGTTGAGAAGATGTCATGGGGTAAGTAGATGCCGTGCCCGCCACCTACCGATCCCAGGTTTCAGCCCGAACCCACAGGTCGCAGGCCAGTCGGCGACTGGGATCCCGGACGTGGTTGTCTCGACGAGACGACTGCCGACGACCTCGAAAACTTTCACCGCGCGAGCAGCGGCAGCGCCGGGAACGTGAAGTCTTGCCACAGCAGCCGCGAGGCCTCCTCCGGGTAGGCGGTGACCGTCGACGCCGTGTCGAAGATCTGGGCAAGGCGGTGATCGGTGTCGTACGCGGGCCAGCCCGGGTCGCCGTGCGCGGCGAATGACGTCCACGACCCGCGGATTCGCGCCGACAGCTCCGCCGCCTCCGGCGAGGGCGGGTCGCCGATCAGCATGGCGGTCTGCCCACTGCCCAGGTTGCCGAAGACGAGCGGCACGTCCAGCCCGTGGCAGGCGCCGAGAGCGCCGCCCATGCCCGGGGCAGTCCAGGTCAGCTCGTAGAGGTGGGCCCGGCCGCCACCGGCGATCTGCGCGTCGGCCAGCCTTACGCTCGGCATGCGGAACAACCAGTCGGCGTTGACCAGCTCGTACAGCTCCTCATCGACAGCGGCCGGGAACGCCTCCCGATACCGGCGCGCACCGTCCGGCCCGGCGGCGAGAACGTGCAGCGCGGTCTCGGTCTGCTCCCGCGTGACCTGGCCGAGCACACCGTCGATCAGGCTGAACAACCGGTGCTCGTCCCGCGTGTGCCCGACGAGAAGCTCGACGTCCCGGG
Source organism: Nocardia sp. NPDC004278 (assembly GCF_053602975.1). NCBI lineage: Bacteria > Bacillati > Actinomycetota > Actinomycetes > Mycobacteriales > Nocardiaceae > Nocardia > Nocardia sp. NPDC004278. Next base: position 293,771 of record NZ_JBSGEQ010000001.1, read on the forward strand.
CGGTGCCATCGGCCAGCGCCCGCCAGGGGGTCGTGGGCAGCACGTCACCGTCGACAACCGGCGCATACGGAATCGGCCGGTGGGTGATCTGTCCCCAGCGCTCCCGCCACTGGTCCATCTTGGCGAAGACCGCGTCGCCAGCGGCGGGTAATAGGTCCGGGGCCACCGCCGACAGCCCGGACACCGTGGGCGCCACCCCGAGCTCGGCGGCGAAGGCCGCGGTGAGGTCGGCGGCCAGCTCAGGAGAGAAGAACGTCCCCGGCACACTCTGTGCGATCGCCCGGCGCAGGAGCCCGGCGGCGCGCGGCATCGCGAGCAGCGCGGCGACCGATCCGGCACCCGCCGACTGTCCGAAGACCGTCACCCGGTCAGGGTCGCCGCCGAACACCCGGATGTTGTCCCGCACCCACTCCAGGGCCGCGACCTGGTCGAGCAGTCCACGGTTGGCCGGGGCGCCCTCGATCTGGGCGAACCCCTCGATGCCGAGACGGTAGTTGAGGGTCACGACCACGGTTCCGATCGCGGCCAGATGCCCGGCGTCGTATTCCGGCAGGCCGGCGTTGCCTATCGCATAACCACCGCCGGGAAACCACACCATCACCGGGAGCGCGGAGGCCGGATCCGGTTCTGGCGTCCAGACATTGACCGTCAGCCAGTCGCCTCCGGCGGTGTCCTGAGACACCGCGAGCACGGCGGACTGCGGAGGCGGCGGGCCGTAGGCGACGGCGGGTCGCACCCCGTCCCAGCCGCGCACCGGCCGCGGCGCGGCGAAACGCAGGTCGCCGACGGGCGGCTCGGCGAACGGGATGCCGCGGAAGACCGCCAGCCCCGCCTCCCAGCCACCGCGCAGCACACCGGCCGCCGTGCGGACCTCCGGCTCGGACTCGGGCGGCTTGCTGGATGCGGCCATTTCGCTTTTCCTCTCTATGGCTGTTCGGCCGAGCATCCCCGCGCGCAAGATCCGGCGCAAACCATTTAGGGCCACTTCACATCTCGCCGCACCGAACAGCTTTTCTTCTGTGGTGGCGCGGTCGATGGCCCGCCCTACTGCTGGCGGCAGCGGGACGAGCACGATTTTCGAGCCTTTGCCAACGACACGCAGGACACGGTGACCGTGTTCGTCGCCGAGTCGGTGAAACGGACGTCACCGACTTCCTTCTGCGGCGCCGAATTCGTCTCGGAGCCACCACGCCGATTCAGCCGCGACCCGCAGTGACAGATCAGGCCCGCTGGACATGCACACCACGATGTAACACAACTCCCGGGGCGGGTATCCCGCCAGCACTGCTTTCCCAACCATGACGCTGGTAATGCGATCGCGGGACAGCTCGCCGCACGGTGCGCCCAGCCGCCAGCCCCTTCGGGCCGCGAAGAACAACACCCGCTGGGACGTCACCGCGACAATGAACGCCGGGCGAAGTCGTAGTCCCTGCGATCGACCCGCCGCTCGTGCCCGCCGGCGCCGATTCAGAACTCGCAACAACGAGACGACAGGCCAGACGATGTAGTAACCACCCCCGTCACCCCAGTTCGACACCGTCGCCGAGAGCATTGTCAGCAGTTGTTCGCCCGGCTCCAAGGCTGGCTCGACGGCGCGCCGAGCGTCCGGCTCATTCCTGCGGGACATGATGTGATGATCTCAGACGGGCCCGGGTTCGGTTGCGGGCTTTGGTGATTCCGGCCACGCCCCGCGGAGGCCGAAGCGAGAGCATATCGATACGTCGCTGCCGAAGGGTCGGTTCGGCTGGATCGATGATGATCGCTACGGAGACACCGAATGACGCGGACACCTCTCGCGTACGCGAACACAGCACCCGGAAATCGGCTAGTTTCCGGATGTTCTGCGTCGCAGTCCATCTCGGCGGGCAGACTGCTCGCCCAGCGGCAGATGAGGACGTTGGTGGGCACCAGGGCCAGCGTGTGTCGGAGCCACGCAGACGTGCGAGCAGAAGCCTTGCGAACATTTGCCCACCGGGCGGTGTCACTGCCCGTCGCTATGGTCACCGCATGACCCACCCCGCTCCGCACACCTTCGACCAGGTATGGACTCGTTTCCTGCATCAACTCGGCATGTACTCCCCCGCCTCCGTCGCGACCCTGCGACCTGGCGCCACCGCCGAGCAGATCGCGCATCTGGAAGCTGTCCAGGGTTTCGCGCTGCACCCCGACGTCCGGGCACTGCTCGAACATCACAACGGCACCGTGTATGCCTACGGGAATGCCGTCGAAGGCGCCGACTTCCTGCCGATGGCGTACATGCTCGACCCGATCGACCAGATCCTCACCGGTCACGAATGGCGAACCACCTTCAGCGCCGAGAATCGAGCATTGGGCATGGGCGAGGAGAGCCTCTACGGCCATGCCCACCAATGGGTTCCGATCGCTCACTCCATCGACGCCGGTATCTTGTTCGTCGAGCACCGCCCCGGACCGACCTACGGTCACGTCATCGAATTGGGTATCGGCTCGGGCGCTTTCGAAGGCACCCTGTGGGCCGACACGCTGCTCGAATTCTTCGACGCCCTCACACACTCCCTCGACACCCGCACCCCCTTTCACGACCAGACCCCCGGCGTGCGGGAGTCGAACCGCACCGAGAAGATCTATTTGCACTGGGACTTTGACTGGGACGAGTGAACCCTCCCCGAGAACCCTTCCTACGAGCCTGGGTAACCCGGATCAGGGACGTCTCAGGCGGCTCCGTGTCACGGAATGTTCTGTAATCGGCTACTTATCGTGCGTTCGGCGGCGTTGCCGTGTCGCCATGCGTCAGCATGCCTAATAGATGGCTGGCGGCACCAACGGCCATCGAACTCCTGGCCAGGAGGTGGACGCAAGGCACACGTCTCCGGTCGAGGACGGCGGCTCGAGCGTTGGCGGTTAACGCTTGCGTGGCGACTAGTGATGCGAGGTGTCGACGAGATCCTCTGGGCGACAGCGTAGTCCATTGCTGTGTCTGCATTCGCGACGATGTGTGTCGTGGTGTCTGTGGATTTGCCGATCGTGGATCCAGTATTGCCGCGAGATGCGCTATTGCCGCCCGCGACGCAACCGGATGGCCGCATGCACAACCGATTTCATCGCCGAGTCCCTGCCCTTGCGGTATCGGTTCGGGGATCAGAGATTTCAGGGTCGCCGACAATGGTGGCCTCGACGTGGCCAACGGCGAAATGGTTTTCGTCGATCTCCGAGCGGCCGGAGCCACGCTCGGCGGTTGACGTTTGCACCTGGGGCAGCCGGTTGGCGCCGCGCCGCGATGGTCGTTGCGAGATAGCATGTAGCTGCACGGTTCCCGGCTGCGGTGATCGTTGTCCAATTAAGGGAGTCCGAGCGGATGGATCGCCGGAACAAGGGGATCAGTCGACGCAGCATGCTGTTGGCGGCCGGAGCCTCGATCGCACTCAGCGCAATGGCGCAGCCGACGCAGGCAGGGGCGATCACGCGGCAGGTGTCAGCCGGCCCCGAGGAGCCCGGGAAGCGGGCTGACCTGGCGGAACAGGCGATCGTGCAGCGACACGTGCACACGCTCTGGGGCCAGCCGCAGATGCGGCTTGGCACGCTCGTCTGGCCGGCGTCCCTGCTGGACCAGTCATTCGTACGATGGTGCTACTGGTGGCAAGCCCACCTTCTCGACTGTGCGGTGGACGCCGCGTACCGCGCCCGCACCCCCGAACGCATCGACCGGGTCGTTGCCCTCGCACGCGGTATCCGGACCCGCAACCTCACCGGCTGGACCAACCACTACTACGACGATATGTCGTGGCTGGTGCTGGCGCTCGAACGCACCGACCGGCTGCTCGGTGTCCGGTTCAGCGACGCCGTCGGGGACCTGCGGGCCGCCTTGATCGACGGCTGGAACCCGGTCGTTGGTGCGGTGCCCTGGCGCTCGGGCGACGATTTCTACAACACCCCTGCGATCGGTCCAACCGGTATCGCCATGGCGCGTTTGGGCGAATTGTCCCGCGCCCGACAACTTGCCGATTTCTTGCACGCCCGATTACGCGACTCCGACAGCGGCCTGATCCTCGACGGTGTCCATGAGCCCCGCGGACTAGTGGACCCGACCATCCACACCTACAGCCAGGGCGTGACCATCGGGCTGGAAACCGAGCTGGCAGTGCGCACAGGCGAATCGACCCATCACAGCCGCGTGGCAGCGCTGGTTGCCGCAACCGAGGACCGGCTCACGGACGCGGGGGTGATCGCCGCGGCCTCCGGGAACGATTCTGGGCTGTTCATGGGCATCCTCGCCAGGTATCTCGCCGAAGCCGCACTAGCCTTGCACGACACCACCGCCGCGAATATCGTGCACGCTTCCGCGCGGGCGGCCTGGGAGCACCGCGCCGAGGTGGACGGACTACCCCTGTTCGGTCCGGACTGGACCCGCGCGGTCACGGTCCCGGAGCATCCAGGAGCCATTCGCCCGCCCACGCACTCGTCCGCCGCTTCGTCGACGAACCTGAGCCGCGATCTCTCGGTACAGCTGAGCGGGTGGATGCTGCTCGAAGCGGATTACCAGCTCACCGCCGCGGGACGCTGAGCCCAGTTCCGACGAAACGCGAGCCCCGCCGACACGGTATCGGTGTGGAAGTTGTGCGAGGCGCGAGTCTTGTCGCAGTACCGGTCATTGCAGCGCCTGCGCGGGATCGATCCGGGGGGTTGTGAACCGACTGCTCGCGTCGTGATCGTGGCTCGGGACGATGGTCACCGTGCGACGGACCAGGTGCAGCCGGTGCAGCGTCTTGAAGGTGGCATCGCGGTCCACGTCGGCGAAAAGGCCCGGGTAGCTGGACTTCTGGCGAATGTCTTCGATTTGTAGGTAATGCCAGGCGGCATCGCCGGCCAGCAGCACCCAGCCGCTTTCGGTGTGGCACAGGATTCCGATGCTGCCCGGGGTGTGACCGGGCAGATCGACCAGCACCACGCTGCCGTCGCCGAACAGGTCGCGGCTGCGGGTGAAGGTGAGCACTGGTGGTCCGTCGAGGTCGAACTGCTCGAGCGGGCGATCGCGCAGCGAGTCGCGCACGCCGCCGACCGGAGCGACCGCGCCGCCGGTGATCCAGCGGTGTTCGTCGCTGTGCAGGTGAACCGGCAGGCCGGGGAAGTCGAGCAGGCCGCAGACATGATCCCAGTGTGCGTGTGTGGGCAGCGCGAAATCCGGTGCGGGAAGTTGAGATTCGCTGTTCAGGGCGGTGACCGTCGCGATGGTGTCGGCGGGGGGCCGGACCGCGACCCGCAGGATCGAGGGCAGTTGGGCGATGGCCCGGTGCTCGGCGTCGAGGCAGAAGCTCGGATCCACCAGGAAGGTGGCCTCTGGATGCTGAACGACGAAGGAGGTGAGCGAATTGCGAATCTGCTTCGGATCGAACCGTCCCTCCACGACCATGGGCGTCGGCACCGTACGCGGCACCTGTTCCAGGGTCGTGATCTTGACCGTGCGCTGCGCGGCGGGCAGCCCCGCATCGGCGATCGACCGCAGGAAGCGGTCGTCGGGCTTGCGCGGCCGTACCATCCCGCGCACCAGACCCGTCGCGGCGGCACAGCATTCGAACAGACTCGGACTGCGAACTGGTTCTGACATGGCGGCACGCTAATACTTGATGTCGACATGAAGTCAAGGAGGCGATCGTGACCACCGTATCGGACCTGCGCATCGGCGACGCCGCGGCAATCCTCGGCATCGAGGCCCACGTCTTGCGCCACTGGGAGTCCGTCGGCCTACTCCACCCACCCCGCACCCCCTCCGGCCACCGCACCTACAACCAGCAAACCCTCGACATCGCCCGCCTGATCCGCATCCTCCAACGCACCGGCCTGTCCCTGGAACAGATCCGCGACTTGGGCACCAGCGCCTGTGACGCCCGCGCCGCCCTCATCGAGGCCAAACGCGCCGAAATCCACGCCCGCATGGCCCTGCTCGAAGCCACCGATGACTTCCTGGCCCACCTGACCTCCTGCAGCCACCCCGTCATCGCCGACTGCCCCGAATGCTCGGAGTTCAGCCGCCTCGAACCGATCACATTCGCCACCGACTTGCCGATATCCCGATCGGCGGCACCGCCACAATGACCACTGCGCACGCTCGACACCGGAGGAGGCTGCAACGCCAGCAATGCCGCCGCACTCGGATCGGCCGGCATTGATGGAATCGGCGATCAGTGAGGAAGTATCGCCGAGCAACGATCCACCACCGCAATTCGATCCCACCCGCCGCGGCGTCGAGCCGTGCAGGCTTACCGACGCCGCGCCGTCCCGGAACGTGTCCTGGCCATCGGGCAGCACTTGGCATGGCCGCTCCCGCCACACTTTGAAAGAAGCAGTGGGGGAAGGGATTCAGTCCCCGTCAGTGGTGTCGGTGTAGCGCTGCAGGTACAGCGGCTCGCCGAGCTTCTCGAGCAGCTCGAGTTCGGTCTCCAGGTAGTCGACGTGGTGTTCCTCGTCTTCCAGGATGGTCTCGAAGATGCGGGCGGAGGTGACATCGCCGCGCGAGCGCATCAGCTCGATGCCGCCGCGCAGCCGATCCACCGCCTCGATCTCGATCTTCAGGTCGGCCCGCAGCTGCTCGGGGACGGTTTGCCCGATTCGCAGTGGGTTGAGTTTCTGGTAATTGGGAAGCCCCGCCAGGAAGAGGATGCGATCGGTCAGCACCTCCGCGTGCTTCATCTCATCGATCGATTCGGAGCGGGTGTGCTTGGCGAGTTTGGTGAAACCCCAGCTCTCCTGCATCTTGGCGTGCAGGAAATACTGGTTGATCGCCGTGAGTTCGGCCGTCAGCTGCTCGTTGAGCAGAGCGATGATGTCCTTGTCGCCTTCCATGGGGGTGATCGTGTCACAGCTCACACCCGGCGAACCGGTTAGGCGGCCCTGAGTGTCGGATCAGGCGGCGGACGCCTCGGTGGCTTCGGCCGCAACCATGGTGCGGGCCTGGCCGATCACTTCGGTCAGCCGACTCGTGCACGAGCCGCAGCCGGGCTTCCAGCCGCACGCCTTCTTCACCTGACGCGTGGAGCAGGCGCCAGCGGCCACACAGCTGTGCACGTCTTTCTCGGAGACGGCGTTGCAGATACACACGTACACAACAGGCCTCGATGACGGAGGGACAAGATCAGCGAGGTTAGCCTCATCTAACGAGGTAAGCCTCCCCTAATGTATAGCATCTGCGCGCCAGGTCCTGTCAATAGCGCGTGCGGATCAAGCTATCCGCTGGCAACGGCCCCACCCTCGCTGATCGAAGCCGCTGAGTTCGTCGGCGATCAGGCCGGTAGTTGGCGATCTTCCAATCAGTGGTGAGTAGGGCAGTCACGCTGGCGCGCCGTGAACGGGCCCTAATGTGGTCAGGCTCGTTCCTGCCCGGCCCGAGGCTTGAGTGTCGAAATCCCGCCGGGGGCTTGGGAATTCGATCAAGTGGCCGGACAGCGCGACGAACGGTTCGATGTCGGGCCGATGCATCGGTCGGCTACGTCGTCGGCAGCGACGCGATCGTCTGCCCGAGGTAACTCCCTACCTGTTCCTGGTCACCTCGAGTTGCACACTGCCCCGGTTATTGCCGTAGAAGCTCCATGCGTCGTTGGCGAAGGCGTAGAGGTACCCGGGGCGGAATATCCGGTGGTTCGTGCCAGCGCCGATGGCGATGCACTCGGGCAGTGCCTGCGCACCCTCGCACGGGATCGCGTCGTTGGCGACGACGCCGATCAGCGACATCCACGGCATGCTTTCGTCCCGGCGGGTCAGCAGGAAGTTAGCCCTTGGGTTCCGGGTTATGCGCCGGAAGATCCGCTGGCCCTGACCGATCAGAGTGCTTGCCACGTGGAAAGTCTCGCCGGGGTGGAAACTGCGCCAGCCGGTGGTGCCCGCAGGCCCGCAGGGGATGTCGAGATCCGTCCACCGCCCCGTCGCGGCAAAGGTGTAATCGCCGGGTTCGAGGTAGAGGCCTGTCCAATTCCACGGATCTCGAGCGGACACGCTGACCGTGCCGGACTCACCCGGAGCGAGCGACCGGGTGCGCCGGTACGGTCCGCTGGCGATCGGTGGCGTCTGGTTGCGTTCGTAGACCGACCGGTGCAGCAACGGGTTGTTCCCGTCCTTGTCGATCATGGGGGTGGCGCGGGGCCGCGGCTCGAAGAACGACTCCAATAGCGAGCGCAGCAGCGGCTCGTACAACGGCTCGAGTAGGCCGTATACGCCTTGGTTGTCGTCGTGCAGCGTACCGAGTGCGTCGGGCCGGATCTGGTCCTCCACGTCCTTGCGGAACTCCAGTCCGATCGCGGCGCGTGACTCATCGATCATCCATTTCAGCGCGCCGTCGCTCAGGCCCGTCTCCAGGTGGCCGCCGCCCACGTCCATGTGGCTGCCCGGGAACCACACCTGCTTGACGTCCTGGTCCGGCTCCGGGTCGGACCAAAGCGTCGGCGTGAACGGACCCCGCTGCTCGTCGAGGGCCACCGCATGGCGACCGTGGCGCACGGCCGGGTTGAGCTTCACGTCGTGGAACGCATGTCGACTCGCGGGGTCCAGCAGGTTGAGCCAGCCCAGGTAGTCCGGGATACCCAGCGCGCCCACGGTGTCCCACACTCCGACGAAGTCCACCGGAATCGGCTCGGCCCGTCCCGGGTCGTAGCTGAATCGAAGCCCCTCGCTCCACCCGGGATCGGCGTCACGCCCCAGGCGATACCGCCGCTGATACGCGTGCCGGACCTGACCCTGAATCTCGTCTTCGTCCAGGTACGCGGTATCGATCAACCCGCACGCCGCGATCATCCCTGCGACGCTGCGGGCCGTGAAGGCACCGCGACTGAAACCGAACAGCGCGATTCTGTCCCCGGGCCGGTAGGTGGTGGTCAGCCACTGGTAAGCGTCCATCACGTTGCGGGACAAGCCGACTCCCGCGACGCCTCCCGAAAGCCAACCGGCCAGACCGGCACTGTCGGTGCCGACCCCGGCCTGATACCGCGTCAACTGGTCCTCCCCGCCCCTGGTGGTTTCGGCGAGGGCATTGTAAAAGCGGCGCACATTCGTTACCGCCAGTTGGCTCGGCGTGTTCCATGTCCCGTCGCAGCACATGACGAGTCGACGCATAGTTGCACCTCCCGCTACCTGTGGATAATTTCCGTGGCGTGGTGTTGAACGCTGTAGATCAGAGTCAGCCCTGCAAGCCCTGAACCGGCTTATGCGTATGGGCTTCGATATCGGTTATGGCCGCGTGCAGCAATTGGTGAGCCAGATCTTGCAGCGCACGGGCACAAGCGAGTTCGTCGCCGATGGCAGGAATATTCTGGTCGGCGGGATTGACGTGTGCGGACCCGGCTGCGATCAATGGCTCGTCCCCGCGGCCGATCAGCTGCGCTTTTACTTTGGTGAGGCGGTCGAGTTCTTCGATATCGATGGAGATGTTCCAGGTTTTCGACGGCATTCGCACTGCCCTCCAGATTCAGTGGGGACCGCGTCGCTTCACCTCCAATAGTCGCACCACTATAGCTCGCGCACACCATGATCGGTTTCGCGATTTGTCGACCATAATGGCCGAACTCGATGACCGCCTGCGCACATCTGCCACGGCCGATCCCCGCTGTTGCCGCCCATTCGCTCATATCGGGGAGATACCCTTGAGCTGGAGGTTTGGCGGAAAGGAAACAACGTGGGGCAACTGCGACACAGGTCCGCATCGCGCGTAGCCGCCGGGTGATCACCCGGCGCCGATTCCGAGCGACCGATGCACGAGCCGATCGATCTGGTCGATCCAGCTGAACGAACCCGCACAGCGCTTGCCGCCGTGGTGGCACAGTTTTCAGTGGCTTGGGCGTCCGGGTCCCCACCAGATCTGTCGGCATACCTACCACATGAAGCGGCTGAGCGGCGCGCGATACTGATCGAACTGATAAAAATCGATCTCGAATACCGCTGGCTTCGCTATCACTTTCCCAAACGACTGAGCGAATACCGTGCCGAATTCGCAGAGCTGCAAGATGGCCCGCTGCCAGCCGAGCTGGTCTACGAGGAATTCCACGCCCTGCGCCGCGGTTCACACGCAGCCGATGCGGCTAGCGTGCTCGCTGAGGCCACCGCCACGGTTCACCCTGAGCTCGCACAGCTCACGAGCGACTACCGCAGCACGATGATCGCTCGTCCAAGTGCCCAAATTGTGCTCGACGCCATCAATGTCGGCGACCATATCGACGATTTCGACCTCCTGATGCGGATCGGGTCCGGCGCCTTCGCCCAGGTGTATCTCGCTCGGCAACAATCAATGCAGCGACTGGTCGCGGTCAAGATTTCCCATAACCACGGCAATGAGCCGCAGACCCTCGCCCAGTTGGACCATGAATACATCGTGCGCATCTTCGACCAGCGACTCATCGCAGATGGCGAGCTCAAGCTGCTCTACATGCAGTACCTGCCAGGGGGAACGCTGCTCGACGTGCTGCGCCTACAGCGCTCGACGGCTGCGGAACACCGCAGCGGGCAACTGCTGCTCGATGCCATCGACCAGGTGCTGGCCGAGAAGGGCGAGGTTCGGCCCACCGAATCTGCTGTTCGGACCCGGACCGCCGCACTGACGTGGCCAGAGACCGTCGGGTGGCTGGGCCGCCGACTGGCGGACGCACTTCAGCATGCGGCCGACCGAGGGGTGTTGCATCGAGACATCAAACCCGCGAACGTGCTGCTGAGCGCCGAGGGAATCCCGAAGTTGGCCGACTTCAATGTCAGCTCCAGCAAACACCTCAAGGGGACGAGTCCGCTGGCGTACTTCGGCGGATCACTGGCGTACATGTCGCCTGAACAGCTCGAGGCCTGCCATCCGGACTTGCCGACGACCGCCGCCGATCTCGACACCCGAAGCGATATCTACGCGCTGGGTGTCATGCTGTGGGAGTTGCTCACGGGCCGCCGCCCATTCGCGGACGAACCGTTCGCCGGTGAGTCGGAGACATCGCTGGCCCGCATGCTCGAGCTGCGCCGCAGACCCGTCGAGTCGACGTTCCTATCGGAGCTTCCGCCGGATTGCCCCATGGCGCTGCGTCGAGTGCTGCTGAAGTGTCTGTCGCCCGATCGCCGAGACCGCTACTCGTGCGGGTCGGAATTGGCTCAGCAGCTCGACCTGTGCCTCGAGGAGCGGGCCCGCGACCTTGTCTATCCGCCGCCGAACAGCTGGCGGGCACGACTTTCGCGATGGCCCACCCCCATCCTCTGGCTATCTTCGCTGGTGGGCGTCAGCCTGGCTACGGTCTATCTGGCTGTGCACGTCCAAGAGCTGATCAGAGAGCGTCTGTCCGATGCCATCAACTCGCAGATCGATATGGGCGTCATCGTTTTCATCCTCTGTGCCTCGCCACCGGCCATCCTCATCTACGCGTATATGTCGCGTGATCTGCTCGCGGTGCCGCGCGGCTTGCGCAATGGCCGACGCTACGACGAGGCAAAGCTCGCGCGGGTGCGGTCGCGAACATTGTTCTGGGGCGACCTGTGTGCGATGAACACCCTTCTGTTCGCGGTGTGCGCAACCGTGACAGGGGTGTTGTTGCTTGTTTGGCTTACCGAACTTCCGGTGCGGCTGATGGTCCATGCGGCGACGACCGTGCTGGTGGCGGGCACCATCTCCGTCGCTTACACATTCTTCCTGTCCACGTTCTACGTCGTCCGCTGCGTCTATCCCATCTATCTGCGCTACGGCCGCGCTACGGCGCGCGACTCGGAGCATCTTCGTGCGCTGCGCCGTAGAACCACGGTCTATCTCGCGGTGACGGCGTCGGTGCCGCTGGTCGGGGTGCTGGCCGGATTCACCGCCCTCGAACCCGAAGAGCTTCCGCTCGTGCGCGATTCGGTGCTGGGGCTGTGCGGGGCCTCCGGGCTCGCATTCGTCGCCGTCTACTGGTTGTTCCGCAAGCTGGATGCCGATCTGCGCGCGCTCGAGCGGGTGGTCCAGTAAGGCCTGATTCTTGCGGCAAAATCTATCAGGCTGCGATCAGTGAACTGTCCCAGTGGGCATACGACCGGCGCGAGGCAGGATTGTTGGCATTCTTGGCAGCTGAAACCCTGTGCCGCACAGCGCAAGCCCTGCTCGCCCAGTCTCTCGACAGCCCCCCGAGCCCACCCAGCGCACCTGCGCCGTAGCGAATTTCATGGCTTATCCCGACTGCAGCTCGCCGAGTCTCGATCCCACTGGCGTCTAACTATCCCCCACGCAGGGGACCTGGTGTCACACCCGCGCGTGATGTGCGCCGCGTCGCGGCTGACCTACGCTGCCCGCAGCACCGCCGCCCAAGTCCGGCGCGGCATCGACTCGTAGGAGGCCGCAGTGTTCGGCAGACGTGGATTTCTTACCGGCGCGGCCGCCTCGGTGACGGCGGCGGTCGCGGCCAACGCGGCGGGTCCGGCGGCGCGGGCGCGTGCGGATATGGATCCGAACAAGCCGAATATCCTGGTCGTCATCGTGGACGAGATGCGCGCGCCGGCGTGGTTCCCCGAGCAGTCGATGCTGGATCAGCTGCTGCCGAATATCGGGCGGATCCGGCGCGGCAGTGTGTCTTTCGAGCAGCATTACACCGCAGCCAATGACTGCACCGCCTCGCGTGGCGCGCTGGTCACCGGGCTGTACAGCCATCAGACCGGGTGCATGGTGGTGTCGGAATCGACCTTGTCCCCGCGGTTTCCGACCTGGGGGTCGATGTTGCGCGAGAACGGGTACGAGACGACCTGGTGGGGCAAGTGGCATCTGGGGCACTACCCGGATCGGACGCCGGGCGCGTTGGAGGCGTACGGGTTCGGCGGCGGCACCTATCCCTCGCCGAACGGCGCGCCGGGCCAGGGCCTGCAGGCCGATCCCAAGATCGTCGATGATTTCGTGGACTGGTTCGAGCACGATTCCGGCGGCTCCCCCTGGTGCACCACGGTATCGCTGGTGAACCCGCACGACATCCAGTACTGGCCGCGCTGGACGCGCCGCGACCAGAACAGCCTCGACATTCCCCGCTGGGTGAGCGACTTGCCTGGCAATTTCGAGTCCTTGGAACAGCTTTCGGCCAAGCCGCGCCTGCAGATGGCGCTGGTGCAGGCTTCGGTGGTGGCCTTCGGTCTCGCGCCCTACGGCACCCCCGAAGCCATGCAGGCGTGGATCGATATGCGCAACCTCTACCTGTGGCTGCAACAGCAGGTGGACACCCAGATCGGCCGCGTCCTGGACACTCTGGAGTCCCGCCCCGACGTCGCCGCCAATACGGTCGTCATCTTCACCTCCGACCACGGCGACTACGCCGGCTCCCACGGCCTGCACGGCAAGGGTGGTGGCGCCTACGACGAAGCCGTCCGCGTCCCCTTCTATGTCCACGATCCCCGCGGCCTGTTGAGCCCCACCGACTCCACCGCGGTCCGAACGCAACTCACCTCCAGTGTGGACCTGACACCTCTGCTGCTGTCCATCGCCACCGGTGGCAACGAGTGGCGCTCCACCGACCACTACCAGCACCTGTCCGGCCGCCTGGACCTGATGGCGCTGTGCCGCAACGACTCCGCCCCTGGTCGTCCCTTCATCGCCTACACCACCGACGAGGCCACCATCGAAGAGGCCGCCATCCTCTTCGACCACAATGCCCCCGGCCACGTCATCATGGTCCGCACCGCAGACGCCAAATTTGCGGCATATTCCCACTGGCTCGACGGCCGAATTCAAATCGACAGCTCCGCCGACCAAGAATTCGAACTCTACGACTACGCCACCGACAAGGGCCGCCTGGAACTGGACAACCAAGCCGCCACCGGAAACCCCTTGCGCCCCAAAATGGAACAACTCCTAGCCCAAGCCATGAACACCGAACTCCAACAACCCCTCCCCGCCTACCTGAAGGATGCCCAAGACCAAGGCATCTCCGACTACATCTCCTCCCAATCCAGCATCACCGCCAAAGCCGAACGCCTGGGCAACTTCCTGGAGGACTTCCTCACCCCTCAGAACTAGCGCGGTGTTCAACAACGGTCGCCGGGTTGGGTGGCACAGCGTTGTTTTGCGGTGTGGCGGCGGCCGATGGACCGATTGATCCATCGGACCGGCTCCTGAAGGGTAATCAGTGATGAGATCCGCCCCTCACCGCGGTTGCCATTGCTTCATTCACATTCAACGTGAACTATGCACGCGGACATACGATTCCGGCGATGCGTGACCGAATGTGTTCCAGAGAAGACTACCCACCAAATCGCGTGTGGCCGGTTACTGCTCGCTGTCGGTGGGTAGCCCGTTCGCTCGAGACTGGGGCTGCTGAGCGCTGGAAGGCAACTCGGGTGCTTTCACGGCATGGCTGCGCTGGAGGTATCGGCGAACATGACTGACTCCGATGCTGGACACGACGCCGGTACCGCCGATTCCGAGAGCCCACAACGGTCCCATGACTGCACGCAACACCCTGGTGAGCAGCCTGAGCGGCGAGCGAGCACCTGGCCTGAAACGGCCAGGTGTCTGGTTACCGAACGCTGGGGTGAACAACAGGCAAAGCCGTCTACGTCGTGACGTTTACTCGTGAGTCCCCGAGGGGATGAGACGTCCACTGAATCGGCTCCAGTCCGTGAAGCCGGTCGCTAGGCTTACTGCTACCGCGGGCCGGAGGTGGCTTCCTGATGTCGGCTGATGCGGAACCGGACCGCGAGATTTGTTGGCACCGCACTCGGCATCCGGCCACCATCCTGCAGAGGCATCAACCTACTCGAAAGTGGCATTTGATATGCAGCTCGTCGAGGAAACTGCGTACGCGTGCCGGAGGTCGGTATGCAACGACCATCTGCTGGTTCTGCTTGATCTGCGTGATGTAGTTATCGTCGTAAACTCCGGGCTGCGGCTCGACCGCGTTCCATGCGAAACCCAGCCGCGCCGCGTTGAAACCGTTCTCCGCAAAGGCCTGAAGCGCTTCGCCTATCTGCTGCCCTCCAGAGCTGGCTTCCGGCCCGACGACAGAGATGCGGCGACGTTCGTGACCGACTACTTCGACGACCCAGACCGGGCGCGAGCCTGGCTGCAGGAGGGCTGAGACGTGGAACGCGAACTCATCGTCGTCACAGGCGCCACCGGCCGGCAGGGTGGCGCTGTCGTGCGTCACCTGCTCGCGAGGGGGATGCCGATCCGCGCGCTCACACGCAATCCCGACTCGCCGCGAGCCCGTTCGCTCGCGGCGAGCGGAGTGGAGCTCTGTCAGGGCGACATGGACGACGTCGAGAGTCTCGAGCGCGCGATGATCCGAGCTCACGGCGTCTACAGCGTCCAGGACTTCTGGAGCGTCGGCGCTGAACGTGAGGTCCAGCAGGGCCGCAACGTTGCTGACGCCGCGCGCGCCGCCGGCGTCGAGCACCTGGTGTTCTCCTCGGTGGGCGGAGCCGAGCGCGGCTCGCGCATCGACCACTTCGAGACCAAGGGTGTGATCGAGCGCCACATCCGCGCGCTCGGCCTGCCCGCCACGATCCTTCGGCCGGCGTCCTTCATGGAGAACTACTACATCCCGGCGGTCGAGAAGGGGCTGTTGAAGGGCAGGCTCAACGACCCGGTGCGTGCCGACATTCCCTACCAGACGATCGCGACGGACGACATCGGCAAGTTCGTCGCGCTCGCGTTCGCGCGACCCGACGAGTTCCTCGGTGTCGAACTCGAGATCGCCGGCAGCGAGCTGACCAACCGCCAGGCCGCCGAGGTCTTCGCGCGCGTCCTGGGCCGCTCGGTCAAGTACAGGCGCCTGCCGATGCCGATCGTGCGCGTCGCGCTCGGCAAGGAGTTCTTCCAAATGTTCCGCTGGTTTAATGCGGGCGGCTATCAGGCCGACGTCGAGGGCCTGCGCCGTCGCTACCCGGAGCTGAATCTACGCACGCTGGAGGACTGGCTGCGTGAGGAGGGCTGGGAGAACAAGCGCACCATTAGTGTCAAGCGCGACAAGTTGGGCCGTCCGCTCGGCGCGCAAGGGTGAGCGCCGGTGGCGGTGGACTTTCGATGTGGGGTCGGGACCGGGCCCGACCCCTTGCAATCAGCAGCCGTCCGAAACTCGTTGTCGCCGTGCTGATCTACCGCAAGGCCGGGCTCCCGCGGCGACGCAGCTCACCCGCGTGGGCTGAGAAGGACCAAGGGGATCTGGCGGACGGTTCGTTTCTGGTAGGTCTCGTACCCCGGGTACGCCGCGACGACCTGCGGCCACCGCCGGTCGCGTTCCTGCGGGGCGAGCACGTGGGCGGTCATCGGCTGCGTCGCGCTGTGCTGG
The DNA here is from genome assembly GCF_053602975.1 of Nocardia sp. NPDC004278. Classification (NCBI taxonomy): domain Bacteria; kingdom Bacillati; phylum Actinomycetota; class Actinomycetes; order Mycobacteriales; family Nocardiaceae; genus Nocardia; species Nocardia sp. NPDC004278. Next base: position 309,991 of record NZ_JBSGEQ010000001.1, read on the forward strand.
AACGACACCTCGACCGCGGGATCGGCACATAGGTTGTGGAACCAGTCCGGGGAGATGTCGTCTCCGCCCCGGGAAGCGACGATGAGATAGCTGTCGCCCTCCATGATGGGGACGGTGAGGATCACGGTGCGCGGCAGCCCGGTTCGCCGTCCGGTGGTGGTGAGGGCCAGGGTGGGCATCTTCTTGAATCGGGTACCGACGCGGCCGCCGCTGAGGTCGAGCAGTTTGCGGTGCGCGGTGGTTGCGGTCTTCAGGTACAGATCAGTGGCCGCGCGAAAGCGGCGGGTATGCGGCACGGGGTACTCCTCGGTCGGTCGGGATCGTCGGGAGCAATGGTCCGGGTCCGGCTTGTGAGCGACCAGTGAAGCGTCAGCGCTCGAGGCGTTCGGCCGCGGCCGCGATCCAAGTCGGGTTGCCGCAGCGTTGGGCGATGCGGAGCGCGGCCCGGTAGTGCTCGGCGGCGAGCTCGGCATCGCCGCGCCGGGCCGCCAGGTCACCGAGGACGGTGTCGACCGGACCGACCGAGTAGGAACCGGTGTCGGCGCCACCGAGCCGATCGCGGAAGGGAAGCAGATCGCGGTAGAGCGCGGCGGCCTCGTCGGGCGTGCCCAGTGTCGCGACCACCATGCCGCGCAGTGTGAGGAACAGTGATCGAAACACGTCGTCGCGGATCGGCCGGGCCCGGCGCCGGACCTGCGCCGCTTGCGTCCGGTCGTCGGCCGCGAGCAGGGCCAGCGCCAGAAAGTCCACCACGGCGTCGACGGTCGCGGGGATGGCGCTGTCCGCGAATGCGCTGCTCATCTCGACCAGTTCACCAGCGCGGCCTTGGTGCAGCCGCACCACGAACAGCGCCATGGCCAGGATTCCGCCCGCATTGAGAATGCCCGCGCGGGTGAGCAGTTCGTTGGCTCGCAGATAGTGCTGCTCGGCCGTGTCGGGGTCACCGGTTGCGAGGGCCACCAGCCCGCACGCCATCGCGTTCGCCACCTGCGCCTGCCGCCACTGATAGCGGTCGGCCAGCACGGTGGCTGCCCGGAGATGCTCACGGACGGTGGCGATATCGGCCGCGGATGCGGCGGCCTGGATCGCGACCGTGTGGCCGAGGAGCAGGTAATCGCTGCGGTCGGTGCGCCGCCCGACCTCGATCAGCTCGGCCCCGAGCGCGCCGCGGTCCGGCGAGTCGTAGAGCGAGGCCATGGCTTGTAGCGCGGGAGCGAGCAGGGCGTCGTCACCGAGTGCACGGGCCAGGGCTTCGGCCTCGGCAGCGGCCATCGCCGCGCGTTCGCCTGCCTCGCCACCGATCTCGTCAACGAGGGTCACCAGCAGCCGGCACCGGTCGCCGGGAGTGAGGCCGGGGGAACGCAGTGCGTCCTCTATCCAACCGACCACCCGGTGCTCGACCACGCCGTACAGCCGATTCATCCACGGGGTGGGTGTGTCCCATGCGGTGAACGCCCGTACCAGCAGATCGGCCCGGCCGGCCTCCTCGGCCAGCGCCGCTGCCCGGTGCCGAGCGGTTCGAGCGGCGAGCCCGGCGCCGCCGGCGAGATGACTTCGACCCGCCCGGCACAGCATCGCGATCCGTTCCTCGACGGTATCGGCGCCGGTGTGGCGCTCGAGCGCGGCGGCCGCGCGTTCGTATCCGGCCGCGGCGACGTCGTGGGCGTAGCGCCGCTCGGCCCGTTCGGCTGCCGCCACGGCGTAGTCGGCGGCCCGTCGTGCCGTCTCCGGGTTCACCGACTCGCCGTAGTGGTGGGCCAGCGCCGCGAGATCGCCCGGATCGATCTCCTCGATCGCAGCGGCGACCCGCCGATGCCATCGGTCGCGGCGGACCCGGGACAGGTCGCCGAGCAGCGTATGCCGCACCAGGACGTGCGTGAAACGCGCTCGGCCGCTGGCGGGTTCGTCCAGGAGCCCGGCCAGCACCCCGGCCTCCACCGCATCCAGCACGTCGTCCTCGGGTACCTCGGCCGCGCGCACCAGCACCGCGACATCGAACTCCCGGCCGATCACCGCGGCCAGGCGCAGCAGCGCCACCCCGGTCTCGGGAAGCCGGGAAAACCTGCGACGCAGCACGTCCCGCACGCCCTCCGGAACGTCCGTCGCGGCGACCAGCTCGCCCTCGCTCTGCAGCAGACGTGCGACCTCGATGAGATAGAACGGATTTCCGCCGGTGCGCTCGTGCAACGTCCGGACCACGGCGGCCGCCGGTGTGCTGCCGGTCAGGGCGGTGATCAGGCGACCGCTGTCCTCGACGTCGAGGCCGCGCAGGCGAACCCGGGCGCGGACGGTGGTGGCCAGGGCGGCGAGCGCGTCGGCCAAGGCAGGCGGCACTTCGTCGGGGCGGTAGCCGATTATGACGAGCCCGGGCACCTGGGTCGCCACCGCGGTGAGCAGCGCCGCTGTCTCGGTGTCACCCCGATGTACGTCATCGAGCAGGATCGCCAATGGGGCGACGGCGGCGACGTCGGCGAGGTAGTCGCAAACCGCCCGATGCAGCAGGAAGCGGCCGTGGGCGCGGTCGGCGTCCGGTGCGCCGGCGCCGTCGGTGAGCAGCGGCGCCAGGGCAGACGCGAAGCCGCCGGGATCGTGCTCGCGGGCCAGTGCGCGCAGGATCTCGACCCATGGCCAAGCCGACGGAGCGGCGTCGTCCTCCGGGCAGCGGCCGATCACCACCCGGTGCCCGGAGGCGCGCAAGGCGGCGCCGAAGTGCTGCAGCAGAGTCGATTTCCCGCTGCCCGCTTCGCCCGCCACCGTCGCCGACCGAGGGCCGGCGCCGGCGGCCGCTTCGCGCAGCGCGGCGAGTTCCGCGGTTCGGCCGAACAATCCGGGATCCGGTCCGGCCTGCGGGGCGCTCCGGGCCGCGACGGACGCGGACGGTGTCTCCTTAAGTGGAATCACCGTCTCGCGCAGCGGGATTCGCTGCGCGAGGATGTCCGCCTCGAGCCGGGTCAAAGCCGGACCCGGATCGATGCCGAGTTCGTCCGCGAGAACGCTGCGGGCCTGCCGCAGGGCGCTCAGCGCGTCGGCCTGGCGGCCCGCCCGATATCGAGCCAGCGCTGTCAGCCGCCACGCCTCCTCCCGCAGCGGGTGCTCCCTGCTCAACACCTCGGCCTCGGCCGCGGCGAGCGCCGGCTCGCCCGCCTCGAGCAGGGCGGCCGCGAGTTGCTCGCGTGCGCCCAGCCGCAATTCCTCCAGCCGCGCCGCTTCCGCGGTTGCCCACGGCTCCGCCGCGAAGGCGGCGTAGGCGGGGCCCTGCCAGTGGGCGAGCGCGCGTTCCAGCGCGCGCCGTCGTTCGCGCGGATCGCCCTGCCGCCCAGCGGCGTCCAGTTCGGCGCCGAAGAGCCACGCGTCCACGTCCTCGGTGGCGAAACGCACCGCGTAGCCGGGAGTCCGGCTGATCAGAACGGTGGCGGGTGTGCGCGGCGCCCGCTGCGGCTCCAGCAACCGCCGCAGGTTGGAGACGTAGGCCTGCAGTGCGCCGAGCGCCCGCGGCGGCGGTTCACCCCGCCACAGGTCATCGATCAGGCGATCGACCGGCACCACCTCGCCCCGTGCGACCAGCAGCCGCGCCAGCACGCCGCGTTGCCGCGGACCGCCGATATCGAGTTCGCCCCGTTCGTCCGCCGCGGTCAGCGCACCGAGTACCCGGATCCGAACCATAACGCGCCAAGTCTAAGACGGGATCCCGTGCAGTGCCTCGCAAGTGGGCTGCAAGCGGCGGGCCGCACAGTCGCCGAGGTCCCCGACAGCAACAGGAGCACAGTATGAGCACCACCGGCACCGCGCCCGGCCGCCCCGACACCTACGACATGGTCGTCGTGCACAACGCCTTCCGCCGGCACCTCAGCGCGCTACCCGGCCTCGTCGCGGCGGTGACGCCCGGAGACGTCGAGCGCGCCCGGCGCCTGATCACCTTCCTCGACGAACTCGGCGCCGGCCTGCACCACCACCACACCGGCGAGGACGAGCTCATGTGGCCGATCCTGCTCGAGCGTGCCCCCGCCGACTCCGCCCTGGTGCTGCGCATGGAGGAACAGCACGAGCGGATCGCCGAACTCACCGTGCGCGCCCACCGCGATGGGGCCGAGTTCGCCACCGCCGCCGACCCATCGGTTCGGGACCGGCTCGCAGCCACGCTGCAGGCGCTCTCCGATGCCCTCGACGAGCACATGGCCGAGGAGGAGCGGCACATCCTGCCCATGGTCGAGAACGTCATGACCACGCTCGAATGGCAGGCGCTCGGCGAACGCGGCCGCGAGCACATGCCCAAGGACCGCCAGTTGGTCTTCCTCGGCTTCATCCTGCAGGGCGTCTCCGACACCGACCGCCGGAAACTCCTCGCCGAGATGCCACTCCCCGCCCGGCTCGCCTGGCGCCTGCTCGGCCGCCGCACCTTCGCCAAGGAATACCGCGAGATCTACCACGCTGATCCCGAGTGGTGACCGCGAACGACAATCGGAGCCGCTGCTGCACTACCACTTCGGGCCCGATCGGGGCGAGATGTGCGCTTCCCAGGCGCCCGACTCAGATCGAACGCTCGATGGTGACCTCGAGGTTCTTCATGATCGGCTGATCGCTTTGTGTGCTGTAATCGCCGATCGCGCACAGCACATTCATCTCCGGCATGTAGCCCGCGGCGTTACCGCGAGGGATGTCGTAGGGGATCACCTGGTATTTCTGTACCGATCTCTTGCTTCCGTCGTTGGCGACGCTGGTGATATCGACCTTGTCGAACTCACTGAGACCCCGTTCGCGCATATCGTCGGGATTCATGAAGACCAGCGTGCGCAGGTTCTCGATCCCGCGGTACCGGTCGTTGTCGGAGTAGATCGTGGTGTTCCACTGGTCGTGTGAGCGCACGGTGGCCAGCGTCAGAGTGCCTGCCGCCGGGGCGATGTCGGGCAGTTCCGCGGTCGAGAACTCCGCGCGGCCCGACGGGGTGAGGAAGACCAATTCTCGGGCCGGCTGGCGGATGCGGAATCCGAGCGGCAGCCGCACGCGGCGGTTGAAGTCCTCGAACCCGTCGAGCACCTTGGCCATCGTGTTGCGGATCCGGTCGTAGTCCTCGACGTAGGCCTGCCAGGGGGTCGGGCTGTTCGGCAGTGCTGCCTGCGCGATTCCTGCGATGATCGCCGGTTCGGACAGCAGGTGCGGCGAGGCGGGCCGTTTCATGCCGACCGATAGGTGGACCATGCTCATCGAGTCCTCGACCGAGGTGGCCTGGATTCCGCTGCGCTGGTTGTCCTGCTCGGTGCGGCCCAGACATGGCAGGATCAGGGCCCGTCGGCCGTGGACGACGTGGCTGCGGTTGAGCTTGGTGCTGACCTGCACGGTCAGCTCACATTTGCGTAGCGCCTCGTAAGTGTAGGTGGAGTCGGGTGCGGCCATGGCGAAGTTGCCGCCCATGCCGACGAACACCTTCACGTTCCCGGCCTGCATCGCTTCGATCGTGTGGACGGTGTCCAGGCCGTGTTCCCGCGGCGGGTCGATGCCGCACACCTGGGCCAACCGATCCAGGAATGCCTCGGTGGGGCGGTGGTCGATGCCGCAGGTCCGGTTGCCTTGGACATTGCTGTGCCCGCGTACGGGGGAGGGGCCGGCACCTTCGCGGCCCAGGTTTCCGCGCAGCAACAGCAGGTTCACGATCTCGCGGACGGTGTCGACGCCGTGCTCGTGCTGGGTGATGCCCAGGCACCAGCTGATGATGCTCCGGTCGGCGTCACAGTAGATGCGCGCTGCTTTGCGGATGTCGGCGACGGCGACTTCGGATTGGCGCTCGATTTCGGTCCACGATGCGGCCTCGCACATCGCGCGATATTCCTCGAAGCCGACCGTGTGGCGGGCGATGAACTCCGCATCGAGGGCCATCGGATCCGTACGTGCTTCCTCGAGAACAGCTTTCGCGATTCCACGCAACAATGCCATGTCGCCGCCGATCCGCGGCTGCAGATTCAGGGTGCTGGTGGGAGTGGCGCGGAAGGTGGCCATCTCCAGGAAATCGTGCGGGATGATCGCGCGCCGCGCTGCCGCCTCGACGAGAGGGTTGATGTGCACGATCTGTGCTCCGCGTTTGTGGGCCTCGACCAGCGAGGTCAACATCCTCGGTGCATTGGAGGCGACGTTGACCCCGATGATGAACAGGGCATCGGCGGCCGCCCAATCCACGAGGTCGACGGTGCCCTTCCCGGTGCCGAGTGCAGCCTGCAGTGCCCGCCCGCTCGCCTCGTGGCACATGTTGGAGCAGTCGGGCAGGTTGTTTGTGCCGAATTCCCGCGCGAGCAGCTGGTAGAGGAAGGTCGCCTCGTTCCCGAGCCGGCCGGAGGTGTAGAACGAAGCCTGGTTGGGATCATCGAGCTCGGCAAGCGCACGGCCGACCAGCTCGAACGCCTCCTGCCAGCTGATCGGGACGTACCGATCCGTCTCCGGATCGTAGGTCATCGGTTCGGTCAACCGGCCTTGGTTCTCGAGATCGAATTCGCTCCACCTCGACAGTTCCGTCACCGTGTGTGCCGCGAAGAACTCGGCGCCAACTCGCTTGTGTGTCATCTCCCAAGCGACATGCTTGATCCCGTTCTCGCAGATATCGAGGCGCAGGCCCTTCAAATCGTCGGGCCATGCACACCCTGGACAGTCGAAACCGTCACCCTCGTGGTTCATCTTCAGAATCGCTCTTGGGCCGTCGATCGCCTCGCGTTCACGGGCCATGAACTTGGTGACGCTTTTGGCGGCCCCCCAACCCGCGGCGGGATGGTGGTACGGACTGAACTTCGGCTGCGCGTTCTGGTCGCGGTCCCGGCTCGGGCCTTCGTCGGGAGCGAAATCGTCGTGTGGACCGGACATATCTCTGAACCCTTCGATAATCCTGGAATCCGACGATCGGTTGTCAGATGTTCAACGATTCTTGCTTGATATGCAGTCGGCTGTCAGACGGACATATATGCAGCTATCCGGCGACCGTGCACCAACGAATTTCTGCGCGGCAAAAGCATCGGTAGTGGAGGTCTTCAAGCGATAGAGACCTTGCGACGTCCTAAATGTACGCCACGGGAACCTTGCATTCAGCGGCTACGAAAAGGAACGGCTGTTGTCGATGCGGCATCAACGCGACGAGGAGCAGCGCTGGAACAGCCTGCTGTTCGACCGAGTCGTCAGCCTCGATTTCGGCGGGCTGCGCCGGGCACGACCAAGTCGTTGGATTCGGCTGGGCAAGTACGGTCGTCACCCGGCTCGTCCGGTCATCTGCAGGCGGTCGAGGCCGGTGTCGGGGCCGAGATAGCGGAGCAAAAGCGCGCCGGTGGCCGCACTGTACGAGCGCATCATCGGCGTCGACACCGGGCTCTGCCCACGGTATGGGTCGGTCAATGGCCGATATCGTGGTCGCCGGGGGTGATGAGGCCGCTTTCGTAGGCGAAGACAACCATTTGGGTGCGGTCGCGCAGGCCCAGTTTGGTGAGGATGCTGGAGACGTGGGATTTGACGGTGGCGGGGCCGATGAAGAGGCGGGTGGCGATTTCGGAGTTGGTGTGACCGCGGGCGATGGCGACGAGCACATCGCGTTCGCGGTCGGTCAGGCGGTGCAGGCGGTGGGCGACGGCGGAGTCGGCGGGGCGGTGGGTGGTGAACTGGCCGATCAGGCGGCGGGTGATGGTGGGGGCCAGGAGCGCGCCGCCTTCGGCTACGGTGCGGACGGCGTCAGCCAGGTGCTCGGCCGGAATATCTTTGAGGACGAAGCCGCTGGCGCCGGCGCGCAGGGCCCGGTAGACGTATTCGTCCGGGTCGAAGGTGGTCAGGATGAGGACGCGGACAGGCCAATCAGCTTCGGCGAGAAGGCGTTCGGTGGCTTCGATGCCGTCCATATGCGGCATTCGGATGTCCATGAGGACGACGTCGGGGCGGTGGGCGTACGCCGACTCGATCGCCTCCGCTCCGGTACCGGCCTGGCCTACCACCTCGATATCGCGGTGAATGCCCAGGATCATCGCGAAACCGCCGCGGACCAGCGCTTGGTCATCGACGATGAGAACACGGACGGTCATGGGCGACCGCCTTCCACCGGTAGCTGGGCGACCACCCGGAATCCTCCTCCCGCCCGGGATCCCGCGTCCAGGCTGCCGCCCAACAGTAGTGCGCGCTCGCGCATTCCGACGATGCCGTGACCACCGGAGGATTTACGGGTCTCGGGCGCGATTCCGTTGCCGTCGTCGAGTATCTCCAGGGTCAGTCCATCGGGGGCGCGGCTCAGCCTGACCTGGGCTCGCGTGCCCGGGCCCGCGTGCTTGAGCACATTGGTGAGAGCCTCTTGCACAATGCGATACGCGAACAGGTCGACGCGATCGGGTAGGCCTTCCGGCAGATCCTTGGTCGCGAAGGTGACCGGTACGCCCGCGGCGCTGATCTGCTCCACCAACCGGGGGAGGTCAGCGAGCCCGGGTTGCGGTCCCAGCCAGGCGGAATCACTGTCGGGGCGCAGCACGTCGAGGAGATGCCGCAGTTCGTCCAGCGCCTGGCGGCCGGCTTCCTCCACAGCGCCCATTGCCTGCACGGCCGCCGCGAGGTCCTCGGCAGCAACGGCTTTGGCAGCACCCGCCTGCACCGTCATCAGGCTCACCCGGTGAGCGACCACATCGTGCAGTTCGCGAGCGATACGGGTGCGCTCGCCGGCCACGATGCGGCGAGCCTCGGCGGCGCGTTCGCGCACCAGTTGTGCTGCGCGTTCCTCACGAAGTCGTAGCCTGCGCCCGACATACCAGACACCGGCCAGCACCACGGCGTCGAGAATTGCCTCCTCCCACCACTTTCCGGGATGGTCCCGCCCGTCGACAGTGACCGCGGCGATCGCGATCGCAACTCCCATCGGGCCCCACCAACTGTCGGCCGCGTACCGACCGACGCTGTAGAGAGCCACCACAGTCGCCCCGCCGACATTGGTATCGACGACCAGTAGCGGAATCCACGCGACCAGCAGCAAACCCAGCACCAGCAGTGGTGCGCGGCGACGCCAGTACAGCGCGGCGTTCGCCGCGACGAACACCACCAGCACACCCGGTGATACCTCCCCGAGTCCGCGCCAGTGCAGCGAATCGCCGGGCCCTTCCACGAGAAACGCCGTCGCCAGCAAGGTTACGACCGCGAGGACCGCGTCCGCGGCGCGCGGCCAGCGGGTGAACGGTCCCCGGAAAGCGCGAGCGATGGCCACCGTCGGCGTGTTCGGGGACAGCGGCGACCCGTTCGCGGCGGCCCGCGGTTTGTCGACCGGCGGCCCGGTCGGTGAGACGTCAGCAGGCACGGCCTCACCGTACGCGCAGTCGCGAGCGCGATCACCCGCCGCGAGACGGATTCCGCGACCCTCCGTGCGGCGGACGAGCCCGCTGAGTTCGCCTGTCGGAACAGGTCCCGAGGCGGAGGACGAAACCATCTTCCGGCTGGCGACCGACGCGTCCACGGCCCGGACCATTGACCACCGGAGCCGAACTCGCCCTTTCGCTCCGCCGGGTTGCGGAGTGGACGCGGGGTGGCCTCCTCGGGGGCCGGATCCCGGTTCGCCGCGAGAGTACAGGGAGAAAGCGATCATGAACCGATTCACTCGCCGTATCGGCGATGCGGCCGCGCGCAGGCCGTGGCGGACACTTGGCGGCTGGGTGGCCGTCCTCGGGATGCTGCTGGCCTTGGCCGGCGCCGCCGGGGGTGCGTTCGCTGATGACTTCATCGCACCCGGTAGCCAGAGCGAGACCGCGATGGCGCTGCTGGAGGAACGCTTTCCGGATGCGGCCCGCGGGACTGCCATGGCTGTGTTCGCTGCCGCTCCCGGGGAGCGGCTGGATCAGGACCGATCCGCGGTCATGGCCGCCGTGGCCCGCCTTTCGGAGGCGGATCATGTTGCGGGCGTGGTGGATCCGTTCGTGGCGGGCACTGTGTCGGCCGATGGCCGGATCGGTTATGCCGACCTTGTTTTCGATGTGCCGGTTACGGAGTTGGGTGCGGATGCGCTGCCTGCCCTCGCTGAGGCGATGGATCCGGCTCGCGCGGCGGGGCTGGCCGCAGAGCTGGGTGGTGATGCCGCGTTCGTGAATGCGGAAGCCGAGACCTCTGGAATCGAGGTGGCCGGCCTGCTCGCGGCGTTCGTGGTGCTGCTCGTCGTGCTCGGTACCGTTGTGGCGGCACTGGCGCCGATCGTGATCGCCTTGGTAGCGGTCGCGGTGGGACTCGGCGGAATTGTGCTGCTGGCCAATGCCATGGATGTCTCGACTTCGGCACCGACGATTGCCGCGATGATCGGACTGGGCGTCGGCATCGATTACGCATTGTTCATCGTGACCAGATACCGCGAGCATCGGACGGCGGGCAGGGACAATGCTGATGCGCTGTCGCTGGCCATGAGCTCCTCCGGTGCGGTCGTGGCGTTCTCCGGCGGCACGGTCGTACTGGCAATGGCGGCACTGGCTTTGACCGGAGTCGGCCTGCTCACGTCGATCGGCCTCGCCACCGCACTGGTGGTGCTGATCGCCATCGCTGCCGCCCTCACACTGCTGCCAGCCCTGCTGGCGCTGCTCGGCGACCGAATCGATATGGGCCGAGTCGGCCGGCGCTCGCGGCGGTCGATGACTCCGGCGGTGGATGCGGGAGCTTCGGTGACGCAGACGGTTTGGTGGTGGTTCGCGCATCGGGTGGCGGGGCGGCCGTGGCCGTATCTGGTGGTTGCCGGAGCGGTGCTGCTGGCATTGGCTGCGCCGACGCTGTGGATGGAGACCGGGTTTCCTGACGCCGGGGATGACACGACCGAGGCCAGTCATCGGCGGGCATACGACTTGCTGGCGCAGGGGTTCGGGCCGGGGGTGAATGGGCAGCTGCTGGTGGTGGTGGACTTGCGGCGGGCGGGGGTGACCAGCGAGGGGCTGGCGGAGTTGGGGGCGCGGATCGCGGCTGATCCGGGGATTGCGCAGGTGGGGGCAGTTCAGCCGGCGCCTGCGGGGGATGCCGCGATCATTCCTGTTCGGCCGAAGACCGCGCCCTCGGACCCTGCCACCGGTGAGACACTCACGCGCGTACGTGATCTCGCTCCGGACAATGTCGCCGTGTCGGGGATGACGGCGATGACCGATGACCTCACGCGGCAGCTCGGTGACACATTGCCGGTATTCGTGGGTGCCATTCTCGTGACGTCGTTTCTGTTGCTGCTCATCGTTTTCCGTTCCCTTGTGGTGCCGCTGAAGGCGGTCGTGCTGAACCTGCTGTCCATCGGAGCGGCTTACGGCGTTCTGGTCGCGGTCTTTCAATGGGGATGGTGCGCTGGACTTTTCGGGCTGGAGGACACCTACCGGATCGCCTCACCGATACCGGTGATCGCCTTCGCCGTGCTGTTCGGGCTGTCGATGGACTACGAGGTGTTCCTGATCTCACGCATCCGCGAGGAGTACGACGCCACCGGGGACAGTGCCGAATCGGTGGCGCGGGGCATCTCGGGTACCGGGCGCGTCATCACCGCCGCCGCGCTGATCATGACCGCGGTGTTCCTGGGCTTCGTCGTGAATCCGTCGCCGATGGTGACCATGATGGGCCTCGGGCTGGCGACGGCGATCCTGCTCGATGCGACCATCGTGCGGATGGTGCTGGTGCCCGCCACTATGGCGCTGTTGGGTCGGGCGAACTGGTGGCTTCCGGCATTGCTGGAGCGGTGGCTGCCGCAATTGACGCAGTCGGAAACACCTCAGCCCGCAGTGATTTCCGCGGACGTGGCGGATCTGCCGGGTCATCGCCGAGCGCGCGGGCCGAAGTCGGCGTGATCGCGCGTTCCAATTCGACGTACCGCTGCCGCCCGAAGGTTGATCAGTTCAGGCGCGCTGACGCTCGGCCCGCTGCTGGATCAGCTCCTCGACCGCGGTGGGCAGGGTGGTTTCGAAGTCGATGAGTTTGACCCACGTCGGGGTGATGACGATCCGGACCATGCCGTCGTAGAGCGAGCGGACCTCGGCCTCCCACTCGACGCGCTGCGCGGGGGTCATTTCGTAGCTGCCATTCATCTGCAGGTACTCCTCCGGGATGCCGTCCACCACCTCCAGCTCCGCTCGACCGCGGATGAGCAGGATCTTCGGCGGGTGCACCTCGGTGTCGATCGTCAGCGCGACCTCCGGGTTGTGCCGCAGGGAGGGCAGCTTCGGGGCGTTCTTCGAAGTGCAGACGACGATCTCCGAGCCGTTCCAGGTGAATGCGATCGGCACGTTGCGGGGCGTGCCGTCCTTGGCGACGTAGGCCATGCGGAGCAGGTCGCGGGCCAGGAGCTCCTGGCTGAACGGGCGGTTCAGGATCTCGGTGATCTCGTTCGGTTGCATGGTGGTCGCTCCTTCGTCGGTGTCGTCGAGGCCCGTTCGGCTGCTCGTACCCCAGGGACGGAGCCGCCCGAGCGTTCTCGACATCCACGGTGCATGGATTTCCGGGCGGCCGCCTGCTGACCGACCGCGTTTACCGCATTGCTGATCGCATCGAGGCACGCCGAGGCGCCCGAGCATCACCTGGAATTCATCGAGCCGCCCGGTCGATACGACCCGCACGGACATAGGCGGCGGCGGTCAGCACGCGGCCGCTGCGTTCTTGCCACGTGGCCATCAGCGCGTGTGACAACAGCGCTACGCCCTCTCGGCGGACGGTCGGCTGCTTGTCGCCGCCATCGACAGCAGGCACGCTCGATGAACACCGGCTGCCCGCACCGCTGCGAGCACTGCAACACGCTCCATTCCTGCGCGGCCTCACCGCCTACTTCGGCGGCATCGGTATCCGGCCCGAACACGCCCCCGTATTCGCACGCCGAGGGCGCTAGCTCAGTGTGAGCATCGTTGCGCGAGAGCATTTTTCGGCGTCAGCGTGATCGCGGTCGGATTCACGCGTGGCATCCAAGAGGTTGCTCGATGACCTCCGGACCTTCTTCCGGGCGTATCGGGGGCTGAGCAGGGGTGATGGGCGGGCGGCGGCTCGCCCATCACCTGTGCCGCGGTACGTCAGCACGCGTACGGGCGCGTTCTGCCCGCAGACGGATGTCGCAGCTACCGCCGCGGCCTACCGTTTTCGGTATGACCTGGAACGAGCTGAGTACGAGCACTTTCGCCCTACTGACCACCTACAAGAAGGACGGCACACCGGTCGGCACACCGGTGTGGGTGGCGCCGGACGGCGACCGGATCGTGGTGTGGACCAACCCGAAGACCTGGAAGGTCAAGCGGATTCGTCGCAATCCGGAGGTGGCCGTGCAGATATGCGATGGCCGTGGCCGCCCGAAGAGCGAGGAGAAGTTCGCGGGCAAGGCCGAGGTCCTCGATGCGGCCGGCACTCAGCGGGTGCGCGATCTGGTGTCGCGCAAGTACGGGATCATCGGCACCGTGCTGATCCGGCTGCACAAGCTGTTCAAGGGTGCGGACGGCTCCGTCGGGATCGCGATCACCCCCGAGTAGATCAGGCCGATTCCGCGAGTCCGGCCGAACGCCAGGTATCGGCGAGTTCCTGCAAGGGAATCTCCAGGGCTGCGGCCAGCGACACGATCGTGCCGAATGCGGGTGTCGGCAGCCGGCCGGTTTCGATCTTGCGCAGCGTCTCCGGCGAGATGCCCGCCGCCCGGGCGATCTGGGCCGGGTCGCGATCGGCGCGCGCGGCCCGCAGTCGGGTGCCGAGGCGGCGACCGGCCTCGACCTGGGCGGGTGTCAGCGGAAGTCGGACCATGCGACCAGCGTATGGATGGTATTTAAATACCGCAAGCTCAGCTGTTGAACTTCACCCGGAATGGCCCGCCGACACTGTTGAACAGCAGATCCCCGTTCGGGAAGAACTGGACCAACGCGTACGCGCCGTTGCCGAGGTTGCGCCGCTGGGACGAGCAGGCTCTCGCTTCAGGAATCGGTTGATGTCAGCGCAAGCGGTAGATCGCGAGAGCGGGTGGCGCGAGTACTTGCGTATGCGGCGAGTGTGAACATGGCCGTGAGTGCTAACCATCGCGTGGCGACGGCGCCCACTGCGGACAGCAGATAGCCCGCCCCGAGCGCGCCGAGCGCGACCGCGCCGTCGCAGAACAGTGCCATCGTCGCGACCGCGCGACCTAACGTCTGTTCGGGGATCACATCGAGCCGGGATATCGTCAACGCGACGTTGCTGACGACCCCCACGCCGCCGACGCCACACCAACACGCGCCCAGCACAAAGGGATTGCCGCTGAACGCCATGGGAACGAGCAGCGCCGTCCATGCCCACAGCGCGCCCCGATAGACATTCCGGGGAGGGAAGCGAGTGGTGAGCTGTGATGCCGCGGCGGCGCCGAGTACTCCACCGACACCCGCGGCGCCGAGCACCACGCCGACGGTCCAGGCGGGACCGTCGCCGTTCTTCAGTTCCACCAGTATCAGCAGCAAGACGAGCTGAATGACGATATTCGACAGTCCGATCATTGCCGTCGATATCCGTAGGAAAGGTTCGGTCCATACGACACGGAAGCCGTCGGTGATGGTGCGCCGGACCGAATGACGCTCGGACTCGGCGGCTTTCGGCGGTGCTGGCGAGTCCGGACGGATCAGCAACAGTGCGACGAGGCAGTAAAGATACGACACGGCGTCGGCGATGAACGGCAGCCAACGGGCCACGCCGTAGACCGCCGCACCTGCTGCTCGTCCGACCAGGACAGCGATCGGTTGCTCGGCCTCGAGGAACGAGAACGCGGCGGGTCGCTGTGCGTGCGACACCACGTCGCGGATCGCGCCCAGCTCACTGAGGCCGACGAAGACGTAGACACTGCCCTCGATGAACGCTGTGACACCGACTATCAGCGCGAGGCTCGGGAGCTGGGCAGCGACCGCTCCGGCAGCCACGCAGGCCGCGATCAACCCGATGATCTGGCATATCACCAGGGTCCGGATCCGGTTGGAATAGTCCGCGACGATGCCGGCCACGATCTGGAAGATCAGACTCGGCAGGCTCAACGCGAAACCGACCCATCCCGCCGCGGCGGGTGAGCCGGTCACCGCGAGAACCAGCATCGGGTAGACGATTCGGACGCCGTGGAATCCCACCAGCGATGTCGCGTTTCCGGACCACAGCAGCAGGAAGTTCCGGTTGGTGTGGATTCCCGATCTACCCATGAGTGCGCGGATTCCTCGACAACCACCGCACCAGATCGACGATCTCGACACCTTCGGCATCCGCCAGCAGTACCTGGCACAGGTGGGCGGCGACCTCGGCCCTGTCATCGAGAACGCTGAAGTCATCGTCCGGGTGGAGCTTCGGCAACGCCAGCGCCAAGCCCGCCCACAACTGTGGCCGGAGCGGGTCGATGTGCAGCTCCTCGGTGTACAGCGCGACCGCCGCAGCCAGGTCACCCGCCAGATAGGCCCGGTCGCCGCGCGGCTGCTCGGGGATCGACAGAGCTTCGGCCGCGGCGTGGTCCAGCAGCTTCAGCTGCGCTGGAAGGTGCAGGCGACGATGGTCGTTCGGCACGGCCCGCTGGTCCACCTGTTCCGCGGGCGGCAGGCCGTCGGGCCGTGGCGCCTGCGCAATCCAGCACGCGGCCAGCTCGGCGATGCCGCCGATGTCCGGTGTCAGGTTCCGCACCTGCCAGAACGTCCGATGCGCGATCGCCACCTCGGACGCAGCGACTCTGACCGCCGTGGGCACGTCCTCCTCGCCCCAGGGGCGCATTTCAGCACCGAGCGCGTTCAGGAAATGCGAACCCGCCTCGGTGAGCAGGCTCGACGTCGATACCTGCGCCACGGCACCTTCCACCTGCAGACGCCACAATTCGAAATCGACGTGCGCCTGCATCGATCGGTGGCAGTCGGCGTGACGATGTATTCGCCAGAAGTCGGTGACTCCGAAGAACGCGTAGATCCCGTGCAGCAGGCCCATGATCGGACGCGGGTCGTCGCGCCACGGCGCGTAGAAGCGGCACACCGGATCGGGATCGAACAGCACGATCTGATCGGTCAGCAGCGTGAACTTCGTGTGCTGGACCTCATGGATCAGCGTGAGCGCCAGCTGGCATGGGTCCGCGGGGGCCGTGGTGTAGACGCAGCCGATTCCGTTGAATGCGGTGTGGCTCGTGCTCGCCGCGAGTGGTTGTGTGCTCAGCGGCGCCAAAGACTGCAGGCAACTGCGCATCGGCACGAGGTACCGGTCGAAGTCGCGGCGCAGTAGTTCCCAGGCCGCCGCGAAATCCTGTTGCCACGTGCTGGTTTGGGCGGTCGTGAGCCGGGGCGGCTGCTGACCGTCCAGCAAGTATCGGAACGGGTCCAGGTCGTCCAGGAACACCTCCCGTTCCGCATCCGCCCCCCGCAATCGCCGCAGCGGCAGCCACGCGGGATCGGACTCGTCATCCCGGGACGGGACGAGAACTGTGCTGGTGCCCCGGGTGAAGCGCAGTGCGCCGTCCCGCGTCCAGTGCAGTTCGCAGTGCCCGTTGTCCGCGGCAGGGCCGAGCTCGGCCCTGCCGATCCCGGGCAACATCACCACGCCGTTCCGCACTACGACGTTGATGGAACCTTCGGGTAGACAGGCGATGGCGCCTGCCGCGGCGAGCCAGCCCAGGTAGCCACAGTCGGCCCACAGTGGGGTCGGCGCGTCGTCGGGCTCGGCATGAAGGCGCTGCAGGACCTGGGCGAGCCACGGGCCGACGTGCGGGTACGACAACAACGTCACGACCTCGGCCGGATGGGATCGTTGCAGTTCGGCCAGCGTCTGGTAGGCAAGGGAAAGTCCTGCGGCGTCGGCAATTTCGGGGCGCGACGCGGTTTCGGCGATGAGCGTGCGCAGCAGGATCAGCCGCATCAGTAGCGCGCCTTCGGTCAGCGTCGCGATGGCCGCCTCGGTTCCGTGGCCGGAACTCAAACTGGCTGTGACATCGTCGATCCCGGTGACTGTCGTTGGCATGGGGGTGTCCCGTCGCTAGGTTGATGGCAGAGTCGATGTCCGCACGGACACGAGATTCGATGTGGTAGATCAACTTCTTCAGGTCGGCGCAATACACCGAGGGGTTGGGAATCCGTCACACACTCGCGATACCGATGCGCGAATCGGCGCGCGTGCTCGCCGATCATCCGGCGAGCGTCGTCGAAAACCTGATGGCTCATCGTCTTCGGTTGCGCACGCCAACTCTGGTCGGCCATCTCGCAGATATAGCAGTAGTCACAAGCCGAATTGCACCTACTGTGAATATTGACGACGAACTCGACGAAGGGCAGCGGCTCCCGGCCACCGCGACATAATTCGTCGACATCCAATCCCGCCGCGGGCCAAGAGGGTTACTCCCGGAAATGTCCTATCTATACAGGCAACGGCGCCATCTCTTGCCCCTCTATCTGTGTGAACGACCACGGGTAGCGCTGCACCAGGCCACCGGTGGCCAATTTCCATATCGCCCGACTACTTACCGGGTTGATGAACGAGTTGAATTCCCGTGGGCTTAATCGGCATGGATGAGATGACGCTCGACCGCGGCACGCAGAGCGAGGTCGGAGTTCGCCATCAACTGCGCCGCACCTGTCCGGCGAGCTCGGCAAGATTTCCCACGAGATACCTCCTTCTTCACTCCCATTGACGCATAGCGAAATTACCGATGGCGCAGTCGAATAGTCGACCGACAACTCCGGCTACAGTCATGGGAGATCGCCTTCGCCGGACGACGTCGTCGACCCGGCCGGCTGAAGTCTATTGCAAGACAACAGGATTCCTGGCACTCCCAACTCCCATGGTTGGGAATTGGGAGTTCTCGAGAGAGCATCAGCGAACGCGGGCGCCGCAGCGGGTGCCCTGATCCACGGGAGGGGATCTGGCTGCGGCAATAGAAATTCCGGGTGAGGTTGCGTTCTTCCTCAATATTTGTGGTGTGCCGCATCCGGATATCAACGAAGACCATGTGCGTGAACTGGCCCGGGGCAGGTGCGGGGCGTTGCGAGGGGTGTGGGGGAGAGGCATGGGTCGGCGACCGGTGCAATCAAGGATGTGGGTGGGATTTACTCGGGTATTTCGTATGAGCAGTTGGTCGCGGCATGGGCGAGGATGGGTGCCACGCATATGGCGGATCCGGACCGGGCGTGCCGGGTTTGTGGCGAATGCACTGGACATCGCGGCGGGTGTGATCGTGACGGTCAAGGTTGCGATGTAGCTGTTGTAGAAGTGCGAGATGCCCTTCCCAGTAACGGGAACAGATGTGAGCGATCGACGTTTCATGTGATTAAGCTCCCTCTCGGGAGGACAACCGGTCACCCATTGGTAGATATCCCGTTTCGCTTGTCGGCATTGTCGAGCCGATCAATTCTTGCGACGCCTGGCAATTTGCCGTGCCGGTACGGGAATACAGAAAAGGAGGTCCCGTAAATGGGAAGACTCGATGAACTCGCCGCACTCAACACGGAAGAGCTGGCCACGCACTGCACTCCGGCCATGCGAGCCGCCCTCGAGCGCTACGCCAAGGGTTCGCAGGACAGGGCCCCCGGCGGGTTCAAGTCGTTCATCAACCCCACCAAGTGATCACACGGCCACGGGCGACTCGGTAGCAGTGCGCCCGTGGCTGTTCCCGCAGCTCGAGGGAGCGAATATGGAGTCCGGCCCGGTGCCGTTGGGCGTTCCCGTGGTGCAAACGTCTTGGCCCACACATGGATTGGATGTCGACGCGCTGCGCCGCAGCGGCTGGGAGCCGCTGCCGTTCACGGAATTCATTGTCAAGATCCACAGCCGTTGCAACCTGGCTTGCGACTACTGCTACGTCTACGAGATGGCCGATCAAAGCTGGCGCGATCAGCCGAAGACCATGAGCCGCAGGGCTTTCGACGAGGCCCTCCGAATGATCGCCGATCATGCTCGCCGCTTCCAGCTGCCCGCGGTGGATCTTGTGTTCCACGGTGGCGAACCGCTGCTGGTCGGACATCGCGATCTCGAATACTTCGCCCGGTCGGCGCGCGAATCGCTGGAGCCGATCACCGAGGTGCAGCTGGGCGTGCAGACCAATGGCACGCTGCTCGACCCGGAGTTCTTGCGCATCTGCGCGCGCTGGAATGTTCGCGTCGGAGTCAGCCTCGACGGCGATGAGAGCGGTAACGACAGGCATCGCCGGGATCGGCGGGGCGCCGGGAGCTACACGCGCGTCGCGGCCGGGATCACGCAACTGACGGCGGAGGAGAACCGGCACCTGTTCGCCGGCCTGCTCTGCACCATCGATGTGGCCAACGACCCGGTACGGACCTACGAAGCGCTGCTGGCCTTTCGACCCCCGGCGGTCGATTTTCTGCTTCCGCACGGCAATTGGATGACGCCACCACCGGCGTCGACCGCCGACCACACCGCTACCCCCTACGCCGACTGGCTGATCCCGGTGTTCGATCGCTGGTTCCGGGCGCCGGAGCTGGAGACCCGGGTCAGGATCTTCGATGACATCATCGACCTGCTGCTGGGCGGCTCCGTGACATCGGAATTACTCGGGCTGGCCCCGATTCGGCTGGCCGTGATCGAAACCGACGGCACTCTGGAGCAGGTCGATGAGTTGAAGTCGGCCTTCGCGGGGGCCACCAAGTTGCGCACCGCGAACGTGGGCAATCCGCTCGACCTCGCACTGCTGGAACCCGCGATCGTCGCTCGCCAGATCGGCGCGGACGCCCTGAGTGAAACCTGCCGGGCATGCTCTGTCCATAGCGTCTGCGGCGGCGGGCATTACGTGCACCGGTATCGCGCCGATAACGGCTTCCGCAATCCCTCCGTGTATTGCGCCGACCTGACGAAGCTGATCCGCCACATCGGAGCACGGGTCCGCACCGACCTCGCCACCGCGGCCAATCACTGACGACAGGAGTGCAACCATGTCCGCCCCGACCATCGGTATCGACGATGCAGCGGCCGAGCTGTTCACTGGTTACGGCACGGAGTCAGCCGTCGTCCGGATGACTTCGAACATGCTGACTGTACGACTCGTACTACTACGCGCGCTCATCACCGAAGTCACCGCTCACCAACCGGAAATCGACGCCGCCGCCGGCCTTTCCGATGCCTATCGGGTCCTGACCGAGCTGGAGGAGTCACATCCGGCCGCGGTCGAGGCACTGCTGGTCTACCCGCACACCGGGGTTTGGCTCGGCCGCGTGCTCCAGCGCGTGCGCAACGCCTCGGACGATCGGGAACCAACTCCGTTGTGGGCCGACTGCGGCTACCTCGGCTGGTTAGCGGCGGCCGCCGTGGTCACGAATATGCCCAGCGGATCGATGCGGGTTGTCGTACGCAATGGCGAAGTTATGCTGCCCGGGATCGGGATGGCGCGGGTTGGATCCGCGGGAGACTACGGCCACTGCCAGCTGACCTGGGTAGATGGCGCGATACGCATCGTCGCTGACGGCAGCGCTCCGATCTCGGTGGCGTCGCCGGCGGACGAGTCCGACCCGGCGTGGCTGCCGCTGCGGCGGGTGCACGGCGGGAACGGCGAACCGGAGGTCGTCCTCGATGATCTCGATCCGTTCCGCGACCTGCCCTCGGGTACGGCACCGCGGCTCACGACCGACGAGTTCGACACTTGGCGAAAGGATTTCGCGCAGGCCTGGCACCTGCTGCGACGAGACTTCCCCGGCTATCTGGCGCCGATGCGTGCCTGCCTGCGGCTACTGACGCCGCTCACCGCGCGACCGGTGGCGGCGACCATCGGCCACACCGCCTTCAGCGGGACCGGCTGTGTGTACACCACGGCCCCGAAGGACTCTTGTGACATGGCGGTGTCGCTGATCCACGAGATTCAGCACAGCAAACTCGCCATGCTCGCCGATCAGGTGCTGATAGTGGATCCCGACCCGACGTGTCGCTTCTACGCGCCGTGGCGCGATGATCCACGGCCGATCCTCGGTCTGATGCACGGGATCTACGCCTTCTTCGGGGTCACCGACTTCTGGCGGGTACACCGGCACGCCGACTGCCACCGATCGATGCGGGCGCACATCGAATTCGAGCGCTGGCGTACACAACTGGCGACCGCGATGGTGGAGGCATCGGGTTCGGGCCTGCTGACCGAGCGTGGCGAGGAGTTCATGAGCGCGCTGACCGCAGGCGCCCGGCCGTGGGCCAACGAGGACGTGCCGGCGGAGGCGCGCGATGCGGTGGCCGAGATTCTGGTAGCACATCGCACTTCTTGGCAGGTGCGCAATCGCACATCCAACGACGCCGAGCTGGCCGAGCTGGCAGAGCTGTGGGTCGCGCGAGCGGCACCTTCCGCGATACTGCCGTCCGTACGGTACGTGGATCAGGAGACGATCCCGGATCGCCACCGCGATCTGCATATTCCGGTGCGGCTCAGAATGCACGACCAGGCCGCCGCTTCGAGCGTCGCGCCCGCTGATCTGCCCCGCGGCACTCGCGCCTACCTGGCCGGCGAGCCAGCCGAGGCCGTCGAGTTGTACGCCTTGGAGCTGCGCGTCGACCCGCTGCTCCCGCAGCTCTGGGCCGGTCTGGCCTTGAGCCTGCCGGAACTGTTCCCCGACAACGACTTCGGCGTTCTCAACGATCGGGCCGAGGTGGCGGCGCGCCTGTACCAGCGGCTGCTGTCCGACGGCACCGAGACCGACGTGGTCGAGCTGGTGCGGTGGTTGTCCGACCGCCCACGCACTGATATCTGAAACCAGGAATCGAGAGCACACAATGGAACCGACATCGGTGGCACTGGGGCTGCCCGCAGTGCGGAAGTCATGGCCCGAAACCGGACTCGACGTGGCCGCATTGCAGCGCAACGGATTCGAGCCCCTTCCGTTTACGGAATTTCTCCTCAAGATTCACAGCCGATGCAATCTGGCGTGCGATTACTGCTACATCTACGAAATGGCCGATCAGAGTTGGCGGGAGCAGCCGAAGGCGATGCGCCGGGAGGTTTTCGACGACGCCCTCCGAACAATCGCCGATCACGTTCGCAGGTTCGGCCCTCCCGCGGTGAGTCTCGTCTTCTTCGGCGGCGAGCCGCTCATGGCGGGTCATGCCGATCTCGAGTATTTCGCATCGCAGGCGCGGGCGGCGCTGGAGCCGGTTACCGCTGTCACCCTCACTCTGCAGACCAACGGCGTACTGCTCGACGACGAGTTCCTGAGGATCTGCGACGACTGGGACATCAGCATCACCGTCAGTCTCGACGGTGATGAGCACAGTCACGACCGCCATCGCCGGGACCGCCGCGGCGCCGGGAGCTACTCCCGGGTCGTTGCCGCCCTCGAGAAACTGACGGCCGGCGATCGGCGGCATCTGTTCAACGGTCTGCTCTGCGTCATGGACCTCGCAAACGACCCTTTGCAGACCTATGAAGGATTGCTCGCGTTCCAGCCCCCGGCCGTCAATTTCGAGATTCCACTGGGCAATTGGACAACGCCGCCCCCCGGGTTTTCCGCCGATCCCGGAGTCACTCCGTATGCGGACTGGCTGATCACGATCTTCGATCGCTGGTACGGCGCGCCGCAACTGGACACGCGGATCCGAATGTTCGAGAACATCATGGACCTGCTGCTGGGCGGGACCGTGGAATCGGAGGTGTGGGGCCTCGGTCCCACCCGAATAGCGGTGATCGAAACCGACGGCAGTGTGGCGCAGATCGACGACTTGAAGGCGACCTTCTCCGGTGCGACCAAACTGCCTGCCGGCCAACGCAATCCGCTCGACCGCGCAATGCTGGAACCCGAGATCGTGGCGCGCCAGATCGGCGTGGACGCGCTCAGCGACACCTGCCGCACCTGCTCGATACACACCGTGTGCGGCGGTGGTCACTACGTCACGCGATACCGTGAGGGCGACGGCTTCCGAAATCCCTCGGTGTATTGCGCCGACCTGACCAAATTGATTCGCCACATCGAATCGCGAATGCGCACCGACGTCGCCACGGCACTCCGCGGGTGATCACTGCCAGGGCGCATAGGATCCCGATCATCGTCGGAGGCTGGGTGTAAGCGCCGCGCAGACCTTGTCGAACGTCTGGAAACCGTGCAGGTGACGGGCCGGGTTCCGGTCTCTGTCATCTTGCTGAGCGTCGCGGTCGCGGCAACGATCTGGATCGTCATGCCGTCTTGGCCCGCAGCTTTGGCACCTGGCTCCTGCACTGATATACACAACAATGGCCAACAGCCTGCCCTCTCGGCACCACGGGCATGGATATCACCCGAATCGGTTTCGGTTCCCGGGCAGTATCCCGATGTTCTGGGTGCGTAAAACCATTGCAGCTCAACAGGAGTCACCATGACAACCGGCGCAGATAAAGTCGCGGCGATCACCAAGTTTTTCGCGGCCTACGCCGCCTACGACCTCGATGGAATGCGGGAGGTGCTCACCGATGACATCGAGTGGACCATTCCCGGGCATCATCCGCTGTCCGGTACCAAACGCGGAGTCGAGGAAGTCGTCGCTTTCTTCACTCAACTGGCCAAGGCTGGGTTCCAAGCCGAGCCGCTGTTCCTCGAGTCCAACGACGAATACGTGGTCGACATCCACCGTGGCTGGTCCACCGAGGGTGTCGGCAAAGTTGACACCATGTGGGCGCTGGTCTGGCATTTCAACATCGACGGCAAGGTCGACCGGGTGTTCAACCTCAGCGGTGACCAACACCAGATGGACACCTACATCTGGAGCAACTTCTCCCTCGCTCCCATCCCGGACCGCCTGGCCTGACGCAAGCTCAGCTGTTGAACTTCACCCGGAACGGCCCGCCGACACTGTTGAACAGCAGATCCCCGTTCGGGAAGAACTGGACCAACGCGTACGCGCCGTTGCCGAGGTTGCTCTGCCCGAAGATGGTGCGGTGCACCGTCTTTCCGGATTGCCAGTCCAGTCCGGTCACCTCCCAGCCGTCGGCCTTGGTGTAGCCGTTGACGAACACGACGCCGGATTTGGTGCTCGCGGTGGGCACCATGCTGGTGGCGACCACATCGGCGCGTGACCACACCGAGGTCCAGTGGTGGTCGGCCGGATCCCATCCGAACCGTTCGATACCCGATGGGGGCGCGAAGACCGGCCCGCCGGCGAGCACATCGACGAGGCGGTCCGGCGCACCCTCGGGCCGGGCATTGTTGACCACGAACGCGCCGTAACCGTCCACGACGACCGATTGCTCGCTCTGGATGAATTCGGGCTCCGGATTCAGGCCCGCCGTGACCTGGATCTGATCGGCGATCCGGTTGGATTTGGTGCCCGGCTTCGGTTGGAATCCTTCGGGAATGGCGTCGCGCCAGAACGCGACCAGCTTCATCCGATCGGCCCCGTCGGTAATGACAACGAGCCGGTCGCCCTTGCCGTAGCCCATGAGCGTGGGGGTGGAGCCGGTGCCGATGCCGAATTTCACCGCGGGCGGCTGGCGTCCGAAATCGTAGGGCGCCGCCCACGCGCCGTCGGTGGCGTCGGCCGACAGTTTGGATCCGGTCCACACGACCTTGCGCATGATCTTGTCGGAGGCGGCGTAGATGCCGCCGTTCTCGTCCACCGCCATCGCATTGGAGACCACCTCGTCGGCGCCGAAGTGGACCTGCTGCGGTTCACCCTGCAGGCTCCGGTCGATGATCGACAGGCCGCGGGTGCTGAGCACCGCGAGCTTGCCGTCGTAGGTCATATTCAGTCCGACGATGGACTCGGGCAGGCCGCCGAGTCCCGCGCCGGTACCGAGCCACGGTTTGAAGTCGAGGGTGCGCAGAATGCGCACGCCCGCTTGGGGATTGTTCGCATTGGTCAGGCCGAAGACGACGATCTCCGCGTTCTGCGTGACGTAATAGACCCGATTGTCCTTGTCCACCAGGCTGTAGACGCCATTGGTGAGGTGTGTCCAGTCGATGCCCCAGTCGTTGTGTACGGCGGTCTCCACCTGGCCGATATCGGTGAAGTTCTGGTTGAGTACCTGGTCGAGGGCTTGCGCGGCGATCGGTTTAACACCGGGCACATCGGCGCGGGCGATCTCGCGAAACATGCCATTGCCCACCTGGACGTAGACCACGCCCTGGGTGGAGGAGATCCACATGTAGTCCGGTTCGGTGGCGGCGAGCGTCATGATGTTGACCGGTCCCGAGGTGACCCGCGCCTGTTGTTTCGGGTCGATATGGAACTCGCCCGGTGGCGTTTGGTACGGGAAGGTGTCGGACTGGCCGGGATCTATATGGGTGAGTCCGTAGGTCGCAGCGGCCAGATAGGGATTGCGGGCGGGCCCGGATGCGGCGCCCGACTGGTTCTGGGTCGTCGAGGAATCGCCGCGGCAAGCGGGGGCTACGAGGGCGAGGGCCAGTGCGATGGCGAGGGCTAGAGCCTTGCGACGCGCGGTTGTGCTGTTAGTTCGCTCGCTGCGCTCGCTCATGGGTGGCTCCTCTACGCTCGCTGTCGGGCAGTCGATCGGTGGAACACATGCCGCGGATGGGCCGCGAACAACGAAAAACCAGTGCTCATTCGCGTTCGCGAACATAACACATCGCCTGGTCACGCGGGGTGAATGGTATTTTTATACCGAGTGCCGCTATGCTCGGTATAAAAATACCGAGATGGAGGTTGGTCGTGGTGGAGTTGAAGTCGGCGGCAGAGATCGAACGCATGCGGGTGGCGGGGCGCTTCGTCGCCCAGATCCTGGCGGAAGTGCGCGAGCGGGCCCGAGTCGGGGTGAACCTGCTGGAACTGGAAGCCCATGTGCGGGAACGGATTCGCGAACGCGGTGCGGTGTCGTGCTACTGGGACTACGCGCCGTCCTTCGGGCGCGGGCCGTTCCGCAATACCATCTGCCTTTCGGTGAACGACGCCGTCCTGCACGGACTTCCGTTCGATTACGCGCTGCGCGACGGGGATTTGCTGACCATGGACCTGGCGCTCGGTATCGACGGATGGGTCGCCGACTCGGCCATCAGCATGGTCGTCGGCACCGCCGACGCGGAGGACCTGCGACTGATCAAGGCGACCGAGGATGCGCTGGCCGCCGCCATCGCGGTGGCATTGCCCGGCAACCGGATGGGCGATATCTCCGCCGCCATCGCGGAGGTCGCGCGGGCGAACGGCTATCCGGTGAATACCGAATTCGGCGGGCACGGACTCGGGCGCACGATGCATGAGGATCCGCATGTGTCCAATGTGGGCCGCGCCGGTCGCGGATTCCCGCTGCGACCCGGTTTGACCATTGCCATCGAGCCCTGGTTCGCCCGCACGACCGACCGAATCTATACAGATCCGGATGGCTGGACCATTCGCTCGGCCGACGGTTCGCGGACCGCGCACTCCGAACATACGGTCGCGATCACCGAGGATGGACCACAAGTCCTTACCGCGGCCGAGTGAGGTCGACCGCCGGAAGGTGCGATCCAGGCTGAAACCGGCTGCTGATCAATCGGTTTCGGCCAGCCAATCGGCCAGGTCGGTGGCGGCGCTCAGGTCCGCCACGACGGCGGCGCGCTCGGTATTCGACAGCGCTATCGCGCTGAGTTCGGCTCGTGTCGTCGCAGCCCGCTCGGCATCGCCGGTGGCAATGGCCAATTCGGCCAGTGCCGCCAGCGCTCGAGCCTTGTCGAGGGTCGATGCCTGCGCGCCGAACCGGCCGAGGCCGACCTCGAGCGCTCGGATCGCGGTCGCGTCATCGTTCTTGAAATCGCGCAGGATGCGCGCATTGTCCACAACCCGTGCCAGCCCGTCGAGTTCGCGGGAGCCGCCGTATTCGAGTTCCTCGGGTTCGTCGCGCTGGATGTAGACGATGGTGTTGCCGACCGGGTCGACCACACTGAATCGGCTTTGGCCCGGACGGAATCTGGTGATGCGCGGGCAGCCTTTCGCGGGGATCTTCCCGTAGCGCTTGCGCAGTGCGGCGGTGAATGCGCGATGCCGCTCCGCGACATCGTCGAGCATGATCAGGCAGCCGACCTGTTCGGCGGGGAGTTCGGTGCCAGCGGGCGCGGCGGCGAAATGGACCGCGCAGCCGTTGGCCTCCACCTCGCCGTAGACGTAGGGCCGGGTTTGTTCATAGGTGACCTTGTATCCGAGGGTTCGATAGAAGTCGAGGGTTTCGGTCAGATCGCCGCTCCGGAGCACTGGAACCGCCGTATCGGTCATCATTACGCACCCCGATCGCAGTAATCAATTTTGACTACCAGAGGTTAGGGTGGTGAAACGGCGGAAGTCAAATTTGAGTAGTATGGCCGTTCCGTGAGAAAGGGAGTCCAGAATGTCGGCGGTGCGTCTGCTCGTCCTCGGCGTGATGCGGTTGCATCAGCCCACCTACGGCTACGCCGTGCGCCGCGAACTGCTGTCCTGGCGTGCCGAAACCTGGACGAATGTGAAACCTGGATCGATCTACCACGCGCTCAAGCAGTTGACGCAGGAAGGCAAACTGAGTGCGTTCGGCACCGAGGGCAGCACCGAGGGGCCCGGCCGCACCCTGTTCCAACTGACCGAGGCAGGGGAAGCCGAGTTCCGCAGACTTATGGACGAGGCGCTGGTCAGCGTCGATATGGAGGAGCTCGGCGCAGGTATCGCGTTCATGGATGCCCTGCCGCGCGCGCACGTCATCGAGAAACTGCGTGAACAACGCCGCAATGCCGCCGCGGTCCGCGACGACCTGCTCGCCATGATCCCGAAGTTCCCCGGCCGCTACGAACCACCCCACGCGACCGATCTGCTCGAGCTGTGGAGTGGGGTATTCGACAATCTGTCGCACTGGACCGGTGGTGTGCTCGAACGCCTGGAAGCGGGCGAATACCGAATGTCGGACTGACGGGCGCAGTGCGGTCCGCGCTCGAGTGTGCCGAGCCCGCTGGCCCGATCCCGGATAGGCTGCCCATATGACGAACACGCTGGATGCGGTCGGCAAAGCCGATTACGTGTTGTTGACGACCTTCCGCAAGGACGGCACGCCGGTCGGCACCGCCGTCTGGGCGGCCGAAGACAACGGAAAGCTGTACGTGTGGACCGAGACCAACAGCTGGAAGGTCAAGCGGCTGCGCAACAATCCGGCCGTCACCCTGCAGCCGTGCAATCCGTCGGGCAAGCCGCGTGGTGAGGTCATCGAAGGCACCGGTCGAGTGCTCGATGCCGAAGAAACCCAGCACGTCCGCAAGCTGATCAAGCGGAAGTACTGGCTGCTCGGCCCGATCCTGGTGAACGCGAGCATTATTCGCCGCGGCAAATCCGGCACCATCGGCCTCGAGATCACCCCCAGCGCGTAATCGCCCCGCCGCTCGATCATGAGCGCCGGGCCCGCCGCAGCGAGCCCGGCACCGGCCGGATCAGGTCGCCTGGCTCACCGAGGACATGTGGAAGTCCGGAATTCGCAAGGGCGGCATAGCAGTTCGGGTGAACCAGTCCTTCCATTCGCGGGGCAGGGTGGTTTCGGTGGCCCCCGCCTCGGTGGTGCGGCGCAGTATGTCGATCGGACTCTCGTTGAAGCGGAAGTTGTTGACGGCGGCGGTGACCTCGCCGTTCTCCACGAGGTAGACGCCGTCGCGGGTGAGGCCGGTGAGCAGCAGGGTGGCCGGATCGACCTCGCGGATGTACCAGAGCGTGGTGAGCAGCAGGCCGCGTTCGGTATTGCCGATCATGGTGTCGAGCGTCGCGCCGGAGCCGCCGGTCAGTAGCAGATTCCCACCGGGAACCGTAGTGGGGGAGCCGAATTCGGCGGCGGTGGCGCGCGGGTAGACCAGGGATTCGATGACGCCATCGCGCAGCCAGTCCACGCGCTGGGCGGTCAGGCCATTGTCGAAGACCGACAGTGATTCCGAGGACGATGACGTCGCGACGAACGGACGGTACTCGAGTCCGCTGGCGGCGGGATCGGAATAGAGCGTCAACGGAATCTCACTGAGCCGCTCGCCGATTCGGGTGCCACCGGCCTTGGCGAAGGCGCTGTGCCCCTCGTGCGCGCCACGGCCCTCCATGCTCCAGGCCATGTAGATCATCAGATCCGCGACCGCCGAGGGCGGCAGCAGGGTTTCGTAACGTCCGGCGGGCAACTCGACCCGCCGCTTGGACCAGTCCAGTCGCTGCGACAGCTCGCTCAGCAGGCCGGGAATATCGACATCGGTGAAGGTGGCGGTCCCGACACCAACCCACGCACTCGCCAGATCCGCACCCTCGCCGCGCTTTCCATTGATCTCCACCGAACCGGTGGGCTGGACGAACCGGCGGCGAATGCCGGTCGAGGTGCCGAGCCAGGTGGTGTGCATCTGATGGTGGGCGAATCCATAGAGCCGGTCGGCGCCGTCGAATCCGCCCGCCAGATCGCGCGCCACCTCGGTGAACACCTCGATGCCCGTGCTGCCCGGCGCGGAGGCCCAATCAGCGGTATCGTCGCCGCCGCCCGACAGGTCATCGGCATCCGGTGTCAATAGCGGCATCGCGTCCTTGGCGGGTTCGGCGGTGCGGGCTGCCGCTTCGCTGGCGTGGACGACGGCCTCGATATCGTCGGGGTCGACGCTGGTGGAGCTGACACTGCCGACGCGCGCGGCATTCGGGCCGTCCCGGAATATCGAGATGACCGACCATTCCCGCGAAATCGAGGAACCGTTGGTGGTCATCGAGTTGCCCGCCCAGCGCAGCGACGCCTCGTGCGCGTCGGTGACGATCACCATCGCCTCGTCCGCGTGTGAGAGCGCCAGCGCCTGCTCGACCACCGCGCCCGCGGGCATCATGCGCTCCGTCACTGACCTGCCTCCGTCCGGGTGTTGAGAATGTTGATGCCGCGCACCAGGACCGACGGGCAGCCGTGGCTGACCGCCGCGACCTGGCCGGGTTGGGCCTTACCGCAGTTGAATGCGCCGCCGAGGCGCCAGGTGGACGGGCCACCGACCGCCTCCATGGCGCCCCAGAAGTCGGTGGTGGTCGCCTGGTAGGCGACGTCGCGCAGCTGGCCGTCGAGTTCGCCGTTCCGAATCCGGAAGAACCGCTGGCCGGTGAACTGGAAGTTGTAGCGCTGCATATCGATCGACCACGACTTGTCGCCGACGATGTAGATGCCATTGTCGACCCGGGAGATGAGTTCGGCCGTGCTGGTGTCGTTTTCGGGGTCCGGCTGCAATGAGACATTGGCCATGCGCTGGATCGGCACATGGTGCGGGGAGTCCGCGTAGGAGCAGCCGTTGGAGCGTGTCAGGCCCAAGCGCGGCGCGAAGACACGGTCGAGTTGGTAGCCGACCAGCACGCCGTCGCGCACCAGATCCCAGCGCTGTCCGGCGACGCCGTCGTCGTCATAGCCGACCGAGGCCAGACCGTGCACCTCGGTGCGATCACCGGTGACGTGCATGATCGGCGTCCCGTACCGGAGTGTGCCGAGCTGGTCCGGTGTCGCGAACGAGGTACCCGCATAGGCGGATTCGTAGCCGATGGCCCGGTCGTATTCGGTGGCGTGGCCGATGGATTCGTGGATGGTCAGCCACAGGTTGGTCGGGTCGATCACCAGATCGGTGGGGCCCGCCTCGACGCTCGGTGCCTTCACCTTCTCCGCGAGCCACTCGGGGATCTGCGCGAGCTCTTCGTTCCAGTCCCAGATTCCGTCCGCACCGGTGACGTACTCCCACCCGCGTCCGGCCGGGGCGGCCAGGGTACGCATGGTCTCGAAAACGCCCGCCGTGGAATCCACGGTGATCGCCTCGAGCTGCGGGTGCAGGCGCACTCGCTGCTGGGTGATCACGGAGCCAGCGGTGTCGGAGTAGAAGGTCTGTTCCTTGACCTGCAGCACCGAGGCGGTCACGTGGTCGACGCCGTCGGCGGCGGACAGGCGGCCCGAATAGTCCTGCAGCAGTGCGACCTTGTCGGCGGTCGGCACCGCGAACGGATCCACCTCGTAGGCCGAGACCCAGTGCACATTGTCGTAGCGCGGTTCGTCGGCGAGTTCGACACGCTCGCGGTTGAGGGCGCGCAAGGTCGTCGCCACGGTGACCGCCCGGCGCGCCACCTCGGCGGCGGTATCCGGGGTGAGTGCGGCATGCGAGGCGAAACCCCAGGTGCCGTCGACGATCACGCGCACGGCGAAACCGAGGTCGGTGGCATTGCTGATCGCCTCGACCCGTCCGTCGCGCAAGCGGATCGACTGGGTGACCAGCCGATGCACGCGCAGATCCGCATGCTGGGCACCCGCCGCGCGCGCCGCGGACAGGGCGGCGTCGGCCAGCGCGTGCAGCGGTAGCGCAAGGAACTCGGCGTCCACTTCTTTGGAAGTCGCGATGCTCACCCGACCAAACCTAGTCGGTCCGGCGGGCGAGCGCCGCTCCTCGGGCGCTGACGCACACCATATCGCTGCCACGCCGCACGAAATGCCCGGCGGCGCCGAGGCTTACACCATGGCCGCGGGTGTGGCGGCGACGAGTCCGCCGTTGACGAGCAGGTCCTGTCCATTGATGTAGGACGCCTCATGGGAGGCGAGGTAGGCCACCGCGGCGGCGACGTCATCGGCGGTGCCGATGCGGCCCGCGGCCACAGAAGCCACCGCGGCGGCCTGGACCTCGGCCGAAGCCTCGGCGTAGAACGCCGGCGTCGCGGTATAGCCCGGGCTCACGGAATTGACCCGAATGCCCCGTGGCGCCAGTTCGGCCGCCAGCGTGCGTGCCAGATTGTGCACGGCCGCCTTGGTCGCCGAGTAGAGGGCCGCGCCGGGCCCGCCACGATGCAGTGCGAACGATGCGTTGATCACGATCGCAGCACCGTCGGCCAGCACCGGGAGGGACTTCTGGATGGTGAAATACGCGGCTTTGAAGTTGATATCGACCACGCGGTAGAACTCGGTCTCGGCGACCTCGGTCAGCGGCTGGAACGCCCACTTTCCCGGCCTACTGGACTCGGTGATCGACGCGGAGCGCCGCGATATCGCCGCAGACCAGCCCGACGCAAGCCGAATTTGATCACGGTTCGGTCGCACGGCGCGCGCGAAAGTCGGGCTTACCGTACCTAAGTCGCGTTATGCCGTACTGTGCCCGCGTGCCGCCATCCGCCCTCCGCGACCGTAAACGGGAACGTACCCGCCGCGCCCTCCTCGAAGCAGCCGTCGAACTTTTCGAGGGCAGAGGTTATGAGGAGACCACGGTGGCCGATATCGCCGCCGCCGCGGAGGTGGGTACCCGAACGTTCTTCAACTACTTCGCCAGCAAGGAAGAGTTGCTGTTTCCGGAGCAGGACGAACGGGTGCGCGCCGCGGTGGCGGCGATCGCCAGCCGTCGGCCCGGTGAGCGGCCGGTGGAGGTGCTACTGCGGGCACTGCGGGCGGCCGGTGACAATCCGGGCGAACACCTGGTCGACGATCTGAACGCGCGGCTAGCCGCACTGCGCGCACAGGTTTCGCGCACCGTGCCCGCGGTGAGCGGACGCGCCGCGCATGCGCAGCTGGTCGCCCAGCGCGAGATCGCGCGCCAGTTGCATATGGCGTTTCCGGCGGAACTGGACGAGGTCGGCGCGGCCGCACTGGTCGGTGCCGTGGTCGGCGCGGTATCCGGTGCGCTGACGGTGCTGTTCCAGAGTCCGGTGGCCCGAGTGGACGGTGAGCGACTGCATCGCAAGATCCACGAAACCACCTCGCGGGTGCTGCAGCCCTGGCTCGCGTCGAGTACCAAGATGCACGTCGGACCCATGCACTGACCGGTCAGCCGAATTGCTGCCATCCCAAACGGATCACCATCCCGACCACCACCACCAGCAGCACGACCCGCACGAACTGCGCGCCATTGCGTAATGCCATGTGCGAGCCCAGAATCGCGCCCGCCACATTGCCGACCGCCATGGCCGCGCCGAGGGCGAACATGATGTGACCGGTGACGCCGAAGAAGATCAGCGCGCCGAAATTGGATCCGCAGTTGATCACCTTCGCCATCGCGGCCGCGCGCACGAATTCGGTGCCGAGCAGGGTGGCGAAGGTGATGATCAGGAAGGTGCCGGTGCCGGGGCCGAGCAGTCCGTCGTAGAAGCCGATCAGTCCGGCGGCCATGGCGATCACCAGTACGACCTTGCGTCGCGTCGGCGGGTGGGTTGCCATGGTGATGCCGATCGACGGTCGCAGCGTGACGAAGACGGCAACCCCGACCAGCACCACCATCACAATCGGGATGAACAGGTCGCGATCGATGAGCGATACCGCGGCCGCACCGGTCGCAGCGGTGCCCGCCGCGATCGCCGCCGCGGGCAGCAGCGTTCGCCATTGCATCGGGACCTTCCGCGCGAACGTCATGACCGATGCGGTGGTACCGGCCACCGCGGCGAGTTTATTGGTGCCCAGCGCCGTCTGTGGGGCGATGCCCGGCGCCACGAGGAACAGTGTCGGCAGGATGATCAATCCGCCGCCGCCGACCACCGCGTCCACCCAGCCTGCCGCGGTCGCGGCCGTCAATAAGGCCGCCCAGTCTCCGAAATCCACCCGGTCAGCCAACCAGATGGTTAGGTTCTGCGCCGTCGGCGGGTGCGGCCGTTGGCGGCTCCGGTCACACCTAGGCTGATATTCGTGCGTCGGTTCAGTCTGTGGCTTCGCGGCAAGCCCCTCATCGCGGATTCGATCCTGGCTGCCGCGCTCATGTTGTTCGAGGTGCTCGGGGTCAGCAACTCCGATAACAAGCTGGCCTATCTGGGAATCGGTGTACTGCTGCCGGGACCGGTGGCATTTCGGCGGCTGTACCCGCGCGCCATGGCCGCGGCGATGCTCGGGCTCTCGATCGCCTCGGCACTGGTGAGCTACGCGTCCGAGGACAAGGCCGACCACATCGCGCTGCTCGGACTCGGCATCATGCTGTACACCCTGGTCGCCTACGTCGGCCGCAAGGAAGCGCTGTTGTATGTGCTCGGGTTGGTCGCCGACGGCACCATCTCATTTCTGCTGCTGCACAAGCCATCCGGTTCGGATCTGATCTTCACCGTGATGTTCTACGCACTGTGCTGGACACTGGCCGAGTTCATCGGTGCGCGCCACGCCTACGACCAAGAGGTGGCAGCACGGCTGGCGGTCGCCGATTACGACCGGGAACGCCGCGCACACGATGCCGTGGCCGCCGAGCGCACCCGCATCGCCCGCGAACTGCACGATGTCGTCGCACACGCGGTCAGCGTGATCATCGTCCAGGCCGACGGTGCGAAGTACGCGCTGCGCCGCGATCCGGATGCCGCCGAACGGGCATTGGCCACCATCGCGGGCACCGGCCGGGAGGCACTGCGCGAACTGCGCAGGACCGTCGCACTGCTGCGTATCGAACACGCCCCCGATCAGCTGCCGCAGCACGGAACCGCAGGTTTGGCCAAGGTGGTCGAGATGATGCACGACACCGGCCTGGCCGTGGAACTCGAAATGACCGGCGAACTCGACGACATCACCCCCGAGGTAAGTCTCGGCATGCACCGCATCGTCCAGGAATCGCTGACCAATACGCTCCGGCACGCGGGCTCACACCCGAAGGCGTGGGTGCGCGTGCAGCGCCGCGCGACCGATGTCGTCATCGAGGTCACCGACACCGGCGGGGTTCCGGTGCGGGAGCAGGCCGCGAGCCCGATCGAGGGCGGCGGTATGGGATTGGTCGGCATGCGCGAGCGCATCGCCGTCCTCGGCGGCACGCTGGAGGCGGGCCGCACATCCGACGGCGCATGGCGGGTGTACGCGACCATCCCACTGCAGCGCGGCAACGAAAGCTGTTAGCGGAGGCATTCTTTCGACGCTGCGCGCACGGTATCGAAACCGCGCTGGACGGTGCCGATAGATTAGGGATGTGCCGATTACCGTTCTCGTTGTCGACGACCAGGAACTCATGCGCATGGGATTGAAGATGGTGCTCGGCGCGCATCCGGATATCGAGGTGATCGGGGAGGCCGAGAACGGGGCCATCGCCATAACGCGGGCCAAGGAGTTGCGCCCGGATGTGGTGCTGATGGATGTGCGGATGCCGGTGGTCGACGGTGTCGCCGCGACACAGCGCATCGTCGAGGCGGGCGACGGCTGCAAGGTCCTGGTGATGACGACCTTCGACCTCGACGAGCACGCGCTCGGCGCGCTGCGGGCGGGGGCGAGCGGATTCCTGCTGAAGGACACTCCGCCCGAGGATCTGGTCTCGGCGATCCGGAGCGTGGCCGGTGGTGATGCGGTGGTGTCGCCCAAGGTGACCAAGCGACTGCTGGACCGGCTCATCGCCGATGATCCCGGCGGTATGCGGGATCCAGTGGTGCTCGAGGTACTGACCGCGCGCGAGCGCGAGGTGCTCGAGCAGATCGCGGCGGGCCGGTCCAATGCCGAGATCGCGGAGCAGTTGTACCTGTCCGAGGCGACCGTCAAGACGCACGTCGGGCGGGTACTGACGAAACTCGGTCTGCGCGACCGGGTTCAAGCGGTGGTGCTGGCGTACGAGACCGGGCTGGTTCGACCCGGCGGGTGAGATCTCAGCGAGCTATCAGGCTGGTTCGGGAGAAAATTCGGACCGCGCGACGTTGAACCGGGTAGATCGTCCGAAAGGATCGCCATGCCCGCCGTACTGTTCGTGCTCTACGTCATCGTCGAGATCGCCGCGCTGATCGCTGTCGGCCAGCTCATCGGTGTGATGCCGACCATCCTGCTGCTGATCGCCGGATCCGCCGCGGGCATGCTGCTCATCGGCTCACAGGGCCGGCGCGTCTTCGCACAGTTCCGCCGCGCCGGGCGCGGGGAAATCAATCCGGGTACCGCGGTCGCGGACGGCGCGCTCGTCGCGGCTGGCGGATTCCTGATGTTCATCCCGGGCCTGGTCACCTCGTTCTTCGGACTGCTTCTGCTGCTGCCGCCGACTCGCTTCCTGGTCCGTCCGCTGGTCGCCGCGTTCGCGGCGCGCCGGTTCAGCCGTCTGGCCGCGGCGATGCCGTATCGCGGCGTGATCATCGACGGTGACGATGTGGTCGACGGCGTTGTGGTCACCGAGTGGTACGACGACCCGCGCCCGTCGACCCGCCCCGCCCTGCCGTAACCGCTCGCTCGCCGATCGGGACCTTCGCGCGATAAACCGTGTGAATTTTCACGGCCACGGCCATTTCGAAGGACGCCGCAAAGGACTAGGGTGGCCGGATGGCGACCGAAGAGCTCACCGTCACGGTGAGTGAGGAGCTGGCGGCGGCGGTCAGGCAGGCCGCAGCCGCTGCGGGACAGTCGATTTCCGGATTTACGGCAGCAGCGCTGCGGCTGGAACTGATCGCGGTGGAGGCGGGCATGCGGGCCGCACCCGATCGCTGCGCAGCACCGCCGAGATATGCGCAGGTCATGGCGGTGCTGGCGCAACCGGCGGACGTATCCCCGATAACGCGGCTGTCCGACTCGAAGGACTGAAACGCCCATACGGCAGACTGGTCTCTCGTGAGTACCCAGTTGCTGATCGGCGGTCGTTTCTACAGTTCGAGTTCACCCGACGCGACGGCAATGGCCGTGACCGACGGCACGGTGGTCTGGCTGGGTGCCGAACAACCGGGACGCGCGCTGCATCCGGATGCAGAGATCATCGATCTGGCCGGGGCTTTCGTCGCGCCCGCATTCGTCGATCCGCACGTGCATGTGACCGCGCTGGGGCTGAAGCTGACGGGACTCGATCTGTCGGCGGCACGGTCGCTCGAGCACTGCCTGGAGCTGTTGCGCGGGTTCGCGGTGGCCCATCCCGATGGCGCGATTCTCGGCGACGGCTGGGATGAGACCGGTTGGCCGGAGGGGCGGCCGCCGACGGTCGAGGAGATCGATGCGGCGGTGCTGCCGGGTCGGCAGGTGTACCTGTCACGGGTGGACGCGCATTCGGCGGTGGTGTCTTCGGCACTGCTGAACGCCGTGGTCACTGCTGCGGACGGGTTCACCCGTGGCGAGCCGCTGCGTGCCGCGGCACACCATCTCGTGCGCGGCGAAGTTCTGGCGGGATTGGATCGCGCACAACGGGATCGGGCCCGCAAGGCGGCACTGGACGCCGCGGCCGCACGCGGCGTCGTCGCGGTGCACGAATGCGGCGGACCGGAGATCGCCGGCCGCACCGATATTCGCGAACTGCTCGAGTTCGAGCACGGCGTCGAGGTGCGGGCCTATTGGGGTGAGGCGGTCCGGACCGCCGACGAGGCGCGGGCGCTGGTCGCCGAACTCGGGGTGCACGCGTTGGGTGGCGATCTGTTCGTCGACGGGTCGATCGGCTCGCACAGCGCGCAACTGCGCGCGCCCTACGCCGACCACGCTGGAACCGGCCTGGGCTATCTCGATGCCGATACGATCGCCGCGCATGTGCGCGCCTGCACCGAGGCTGGCATCCAGGCCGGCTTCCACGTCATCGGCGATGCCGCGATGGACCAGGTCATCGCCGGTTTCGGACAGGTCGTCGACGCACTCGGCGGCCCGGCCGTCGCGGCGCGCGGCCACCGCGTCGAACATGCGGAGATGATCGACGCCGACCAGATCGCCCAACTCGGTGCCTGGGGTGTAATAGCCAGTGTCCAACCGGGTTTCGACGCGACCTGGGGCGGTCCGGACGGTATGTACGCTACCCGCTTGGGCTCCGAGCGCGCCGCCGCCCTGAATCCCTTCGCGGCCATGGCCGCCGCGGGTATTGCCCTGGCCATCGGCTCGGACGCCCCCGTTACCGCCCTAGACCCCTGGTCCGCGATCCGCGCCGCGGTCAACCACCGCACCTCCGGCCACGGCCTCTCACCCCGCGCCGCCTTCGCTGCCGCTACCCGAGGCGCCTGGCGCGCGGGTGGTATCCGCGACGGCCTGGCTGGCACGCTGGTTCCGGGAGCCCCCGCCTCCTACGCGATCTGGGACGCCGGCGACCTCGTCGTCGCCGCGGCCGCCGACACCGTCCAACGCTGGTCGACCGACCCCCGCTCCCGGGTGCCCGGCCTGCCGTCGCTCGATCCCGAGGCGAAGCTGCCCACCTGCCTGCGCACCGTGCACCGCGGAGTAACCATCCATGAGGCCTGAAACACCCGGGATTCCCGGCCCACACCCGCAATCCTGGTGCTGCAAAGCCGAATTCGCGACGAAGGCGCCGAAAATGGCCATACTCGGCCGTGCGGTGGGGGAGCGCCGATGAGTGACGGATCTACCACGACGGTGCTTACCCGGATAGCCGCGGCGCTCGATCGATATCCGGTGCTGAGTCGTGCCGTGGCGGCAGTGATCGCCGGGTTGCTGATCTTCGGGAGCTTTCCGCCGCGGCCGCTGTGGTTCCTGGCGCCGATCGGAATCGCGGTATTGACGCTGACCGTGCGTGGTGCCGGGCGGCTGCGGAGTGGGTTCGGATACGGCATGCTGGCGGGGCTCGGATTCTTCGTGCCGCTGCTGCCGTGGACCGGGATCTATGTGGGGCCGGTGCCGTGGCTCGCACTGTCGACGGTGTGTTCCTTATATATAGGACTTTTCGGGCTCACGGCTCGGTTGCTGTCCGCCCTACCGGGGTGGCCGCTGTGGGTGGCGCTGGCCTGGACGGCGACCGAGTGGCTGCGGTCGAGTTTTCCGTTCGGCGGATTCCCGTGGGGGCGGCTGGCATTCGGGCAGGCCGACGGATGGTACCTGTCGCTCGCCATGGTGGGCGGTGCGCCGCTCATCGGATTCGCGGTGGCGATCACCGGAACTACAGCGGCGGCTCTGCTCGTACGATTGTGGGCTCGAATGACGACCGCGTCGACGACACGTGGAAAACTCACCGGCCCCGCCACCGCGACACGCCTCGGAGTTGTCACCGCGGCGGCGACCCTGGTTGTTGTCCCGATGACCGCGCTGATCCTCCGGGCGGCGCTGCCCGGCCCGGAGGAGGGCGACCGCACGATCACCGTCGCCGCCATCCAGGGCAGCGTGCCCCGGCTGGGTTTGGATTTCAATGCGCAGCGGCGCGCCGTGCTGGACAACCATGTCCGGCGCACCGAGGAATTGGCTCGCGACGTCGCGCAGGGTCGGGTGCGCAAGCCCGATGTGGTGATCTGGCCGGAGAACTCCTCTGATATCGATCCGCTGCGCAATGCCGACGCGGCCGCCGAGATCACCGAGGCCGCCGAGCAGATCGGCGCACCCATACTCGTCGGCGCGGTACTGGTGAACAGCGATCGCACGACGTCGAACTCGGTGATCGTCTGGAACGGTGCGGCCGGGCCGGGGGAGCGCCACGACAAGAAGATCATCCAGCCGTTCGGCGAATACCTGCCCATGCGCGGCTTCTTCCGACTGTTCTCTGAATACGCCGACCGCGCAGGATACTTCGTGCCGGGCCACGGCGACGGCACGGTCCACGCGGACGGCATCGATATCGGCGTCGCAACCTGCTACGAGGTCGCCTTCGACCGCGCCTTCCGTGATTCCATGCATGCGGGCGCGCAATTGCTGACCGTACCCACCAATAACGCCACCTTCGGCGACAGCGAGATGACCTACCAGCAGCTGGCCATGTCCCGGGTCCGCGCCGTCGAACACGGCCGTGCCCTGGTGGTCGCCGCCACCTCGGGCGTCAGCGCCATCATCACCGCGGACGGCGCGGTCCAGCAGCAGACCCCGAAATTCGTCCCAGCCGCACTGGTCGCCGAACTGCCGCTGCGCAGCACCACAACACTCGCGACCCGATTCGGCGCCGCGCCGGAACTGCTGTCGGTTATTATGACCGCTGCTGCTGTAGTGGTGACAGCTATTCGTCAGCTAAATGCGCGTGGCAGTAACTCAACCGACCGAGAAGCCACCACGGACCAGTCGGTCGGTTGAGCGCATCGGATCTGCTGAACACAGCGAGCGAGTATTCCCTTTAACCGAACAATCGGTTTGTTCCGGGGCTGGTGTTACCGACGGTCGGCAAGCCCTGGGCGCTAGCCAGCCGTTTGCTGAGCCGTAACCAAGGCCGCGGCGTGTTGTCATCACGCCTTCCCTTCCTCGTTTTACGGCATAGGCCCAGCAAAAAGCCATATTTGCGGAAAGATAGCCCACGAAAGTGTGCTGCCGCCAACGGCGTTGGAAGTGAAACAAATCAGCAACGCTGGCCATCCGCTACATCCGGTGCTCCGAATCAATGGGCGTGGATCACGTCCTACGGCTGGCGCGTGCGCGCCTGCGGTGGCGGTGCTCGGGGAGATGCGCATCAACAGCGGCAGAAGGAGTGATTGATGAGTTCATTGGCCACGGATCGCGTCGACCAATGCTCTTCTGGTGAATTCTCGGCACAACCATTCGCACTGTCGCCTGCGCAAACAGCCTTGTGGTACGCCCAACGGATTCGCCCCGACGTTCCGCTTACCATCGCCCAGTATGTCGAGATCCACGGCGACCTGGATGTCGGCCGCCTGCTCTACTCGATCGAACGCTTCGGCGCCGAAACGCAGGTTGGACATGTACGCCTGGTAGAGATCGACGGCGTCCCGCATCAGGTGATCGACCACACCTTCCGCCCGGGCTGGGACCGGATCGATCTGCGCGACGAGCCTGATCCACACGCTGCCGCGCTGCGCTGGATGAACGAGCACGCCAGCTCGCCGATCGATTTCGAGAGCGATCCGCTGACCACGAACATAGTGCTGCGAACCGGCGAATCCGACTACATCTGGTACGCACGCGGCCATCACATCGTGATCGACGGCTACGGTGCGATGAACGCGCTCACCCGCACCGCGGAGATCTATACGGCGCTGGAAAACCACACCGAACCGGCCGTCTCGCGCGCGACGCCGCTGGCGAAAATCTATGCGGACGAATCCACCTACCGAGATTCCGGCCGGTTCCGCACCGACCGCGACTACTGGCTCGAGCAATTGGCGGGCGCTGGTGGACCGATGACGCTGTCCAATGTGATCGGCCTGACCGCCGCCCCCGACGCGGGGCGGCGGCGTGCTTGCGCGGTCCTCGACGAACGCGCCGAGACGGCCATGAACGCGGCGACGGCCGCATTCGAGACCCACAGCTCGACGATGTTCGTCGCGGCACTGGCCTGCTATGTGCGTTCGGTGACCGGCAATCCGGATGTGGTGCTGAGCCTGCCGGTTTCCGCGCGCACCACGGTCGCGCTGCGCCGTTCCGCGGGTGTGGTCTCCAATGTGGTGCCGATCCGGCTGCACTTCGATGCCGACACCACCGTCCGCGACGTGGTGCGGGGCGCGGAATTGCAGATCACCGGCGCGCTGCGGCATCAGCTCTACCGCCACGACGACATCCGCCGCGACTGCGGCTACTCCCGCGACGCACGTGGCTTCTTCGGCCCGATGGTCAACATCATGCTGTTCCATGACGAGCTGAAGTTCGGCAGTCTGCTCGGCTCGCTGCACGTGCTCGCCACCGGCCCGGTCGAGGACCTTTCCATCAATGTGTACAACGGCGAGGGCGGCCGCATCCACATCGACTTCGAGGCCAACCCGCGGCTCTACACCGATACCGAGGTCACGGCACACCACGCCCGGTTCCTGGACTTCCTGACCCGATTCCTCGCCGCCGACCTCGACACCCACGCCGAAAGCCTCGCCGCGATCACCGACGACGAGCGCGAGCGCGTGCTACACACCTGGAACGCCACCGGGATGGCACAGCGTCCGGGCACCCTGTCCGGTCTGTTCGCCGATCGCGCGATGATCTGCCCGGATGCGGTCGCACTCGAATTCGCCGACGAGACACTGACTTACCGCGAACTCGACGAGCGGGCCAACCGGCTGGCCCGCCTGCTGATCGCCCGCGGCGCGGGCCCGGAGACGGTGGTCGCCTTGTGCTTGCGGCGCAGCATCGAACTCGTCGTCGGCATGTACGCGGTCATCAAGGCGGGTGCGGCCTACCTGCCCCTTGATACGGAGAACCCCGCCGAGCGGATCGATCAGATCCTCGAGCAGGCCGAGCCCGTGTGCGTATTGATCGCGGCCCGCGACGAACTCGCGCTCCCGGAGCGCGCGGCCGTGCTGGCCATCGACACCGTCGACCTGTTGAATGTCGACGCCGCTCCGATTACCGACAGCGACCGCCGCACTCCGCTGCGCGCCGACCATCTCGCCTACGTCATCTTCACCTCCGGCTCGACCGGAAAACCCAAAGGCGTCGGTGTAACCCACACTGCGATCGTCAACCGGCTGCGCTGGATGCAGCACGAATACCCCCTCGACGGCACCGACGCCGTCCTGCAGAAGACCCCGGCCACCTTCGACGTCTCGGTCTGGGAATTCTTCTGGCCCTTGCAGATCGGCGCGCGATTGGTCATCGCCGAACCCGACGGGCACCGTGATCCCGCCTACCTGGCTCGGATCATCAGCGAAAAGTCCATCACCACGGCGCATTTCGTGCCATCCATGCTGTCGGTGTTCGTCACCGACACCGATGTGCGCGATTGCGCCGGTCTGCGCCGAGTGTTCTGCAGCGGTGAAGCATTGCCGGCGGCTACCGTTCGCGATTTCCGCGCCGCCCTGCACGGGCCGGAACTGCACAATCTGTACGGACCGACCGAAGCCGCCGTCGACGTCACCTACTGGCCGTGCTCGGACGAACCGGCCACCGTGCCCATCGGATCTCCGGTGTGGAACACCCAGACCTACGTCCTCGACTCGCTCCTGCGGCCGGTGCCGCCGGGGGTAGCGGGGGAGCTGTATCTTGCGGGCGTCCAGCTGGCGCGCGGGTATCTCGGCCAATCCCAGCTCACTGCGGACCGTTTTGTGGCCAATCCGTTCACTCCCGGCGCTCGGATGTACCGCACCGGCGACTTGGCCCGCTGGCAGGGCGATCCGGATCTCGGTCGGCACGAGGACGATTCGGATCGCGGCGTGCTCGAATACCTGGGCCGCAGCGATTTCCAGGTCAAGATTCGTGGCCTGCGCATGGAACTCGGCGAGATCGAGGCGGCATTGCTGGCCGACGAGCGGGTCGCGCGCGCGGTGTGCGTGGCCCACACCAGCCGAACCGGCGACGAGCTCGCCGCCTATGTCGTTGCCGTCCCGGCATTTACGGCGGACCTGGACACCACCACACTGCAGAATGCGTTGCGCCGTACCCTGCCCAGCTACATGGTGCCCGCCTCGCTGATGGTCCTCGATGAACTACCACTCAGTGCCAACGGCAAGATCGACCGCAAGGCCCTGCCCGAACCCGTCATCGCCCGCCCGGTCGGGCCGGTCACCGCCGAACCGCGCAGCGAGGTGGAGCGGGTACTCGCCGGCATCTTCAGCGAAGTCCTGTGCATCGACGAAATCGGTGTCGAGGACGGCTTTTTCGACCTGGGCGGCAATTCGCTCATCGCCGCACGCGCGGTGGCGCGGATAAACGCCACGCTCGGCGCCGGGCTGACCATCCGTGACCTGTTCGAGGCGTCGACCATCGCCGCGCTCAGTGAGCGTTTCGCCACACACAACCCGGACGCGTCCTCCCCGAAACTGGTCCCCGCCGAACGGCCGCGACGGATTCCGCTGTCGCTGGCCCAGCAGCGGCTGTGGATCCTCAACCGTTTCGCCGAACACGCCGCCGCATACAACATGCCGCTGGCCGTCGAAATCGACGGGCCGATCGATCTCGTGGCGCT
This sequence comes from Nocardia sp. NPDC004278, assembly GCF_053602975.1. Classification (NCBI taxonomy): domain Bacteria; kingdom Bacillati; phylum Actinomycetota; class Actinomycetes; order Mycobacteriales; family Nocardiaceae; genus Nocardia; species Nocardia sp. NPDC004278. The sequence goes on from NZ_JBSGEQ010000001.1 coordinate 353,364, forward strand.
GCGAGCCGGTCTCGTCGATGTGATCGAACGCCACGAATCCCTGCGCACCACTTTTCCGGACGGGGCGGACGGACCCTGCCAGCTGATACATCCTGCTACCGAGATCCCGCTGACCCTGGACCCGATCGACGCCATCGGCGCCGATGTACGCGAACTCGCCGAGGAGTTCGCCGGCTACGGCTTCGACCTGCGCAGCCAGGCCCCGATTCGGGTCGCACTGTGGTCCACCGCACCGGATCGGCACGTTTTCCTCATTGTGCTGCACCACATCTGCGGTGACGGCTGGTCGGTGGCGCCAATGGCCAGAGACCTGATGACCGCCGTCACCGCGCGCGCGGAGGGCACCACACCGCACTGGAAGCCGCTGCCGGTGCAGTACGCCGATTTCGCACTGTGGCAACGGGAACTGCTGGGTGACGAAGCCGATCCGGCCAGTGCGCTGAGCCGTCAGCTCGCGTACTGGCGCTCGGCCCTGCGCGGTCTGCCCGACCAGCTCGACCTGCCGCTGGATCGTCCGCGTGCACTGCACCGCTCGACCAGTGGCGGCCGGGTCGAGTTCACCATCGCCCCCGAGATCCGTCGCGCCGCTGGCGAACTCGCGGCCAGCCGGGGCGTCAGCATGTTCATGGTGCTGCACGCGACACTGGCCACCCTGCTCGCGCGGCTGTGTGCGAGCACCGATGTCACCATCGGCACCCCGATCGCCGGTCGCTCCGATCCGGCGCTCGATGACCTCGTCGGAATGTTCGTCAATACTCTGGTACTGCGGACCGAGGTCGATCCGGCAGCCGGATTCGACCAGATGCTCGACGTGGTCCGCGAAACCGATCTCAATGCCTTCGCCAACGCTGATGTGCCGTTCGAGCGGCTGGTCGAGCTCGTCAACCCGGAGCGCTCCGCCGCCAGGCACCCGTTGTTCCAGGTGATGTTGTCCTACGATCACGCACCCGATCTGCGCATCAATCTGCCCGGTGTGCAGTCGCGGGTGCTGCCGATCGCCGCCGATATCGCCAAATTCGATCTGCAGCTGGAGGTGCACGACGGCCTGTCCGATGGCCCGCTGCACGCCGAATTCGGCTATGCCACTGATGTTTTCGACCAGCGCACGATCGAATCGTTCGCCCACCGCTTCATCGCCGTACTCGGTGCCGTTGTCGCCGCGCCGAATATGCCGGTCGGTGATCTGGACATCCTGGATACGCGCGAGAGCGCGAAGCTGGTGCCGATCGCGGGCGCACCCGGCGAACCGTCGATCACACTGGCGCGGTTGCTCACCGACACCGCCGAGCGGATGCCCGATGCCGTCGCCGTGCGTTACAACGACACCGACACCAGCTACCGCGAACTCGATGAGATGTCGAATCGCCTGGCGCGCACCCTGATCGAACACGGCGCCGGACCCGAGGTCGTGGTGGCGATCGCGCTGCCGCGCAGTCTCGACTCGATCGCGGCCATCTGGGCGGTCGCGAAGACCGGTGCGGCATATGTGCCGATCGATCCGAGCTACCCGGCCGAGCGGATCGGGCATATGATCGCCGATTCCGGCGCCATGCTCGGACTCACCGTGCCGGATTGCCTGGTTGCCATGCCGGCCTGGCCCGCCGCGCGCGGCAAACACCGCAAGCATTACGTCGACTGGCTGGTGCTCGGCTCCGACGAGCTGGCCACCGAATCCGCCCGCCACGGTACCGATCCCGTCACCGACGCGGATCGGCATTACCCGCTGCGCACCGGACATCCGGCCTACCTGATCTACACCTCGGGCTCCACCGGAAAGCCGAAGGCGGTAATCGTCACCCACGCCGGTATCGCCTCGCTGGCGAATGAGCAGATGCATCTGTTCGGCGTGACGGATTCGGCACGGACATTGCACTTCTCCTCGCCCAGTTTCGATGCGTCGGTGCTGGAGATGCTGCTCGGCTTCGCGGCGGGCGCGACCATCGTCGTCGCACCCGCTGGCATGTACGGCGGTGCCGAACTTGCCGAATTGCTGCGCACGGAGCGTGTCACACATGCCTTCATCACCCCGGCCGCGCTGGCCACCGTGCCGAACGAGGGACTCGACGAACTCGAGGCAGTCATCGTCGGCGGTGAGGCGTGCTCGGAAGAACTGGTCGAGCGCTGGTCGCGCGGGCACCGCATGCACAATATGTACGGACCATCGGAGGCGACCGTCGCCGCTACCGCCAGTGGTCCGATGCACGCGGGCCGTGCCGTACCGCTCGGCATGCCGGTGCGCGGTATGCGGCTGTTCGTACTCGATGGCCGGCTGCATCCGGTCCCGCCGGGCACGCCAGGAGAGCTCTACCTGTCCGGTCCCGGTCTGGCGCGCGGCTATCTCGGCCGCTACAGCCTTACCGCACAGAGCTTCCCGGCCAACCCGCTCGGTAGGCGCGGGGAGCGGATGTACCGCACCGGCGATCTCGTGGTCTCCGATCCGATCGGACAGCTGCGCTTCCTCGGCCGCGCCGACGACCAGATCAAGATCCGCGGCTTCCGTATCGAACTGCGCGAGATCGACCATGTACTTCGCGCGCACCCGGGAGTGGGGCGCGCGCTCACGGTCGTACACACCGACGATGAGGGTGAGACCCGCCTGATCGCCTACGTGACCGCGGACGAGGCGATCGATGCCGCCGATATCACCGAGACCGCGCGGCAGCGGCTGCCCGGCTACATGGTGCCCGCCGCGATCACCGTGCTCGACGAGATGCCGGTGACCCCGTCCGGCAAACTCGACCGAAAGGCCTTGCCCGCACCGGTTTTCGCGGCAGCCGGTACCTCGCGCGCACCGCGCACCGAACTGGAGCGGCAGGTCGCCACAGTGTTCGGCGATATCCTTGGCCACCCGGTGACCGGCGCCGAGGACAGCTTCTTCGACGTGGGCGGCAATTCGCTGCTCGCCACCCGGCTCGCGACCGCGCTGTACGAGCAGTTCGGTGTCGACCTGCCGGTGCGGCTGATCTTCGAGACACCGACGGTGGCCGGGATCGCGGCACGCATAACGGAAGCGCCCCGGACGCAACGGATGGCGCTGGCTGTGCATATCCCGCGTCCGGGACGCATTCCATTGTCGCTGCCCCAGCAGCGACTGTGGTTCCTCAATCGATTTTCACCCGAATCGAGTGCGTACAACATCGCATTCGTCATTCGAATCGACGGCGATCTGGATATACCCGCTCTGCGTGCGGCGCTGACCGACCTGGTGGGCCGACATGAGGTGCTGCGCACCGTCTTCCCCGAGGACGACGCGGGCGCACAGCAATCGGTACTGCCCACCGTCCGGGCCCTGCCGGTACTCGATGTGGTGCCGACCGACGAGGGCGCCGCCGAACAGGCGTTGCGGGCATTCGCGCGCACCGGATTCGATCTCACCAAGGACCTCCCGCTGCGGATCACCTTGCTACGCACCGAAACTCGGCGGCACCTGCTCGGCATTGTGCTGCACCACATCGCCGCCGACGGCTGGTCGCTCGGGCCGCTGACCAAAGATCTGGCGGCCGCCTACATGGCCCGGCACGAGGGCGGTGTACCCGCCTGGACGCCACTTCCGGTGCAGTACGCGGACTTCGGGCTGTGGCAGCGGGCCTACCTCGGCGATGAGGCCGATCCACAGAGCCTCGCGAGCGAACAGCTCGCGTACTGGCGCACCGCGCTGGCGGACCTGCCCGAGGAACTGCCGTTGCCCTACGACCGGCCGCGTCCGGCCCAGCCGACACAGCAGGCGGGCACCGTGCGCTTCAGTGTGCCCGAGCCGGTGCAGCATGCCCTCGCCGAACTTGCGCGCGAACAAGGCGTCAGCACGTTCATGGTGCTGCGTTCGGCGCTCGCGGTATTGCTGCGTTTCGTTACCGGCGGTCGCGATATCGTGATCGGCACGCCGGTCGCGGGCCGCAACGACACCAAGCTCGACGAGTTGGTCGGCATGTTCGTCAATACGCTGGTATTGCGTTCGGATGTCGACCCGGACATTTCGTTTGCGACGCTGTTGCGCGCGGATCGGGATACCGAGCTGGCCGCCATGGCGCACGGCGATATTCCGTTCGAGCGCATCGTCAAGGAACTGGGCCGCGGCGCCCATGGTGGCAGCCGCCATCCGCTGTTTCAGGTGGCGCTGACGGTGCAGGACGGGCCGATGCCGTCGCTCGAACTGCCCGGCCTGGCACTGCGCGCCGAGGAACTGGATATCGCGCTGGCGAAATTCGATCTGGAGTTGCGGGTGGCGACGGTGTCCCGCGACACCGGTTCGGGCGAGTCTTGGCGTGCGTTCGAATTCATCTACGCCGCAGAGCTTTTCGATGCCGCGACGATCAAGACGCTGGCCGATCGGTTCCTGGCGGTGCTGGCGGCCATTAGCGGTACGCCACGGGCGCTGGTTCGAGATATCGACGCGCGCACCGAATTCGAGCGACGTGTGCTCACCCCGGCCACCGGCGCACCGTCCACGCCGCAGTGCACGCTGGCCGAGTACTTCACCGCGACCGCGCATCGGAATCTGCACCGCACGGCCGTTCGAGCGGGCAGCATCTCGCTGACCTATGCCGAGGTCGACCGGCGCTCGAATCGCTTGGCGCGGGCGCTGATCGAACGCGGTTTCGGTGCGGGGGACCGGGTAGCGCTCGGCCTGACCCGCTCGATCGAATCGGTGGTCACGATGCTCGCCGTCGCCAAATCCGGTGCGGCGTTCGTGCCGGTCGATCCGAACTACCCGGTTGACCGGGTGCGGCACATGCTGGTGGACTCCGGCTGCCAGGTCGGCATTACCATGTCCGTGCATGCTGATCGGCTGTCCCCGGCGGACGGACCGGTCACCGACTGGTTGCTGATTGATGATCCCGAATTCGCCGATGAGCTGGCCGAACTCGATGACTGCCCGGTCGAGGACCACGACCGCCTGCGCACCATCGACATCGCCGATCTGGCGTATGTGATCTACACCTCGGGCTCTACCGGAAAACCCAAGGGCGTGGCCGTCACCCACAGCGGCCTGTCGAATTTCGGCGACGAGGTCCGCGACCGCATGCGAATCGACCAGGATTCGCACACGCTGCACTTCTCCTCCCCGAGTTTCGATGCGGCCATCTTGGACTTGCTGCTCGCGATCGGATCCGGCGCAACCATGGTGATCTGCCCAACCGATATCTATGGTGGTGACGAACTGGCCGCGCTGCTGGAGCGCGAACGCGTTACCCACGCGTTCATCACCCCGGCCGCGCTGGCCACCATTGATCGGCAGCGGTGGTCATTGCCGAACCTGCGTGCAGTGCTGGTGGGTGGTGAGGCCGTCGGTGCCGAGTTGGTGGCCCGCTGGGCGCCGGGACGGCAGATGCACAACGTATATGGGCCGACCGAAACCACCATCGTCATCACGATCTCGGATCCGCTGGCGGTCGGTGGGCCGAACACCATCGGCACGCCGGTGCGCGGTGCGCGGGCGCTGGTACTCGACGAGCGGATGCGCCCGGTTCCGGTCGGTGTGCCCGGCGACCTGTACCTCGGCGGATTCGGTGTCACGCGTGGGTATCTCGACCGGTTCGAGCTCACCGCGACGCGGTTCGTCGCCGACCCCTACGGTCCCGCGGGTTCGCGGATGTACCGCAGCGGTGACGTGGTGCGCTGGAATGCCGCGGGCAAAATCGTCTACCTCGGGCGTAGTGACCATCAGGTGAAGGTGCGCGGCTTCCGCATCGAACTCGGCGAGATCACCAATGTGCTCGTCGACCATCGCGATGTGCGGTTCGCGCACACCGAGGTGCGCCACATCGCGGGTGCGGACCGGATCGTCTCGTTCATTCAGCCCACCGACGAAACGCGCACGCTGGATATCGACGCGGTGCGTGCCCATGTTGCCGAAAAACTGCCCGCGCATATGGTTCCGGCCAGCATCACTGTGTTGGACGGGATTCCGCTGACGCCGACCGGCAAGTTGGATATCGCCGCACTGCCGGAACCACAGTTGACGGTGCGCGCCGCGCTGCGCGCACCCGAGACCGCATCCGAGCGAATGGTCGCCGAGGTGATGGGCGAATTGCTCGGCCTGGAAACCGTGAGCGCCGACGACAGCTTCTTCGATATCGGCGGAAACTCGCTGCTGGCAACGCAACTCGTGACCCGCCTGGCCGCGGCGACGAGTACTCGGCTCGAGGTGCGGACCGTCTTCACGGCGCCGACGGTCGCCGAACTCGCGGCGCTGCTCGACTCCGGACCCGGTGCGGACACCGGGCTGGAGTTGGCGCGCCGCGAGCGGCCGGAGCGGATTCCGTTGTCGGCTGCCCAGTACCGGCTGTGGTTCCTGAACCGGTTCAACGAGATCGGCGCCGATGCGGGCACTACCGCTGGTGCGTACAACGTTCCGGTCGTGCTGCGCCTGCACGGCGAACTCGATGTCGATGCGCTGGTGCGGGCGCTGCACGCGGTGCAACGGCGGCACGAAACGTTGCGCACAGTGTTCCCCGAGATCGATGGGGCGCCCGTGCAGCAAGTGCTCGATCCCGCCGACGCCGAGGTCGCGGTGTTCGCCGTGACCATGCCGCCCGCGGAAGTTCCCAGCGCTGTACAGGATTTCGCGACGCCGGGATTCGACCTGGCGACGACCGTGCCGATCCGCGCCGCGTTGATCACGGTCGATACGGCCGGCGCCATCGACGCGCCGCCAGCGGCGTCGGCCGAGCACATCCTGGTACTGGTCGTGCACCACATCGCCATCGACGGCTGGTCGCTGGAACCCCTGGCCGCCGACGTGGCCGTCGCGTACCGGGCGGCGTGTGAGGACAAGACCCCCGACTGGCCGGAATCCGAGGTCCAGTACGCGGATTACACGCTGTGGCACCAGGACACGCTCGGCAGCGAGGACGAGCCGGATTCGGTGGTGAACCGCCAGCTCGACTACTGGCGGCGCGCCCTCGACGGGATTCCGGAGCTGCTGAGCCTGCCCGCGGACCGGTCGCGTCCGCCCGCACCGACCTACCGCGGCGGCACGGTCGAATGTGCCATCGATCCGTTCGCCCATCGCGAACTGCACAAGATCGCCATCGGCAATAACGTCAGCATGTTCATGGTGCTGCACGCTGCGCTCGCGGTGCTGCTGCACCGGATGACCGCGACCGATGACATCGTCGTCGGCACCCCGATCGCCGGGCGCGGCCATCCCGCGCTGGATCGGATGGTCGGCATGTTCGTGAACACCTTGGTGCTGCGCACCCGGATCGATCCCGACGCCAGGTTCACCGATCTGCTGCACACCGTGCGCGATACCGATCTGGATGCGTTCGCGCACGCCGACCTGCCGTTCGAACGCCTCGTCGAGGTGCTGAATCCGGTTCGCTCGCAGGCGCATCACCCGATGTTCCAGGTGATGCTGTCGGTGCAGAATCATCCGGTGCGGGTGGTGGATCTGCCCGGGCTGCGGATCGAGGCGGAGGATGTCGATACCGGTATCGCGAAATTCGATCTGCAGTTCACCCTGACCGAATCCCACACCGACACAAGGGAACCGGCCGGGATCACGCTGGCGGTCAATTACGCGAGCGATCTGTTCGACGAGCAGACCGCCGAGTGGCTCGGCACCCGACTGGTCCGCCTGCTCGCCGCCATCGCCGCGAATCCAACTACCGCGGTAGGGGATCTGGAACTGCTCGATCCCGCCGAATGGTCCGGGCTCGCGCCGGTACGTGGGGCGCGGGCGGACCGGCCGGTCACCTTCCCGGAGCTGTTCGAGGCCGCGGTGAATGTCGACCGCAAGGCCATCGCGTTGCGCTCGGACGACACCCAGGTGAGCTACGACGCGCTCGACCGGTGGACCAACCGGCTGGCGCGGGTGCTCATCGAACGTGGCGTCGGTCCGGAAACGCTGGTGGCGCTGGGGATTCCACGTTCGGTCGAATCGGTCGCGACCATGCTCGCGGTGGCCAAGGCGGGTGCGGCGTTCGTACCGGTCGATCCGATGTACCCCGCACAGCGGATCAGTCATATGCTCACCGATTCCGGTGCGGCGCTGGGGATCACGCTGGCCGAGCACCGCGATCGGATGCCCGGCGACGCCGAATGGCTCGTGCTCGACGACGCCGAATTCCGCGGCCGGGTGCTGGACGCGTCCGATGCGCATATCGGGTCGGGAGAGCGGACCGCCCTGCTGCGGTTGGACAATCCGGCGTACGTCATCTATACCTCCGGTTCGACCGGCACACCCAAGGGGGTAGTGGTTACACACGGTGGGTTGTCGAACTTCGCCGCGGAGACCGCGCATCGCTTCGACGTCCACCCCGGTTGCCGGGTCCTGCATTTCGCGACGCCCAGCTTCGATGCCGCCATGCTCGACGTGCTGCTCGCTCTGGGTGGTGCGGCGACGCTGGTGATCACGCCACCTGGTGTGGTCGGTGGGGCCGAGCTGGGCAAGGTGTTCATCGACGAGGGGATCACGCACGCGTTCATCACCACCTCGGCGCTGGGCACGGTCGATCCGACCGGGGTCACCGAGTTTTCGCACGTGCTGGTCGGTGGCGAGGCGCTTCCGCCCGACCTGGTCAGTCGCTGGGCACCAGGGCGCAACCTGTACAACGCGTACGGGCCGACCGAGACCACCATCGTCACGGTGATCTCGCAGCCCATGACGCCGGGCGGGCCGATCACCATCGGTGGCCCGATCCGCGGTGTCAACGCGACCATTCTCGACGCGCGTCTGCATCCGGCGCCGGTCGGGGTGACCGGTGAATTGCACCTGGCGGGTAGCGCCCTGGCACGGGGCTACCTGAACCGGCCCGGCCTGACAGCGCAGCGTTTCATCGCGAATCCGTACGGCAAACCGGGTGAGCGGATGTACCGCACCGGTGATCTCGCGCGCTGGTTCGGCCGCAGCCCCGACGGGGTCCGCGAGATCGAATACGTCGGCCGGACCGACCATCAGGTGAAGATCCGCGGCTTCCGCATCGAACTCGGCGAGATCGACGCCGCGCTCGCCCAGCATCACGCGGTGGAGTTCTCGACCACGATCGGATACCGGACGCCCGCCGGTGCGACGGCGTTGGTGTCGTATGTGAAGGCGCGCAACGGAATCACGCCGGGTACCGCAGAGCTCACCGAGCATGTCGCCGCCCGGGTGCCGAATTACATGGTGCCGCAATCGATCATGCTGATCGACGAGATCCCGCTCAGTCCGGTCGGCAAACTCGACCGAAACGCATTGCCGGAACCGGTCTTCAGCGCGACACAGGGCTATCGGGCACCGACCAGCCCGACCGAGGCGCAGCTGTGTGCCGCCTTCGCGACGGTGCTCGGTGTCGAAACGGTGGGTGTCGACGATGGGTTCTTCGAACTCGGCGGCAATTCACTGCTGGCCACGAAAGTCGTGGCACAGCTGCGCGCCAACGGGATCGATCTCCCGGTGCAGCTGATGTTCGGCGACTCCACGCCGGCCGCCATCGCGGCCCGGCTAGATGGAACCGGCACCACGGGTGCGGCGATTGCCGCGACACTCGAGCCGGTCCTGCCCATCCGTGCCCGCACCGCCGCGAGCCGGGCTCCGCTGTTCTGCATCCATCCTGCGATCGGGCTGGCCTGGTGCTACTCGGGTCTGCTGGCGCACCTCGCACCGAACCGTCCGGTGTACGGACTCCAGGCGCCGCACGTCGCGGGTGCGGAAGGGTTCGATTCGATCGGCGAGGCCGCGGAAAGCTATGTGGCGCATATCAAGTCGATCCAGCCGCAGGGGCCCTACCACCTGCTCGGCTGGTCGCTGGGCGGCCTGATCGCGCACGAGGTCGCGATCCAGTTGCAGCAGGCCGGTGACGAGGTCGCGCTGCTGTCGATGATGGACAGCTACCAGCTCAGCGATGAATGGCTCGAACATGCGATTCCGACCGTCGCCGAGATCATCGGCGAATTCGGCAGCGACGCATTGGGCGACGACGTGGAGTTCGACCAGAGTATGAGCCTGCGCGACGCCGCGGAACTGCTGCGTTCACGCCCCGGCCCGTTCGCCGCGCTGACCGTCGAACACCTGGAGCGCCTCTATGCGGGCTACGCCAACGGCACCGTCCTCGCCCACGGCTTCCGCCCCCGCACCTTCAACGGCGACCTCCTGTTCTTCACCGCGGGCGATGATGAAATCAACCGCACCGATCCCACTCGGCGCGCCGCCGCCTGGCAGCCCTTCATCACCGGCACCATCCAGAATCACGACCTGCGCTGCAAGCATTCGGCCATGACGACACCGGAATCACTTGCCGTCATCGGGCCGGTGCTCAACGAGCACCTCGAAGCCGCGGCGGCACGAGCGCGTGAGGCGCGACAGTGACTGTCGAGCGCGCAACAGCCCGCTCGGTACCGGGTGGTACCGGGTGCGGGTCCGGTGGCGTCGTGAAAGACGCGAGTCGGTCCCGCGCACCGGGACCGGCGTCGGCACGTACGGCAGCGCCGGTCATGTGTGCGTCGCGCGTCAGAGGCTGTGGCCGTGTGCGGTGGGTTTCGAACAAAATCCATCCTCCGAGCGTCCGGATGCTCGGACGGAACCCGATGTTACCGAGGCAGATTCATGCGAAATATCGCCGGCAATGTGCGGCCTTCGACACCGGCGCCCGGGGTCGGAGAAGGAGACAGCTGTGAGTGAGCGAGGCGAGCAATCCGTAGGCCGTGGCGAGCAGCCCACGGTCAGGGCGGCGCTGGTGGAGATGCCGGTGTCGAACATCGAGGGAGAGGCATGAGCGAGCGTCAGCGAGTGAATCGTGAGCACAGCGCGCCATGGCCTACGACGGAGCCGAGCGCGAGCGAGGCGGAGTCGTGAGCCTTGCGGTCGAGGTGCTGGGCCTGGTCAAGAATTACGGTCGGGTGCGGGTGCTGGACGAGATCGACCTGCAGATACCGGCGGGGACGGTAATGGGTCTGCTGGGTCCCAACGGTGCTGGCAAGACGACGACGGTGCGCATCGTGACCACCCTGCTGCGGCCGTGTGCCGGTTCGGTGCGGGTCGCGGGGGTCGACGTCCTGCGTGATCCGGCAGCGGCGCGGCGGCGGATCGGATTGTCCGGTCAGTACGCGGCGGTCGACGCCAATCTGACCGGATATGAGAATCTGCGCATGGTGGCGCGGCTGTACGGAATGTCGCAGCGGCAGGCCACCTCGCGCGCGTCCGAATTGTTGAGCGCCTTCGGTCTGGACCATGCGGCGCATCGCCGCGCTGGCACCTACTCCGGCGGGATGGCGCGGCGCCTCGACCTGGCCGGGGCATTGGTCGCCCGGCCCGCGGTCGTGGTGCTGGACGAGCCGACCACCGGACTGGATCCGCGTGGGCGACTGGATATGTGGCGCGTCATCGGTGATCTCGTCGACGACGGCACCACGGTGCTGCTCACCACCCAGTACCTGGAAGAGGCCGATCTGCTGGCCGACCGCATCACGGTCATCGATCGCGGACGCGTCATCGCCAAGGGGTCGGCCGACGAGCTGAAAACCTCCATCGGCGGCGACCGGCTCACCGTCACCTTGGCCGCGGGTCAGGAGGTGAAGCCAGCGTTGACAATCCTGGCGCAGGTCGGCATCGGTGAGCCGACCCATGATCCGGGCGCGGACGAAGCCTCCATCATGGTCGGCGATGGCTCGCGCACCATGGTCGAGGCGCTGCGCAGGCTCGACGACGCCGGGGTGTGTGTGGTCGACGCCAGCGTGCGTCGGCCCAGTCTCGATGACGTATTCCTGTCCCTCACCGGCACCGCCGCGCGCGAACCCGAGCCGGAAACCGACGATGTACAAGAGGAGATCTTGTCTTGATGAGCACCGCAGTCGCGCGCGCCGAAGCAGAACCGACCGTGAAAACCGAATCCCCCCAGGAGATTCCGCCGCCGCATGCCCGGATCATCCGGGACAGCGCGATCGTCGCCTACCGCAATCTGCTGACCATCCTGCGCGTACCGACCCTGCTGGTGACCGCGACGATTCAGCCGCTGATGTTCGTATTCCTGTTCGCCTACATCTTCGGCGCTTCACTCGGCGGCGGCCAATATCGGGAATTCCTGCTGGCCGGAATCTTCACCCAGACAGTCGCTTTCAATGCCGCCTTCACCACCGTCGGTCTGGCGGGCGATCTGGAGAAGGGGATTATCGACCGCATGCGCACCCTGCCCATGTCGCGGCTGGCGGTGCTGATGGGGCGCACGCTGTCGGATCTGGTGGTGAACATCCTGAGTCTGGCCGTCATGGTCGGCTGCGGCTATGTGGTCGGCTGGCGGATCAATGGCGGCATCGCCCACGCCGTATTGGCGTTCGCGGTGATCCTGCTGTTCGCCTTCGCCATGTCCTGGGTCGGCGCGCTCACCGGCTTGCTCTCGCCCACCGTCGAAGTGGCTCAGAGCGCGGGCCTGATCTGGTTGTTCCCGCTGACGTTCATCTCCTCGGCCTTCGTCTCCGCCGAGTCCCTCCCCGGCCCCATGCGCGCGGTTGCCGAATGGAACCCCATCACCGCGGTATCCGCCGCGGGCCGCAAACTGTTCGACAATGGCGCACCCCCCAGCTTCGGCACGCCCACCGGTTGGCCCGCCGAGCACTGCATCGCATACGCCGTAGCCTGCTCTCTCGCCATCCTCATCGTGGTCGTACCCCTGGCCCTGATCCGCTACCGCAAGGTCGCCAGCAAGTAGTACCGCCCACCCGCTGCCGAGGCGACGCTGAGCGCATCCGGCTCGGCGGGAGCGGCGCTGACCCGGTCGGCGTCGACCGGGTCGGCACTCAGTCAGCGTTCATGGGCACGAGAAAGGCCGCTTGCATCGCTTGATGCAAGCGGCCTTCCTTTTGTCTCGAAAGGCTTCCGTGCGCGGGGCCGCTGGTCCGAATACCGTCCGGCTCGAAGCCCTACAGCCGAGAAGGAACCTAGACCCGGCGCCGCGTCTTGAGCAGATCGAGGCGCTCCTTCAGCAGCTCCTCCAGCTCCTCCTTGCTGCGACGCTCGAGCAGCATGTCCCAGTGGGTGCGGGGCGGCTTGACCTTCTTGGTCTCCTGAGTGGTGCCCTCCATGAGGGTGCCCTCCTGGCCGTTGCGGCAGAGCCAGGTCGGGGGGATTTCGGCATCGTCGGCGAACGGGACGTCGAATTCCTCGCCGTTATCGGTCCGGTACCGAGCGATCCGTCGCGGGGCCAGGTCGTGGTCGCGATCGGTTTCGTAGCTCACCGCTCCGAGCCGACTGCCCCGGAGTACGCGATCTGCCATGGTGTGCCTCTCCCTGTGTGCTCGAGTCTTGTTGCGCTGCGGCCGCGTCCGTTCGGCGGACTCAGCCGGACGAGCGCCTGACGCTCGCTGGACCTTAGGTGTAACGACCGTGCCTGCGCCAATAGTTCCCGACGCCCGCTGACCCTTTCGAGTGCGCCGCGCGCCGTCCCTAGCGGCCGTGAACTGTTCCATTGTAGTGCGTGACACGGATGCGATCCGCCACGACCGCGCCGCGGCGGCATTCCGGGGCCACGAGCCCCATCCGGCGGCCGGAACCGTTAATGTTCTGCGTCATGTCGCGCCGCTTGCTGTCCTGCTGCCTGTGGTGTGGGCGGGAGATCGTCGAATCGGAGGCCGGTCGCCGTCGCCGGTACTGCCGTCAGTCCTGCCGCCAACGCGCCTACGAACACCGCAACAGCTTGAAGGGAACCGGGATTCCCGATGATTCGGTGGTACTGAGCGCACAGGAGGCGGCCGATCTGGCCGACCGCTGGTTCGCCGCCCGCTGCGCCGCCGAGGACGTCGCCACCGCCATCGGCGAAGGTGCGGACACCGAAGAGCTGAGGGCATTGAGCGCCACGTTGCTGACACTGACCCGCGAGGCCGAACGCTTGCGGTGAGCGCGGACCGAGTCGCAGGCTAGGCCAATCGGTGCTCTGCGACCGGTGTGCTCAGGTCCGTACCGTTGAGATCCAGGTACAGCAGTCGTTCGGTGATGGATATGGTGACGGTGTTGCGGCGTTCGATCGCGACGACGCCCGCATCGATAAAGCCCCGATCGAAGCTGTAGAGCCGAATCGCTTCGGCGCGATGGATCCGCTTGCCGGTGAGCTGCGCCAGCACCTTGACCGGATCGCGATGGGTGTAGATGGCAACGCGCTCAGCCATTTTGCTGCCGCGGTGCACGCGCTCGGCGTCGGGGGCGCCGACTTCGATCCAGGCGGTGAGGCGTCCGGTGAGATCGCGCACCAACACCGCGGGTTCGTCGGTGGCGGATACTCCGCCGTCACTGAAGGTGATGCCCTCCTCGTATTCGAGGCAGTAGGCGAGTAGTCGCGTCAGCATGAACTCGGCCGTTTCGGACGGGTGGCGCGCCACCCGCAACTCCAACTCCTGATAGACACCGCGGTCGACGTCGGCCAGATGAACAGTGAAGTTGTGCAGTGTTGCGCTGAGGGCCATAGAAGCAGGAGCTTAAATGACCCCGGTGCGCGTACCCTGCGGCGAGTCCCATCGGATCACCCGCGGGGCCGGGCGCCCGCCGTGAACAACCGCGCGGCGCTCGAGGTGTTGTGCACTGCGGCCCGGGCCCGCCAGTACACGGCGAAGGTCAGCAGGCCGACCACCCACACCAACCCACCGAACGCCAGCAGCGTGCTGCCATCCGGATGCACCAGTGACTGCGCCCGCATCGCCTGCCAGAACACGATCGCGAGCAGCCCGGCATAGCCGAAAGCGAGCACCCCGATCAGCCCGGCGCGGGTACGTTCGGCGCGCAACCACGGATAGCGCGGCGCCAACCAGGCCAGCGCCACTACCGCGAGCAGCAGCACCTGGATGGCGTGTAGCCCCAGGAAATGCGGGATCCGCAGGTCGCCGCCGATGGTGCTCCAGTGTGTGATCGGCATACCGCCGATTCCGTCGCGTGCGTCCAGAGACGGATTGTTCAGCACCGTATGTCCCGCAACCAACTCCACCACATTGCCGTCGGCGTCCCGCACCAACTGCTTGCCGGTGAACCCCATCAGATAGCCGAGTGCCATCCCGACGACGGCGAGTCCGAGTCCGGCGTGAATAGCCCGCGCGGTAGGCCGGTCCACCAGCCGCTGCCACGAAAGGATCAGCACGATAATCAGATTCGCGAAGAACAGCCCGGGCACACCGGAGGCGAACACCAGCTGCCCGATCGAATTCACCGTATCGGTTTCATGATTGAAATGGCTGTAGGTGCCGCGTGCGGCCTGCACCACAATGAATCCGACGTCGATGAATCCGGTGATCGCGAACACCGTCCCCATCCACCAGCTGACCCGACTTCCCTTGTGCGGCAACGACAGCAACCAGGCCAGCGTGAATCCGTAGAGTACGAACGCGAGCCCGAACTTGAACGGTTTGAGCCAGACGGATTCACTGAGCAGCATCCGATCGTCGAATGCCATGCCGCCCACGCAGAACAGCACGAGGGTGCCCATCGCGGCCACCATCCACAGCAGCGGGCGATGCAGGCGACCTCCGCGTGGCAGATCGAGTGCGGTGCGGCGACGGTGCCGAGGCAGCGTGGAATGACCAGGGGCAGAAAGGGTATCGGTCGTCGGCATGATCCGACGGTAGGAACCGATGGCACACGACCACGTCCCGCTGCGGCGCCATTCGCGGGTAGTACCGGGGTACTAGAAATCGGCCATCGCGATATCCGCGATCCCCTCATCGAATCGTGAATACCGCGATGGCCGAGTCCGATCCCGCCCGAATCCGAGGCGGGACCTCGAATCGGTGGGATGTGTTGCGGGCCGGAGAGTCCGCCTACTCCGCGGCGATACCGACGGCGATACCGCGCGCACCGAGCCAGGGCATCGGATCGATCGGCGCGCCGTCGCCCTGATGAACCTCGTAGTGCAGGTGCGGGCCGGTGGAGAAGCCGCGGTTGCCTACGGTCGCGATGACGTCGCCCGCGCGCACCTGCTCGCCGACGGTGGCGAGGATGTCGTTGACGTGGCCGTAGATGCCGATGGTGCCATCGTCCTGCTGCACCCGCACCCACAGGCCGAAGCCCGAGGCCGGGCCGGCGTCGATCACGGTGCCGTCGGTGACCGCGGCGATCGGGGTGCCGATGGGGTCGGCGAAGTCGAGGCCCGCGTGCAGTGCGCCCCACCGCATCCCGAAATTGGATGTCAGCACGCCCGCGATGGGGCGAACGGTGCGCGGCCGGGCCTCGGCGGCCAGGCGGTTCTGCTCCCAGACGACGGCATCGGGAACGGTCTGCGGCAGCTGCGCTTCAGGCAGGGTGAATGCGGTGAAGGCGACGGCGGCGCTGGCCGAATCGGTGGTCGACTGGTCGGTCTTTCCGGTGCTGACGCCGGGCAGTGCGTTGGGGTCCGCGGCGGCCAGCACGCCGAGCGAGGCGCTGACGACCGCGGCAACGGCAACCGCCCGGGTGGTGGTGCGGTTGCGGCGTGAACGGGTCGCGCCGCGACGGAAAGATAACGGTACGGTCACGAACATGGCTTGAACGTACGGGACTGGAATTCGGGGACCGCAATCGTGTGGCAACCGTCACAGGTCAACAAAAGCCCTGTTGATATGTAACAGCTGTGTAACGGTGCTGCGTGGATGTTAGGTCTACCTGGTGAAAGCCCGTGGTGCGCAGAATTGACCAGAAGGATGCCGGTCGATCACACTATTTCAGTGCCGACTAAAGGAGTTCGCGCGCTCGAGGCACTGGCCGACCCCACCCGCAGGGCCATCTTCGAGGCATTGCCGACCGCGCCGCTGGCCGTCGGCGACCTGGCGAAGCTCGTCGGGGTGACCAGCTCCGCGGTCTCCCAGCATCTGCGTGTGCTGCGCGAGGCCAGGCTGGTCATGATGCGCCCGGACGGCAACCGGCACCTGTATTTCCTCGACCCACGCGGACTCGGCGATGCGCGTGACTACCTGGAGCAGTTCTGGCCCAGCGCGCTCGCGGCCTATGCCGCCGCGCTGAGCAGCGCTCGCGCCGAGACTGCGCCCGAAACGAATGCTCGAGGCCCCAGCGGCTGACTGTCCCCAGCGGCAGGTCTGCCCCGCCAACTGCGGCACCCGCCTCCGGAATCGCCTGGCGCGACCCTGTCCGGAACCGCGTTCCTTGCGCCCCTGGCGCGGAGTAGGCGATCAGCCCACGCGGCGATACGCCGTTCGCCCGCGATTGCTTCCGCTGCCGGGCCACGCGCGCTTGGCGAGTTGCTTGTCGACGGCGGTGACCACCTCGGTAACGCCGATCCGTAGCAGTCCGGGATCGGGCGTATCGGCCATCGGGTCGCCGATCTGACCGGCCCACAGCACCGCATGCCTGCCGAGCAGATGTGGCGGTGGCCCACCCCAGCGCGGCGGCGTCGGACCGAACAGCAATACGGTGCGGGTCCCGAAGGCGGTAGCCAGATGCGCGACGCCGGTATCACCGGAGATGACCAGTGCGGCCTCGGCGACCGTGGCCGCGAGCTCGATAAGGTTCTGCTCGCCCGCCAGCACCCGGCCCACCGGTAGGCCCGCGCGCGCGGCAATATTCAGTGCGATATCGCGCTCGTATTCGTCACCGGTGAGTACCACCTCGCGACCGAGCACGAGCAGATGGCGCACGACGGCGGCGAACCGGTCGGGCGGCCAGCGGCGCGCTGGAGCGCCCGCGCCGACATGTACGACGACGCAATCGCGATGGCTGGTGGTGGCGACCGGCGGGACCAATCCGAGATTGCGCCGGTCGGCGACGATGCCGTCGGATTCGAGCAGATGACACCAGCGCTCGACGTGATGCATATCCGTGTGCCACTCCGGGCCTTCCAATTCGGGAAAGGCCAGGTTGCGGTAGGAGAGGATGCGGCCGGGATCGGTCTTGGTGAGCGCGACGATGCTCTCGGCGCTCGCACCGTGCAGATTTACCGCGAGTGCGGGTGGGGTGGCACCCCAGCGCAGGTCACTGAGTTCTGCCGTCGGCACCATGGTGTCGACGGAAGCGATGAGATCGACGATCGGTTTCAAGCGGTGCGGGGCCGCCAGGACGATCTGATCATGCGGCTTCGCCCGTCGCAACGCGCGCAACGCGGGAACCGCGGTGAGTAGATCACCGAGGCCACGTGCCTGCAGGACGAGAACAACGGCCACCCTCTTCTCCTAGCCACCCGAGATCGCGAACCCGACCCACCCGCTTCACCGCATAGGTGCACACGACGAGAGCCACTTAGGGATGACTACCCGAGCCTGATCGGCGATAAACGTGAGTGAGTAGCCCGTTACCGAGTCCGCTGTCCGGGCCGGAGGACTAACCTCGGCGATGGCGGCACCTACACCGAGGAGCGTTCCAGATGGCCTCCAGGCTCAATCCGTACATCAGTTTCGGAGACACGGCGCGCGCCGCGCTCGAGTTCTATCGAGACGTGTTCGACGGCACGCTGTCCATTCAAACCTTCGGGGATATGGGCGATAAGGACGCGCCCGGTGCGGATCTGGTCATGCACGGCACGCTGGAGACGCCGAGCGGTTTCACACTGATGGCTTCGGATACCCCACCCGGCATGGAATACAAACCTGGCAGCAGCATTTCGATCAGTCTCAGCGGTGACGACGCCGATGAGCTGCGCGGCTACTGGGACGAGCTCACTGCCGGTGGCACCATAACCGTGCCATTGGAGAAGCAGATGTGGGGTGACGAGTTCGGGATGTGCATGGACCGATTCGGTATCGCGTGGATGGTCAACATCAGCGTCCCGGCCTAGCGTCGGCCGCTCACCGCGTTGTCTAGCAAATGCGCAGAAAACCGCTGACGCAGGGCATAGCATTTCGTTATGACGACAAACAGCGTGCTAGAGGGTCCTCTGCAGTCGCTTGCGCGCAGTGCGTGGCAGACGGTTCTGGTCACCGGCATCCTGGCGGTGATCCTCGGTGTGATGATCCTGGTGTGGCCGGATGTGACGCTGGCGGCCGCGGGCATCATCTTCGGTATCTATCTGGTGGCGAGCGGCTTTCTGCAATTGATGGCCGCGTTCGGCACATTTGCCAGTACCGGAATGCGGGTGCTGGCGTTCATCAGTGGCGTGTTGTCGATCATCATCGGTGTCTTCTGTTTCCGTGACGAGCTGGCCTCGATTCTGTTGCTCGGTCTGTGGATCGGTATCGGCTGGCTGTTCCGCGGGATCGCGGTGCTGGTGGCGGCGATCTCCGAGCCGGCGATGCCCGGCCGGGTTTGGACGGGCATCTTCGGTGTCATCACCGCGATCGGTGGTGTGGTGCTGATCGCGTGGCCGGTCCGGTCGGTAGCGACGCTGGCATTGGTCGCTGGCTGGTGGCTGATCATCCTGGGGATCGCCGAGATCATCACGGCGTTCGGTGTCCGCCGGGATGCGAAGAAGCTCGCCAAGGCCTGAGGTCTTCGATCGCCCGCGGCGGTCGCCGTACGCGGCGGTCGCGGGTGTCGTTCGGGTGGATGTAGTTGAGGCAGTGGTGATTTCGGTTCCTCGGGGCAAGGCTTTCGGTATATGCCAAGATGGGATATGCCCAAGGCGCTGCCCGTGATCGATGTTTCCGCGCCGATCCGTTGTATGCCAGTGGCAGCGGCGCCGGTCGATGACCGGGTTGCCCTCGAGGTGGCATTGCGGTTGAAGGCGCTTGCGGATCCGGTGCGGGTCAGATTGATGTCATTGCTGCTCGCCGAGCCCGGCGGCACGGTCAACACCCGTGATCTGGCCGCGGCGGTAGTGCTCGCGGAATCGACGGTCAGTCATCACCTGGGCCAGCTGCGCGCCGCCGGGCTGGTGGAATCGGCGCGTCGGGGCATGACCGTCCAGCATGCCGCGCGTCGAGATGCGTTGTCCGCCTTGTGTTTCGTGCTCGATCCGGAGTGCTGCCGGTAGGTTTGCTCGGTTACTCTGGTCGACACCCCTTGACCGACCGGCTCTAATTCGATCCGGTCATGGCCGCGCTGGATCGGCGGGCCGCCGTGGTTCTGGTGCACCCCTCGGAACTGCCGGGTCCGGCGGTGGCGGGGATTCCGCCGTTCGCGGCCGACTTCCTGCTCGACACCTCGCGCGCCGCAACGAATTTGGTGCTGCGCGGCGTGCTGCGCCGCTATCCGAACATACGGTTCATCCTGTCGCATGTGGGCGGGTTCGTACCCTATGCATCGCATCGCATCGCCGCCGCGATCACGGCCGAAACCGGCCGCAACGCCCTCGAAATCCTGGATGAGCTCAGCGGCTTCTACTTCGATACCGCGCTGTCGGGCAGCCCGGCGGCGCTGCCGAGTCTGCTCGCCTTCGCCCGCCCCGGCCATGTGCTCTTCGGCAGCGACTGGCCGTTCGCGCCCGAACTCGGCGTCGCGTACTTCACCGGCCAGTTCGATGCCTATCCCGGTCTCGATGAAACCGGCCGCGCCGCGATCAACCGAGGAAACGCTCTCGAGCTGTTTCCCCGCCTCGCGAAGGGGCCCGACAATAGGATCCTCCTCGCGGGTGGCGTCCGGTTCGGTGACCGAGATCTGTTGCGTTCCTGTGCTTTCCGCGGTCAGGCCAGGGCGAGGAAGAGCTTCTCGAGTTCGGCCTCGGTCATCGGTTCGGAACCGTCGGCGGTGTCTCCGGCGAGGCATTCGCGCAGTCCGGTCGCGACGATCTTGAAGCCAGCGCGGTCCAGTGCGCGGGAGACGGCGGCAAGTTGGGTGACCACATCCTTGCAGTCGCGGCCCTGCTCGATCATGGAGATCACCCCGGCGAGCTGGCCGTGCGCACGGCGCAGCCGGTTGAGCACCAGGGCGATGGTCTCTTCGTTGCCGACCATGGGATATTCCTTTCATCGAGTAGACCACCAATCATACCCCTGGGGGTATGAAGGAGTCCCGGTGTATGCCGAGCCCCTGGCGATGATTTCAGTGGTGGGCGAAGCTGATCGAGGGCAGTAGCCTGCGCAGCCAGGCCGGGGACCACCAGGCGGCGTGTCCGGTGAGGCGCAGCAGCACCGGCAGCAGCACCAGGCGCACCGCGAACGCGTCCAGCAGTACCGCAACCCCGAGGATGATGCCCATTTCCTTCGGCGGCAGCGGGTCGGCGAGCGCGAAGGTGAAGAA
Source organism: Nocardia sp. NPDC004278 (assembly GCF_053602975.1). Lineage (NCBI taxonomy): Bacteria > Bacillati > Actinomycetota > Actinomycetes > Mycobacteriales > Nocardiaceae > Nocardia > Nocardia sp. NPDC004278. Next base: position 374,359 of record NZ_JBSGEQ010000001.1, read on the forward strand.
CACTGCGACCATGACCGCGGCGGCGGCGAAGATCACCCGTCCGGAATGCGACAGGCCGTCGACCTGTGCGGCCTTCGGGTCGCCGGAATGCTCGTAGTGCTCCTTGGCGGTGGCCAACAGGAACACGGTGTAGTCCATGGCGATGGCGAAGATCATGGCGAAGAAGAAGACCGGTCCCCAGCCGTCCAGGAAGCCCTGCGGGGTGAACCCGAGCAGACTGGCGCCGTGTCCGTCCTGGAAGATCAGTTTCGCGACGCCGAAGGCTGCGGCCGTGGACAGCAGGCTGACCACGGTGCCGAGGGCGGCGATCAACGGTGCCTGCAGTGCGATCAGCAGCAGCGCGAATCCCAGTGTCAGGATGATCCCGACGATGATCGGCAGATAGTCATTGAGCGCCTGCTGCAGGTCCAAGTTCTCCGCGGGTGCGCCGCCGACCAATGCGGCCGAAGGCAATTCGTCGCGCAACCGGTCGAGGATTTCGCCCATGTGCTCGTCGGACGGATCGACGTCGGGGATGGCCTGCATCATCACCAGGCCGCTGTCGTCGCGGGCGGGTTGGGCCGGGGTAACCATGCTGATCCCATCGACCGCCCTCGCGGACGCCGCGACCTGCGCGGACTCGTCGGCAGGGGCGATGATCTGCAGCATGCCCGGAGTCCCCTTGCCCATCTGGGCCTGCACCAGTTCGTAGCCCTGACGTACGGGTGCGTCCGATGGCACGACCTGGATGGACGGCATGGCCACCTGCAGCCCGAATACCGGAGTCGACAAGGCGATCAGCAGGATGCCCGCGCCGATCGCGAACGGCCACGGCTTATCGTGCAGCAGCCGGCCCCAAGCGGCGAACCGCGGAGAATGGTGCTGTTGTCGTTTGGCGTGCGGCAGTGCGCCAGCATTGACCTTGTCGCCCAATGCGCCCAGCGCCGCCGGTAGCAGGGTTATGGTCGCCGCGAGTACGAAGGCCACCGCGAACATGATTCCGACCGCCATGGTCCGCACGGCGGGTGCGGGCACGATCAGTACGGCCGACAGGCTGACCAGAACCGTAAGTCCGGACAGCACAACGGCTTTGCCGGCGGTATTCATTGTTTCGGCGACCGCGACCCTGGTATTCGACGTGGTGGTGAGCGCGTTGCGGAAGCGGGCGACGATGAACAGCGCGTAGTCGATACCCAGTGCGAGGGCGAACATCATCGCGAAGTTCATGGCCCACACCGAGATCGGCGTGAAATGGTTGAGCAGCACCAGACCACCGGCCGAGGTCACCAGCCCGGCCAAGGTGAGCAGGAGTGGCAGTCCGGCGGCGACCAGCGATCCGAAGGCCAGCACCATGATCGCCAAGGTGAGCGGCCAGGAGAACATTTCGGCCTTGATCATGGCGTTGTGATTGGCCTCGTTGAAGTCGCTCCACAGCGCCGAAGCGCCGGTGGGGTAGACCTCGATGCCGTTGCCGGACAAGGCGGTCAGCGCTGCCTTGTGCTCATCGACGGCCTTGACCATCTCGTCGGTGGTGGCATTCGCGCCCGCGATGAGGATGCCGGTGTGCCCGTCCGGACTGATCGACATGCCCGGCTGCGGCGCGATCACTTCGCCGAAGCGGCCATCGCCACTGAAAACGCCGGTGATCTCGCCGAGCAGTTGGGCCACCTGTGGGCTCTCGATTGTCGCGGTGTCCGAATGGACGACCACCTGCACCGCCGCAGAGGAGTTTCCGCCGAAATGTTGCTGTGCAAGCTCACGCACACGCACCGATTCCGAGCCGTTGGCCTGCCAGCCCGCCCCGGCCAATGCGGTGAAGACGCTCGGAGCAGCGGCGCCGAGCGCGATCAGCACCACTAACCAGATACCGAACACGATCCGGGCGCGACCGGCCATCGCTGCCCCGAGTCGGCTCAGCGCGCTGCTGGATCGGTGCGGTGGCGAGGTGTCGCGAGCTGGGGAAACCGCCAACGAGTCGGTCATCACAATTCTCCTTACATACCCCCACGGGTATATTGGGCCTCGAAGGAAAGATACCCCCAGGGGTATTTGATTGTGAAGAGTGGCATCCGGCACAGGTAGTGCCATGGCCTGCTGGGAGGAGCGAGATGAAGGTTGTGATCGTCGGTGGAGTAGCCGGTGGTATGTCGGCCGCCACCCGTCTGCGGCGACTGTACGAATCGGCGGAAATCGTCGTACTGGAGCGCGGCGATCATGTGTCGTTCGCGAATTGCGGTCTGCCCTACTACGTCGGCGGGGTGATCCCGAAACGCGAATCTCTGCTGTTGCAGACGCCCGAGTCGCTGGCGGCGAGGTTTCGACTGGACGTGCGAGTCCGGCACGAAGTGGTGGCCATCGACCCGGACGGGCGCACGGTCACGGTGCGTGCGCTGGACTCGGGCCGTGAATATGTCGAAGCCTTCGACGAATTGGTGCTGAGCACCGGCGCCGCGGCGATTGTGCCGCCGCTGCCCGGTGTCGAGCGCGCACTGGTACTGCGTGATGTCGCCGATGTGGACCGCCTGGTGGAAGCGGTGGCCGGGGTGCGGTCCGCGGTGGTGGTAGGGGCCGGGTTCATCGGTGTGGAGATGGCCGAAAATCTTGTGCGACGCGGTATTTCGACTACGGTGGTCGAGCGTGCTCCGCAAGTGCTCGCACCACTGGACATCGAGATGGCCGCGCCGGTCGCCGTCGAAATGCGCGATCACGGAATCCGATTGGAGTTGGGTGCGGAGTTGATCCGCGTAGACGGCGATACGGTGACGCTTTCGGATGGGCGGGTGGTCGCGGCCGAGCTGGTGGTCATGGCGATCGGAGTGCGCCCGGAGAGCGCGCTGGCCCGCGCGGCCGGATTGGCGGTCGGCCCGGGTGGTGGCATCGTGGTCGACGATCGCATGCGTACATCGGCACCGTATATCCACGCGGTCGGTGATGTGGTGGAGAAACGGGACGCGGTCACCGGGCAGTCGGCGCTCGTGCCGCTGGCCAATGCCGCGAATCGGCAGGGGCGGCTGGTCGCGGATGCGATCGCCGGACTGCCGGTCACGGATCCGCCCGCCAAGGGCACCGCGATCGTCGGCGTCTTCGACCTGACCGTGGCGATGACCGGATGGAGTGAGAAGCGACTGCGAGCCGCCGACCGCCCGTTCCGTGTGCTGCATTCCCATCCGCTCGCCCACGCCGGGTACTACCCGGATGCGCGCGCGATGTCGGTGAAGCTGCTCGTCGATCCGGATACGGACGCGATACTCGGCGCGCAGGCGGTAGGTGGGGAAGGTGTCGACAAGCGCATCGACGTGCTGGCCACTGCGATGGCGGGAGGTATTGCAGCCTCGCGGTTGATGGACCTCGAGCTGGCCTACGCACCGCAGTTCGGTTCGGCCAAGGATCCGGTGAACATGCTGGGCTATATGGCCGACAATCTCCGCGTCGGCGCGATCCGTACGGTGCAGTGGCATGAAATCGGCGAGGCTATCGTGGCGGGGGGACAGCTGGTCGACGTGCGATCGCGGGAGGAGTTCATCGCTGGTTCCATTCCGTGTGCAGTCAATATCCCCCTGGACGAGCTACGCGAACGGGTGGCCGAGATCCCGGCCGGTCCGGTTGTGGTGTTCTGTCAGGTGGGGCAGCGCGGCAACACTGCGACGCGGTTGCTGACCCAGCTCGGCCGGGACGCCGTCAATCTCGACGGTGGGTACCGGACCTGGCGTGACGCATTCGCGGACCAGAACAGGTAACCCCGCAAGGGAATCCGTTTCACCGAAAGGAAACAGCACAATGTGTCAACGAATTGTCTGCCGGACTTGCGGTAAGCCCGGCTATACCGGGTGCGGTGAGCATGTGGAGGAGGTGCTCGGCGATGTGCCGCAGGCGCAACGGTGTGCGTGCGCCGATCAGCCGCCGACCCGCAAGCGGTGGTTCTCGGGCGCTTAGATGTGGTGCGGCGATCCGGTCGTGGTCCTTCGATGATCTCGGCATCTGACATCGCACAGTTGCTCAACTTCATGGCGACCCGACCGGTCCTCGCGCCGGGTACGTGGTTCTGACCGACGAGCGCGGCGGCGTCCGGACATCCGCACCGCGGTATGTTCGGGCGCCGCCGCCGTTGCAGGGTCAGTCGAGCTGGGACTGGTTGGCCGAGGTGGTCTTATGTTGCGCGGGCACGAGGAAACGGACGAAATCGCGCACACGGCAGCCGAATTGGCGGCAAATGGCTGAACCGTCGAGGTCAGCGGTGCATGTATCCCAGTGTGATCGACGCATCGTCCAGTCGTGGGGCGATGGATTCCCCGCCGAGTGCCTGCCGCAGTGTGGTCTGTTCGTCCTGGATGACGTGCATTACGGCGTTGATCAGCGCGAGGTGGGTGAACGCCTGGGGGAAGTTGCCCCAGTGCCGCCCGCTTCGGGGGTCGATCTCCTCGGCGTAGAGGCCGAGCGGGCTGGCGTAGGCGAGCAGTTTCTCGCACAGCTGTCTGGCTCGCTTCTTTTCGCCGATCTCCGACAGCGCCGAGACCAGCCAGAACGAGCAGATCGTGAAGGCGCCTTCTTCCCCTGTACAGCCATCGTCGGTTTCGCCGACGCGGTAGCGCAATACGAGGTCGTCCTCGGTCAATTCGTCGGCGATGGCAAACACGGTATTGCGTACCCGGTCGTCGTCGGGGGGCAGGAAACGAACCAGCGGGATGAGCAGGGTCGAAGCATCCAGCGCCGTGCTGCCGTAGTACTGGGTGAACACCTGCCGGGAGTCGACCGCATGAGCGCATATGTCGGCATGGATTTCGTCTGCGGCCTCTTGCCAGCGATGCGCGCGTTCGAAGTCCTGGTGGATGCGGGCCAGCCGGGCACCGCGATCGGCGGCAACCCAACACATCACCTTGCTGGAGGTGAAGTGTTGGGGCTCCCCGCGTACTTCCCAGATGCCATGATCGGGCTTGCGCCAGTAGGTGAGGGCGCTTTTGACCGCCCGGCCCAGCACCGGCCAGGCTCGCGCGTCGATTTGGTCTTGGTTGCGCGCGTAGAGATAGACCGCGTCCAGCGCAGCGCCCCACACATCGTGCTGGCGTTGCCGGTACGCGTCGTTGCCGATGCGCACGGGTGCGGCATTTTCGTAGCCGCGCAGGTGGGTGAGGATCTGCTCGGTGAGGTCGCTTTCGCCGCCGATGCCGTAGACGATCTGCATGTCCCGGACGTTTTCGGTCAAGTTCATGATGTAGGAGAAGAAGTCGTTCGCCTCCCAGCTGAAGCCCAGCGTGTACAGCCCCCACAGTGCGAAGGCGGAGTCGCGCATCCACGAGTAGCGATAGTCCCAATTGCGTTGTCCGCCTGGGGTTTCGGGTAATGAGGTGGTTGCCGCGGCGCTGATGGCGCCGGTGGGTGCGAAGGTCAGCCCCTTGAGGGTCAGCGCGCTGCGGGTGAGCTGGGCGGCCCACGGATGGTCCGGAAACCGCCCCCCGGCCAGCCAGTGCCGCCAGTGGTGGATTGTCTGCAGCAGCCGTTCATCGGCCTCGTCGATGGCGCGGGGCGCGTCGCGACTGCCCCAGGCGAGCGCGCAAAAGCGTGTGTCACCCGCCTTCAGCAGGGTACGGGCAAGCGCGTGTGTACCCTCCAGTCCCAAGCGCATATCGGTGCTGAGCGTCAGCTGCAGATCGATCCCGTCGGCACTGGCCTGCGCGAGATGGTAACTGTCGAGGTACTCCCAGCGGGCAAGATGTCTGCCGTAGTCGAAGGACGGCTGGCAGTCGAGCCCGAACTGGATATGCCCGGTCTCACAGCGCACCGTTCGCAGCAGAATGTGCTGGGCGTCGTAGTCGGTGGGTGTTCGACGATGCGCGCTACGGCCGGGTACCTGGTGCCGCCACGGCCCGACCAGCAGCACATCGCGAACCGTCGCCCACCCTTCGCCACTGCGCCAACTCGTCTCCATGACCATCGTGCCGGGGACGTAGCGGCGATCGGTTGGCACCATCAAGTCGGCTGGGGCGAACCGAAACGAACCGGCGGAACGATCGAGCATCGCTGCGAAAACACTGGGGGAGTCCATGCGGGGCAGACACATCCACTCGATGGCTCCGCTGGGGGCGATAAGCGCGGTGACCTCGCAGTCGGAGATGAAGCCGTAGTCGTCGATGCGTGGGAACGCCGTGAGCTGCGGCGTGCGTTCGGTCTCGTCGTCCATGTGCTGCTCCCTCGAAATCTCGGCGCTGAGATCTGGCTGGCTACTCCACGCGATTGCCTGGTGAACCGCCTTCCTTCTCGACCGAACGGCGAGCGGAATCGGGGATGTGAGTGTTATGGCGCTTCCAAATAGCCCACCACCTCGTCGGCCATATCGGCAAGCCCGGAATTTGCTGCAACGTGACGAGGGAGGGGAGAGTCGTCGCGGATCCGATGAAGACCCTGCCCTCCCGCTTAGTGGAGAACGTCCCAGTTCGCCGAAACCGGGATCCGCAAGTTCATCGACTCGGTCGGCGGCAGATGTCGTCGCTGCAGATGCACGATCCGACAAGGCAGATCTGTATCAGGCCGTCCAACTCCGCCTACAGACAGTCCACCCTCGGCGACGTTATGCCAATACCTGCTTTCTGGCCGACAGCGGCAGCGGCGGAATGAGTTTCGTCCAGAATTCGCGGCGGACCGCATCCCATAGCTTCGCCAGCTCCGGAAAGAGTTCTCGCGCCCGCGCGAGATCCGGGTAGTTGCTCGGGCAGAAGGAAGCGACCTGCGAAGCGTTGGATGCATTGTCCACGGCGATAATTGCGATCAGATGATGCTGAACCAGGCGCCACGTCACACAGAATCCGTCGACCTCTGTTCGGCGAAGATCCTCATCCATCTTCGATCCCCTTCCGCCGTCGGCTCCCCTCGTGCATTTGGCGACCGCTATGAACCGGCCGCAGTCGGCTATGTGCCGCGATCTCGGCTGGCGACTCAGCACGGCCACGGGTGCACCACCGGAGGTGCTCCGAAGACCGGGTCGGATTCTCGGACATGGGGGAATTCCTGCTTCGATCGTGACGTCGGCGCGTCAAGGTGTCAGGTGGGGCAATTCACATAGCTTTTAACATAAGATATTAGAGGTCATAGTTCAAGTGGTCACGGTAAGGATCGCGTTACGGTCCGAGTTCACCCAGGTCGCGCCACGTCGACTGACGGTTCGGTGAGTGGGTATCGAAGTGGACGTACGGCGGTTGTGTGGGGTACTCCGCGCTCGTGGTGGGGCGGTCAGCGCTGGCCGGCTGCATTTACCGCCCGGCCGACACGGCCAGGGTGACCCCGGGTGTGGGGTACGGCCAGAGTACATCTAACTTTATAGTTCATATTTCAAGTGTTAGTTGGCTAGAATTGTGTTACGTCCCCGCCATCCGAGGAGTCGTGTTGTCCCAGCAGAAGAGGGTCGGATTGACCGCACTCGGTGCCGTGCTGTCACCGCTCGAGGGTGGCGGTCCGAAAACCGAGGCCGTGGTGCAGCGGCTGTCTGCGGCGATCAGCCTCGGTGTGATGGTCGACGGCCAGCAGTTGCCGAGCGAGGTCGATCTCGCCAACCAGTTGGGTGTATCGACCATGACTTTGCGGGAGGCGCTGGTCGTACTTCGGCAGCAGGGCATCGTCCACACCAAGCGTGGGCGCGGCGGCGGCAGCTTCATCAGCGCTTCGGCGGAGGCCTTCGAGAGCACCTCGCTGGCGCGGTTGCAACAGATGAGCATCCAGGAACTGCGTGATCTAGGGGACGAGCACTTCGCCGTCGCCGGAGCGGCCGCGGTGTTTGCCGCGCGCCGCGGGTTGCAGGCCGATATAGCCCGGCTCCGTGCCCTGGCCGACCGGCTGAAGGACAGCACCGATCTCGTCGCGGCACGCCGGGCCGACAGCCGCTTTCATATCGAGATGGCGGTGTGCGCGCAGTCCACCCGGCTGACCCGCGCCGAGGTCGGTCTGCAGGCCGAACTCTCCGCTCTGCTCTGGCTGCCGCGGCTGCAACTGGACCCAGCGGCCGAGGCGACCGTCCATTGTGATCTGGTCGACGCGATCGAACGAGAAGACGATGCTCGGGCGAGGGAACTGGCAGAATCGCAGGCGGAATCACGTATCCGCCGCCTCGTCGCCTTACGCTTGGAGCTCAGTGATTGATGAGGGATATCGATAACATTCCGGTCCGGGCGACCATCGAGTCGCTCGCTGATTCCGTCACAAAACTGGCCGACGAGGTCTACGTGTCGCTGAAAACCATCGGCACCGCGCTGACAAACCTCTGGGATGGTCTCACCGAGAAGCCGCCCTTCGCTCCTCGGTCGACTGATCTGGCATCGCTGCGCGAGACCATTCTCGGCGAGCTGGAGCGGCGCGGAAGACTGTTCAACGGCGCAGGCGTCGTGATGGCCGACGGCGTTCTCGCCGATCGCCCTCGACACCTGGATTGGTGGCTTCCGGACGGGAACCGCCTGAACCTGGAAATGAATCCCGATAGTGAATACTTCTACGACTACACCAAAATGGACTGGTTCACGGTTCCCCGCGACCAGGGTCGGCAATGGGTACAGGGGCCCCACCTCGATTACGCGTGCACCGACGAGTACGTGTGCACATTCGCGATACCGGTGACGATCACGTCGGGAACTTTCCTCGGAATCGCCGGTGCCGATGTGCCGGTTGCCGCGATCGAGGAGGTCTTGCTACCGCGATTCCAGGCGTTCGACCAGCGGGTTGTGCTGGTCAATAGCGAAGGCCGCGTCATCATCGGGACCGATCCCGAATTCACGACCGGATCCAAGACGAGCCGGATGGACAGATCCGCTGCTGCAGTCCCGCTCGAGGCGGTGCCTTGGTCATTGCATCCGGTGGGACCCCCCACATCCCACTGAGTCTTGCCGGATAGGGCGAGATCCCGGTATGCGCGGGCACCGAGCGGCGTCCGTCGATCAGGCGTCGTGGAATACCACATTCTCGCCGATGGCGCGGCGGCCGATGCGGAGACGGTTTGCGGGGAAGGACGGGTCGGGGTAGCCGACCGCCAGCCCACACAGCACCGAAAGCTCCGATGGGATAGCGAGCTGTGCATGGACGATCTCGGGATACCCCGCGATCGAGACCTGAACGCATGTTCCCAGGCCGCGTGCCGTCAGGGCCAGCAGCAATGTTTGCAGAAACATCCCTACGCCAAGGGCATCGACGCTGCCGAGGTCGCGGTGCATGCAGACGATGCCGGCCAATGGTGCGCGGAAGAACTCCCAGTTGCGCAGCACCGCCTCTCGTCTGGCCTCGGTGTCTTCGCGAGCGATGCCCATCGACCCATAGACCTGGGCGCCCAGTTCCCGGCGCACGTGCGCGAAAGCATGGGGCAGGGGCGGGATCTTGGGCGGCCGACTGCGAGCCTCGTGCAGCAGGGCGGCCACGAGACGGTCGCGGACCGCTCCCGACGCGAATACCATCTGCCACGGCTGGATATTGGAGTTCGACGGCGCACGCACAGCAAGGGCGAGCGCTTCATCCACCAATCTTCTCGGCACCGGTCGATCAGGTAGGAACATCCGCGTCGAATGGCGCTCCCCGATCGCTTTCTCGAGGTCGAACATGGACTCCTCCCAACCTGGGCGCGGATAGCGGTCAGTTCGTCGATGGACTCCATTGGGCCTGGGTACTTCGGAACACACCGTGGTGAGTTCCTCGGTGTGGTCCCCGGACGATGCGCCGCGCGGTGCCTGCGTTCAACTCCACAGCGTCACATGCACTTTCGGGCGGAACCGAGTGACGCCGACTCCGGATCCACGGATCATCGCCTGGATGCACCGCGGGGTAGTGATGAAGCGCAGCAGTTCCGACACCGCGGGCTGGCGGGTGTCGGGTGGCAGGGTGGTCGCGCACCACTCATCGGATACCTGCAGGCCCGCTCCCCTGATGTGGCTCAACCGACCGGCCGCGAGGTCGGAGGAGACGGCGAAGCCGATCGTCAGGGTGATGCCCCCGACCCGGCGGACCTCTTCCAGGGCGGCAGCGTCGCTCTGGAAGATCCGCTGATGTGATTCGGGAATGGCCAACTCGCGCAGCATCGTCGCGATATGTCCGTCGACACTGCCGGCGCCGGGGCCCAGCATCCACTGCTGCTCGCGCAGCAGCGCCGGATGCGGTGCGGTGTCCGCCAGCGGGCTGTCGGGGCGGGCGACCGAAATGATCTGATACTTCAGGAACGGCCGGGTGGTGATGGTCGTGTCGGTGTCGTTCTGCCCGGGGCCCAGCGCGATATCCACCGCACGGGTCTCGATCAGGCTGCGGAACTGGCTGGTGGGATGAACGCTCAGCTCGACCGACAGATCCTTCGCCCGCGCTGCGAACAGGTCGATGAGGCCGGGCGCGGCATGTTCGGCGAACCCGCTCGATGCCGCGATGCGCAGCAGCCGTCGGCCGTGCGCCGCCTCGCTCACCTCGATGGCGGTCTGGCGCTGCAGTCCAAGAATCTCGATCGCCCGGCTGGCCAGGCGCAACCCACCGGGCGTGAAGGCCAGACCGGCCGCCGTGCGGGTGAACAGTGGGTCGTCGAGCTCTTTACGCAGCTGGGCGATATGCGTGGAGACGCCGGCGTCGGACATCCCCAGCTCTCTGGCCGCCGCATGGACGGAGCCGAGCCGCACCACGGTCGAGTAGGCCCGAAGCTGGGCGGGCGTCACAATCCGAGTCTAGTTTGGAGGTGGATGCGGCGCCCACAGCCGCATCGCGCCCAGAGGACGCGCCATGCAGGACGTGCTCACGGATCTGATGACAACCTGGAACACCGGGGGTACGGCTGGGGTCGCGACGGTCGTGCGGACCTTCCGCTCGGCGCCGCGACCGCCTGGCGCGGCCATGGTCGTCGCTCCGGACGGGACGGTCGGCGGTTCGGTTTCCGGTGGCTGCGTCGAAGGCGCGGTCTACGAACTCGCCACCGACGTCATCCGGAGCGGTCGCCCGGTGCTGGAGCGGTTCGGCTTTTCCGACGACGACGCATTCGCCGTCGGCCTCACCTGCGGCGGCATCATCGACATCTTCGTCGAGGCGATCTCGCGGGAAACGTTTCCGGAACTCGGCGAGGTCGCCGCGGACATTGCCGCCGACCGGCCGGTCGCGATTGCGACCGTCATCGAGCACCCCGACGCCGACTGGGTAGGGCGACGGCTGCTGATCCGGCCGGGCACCGCGCACGGCACCTTGGGGTCGGCGCGCGCCGACGATGCGGTGATCGATGACGCACGCGGGCTGCTCGCGGCGGGTCGCAGTGAGGTGCTGTCCTACGGTCCGGACGGGCAGCGTCGCGGCGAGGGTATGGCGGTTTTCGTCGCCAGCTATGCCCGGCAGCCGCGGATGCTGGTGTTCGGGGCGATCGATTTCGCCGCCGCCGTCGCACAGCAGGGATCGTTCCTCGGGTATCGGGTGACGGTGTGCGACGCGCGGCCGGTCTTCGCCACCTCCGCCCGGTTCCCGACGGCCGACGAGGTCGTCGTCGACTGGCCGCACCGCTACCTGGCCGCGCAGATTGCGGCGGGTGCGATCGATTCGCAGACCGTCGTCTGCGTGCTGACCCACGATCCCAAGTTCGACGTTCCGCTGCTCGAGGTGGCCCTGCGCGCGCCGGAGATCGGCTATGTCGGCGCCATGGGGTCGCGCCGTACGCACGACGAGCGCCTGACCCGGCTGCGACAGGCGGGCCTCACCGACGAACAACTCGCCCGGCTCGCCAGCCCGATCGGGCTGGATCTGGGCGGCCGGACACCCGAAGAGACGGCGGTGTCCATCGCGGCCGAGATCATCGCGCGACGCTGGGGCGGGCACGGCCACTCGCTGACCCGGACCGACGGCCGCATCCACCACAAGGCGCAAACAGCCAGTTAAGTGATTGCTTAATTCGGTCTTGACGATCGCATCAGTGGAGCAGAGGCTGAGCTTCTTCCCATTGATGTGAGGTAGATCACATGCAAGTTCCTGGGCCATTCGAATATGAGCGCGCAACTGGCGTGGATCACGCCATCGGACTGTTGGACCGGCTCGGCGAGGAGGCGCGCATCGTCGCGGGCGGGCACAGCCTGCTACCGATGATGAAGCTGCGTCTGGCCAATCCGGAATATCTCATCGACATCAACGACCTGGCTGCCGAACTGGGTTACATCGTCACCGATCCGACCCTGGTTCGCATCGGTGCGATGGTCCGGCATCGGCATTTGCTCGAGTCCGACGATCTCGCCGCGGTGTGCCCGATCTTCCGTGACGCCGAGCGCGTGATCGCCGATCCGGTCGTGCGCAACCGCGGCACCATCGGCGGCTCGCTGTGCCAGGCCGATCCCGCCGAAGATCTCTGCACGGTCTGCACGGTGCTCGGCGCTACCTGCCTGGTGCGCGGACCGACCGGCGACCGGGAGATCGCGATGGACCAGTTCCTGCTCGGTCCGTACGAAACCGCGATGTCGCACAACGAACTTCTGATCGAGATCCGAATTCCCCTGCGGCATCAGACCTCGAGTGCCTACGTGAAGGTGGAGCGCCGGGTCGGCGACTGGGCGATCGCGGCGTCCGGCGCGACCGTGACACTGCACGGCGAGGCGATAGCGGCCGCGCGGATCGGTCTGACGGCGGTCAACCCCGATCTGGCGGCGCTCGCCGCCGCGGTGGACGCACTCATCGGTGAGCCGCCCACCGAAGACGTTTTCGCCGAGGCGGGCCGCCGGGCGAGCGCAGCGTGCTCACCTGTCTCCGATGCGCGCGGCAGCGCGGACTACAAACGCCATCTCGCGTCCGAACTGACGATTCGCGCGCTGCGCACCGCGGTCGAGCGCGTACTCAACGAATCTGCGCTGGAAGGGAATTAGCAATGCAGGTAACCATGACCGTCAACGGCGAGCCGGTGACCGCGGAGGTCGAACCACGCACCCTGCTCGTGCATTTCCTGCGAGATCAGTTGCGGCTCACCGGAACCCATTGGGGCTGTGACACCAGCAACTGCGGCACGTGTGTGGTGGAGGTCGACGGCGAACCGGTGAAGTCGTGCACGATGCTGGCCGTGATGGCCGGTGGTCGTTCGGTGCGCACTGTCGAGGGGCTCGAGGTGGACGGCCAACTCGATCCCGTGCAGGAGGGCTTCATGCAGTGTCACGGACTGCAGTGCGGATTCTGCACGCCAGGAATGATGATCACCGCCCGCGCCCTGCTCGACCGCAATCCGAATCCCGACGAGCAGACCATCCGGGAGGCGATCTCGGGCCAGATCTGCCGCTGCACCGGATATACCACCATCGTGCGGTCGATCCAGTGGGCCGCGGCCAAGCAACGAGGCGAAGCTGTGGAGCCCGAACCCGCCGCCACACCGACGCCGGTGGGGAGCACATCATGACCACCGTCGAGTCCCGGCCCGAAGACCGAGTCGACAACGACCACAAGCCGTGCGGTCACGGCAGGATGCTCCGCAAAGAGGATCCGCGGTTCATTCGCGGACGCGGCAACTACGTCGACGATGTCCAGCTGCCCGGCATGCTGCATATGGCGATACTGCGTTCCCCGTTCGCGCACGCGCGGATCGTGAGCGTCGATATCTCCGCGGCACAGGCACATCCGAAGGTCAAGGCGGTCGTCACCGGTGCGGACCTGGCGGCGAAGGGACTGGCTTGGATGCCGACGCTGTCCAACGATGTGCAGGCGGTGCTGGCGACGGACAAGGTCCGGTTCCAGGGCCAGGAGGTGGCCTTCGTCGTCGCCGAGGATCGCTACTCCGCGCGTGATGCGTTGGAGCTGATCAACGTCGAGTACGAGATGCTCGATCCGGTGATCGACGCCCGGACCGCACTGGCGCCCGATATGCCGGTGATCCGAGATGATCTCGAGGGCAAGCGGGACAACCGGTGCTTCGACTGGGAGACCGGCGACGCCGCCGCGACCGAGGCGGTGTTCGCGCGCGCCGACGTCGTCGTCAAGCAGGAGATGGTCTATCCGCGAGTGCATCCCGCCCCGATGGAGACCTGTGGCGCCGTCGCGGATCTCGACCCTGTGACGGGGAAGCTCACGCTGTGGTCGACGAGCCAGGCGCCGCATGCCCACCGCACGCTCTACGCGTTGGTGGCAGGGCTGCCCGAGCACAAGATCCGGGTGATCTCACCCGATATCGGCGGCGGGTTCGGCAACAAGGTGCCCATCTATCCGGGATACGTCTGCGCCATCGTCGGGTCGCTGTTGCTGGGGAAACCGGTGAAGTGGATGGAGGATCGCAGCGAGAATCTCACTAGCACCGGGTTCGCCCGCGACTACATCATGGTGGGCGAGATCGCCGCCGACGCCGACGGCAAGATCCTCGCCATTCGGTCGACCGTGCTCGCCGATCACGGCGCCTTCAACGGCCAGGCCGCGCCGTTGAAGTATCCGGCCGGCTTCTTCGGCGTCTTCACCGGTAGCTATGACATCGAGGCGGCCTACTGCAAGATGACCGCGGTCTACACGAACAAGGCCCCCGGCGGCGTTGCCTACGCGTGTTCGTTCCGGATCACCGAGGCCGTGTACTTCGTCGAGCGGTTGGTGGATTGCCTCGCCTACGAACTGAAGATGGATCCGGCCGAGCTACGGCTGCGGAATCTCCTTCGCCCCGAACAGTTCCCTTACCGGAGCAAGACCGGCTGGGTCTACGACTCCGGCGACTACGAGAAGACCATGCGCCTGGCGATGGATATGATCGGCTACGACGCCTTGCGAAAAGAACAGCAGGTCAAGCGCGCCCGCGGCGAGTTGATGGGCATCGGGATGTCCTTCTTCACCGAGGCGGTCGGCGCGGGTCCGCGCAAGGATATGGACATCCTCGGACTCGGGATGGCCGACGGGTGCGAGCTGCGTGTCCATCCGACCGGCAAGGCCGTTGTGCGCCTATCGGTTCAGACCCAGGGGCAAGGGCACGAGACGACGTTCGCCCAGATCGTCGCCGAGGAACTGGGAATACCACCCGACGACATCGACGTCGTGCACGGCGACACCGATCAGACTCCGTTCGGCCTCGGCACCTACGGCACCCGGTCGACACCGGTCTCGGGCGCCGCTGCCGCACTGGTGGCGCGGAAGGTGCGCGATAAGGCGCGGATCATCGCCTCGGGCATGCTCGAGGTCTCCGTCGCCGACCTCGAGTGGGAGAAGGGCTCGTTCCACGTCAAGGGCGATCCGTCCGCGGCTGTGACGATCCAGCAGATCGCGATGCGCGCACACGGTACCGGTGATCTGCCCGAGGGCATCGAGGGCGGACTCGATGCGCAGATCTGCTACAACCCAGAGAATCTCACCTACCCGTATGGTGCGTACTTCTGCGTCGTCGATATCGATCCGGGGACGGCCGTGGTAAAGGTCCGGCGCTTCCTAGCTGTCGACGACTGCGGCACCCGGATCAATCCGATGATCATCGAGGGCCAGGTGCACGGCGGTCTCACCGACGGCATCGGCATGGCGCTGATGGAGATCATGGCCTTCGATGAGGACGGCAACTGCCTCGGCGGATCCCTGATGGACTACCTCATTCCGACGGCGCTCGAGGTTCCGCATTTCGAGACCGGGTACACGGTCACCCCGTCGCCGCACCACCCGATCGGCGCGAAAGGCGTCGGCGAATCGGCCACGGTCGGATCACCGCCCGCGGTGGTCAATGCGGTGGTGGATGCGTTGGCGCCGTTCGGGGTTCGGCACGCCGACATGCCGCTGACGCCGTCGCGGGTGTGGGAGGCGATGCAGGGCCGGGCCACACCGCCCATCTGAGTGGGGTGCGAGCGATGGGATCACCGATGAAGATGACCGAGCGTGCACAGCAGTTGGTCCGCACCCGGACGCCGTTCGTGCACGCGACCGTCGTGCGTGCGCAGCAGCCGACCTCGGCGCACGCCGGGGACGAGGCGATCCTGTTGCAGGACGGCACGATCGAAGGATTCGTCGGCGGCCAGTGCGCCCAGAACTCGGTCCGCAAGGCGGCGCTGGGTGCCCTGCAGTCGCATGAGAGTGTGCTGCTGCGCGTGCTGCCCGACGGCGATCTGCATTTTCCCGAAGCGCCCGGCGCGGCGGTGGTGGTGAATCCCTGTCTGTCCGGCGGAGCGCTGGAGATATTCCTCGAGCCGCAGATCCCGGCACCGCTGATGCGCATCTGCGGCGCGACACCCATCGCCGACGCCCTGGCCGACGCGTGCGAACTGGTGGGCTTCGGGGTGCAGCGCAGCGCTGCCGAAGCCGACTCGCTGGATGCACTGGCCGATACCACGGCGGTGGTGATCGCCAGTCATGGCGGCCCGGAAGCCGAAATGATCCGCGTCGCGCTCGACGCGGGTGTGGGGTATGTCGGGTTGGTGGCCAGCAGGATTCGGGGCGCGTCGATCCTCGACGAACTCGAGTTGACCGACGCCGAACGGGCTCGCGTGCACACCCCGGTAGGTTTGCCCATCGGCGCAAAGACGTCCGCGGAGATAGCCGTCTCGATTGTCGCGGAAGTGATCCAGGCGGTCCGCAAGGGTGGTTTGGCCGTCACGCCTCGCGCGGGGAATGTTGCGGTCGAGGCGCTCGATCCAGTGTGCGGCATGACCGTGGCGGTCGGGCCGGACACGCCGCATCTGACCGTCGACGCTATCGACTACTGGTTCTGCAGTTCCGGCTGCCGCGATTCCTTCGCAGCGACGAAGACGGGCCCATGACGAGCGGGGTCGTCACCGGAGTGGTACTCGCCGCGGGCACCTCACGGCGTCTCGGTACTGCGAAACAGTTACTGCCGTACCGGAATACAACGGTTCTCGGCGCCACCCTCGACGTGGTGCGATCGTGCGCCTTCGATCAGATCATCGTCACGCTCGGCGGCGCGGCGGTGGCGGTGCGCCAGCAGGTCGATCTCACCGGGGTGGAGGTTGTCATGGCCGATGACTTCGATTCGGGCTGTTCGTCGTCGCTGCGTTCGGCACTGAGCGCGGTGCATCCCCGGGCCGCTGGAATCGTGCTGATGCTCGGTGATCAACCGGGGCTGTCGGCGGCGACCGTCGGCCGGCTGATCGCCGAGGGAATCTCCACCGCGATCACGGTCTGCCGCTATCACGACGGTATCGGGCATCCATTCTGGCTGAGTCGCAGCGTATTCGGCGAGTTGGCCCGATTGCACGGCGACAAGGCCGTATGGAAGATCATCGAGTCGGGCCGCGTCCCGGTGTCTCGACTCGACGTCGACGCACCGATGCCCCTGGACGTGGACACCTGGGACGACTACGAGCGCCTGCGCGCCGCGACGTCGCCATGATGTCGCCGTTCGACGATATCGAGGATGTGGTGCGACGCTTCGACGCCGACGACTACCTGCTCGATGCCGGCACCGCCGCCGCCTTCTATCTGGCCACCACGCTGGGGCGGCCGCTGCTGCTGGAAGGCGAACCGGGCGTGGGCAAGACGACGGCGGCGAAGACTCTGGCCACCGTGCTCGGCGCACCGTTGATCCGCCTGCAGTGCTACGAGGGCCTTACCGTGAGCGAATCGCTGTACGACTGGAATTACCAGCGTCAGCTGCTCAGCATCCGCCTCGCCGAGGCGCGCGGCGCCGCCCTCACCGAAGCCGACCTGTTCACCGAGGAATACCTGGTCGACCGCCCGATCCTGCGCTGTGTGCGATATCGCGGCCCGACGCCCCCGGTGCTGTTGATCGACGAAATCGATCGTGCCGATGACGAATTCGAAGCCCTACTACTCGAATTCCTCGGTGAGGCCACGGTGACCGTTCCCGAACTCGGGACCTTTGTTGCCGAGCACCCCCCGCTCGCGGTATTGACCTCGAATCGCAGTCGCGATCTGCACGACGCGCTGCGGCGGCGCTGCCTCTACCACTGGATCGACTACCCGGAACCGGCCCGTGCGGTGGCGATCGTGCGACGCACCGTGCCTGGGGCAACCGATGCGCTGATCGAGCACGCCACCCAATTCGTCGGTCGCGCCCGCGATCTCGATCTCGACAAGCCGCCCGGCGTCGCCGAAACCATCGACTGGATTGCCGCGCTGGTGACGCTCGGCGTCGCCGATCTCACCGCGCCGGAGGCGGTCGCGGCGCTGAGCGCACTCGCGAAGACACCCGACGACCGCACCACCGTCCGCGAGGCATTCGTCGAATTCACCCAGAGCCTGGCCACCGGATGAGAGGGATACTCCGATGAAGATCGCCAATGAGTTCACCGTCCACGCACCCGTCGAGCAGGCGTGGGCCGTACTGACCGATCTCGAACAGGTGGTTCCGCTCATGCCCGGCGCGCAGATGGTCGGCTGGGAGGGCGAGGACTTCCTCGGCAAACTGAAGGTCAAAGTCGGCCCGGTGACCAGTGAATTCACCGGGAAGGCGAATTTCGTCGAGCGCGACGAACACGACCATCGCGCCGTCATCAACGGCAGCGGCCGGGACTCACGCGGATCCGGAAACGCGGCGGCGACCATCACCACGCAATTGCGTGCGGACGGCGACCAGACGCGCGTCACTGTGGACACCGACCTCAAGATCGTCGGCAAGCTCGCCCAGTTCGGCAGCGGGATGTTGCAGCAGGTGTCGGAGAAGATGATCGGTCAATTCGTGGCATCTCTGGAAGCGAAACTCGCAGCGGGCGATTCGTCCGCCGCAGCAGCGGCAGCCGGGCCGGACAGCCGAGCAGCGCGGCCGCAACCGGTTGCGCAAACCGAGCCCGAGCCGCTCGATCTCGTCGAGCTCGTCGGGCCCGCGATGATCAAGAAGTATGCGCCCGCGATCGCGTTTGTACTCGCGGCCGTGCTCGGAATCATCCTGGTACGCAGGCAGATGCGCGGGAAGCGATGACGCGAGCGGTACTGCTGCGCGGCGTCGATCTGGCGGCATTCGCTGTCGCGGTGGTCGCGCGGCTGCGCCGTGGTGGCGTCGCGGTGGCGCCGAGCGGGCCCGCGCTCTTCGTGCAGGCCCTGCGTCGCATGGCGCCGCGCTCGCGCACCGAACTCTACTGGGCTGCACGACTCACGCTCGTCGATCGCATGCAGGATCTCGCCGCCTTCGACGCGGTCTTCGCGGCGGTGTTCGCCGACGCGGTGCTGGGTGTGGACCCGCCGAGCCGAACGCATGGACTGCCGACCGAACGGGCGTCGGCGCCGGGTCCAGGCGGCCGGGGACAGTCTCGGCAGGGCGGTGAAGTCCCTTGGGCGACACTGCAATCAGCGATTGGTGCCGACCACTCGACCGACCAGGGGGTGGCGCTGCCCGACGTGCTGCCTAGCCGGTTCGCGGCACGCGCACAGGAACCGTTCGCTCGCTTCGATCCGGACGATCTGCGTACGGTCGGCGCCTGGCTGGAGCAGGCGTCGGCGCGCTGGCCACAGCGCCGCAGTAGCCGCTACGCGAACCATCCGCACGGCAAGCGGATCGACTTCCGGGCCACGATGAACAATTCCCGCCGCACCGGCTGGGAGTCGGCGGTGCTGGTCCGCACCCGTCCCCGCCGCCGCCCGCGCCGAATCGTCATGATCTGCGACGTCAGCCGCTCGATGCAGCCGTATTCGACGATCTACCTGCACCTGATGCGCGCCGCAATGCAGCGCCGTTCGCCCGATCACCCCGAGGTGTTCGCCTTCTCCACCTCGCTGACCAGGCTGACCTCGGTGCTGGCACACCGTTCCCCGGATATCGCGGTGGCCCGGGCCAACGACAAGGTGGTCGACCGCTACGGCGGCACGCATATCGGCCGATGCCTGGGCACGCTGCTCGCAACTCCGTCCGGCAACGCGGTGCGCGGCGCCGTCGTCGTCATCGCATCCGACGGCTGGGACAGCGATGCGCCCGATGTCCTGGCCCGTGCGATGGCCCGAATCCGACGCCGGGCCTGGCGGGTCATCTGGCTCAATCCCCGTGCCAGCGACTCCCGATTCCAGCCGACCACCGGTGCGATGGCGGCGGCCCTGCCGTACTGCGACATCATGATGCCTGCACACACCCTGGCGGGTATGCACGCGTTCATGCAAGCCCTGGCATCGACGATTGTCACCTGATGCAACACCGACCCGTCGACGGTATCGCTCGGCTTATGATTCTCACGGCATCGTTTTGGACCGGTGCCTGTGCACTGGGGCGTGCGACGCCGCTGGTGCCCGATACCGTTCGAGAATTCCCGGCGCGGCTGCCTCGATCCTGCTGCGGTGAGGTTGCCGACGCCGCCGCTTCCCAGGGAAAGCGAGGATACCGATGTCTACTCATCAGGCTGTTCACGTTGAGTCCGCCGGTGCGGCGTTGAAACTGGTCGATGTCGAAACCACGTCACCGCCTCGCGACCACGTGCGCCTCGCGGTCTCCGCGTGTGGGATCTGCGGCACCGACCGTGCGTTCGTCGGCGGCGCGTTCCCGAACTTGTCGTGGCCGCTGACACCGGGGCATGAGATCGCGGGCACGATCGCTGAACTCGGTCCAGGTGTCGACAACTACGCCGTTGGGGACCGCGTCGCAGTGGGCTGGTTCGGTGGGCATTGCGGCAAGTGCGTCCCATGCCGGAAAGGAGACTTCATCAACTGCCGGAACATTCAGGTCCCCAGCTGGCAGTACCCCGGCGGATACGCCGAGTCGGTGACCGTTCCGGCCAATGCGCTGGCCCGCATCCCTGATGAGCTCTCCCTGGCCGAGGCCGCGCCGATGGGTTGTGCCGGAGTGACCACCTACCACGCGCTTCGCGAAACCAGGGCGGTGCCCGGCGACCGCGTCGCCATTCTGGGGATCGGTGGCCTGGGCCACCTCGGCGTGCAGTTCGCCCGCGCGATGGGCTTCGAGACGATTGCGATCGCCCGCGGCGCGGACAAGGCCGAGGACGCCCACGCGCTCGGCGCCCACCACTACATCGACTCGACCGCAGGCGACGTCGGTAAAGCGATGCGCGGGCTCGGCGGTGCGTCGGTCGTGCTTGGGGCCGTGGGCAGCGCCACAGCGATGGCCGAAACGGTCGGTGGACTGCTACCGCGCGGTGAGCTGATCGCCATCGGCATCAGCGCCGAGCCACTGCCGATCAGCCCGACGCAGCTGATCACGACCGGACTCAGCGTCACCGGGCACGCCTCCGGCACTGCCCGCGATATCGAGGAAACAATGCAATTCGCGGTCCTATCCGGCGTGCGCACGCGAATCCAGGAACGGCCACTGGATCAAGCCGCCGAGGCATACGCCGCCATGGAACAGGGACGGGCCCGATACCGCATGGTCCTCACGGTCTGACCGATCTGGGTTGAGTGCCGGTCGCTTGATGGGCATCCGGTCGAAGCCGCCATACTTCTGACCACCACGACTGCAGAAGGCTGCTGCGGGATCGATTCCCCTGCCGCTGAACTTCACGTTTCAACCCGCCGTGCCGCGCGGGGTGTGATGTGCTCGTGTCGGAGACGTCGTGCAGGATGGTTCAACCTGGTGAAGTGTGCCGGTGGGTTCCGCGCGGCACGGTGATGTGAGGCTTGACGGCGAGATGAATGACGAAACCGAACCGATCCCGATCGTGGTTCCCCGGTCTGGTGGTCGTCATGCTCGGCCGGAAAGGCCTGTCGAAGGGGTTGGCGACGTGTCCGCCCGCGCCGGGAGCACCCGGAGTTCGCACCGTGCGGCAGACCGCGGCGACTCTCCTGCGGAGCATGGGAGATCGGGCGCGGGGCGTGCGCGCGTCGGGCGGGAAGGCTCGGGAACGGTGGCCCGCGGTGCCGGTGCGCGGGCGGTGGGTTCGGGTGCTGGGCGGGCGCCGCTCGCGGAGGCGCCCGAAACCGCCGCGGGCCCAACCGACCGGTATGTGCCGATGCGGCCCAACCGTCGCCCCCAGTCCGCGCGATCGTCGTCATGGCAGGTCAGGGTCGTACGGACCGCCGTGCGCCTGGTGGTGGCCGCCACCGCTGTGGTCGTCGTCTCGGGCACCGGATTCGCCTACTACACCGAGCGCGCCGTCGATGACGGGTTCGCCCGGTCCGGGGCGATCAGTTCCGAAGACGCCGCCGCGCTCGACGGCGATATGAACATCCTGCTCATCGGACTCGACACACGCAAAGACCGCAATGGCAACGATCTACCCAAAGACGTCATGGACCAGTTGCACGCCGGTGACGGCAGCGAGGGCGGCTACAACGCCAATTCGCTGATCCTGGTACACATTCCGAAGGATCTGAAGAAGATCACCGCCTTCTCCATTCCCCGCGACGACTACGTCGCGGTCACCGGGATCCCCGGCTACGACCACGCCAAGATCAAGGAAGCCTATGGGCTGAAGAAGGTGACAGTCGAGCAGAAGCTCGCCAACCAGGGCGTCAAAGACAAGGTCGAACTGGAACGCCAGGGCCGAGAGGCCGGCCGCGAATCCATCGTGCAGACCGTGAAGGCACTGACCGGAGTACCGATCAACCGATTCGCCGAGGTTTCCCTCGTCGGTTTCTACGATCTGGCCAACATTCTCGGCGGCGTCGATGTGTGTCTCAACCACGCCGTCAATGACGAGTACTACTCCGGCGCGGTGTTCCCGGCCGGACCCCAGCATCTCGATGCCGCCAACGCGCTGTCGTTCGTGCGACAGCGCCACGAGCTCGATAACGGCGACCTCGACCGCACCCACCGCCAGCAGGCGTTCCTCACCTCGGTCGCCAAACAACTCAAGGAGTCCGGCACACTCACCAACGTCGGCAAAATGCAGCAACTGATCACCGCCGCACAGAACGATGTGGTGCTCTCCCAAGGCTGGGACGTACTCGACTTCGCGCGGACCATGGGCAGGGCCGGTTCGATTCCTATCGAATTTCAGACTCTGCCGGTGCAGGGATACCAGACCGTCGACGGCCAAGACGTCAACATCATCGACCCGGCCGCCATCAAAAAGGCGGTGCGCACGGCGTTCGGTGTGCAGGCCGCTGCGCCCAGCACTCCCAAGACCACACCCACCAGCACCGTCGACGTCGTCAACGCGGGCGGCGCGACGGGTATGGCCGCCAAAGTGTCGACCGCGTTGGCCGACAGGGGATTCCAGAAGGGCACCATCGGCAACGCCGCCTATACCGATGGTTCCAGTTCGGTCGTCTACTACGGCACCGGCTCCGATACCGATGCCACCCAGGCCGCGGACCTACTAGGTGGGCTACCGGCGGCCGCCTCCAAGAGCCTCGATCCCGGCCAAATCAAGATCGTGATCGGCAGCGACTTCACCATGCCCGACGAATTGAGTTCCGGCACATCATCATCGAGCACCACCACCACGACCGGCGCAGACTCGCCCACGACCTCGTCCACCGGCGCCACCACCGCCACACCCGCCGACGGGGCACCCGACTCCGGCAAACCCGTCACCACCAGCATCGGATCCAACATCCCCTGTGTGGACTGACCAGCCAGGCATTCACGCCCCGACCCTCGACAGGAAAGCGCATGGCCATCACGTATCTGGAATCGATCGTCGTCGGGGCGCTGCAAGGGGTGAGCGAGCTCTTCCCGGTGTCCAGTCTCGGGCACAGCATTCTGTTGCCGGCCTGGATCGGCGGGCAGTGGGGCAGGGATCTCGACATGTCCGCCAAGGACTCTCCATACCTGGCGCTGCTGGTGGCCATGCACGTAGCCACCGCGCTGGCGCTGGTCGTCTTCTTCTGGCGGGACTGGGTGCGCATACTCACGGGCCTGTGGGACGCGGTGCGGATGCGCGAAATCCGCACGCCCGAAGCCAGATTGGGTGTGCTGCTGGTCATCGCCACCATCCCGGTCGGCCTGGCCGGACTGCTGCTCGAGAAGGCCGTCCGCAACTATCTCGGCACCCCGATACCGACCTCGGTGTTCCTGGCGGTCAACGGATTCGTGCTGCTCTCGGCCGAACTGCTGCGCACTCGCGCGAAGAGCGAGCGGGTGCTGACCCCGGCCGGTCGGCCCGCCGACCTCTCCATGCAGGACACCGTCGTGCTGCCCATCACCGATCCGGACCGCGCCTCCGATGTGCGGCTGTCCCGACTCGGCGTAAAGGATGCGCTGCTCATCGGATCCGCCCAGATCGCAGCGCTTTTCCCGGGCATCAGCCGCTCCGGCAGCACCATCGTGGCGGGTCTGTTCAAGGGCCTGCGGCACGAGGACGCCGCCCGTTTCGCCTTCCTGCTGGCCACCCCGGTCATCCTCGCCGCCGGCGCGCTCAAGACGCCCGAACTGTTCAAGCCCGAGAACCATGACATTCTCGGTCCGGCGCTGGCGGGCTCGGTGGTCGCGGGTGTGCTGTCCTATGTTTCGGTCATGTTCCTCACCTCGTACTTCGAGACCAAGAAGCTGACCCCGTTCGCCGTCTACTGCCTGGTTGCGGGCATCGGCAGCGCGGCGTTCTTCACCTTGCACGGCTGATACCCCACACGCCGCACCTCCGACATCGGAGACGCGGCATGCGAGGTCAACGGTGTGACTCGAAGCAGTGACCAGCAGCCCGAACCGGAAACCCCGCTACACCCGGACCGATACGGCGGGTGGCCTACTTGCCGTCGGGGTGGCCGACGACGACCAGGGCCGTGGTCCAGTCGGCGGCTATGGCGTTCTGCGCGTCGGTCAAGGCGACCTTGCCGGAACACACGAGCGCGTGCAACGTGTTCTCGACGGCGTCCTTCGGATTGTTCGGCCCTGCGCCCGGCTTGTGATCGGGTGACGGTGGCTCCACCCACAGGTTGCGCGGATCGTTCGGGTCGCCGCCGAGCTCGAGCGACACCAGGTGGTCGTACTCGGCGTCGTGCAGTGGGCCGGTGTAGTCGTAGGACTTCGCGTCGGCGTCCTTCTCCCGGCTGGTGATGTTGGCCGGTGGGCGGATCGAGGAAGTGTATCCGCCCTTGCAGATGGTGTCGCCGAGGTTGTCCGCGGCGACCTTCGGATTGATCGCTCCCGGGGTGCACGCGGGATCGGGCAGTGGCTGCCCATCGCCGGACTTGCGGTAGTGGCAGCTGCCCGGGGCCGGTTGCGCCTGTACCGTGTACGTGCCCGAGGGGCCGGGACCGACCGGCACCTGCAAGGTCTGTCTCGCGGCCGGGGGTTGAATCACCGCGTGCGCGACGGTTTTCGAGCCCTCATGTGCGCAGCCGGCAACCAACAACGGTGCCAGCACTGAAACCAGCAGCGGCTTGCGAATATTCATGACTTACCTCTGGCCGAACCTTCATCCGCGTCCAATTGTGCGGCATAGCAGGCATACCGCTGGTATTCGGCACGAAAACATCGCGAGGTGTGGGGTCCGGGAGTCGAACTCGGCGCACCGACCACTGGCAGGCTCTCAACCCCCGGCCCCACACCGCCGCCTGTCGGCGGCGGGTCCGTGTTCCGTTCGCGATCCGGAAGCCATCAAACTAAAGCTCTCAAATATATTGTGCTGCGGGGATTTACAGCTTCTGCCGCCACATGTTCGGGTTGCTACCGAGTGAACCGGGCGATGTCTTCGGCAACGCGGGCTGGCGCTTCGAAGGGGAAGGCGTGGCTGAGCTCGGGATAGATCCGCAATTCCGAATCTTTGATGTGGTGAGACAGCACGGTCGAGTTGTCAGCGGGCTCTTGTTCGTCGTTTTCGGCGCCCAGGATAAGTGTGGGCAGACGCAGCTTCGGGAGGCTACTGACGACATTGGCAGTCGGGTTCATCAGCCAATCGGTCATTGCGGCGCGTTGGCGGTTGAGGCCGGTCAGGCTTACCTCGGTCCTGTTGGGGCGCAGGGCTGTTCGTGCACGCCACGCAGCTAGAGCGTCGGGGTGACCGCTGAAGTACAGCGGAATGACCTGGTCGGCCGGTACAAGCGGGTCGAACGCTGCGCTGCCCCGAACCAGAGTGGGCAGATCGGGCAGCACTTGTTGTGCTCCGCCGGGGCCGGTACCCATCAGGATCAGGGCGCCAACGTCATCGGGGTGGTCTACGGCCATGCGTTGCGCAACGAATCCGCCGAGGGAGTAGCCCACGACAGTGGGGCGGTTCAGGTGGAGAACCTGGATCAGGCCAGCGGCCTGATCGGAGAGTTGCGAGACGGTCAAGATCGCCGAGGAACTGGCTGGAGTCCGTCCCGCACCGTCGGAGTCGAAGACGACGACATGGTTGGTCGCGGCTAGGCGGTCGAGCAGTTCCGGGTCCCAGTCGTCCATGCTCAATCCGAGGCATGGGGTCAATAGCAGGGTTGGTCCATGTCCGAAGCTGCGGTAGGCGATCGGCAGCCCCGCGACGGTGACGAACTGGGTTGGAGCCGTCAACGACGGTGACCGGTCGAAGTCATCGGCCGTTGTTGATGCGAGGTCGGCGGTGGGGGCGATCTGACTGGCCGGGGTATCGGCGCTGGCGACGCCGGGAGCAATCAACAGCGTGCTGGTGGCCAGTACCGCCATGACGGCCCTGGCGGGCACCCGGCCTCGCGAGCCGGGCCAGCGATGGCAGGGCAACGGCCCGCTGTCGGGCGTCGCCGAGGTTGGCTGGAGAGTGGACACCTGGGCTCCTTGTGGTTGCATCTTTCCGTCCGAATGGTCGTTCACGCGTACAAGAGACGTCGGTGGCCCGAAAGGATTCACTTGGTTGTGTCGATGGGGGAACACGGCCTGATCTGCGCCAGGGGTCGCGACTGAAGCGGGATATGGATGCCAAGCGACAACTCCACAAGGTCGCCGTCAGCAACTCTCCTGCGTAACGGATGGTGTGAGTTCGGCGGCGAGGTCGGCGAACTCCTCGATCAGCGGGCTGTGCCGGTCGGCGTCCCAGGCGAGGCTCACTTGGTTGGGCGCAATATCGGGCACCGCGAGGTAGCCGATGTCGGCACGCGTATAGAAGGTCGCGACCGACAATGGGAGGAAAATGATGCCGCGGCCCGCGGCGACGTGTTCCAGCTTCTCCTCGACGCTGTGAAAGGCAGGCACGTCCGGTCGCGGGATCCGCAGCTCGGTGGCGATATCGCGCCATTCGGGCACCAGGTCGGGTTCCTGCAACAGATGTTCGTCGGCGAGGTCGGTGACGTCGACGGTTTGTTTGCCGGCCAAACGGTGCTCGGCGGAGACCACCACGACCCGCGGTTCGGTGTACAGCGGCCGCACGGACAGGCCCTGCGCATCGATAGGGAGACGCACGAAGCTGACGTCGACACGGCCGTCATGAACCACTGTGGTCTGGTCGTTCCACGTCGTGCGGACCAGCTCGAGGGTGAGCTCGGGATGCCGGTCGGTTATGGCCCGCACCGGGGCGGTCACGATGAGGCCGGGCATGAAGCCGACAGTGAAGGTGTCGACTCCGCGGGCCGCGCGTATCACTCTGCGGCGCAATGCCTGCGCGCCGGCCAGCAACGAGCGGGCGTCGGCCAGCAATTGCTCTCCGGCCGGGGTGAGCACAGTGCATACCTGTTCTTCCTGACCCAGCCGCATGCCACCGGCACTGTGCTCACCCTGGACGGCGGCGCGGTGCTGAGTTGAGTTGTTGAGGCTTCCCGGAACTCGATCGTGCGGGGCCTCGGACTGCGCACCGCGGGACGAAGGTTATTGCAACTGTTGGGCTGCGTATTCGCCGATCGACTGCATGCCGAGCGTGGTCGGATGCAGCGGGACAGCGATCGCGTTCGGGATCAGGCCGGTGTAGTAGGCCTGGTCCGATGGCGCGCACACGTCGTGGCCGACGCTGACCGTTGCGATATCGATGAATTGGTCGCCGCGGCGCTGGGTTTCGGCGGCCAACGCGGCGTTCTGGGTCGCGACCACGCTGCCCAGGTAGTCGGCGTCACCAGGCCAGAGGGGTTGGGATGCACATCCGCCGGGACGGAAATAGGTTCCGTAGCCGATGACCGCGATGTGCGCCCGCGGTGCGCGAGCGCGGATGGTGTCCAGCACGCGCCCCCATGTCGGCGCCCAGTCGTTGATGGCGTTGCGCATGGTGTCGACACCATTGGTGACGTACTTGTCCCGGCAGGATTTGCCCGTGGGCTCGGGGAGCGGATTGACACAGGCCAGAGCCGTGGTGAACAGGTTGAGGTCGTTCAATCCGATCGTCAGGGTGACCAGGTCCACTCCGGCGTCGAGGCTGTCCACCTGGGGTGGCACCGATCCTGCGAGCGTGGATTGTGCGGTGGTGGTGACGTTTTGCGACTTGGCGGAACTGCAGCTGACATCGGTGAGTGCCGCGCCGAGTTTCGCGGCCAAGACCGACGGATAGTTCAGATGCGAGCGAAGACAGCCGGGGCTGGTGGTGTCCTGATTCGGCAGCAGCGGGCCGGCGGCGGCGGAATCGCCAAGGGCCACATACCGAATCATCGGCGTCGACGCCGCGGCGCCTGCCAATGCCGGAACCAGCGTGGTGGGCAGCGCGACAACTGCCAACAGTCGTGCGAGAACGGCGCTGTTCACTTTCATGGTTACATTCCTTTTCTCTCCGGCGATGCCGAGGTGGGTGCGACGACGGCCAGGTCTCGTCCTCGGGTTTCCTTGGCGACGAGCAGTGTGGCGGCGGTGACGAAAAAGCGGAACCCCCAACCGATCGATTGGTTGGGAGGGTTCCGACATCTTCGCGTGCTCGTATCGCTGATGTCAACCAATCGATTGGTTGGAGTTGGCGGGGTCTCGCCCATGCCCGTCGATCGACCGAATTCGACGGCTGTCCGCAGTCGGAACCACCTCGGGGCGGCTCCGCCTACTGCTCGGAGATTATTTCCGCTCGGCGTCGCGGGTGTCGGCCCCGGCGATGCGCAGCGCGAGCCGGGCGTACTCGTCGGCGACGGCTTCGGCTGCGTAGGGCTGGTCCGGGCCGAACCATTGGCCGACGCGCATACCCATCGAGCTGATGGCCAGTGCGGTGAGAATCGGATCGGCGATATCGAAGACACGTGCTTCGATGCCGGCGCGGAGTGTGTCCAGCAGCATGGTCCGGCAGGCTGCGCGAAGTTTCAGGGCGCCATCGATGAGGTCGGCAGGAACCGCGTGCAGCTCGGCGTTGGCCACCACGGTCAACAGTGGATATTCGGCGTGGGCGAGGACGTGTGCGCGCACCAGCGCGGCAAGGCGCTCGGATGGTTCGGCGGCAGCGGAGGCCGCGGCTGCGAGTCGGGTGTACAGCTCCTGATGGCCCAGTTGAATCAACTCGGTCAGTACGTTTTCCTTGGATGGGTAGTGCGCGTACAACGTCGCGGAGTTGATGCCGACCCGTTTGCCGATGTCACGGATCGAGGTGCCCGCGAATCCGTGCTCGGCGAACAACTCCAGGGAGGCTTCCAGGATTCGCCCTCGGGTCCCCGACGGTGTCACACCGGGCGGCAGTTCGGCTCGGACCGCCGCGACACGCCGAGGTTCCCATACCATTTCGCTCATCCGGGCTCCTTGTTCGATCCTCGGGCTGCATCGGCCGCAGCGCAGCGCCATCTTCGGCCAGGCTACCAACCGATTGGTAGCCGCCAGTGGCTATGCAATCGGTTCGCAGCGTCGAGGGGCGACATTGCCCATGCAATGGTGTCCGTGTTGGTCACACCTGGCGGCACAGGGTGTGGGAGCTGGCGCCGAGGCGGCGCGCAGGGCTCCTGGATTCTCGTTTGATTCGACGCTCGAATCACCGCAGTCGGCCCTAATGTCCAGTTCGGGAACGAAGGCTCACTCGGCCGTGAGGCGGGTGAGGGAGGTCGTGGTCAGGGGACCACCGTGGCCGACATAGACGGTGATCGGCGCGTGGTCGGCAATGGTGCGCATGCTGCGGGTGGCGGCGTCGGGGTCGGTCACGAACATGGGCTGGTGCGCGACGCGGGCTCGCAGGAGACCGCCCGAGAGGGCGTCTCCGGCCACAATGCTGTTGTCCGGCAACAGAACACACACCGAGCCGGGGGTATGGCCTGGCGTGACAAAGGATCGTCCGATGCCGCCGTGTCGGGTCAGGTCTTCTTCGTCGTCGAGGATGATATCGGGTTCGATGGCCGGGATCTCGGTTCCTGCAAGCATGAGTTTCATGAGTCGCGGCACCACGCTGGTGGGTTGCAGGTCGACCCGCCCGCCACGGCGGAGTTGATCGGCGTCGTCGCGGTGGATGGCAATGGGCGCGCCGGTAGCTTCGCGCAGCTCGGCTGCCGAACCGGTGTGGTCAGCGTGATAGTGGGTGAGCACGATAAGAGTGACATCCCTCGGGCGCAGGCCCGCGTCGGCGATTTGCCGCAGCATCGCGGGTGCGCGCCCCCGGACACCGGTGTCGACGATCATGGCCGCGTTCCCGTCGGTGACGAGAAAGGCCGACGAGGCGGTGTTCTTGACGGTGTAGACGGTCATTGGTTCTCCTGAATCAAGCAGTAGCGGTGATGGTTTGGTCGATCTGACGCGACGTCGCATGGGTCCTCATGGCGCGGTCGGGGTGATGCGCAGCCCGGGTAGGCCGCGGCGGCGAATGATGAGTTCGGCGATGATGATGTTGGGCAGCCAGCACAGAAATGGCAGCGGTGCGTAGGCCTCGCGCAGGATCGTGGCGAACGGGTCGTCGCCGTGCACGAACGGAATCTGGGCGAGGATCAGCACGCCGAACCATGACCGCAGAGTCACCGCCGCGTAGGTGAGCGCGAAGCTGCGGATCATCCACGCCTGGTGGTCGGCGAAGTCGCGCTGCCGGACGGCGCGGTAGCCGCGCCACGCGGTCCAAGCCCATAACAGGGCCAGTGAGCCGAAGCCGAAGAAGCCGTTCAGTCCCACCGAACTGAACATCGACATCACCAGTGCCGCAGTCGAACCGACCGCGATGCTGATCAAGTAGGCTCGCCCGATGCCGCGGTGCATTTTGGGTCGTCGAGTGCGCAGCCGTGTGGCGAACTGCCATGGACCCAACGCCAGTGCGATTCCGGCAAAGACGATGTGCAGGTAGAAGGCCGCCTGGATCGGCCACGCCCGGAAGCCGTAGCTGGCTGCGAGCCCGACTTCTCGGTGTGCGAGGTCATCGAGGGTGCCCTGGGCGTACTGGCCGACGAAGTATCCGGCGATCGCCAGCGAGGACAAGGTGATCCAGGCCCAGCTCCAGCGTGCGCGCCGCTGGCGTGGGCGCTGTTGGTCGTGGACGGGGGGTGCGGTGGAAACCATTGACGCTCCTGATGTTTCGACGCCCCGAATGTAAGTAGTTCTAACATAGCAGAATGTTAGAGTTACTTACATAGAGTTTTCGGCCGCGCGGGCATCGCATTCGCCGGTGGTGTCGCGCGGCGGCAAGAGCGGACGGAGCAACGTGGCACGCACGACCTACCATCACGGCGCACTCCGGCAGGCGCTGATCGACGGTGCCAGGGAGATCCTCGCCGAGCAGGGGCACGAGCACTTCAGCCTCAACGAAGTCGCCCGCCGAGCAGGGGTGAGCACCGCGGCGCCCTATCGTCACTTCGCCGGTAAGGAAGAGCTACTGGCCGCAGTGGCGGAGCAAGGCTATGAAACGCTGCGGCAAGACCTCGAGCAGGTGGTCGCCGCGGTACCCGAGGTCGGCGCACGACTGCTGGGCCTGGGTGGGGCCTACGTACGTTTCGCGCGCGAACATCCCGACCTGTTCGCGACAATGTTCCGCAGCCGTCCGGGCTCGGACCCGCTGGGCCTGGAATCCTTTGAGATCCTCCTGAATACCGTAGCCGAGGCCCAGCAATCCGGCGTCATCTCCACTCGGCCCTCGCCCGAACTCATGGCCCGATCGATCTGGTCGACCCTGCATGGCCTCTCCGTCCTGAGCCACCGGCGACCATATGAACGGTTCGGCTTCGATGTGCCAGCGGAAGACCTTGCGGCCGAAACTCTTTCGGCATTGCTCGGGCTCTAGCGTCATCGGCCACGCGATAGGAGGTCGGCTGCTGCGGGATCAGGTGTCCGATGCCGCGCCGAGTGCGCGCAAGAGCAGGCCGGTGAGGGAATCGAGGTAGCCGGGTTCGAGGTGGCCGCGGCGGACGGACAGGCGCCAATAGATGGGCGCGGCGATGACGTCTAGTGCGAGTTCGAGGTCCAGGTCGGCGGGCAGTTCGCCGCGCGCGATGGCACGTTGGA
Source organism: Nocardia sp. NPDC004278 (assembly GCF_053602975.1). Lineage (NCBI taxonomy): Bacteria > Bacillati > Actinomycetota > Actinomycetes > Mycobacteriales > Nocardiaceae > Nocardia > Nocardia sp. NPDC004278. Next base: position 406,271 of record NZ_JBSGEQ010000001.1, read on the forward strand.
GGATTTCCGCGCCGCGGGTGCGCCGCGGGATGCCGATCATGGTCTCGATGACCGCACCGAGTTCGGGGTTGCGCGCCATCTCGGCGGCCAGGTCGGGCAATATGCGGGAAAAGCGCGGGTGGTTGAGCCATTCCAGCAGCGCGTCGAGGGTTTCCCGGAGGTCGCCGCGCAGTGATCCGGTGTCGGGATCGATGGCTCGCGGCACGCTGAACTCGGAGACGACGGCGATCACCATGTCCTGTTTGGACGGCCAGCGGCGGTACAGCGCGCTCTTGCCGACACCGGCCCGCTTGGCGACGGCCTCCATGGACAGTCGGCCGTAGCCCTGTTCGGCAAGCTCGTCGAGGACGGCCTCCGTGATCGACTTGGTGGTCTCGGGCTGCAGCACGGCTGCACCGGTGGGCGTGCGACGTGTCATACGGGTGAGTGTAGCGGGTGGACGGAACGGTATCGTCCCGCGTACTCTCTTGACAGGACGGTACCGTCTCGTCCTAACGTTAGGAGCCTTCAATGACCCCCAGTGAACTCGTCGACCGCGCACTCGCACTGCTCCTCGCCAAGGACATGGCCGGCTTCGCCGGACTCTGGGCCGAGTCGGGCGTGCTGGAATTCCCGTTCGCGCCACCCGGCTATCCGACGCGACTGGAAGGGCGCGTTGCGATCGAGGAATATATGCGCGGCTACCCCGACATCGTGGACATGCGCGAGATCACCGAGAAGTCCGTCCACCGCAGCGTCGATCCAGAGGTCATCATCGTCGAGTTCGCGGCGGCGGGCCGCGTCGTCGCCACCGATGCGCCCTACCAGATGCGTTACATCGCCGTGATCACCGTGCGCGATAACGCAATACAGCACTATCGCGACTATTGGAGCCCGCATGCCGCAGCCGAGACGCTCGGTGGCGCAGACCATCTGGTGACCGCGTTCGCCGGCGGCACCGATGAATGAGATCCTGGTTATCGGTGCGACCGGGACAACCGGCTCTCGGATCAGCACCTTCCTGCGCGAGCGCGGCATCGGGGTGCGCGAGGCCACGCGGACCCCAGGACCGGATGTCGCGCAGGTGCGCTTCGACTGGGCCGATTCCGAAACGCACACACCAGCGCTCGAGGGAGTTTCGGCCGTCTACCTGATCGCCCCGATCGGCGTAGCCGACCCGGCGCCCCTGGTGCGACCGTTCCTCGACGAGGCTGTCCGGCACGGTGTGCGACGCGCTGTCGTACTCGGCTCCTCCGCCATTCAGGAAGCCGACCACGGCATGGGAGCACTGTATCGACTCGTGCGGACAATCATGCCCGAATGGGCGGTGCTACGGCCGTCGTGGTTCATGCAGAACTTCACGGGCGAGCTACCGCTGGCCCGGGATGTTCGCGCCGGGGAGATCGTCACGGCGACCGGAACGGGCCGGGTCGCGTTCATTGATGCCGATGACATCGCCGCCGTCGGCGGGCATGCGTTGATCGACCCGATCGCACACAACACCGAACACATCCTCACCGGGCCGCAGGCGCTCAGCTACGCCGAGGCCGCCGCGATTATCGCGGCTCGGACCGGGAAATCCGTTGCGCACCGGACTATTACTTCGGATGAACTGGCCGCACGCTTGGTCGCGCACGGCATCCCCGAGGGTTTCGCCGCCATGCTCGCCGCGCTCGACGACGACATCCGCGCGGGCACGCAGGATCACGTTACCGACACCGTGCTACGGGTCACCGGCCGCGCGCCGCGCAGTTTCGGTGAGTTTATCGACAAGGAGCTGTAATGCGGCAGTTGATGTTTCATGATGATGTCCAATTCTGGTTCGAGACAATGCGACTGTTCGGCCACGCGAGCTACGGCGGCTCGGATTTCGGCGAGGTGGTAGCCACAGCATCTCGGATCACGGCGGGCGACTACGACAGCTGGTACGACAACTGGCTGGCCACCGCCGAGCGGATCGCCACCGAAGCCGCTGCGGCACCGCCGATCAGCGCACGCGACGGGTTCCTGCGCGCCTCGACCTACTACCGTGCGGCCGAATTCTTCCTGCATGGCAACCCCGACGACCCGCGTATCGGCTACGCCGACGCACGTAGCGTCGAGTGCTTCCGCGCCGCCATCATGCGAATGCGGGATATCGAGCCGATCGAAATCCCTTACGAGGGAACAGTTCTGCACGGCTATCTATATCGAGCGCCGGGGCCGGGCCCGAAGCCGACCGTGGTGATGCACAACGGGTTCGACGGCAGCTGCGAGGAATTGCACTTCCTCGGTGCGCCGGCCGGGCAGGAACGCGGCTATCACGTACTCACCTTCGACGGCCCGGGACAGCCGAGCGCGATCCATCGTGAGAAGCTGACATTCCGGCCGGACTGGGAGCATGTGGTCGGCCCGGTGCTCGATTATCTGAGCAAGGTCCCTGGTGTCGATCCGACACGAATCGCGCTGCTCGGCGTCAGCCTCGGTGGCATGCTCGCGCCGCGCGCGGCCGCATTCGAGCCACGCTTGGCCGCGGTCGTCGCCGTCGACGGCGTCTACGACGCGAGCACGGCCCTGGCCCAATTCCTGCCGATCGCAGCCGATGAACTCCCGGACCGGGTGCGCGCCGAGCGCGACCCAGAGCTCGATGCGTTGATCGCCGCGGCGCGGGCGGCCCACCCGACCATGCGTTGGGCCTGCGACCACGGCAGGTACGTTATGGGCGTTCGCACCGATCGCGAATTCCTGGCCGCGTACCTCGACTACAACCTGAAAGATGGTGTCGCAGAACAGATCACATGTCCGGTGCTGGTATGTGAAGCGGCCGACGACATGTATTTCGCGGGCACCGGCGTGCGCGAAGCCGAACCGCGCAGGCTGCACAGTCGGCTGACCGCACCGAAGGCACTGCTGACCTTTACCGAGGAGGAGGGAGCGGACGCGCACTGCCACAGCGGCGCGCAAAGACTTGCCGTGGCAAGGATTTTCGACTGGCTCGACGAAACAATCTCGTAGGAACCACGCGCCGACCTGCTGCTTCGAGCGGCGTCGACACGGAGCCCGATCCGGCGGAGCTTGCGAAGGCGCGGTCGATAGCGGCCATACGTTCTTCGGCCGACGATCGGAGTGCGGCGAGCGGCACTTCCAGCGAAAGACCGAGGTCGGTGAGCCGCGACTGCACGCGCGGCGGCACCGTGCTCACTCTGACGGCCGGCGCGAGCAGCGTGCCTCAATAGTCGAGGGCGTGTTCCGGTTGGCAGACATCCATGGGGGAGGGCAGATAGCGGGCGATGGCGTCCAGGAGCGTGGCAATGGCATCGCTTGTGGGCGCTGCACCGCATAGGACGGGTACGACCTCACCGATGCGGGTCAGGTAGCGGATGCGGTGATGCACCTGGTCGAGCGGGATGTCGCACCGGGCGGGAGAGCAGTTCGGATCCGAGGGGGCTAGTTCCGTGAGCGTTTTCACGAGGGTGCCGTACCACCGCTCGGCGACTTCCCAATGGCTGCCGTACAGTTCGGCGGCCAGCGGTTCGAGTGCCCACAGCGGGAGCAGGTCGATGACGCCTTCGAACATGGGGTCGGCGCCGATGGGGATCTGCAGTATCAGTGGGACCGCGCCGCGGGTATCGGCGATCGTGCGGACGCAGCGGTCGAAATCGGCGGCGGGGTGGTCGAGTCCGTAGATCAGGCACAGGCGGGCGACCTGGTAGTCGTCGGCGACCCGGAACATCGTCTGGAGGCGCGGGGTGGGGTTGGCGGCGGCGTTCACGACCGCGATCACACCGTCGGCTACGCGGATGGACCGCTCCAGGTCCGCGATGGGCGCGTGGCTCGTCAGCTCGGCGATACGAATCGTGTGCTCGACGCGGCCCGTCGTCCAATCGACGGTGGCCCGGGTGCCGGAGCCGCGCTGGCCGGAGCGGCGGCGGAGCAGGTGGGCCAGTCGGGTCGTCTCGTCGGGGTCGCCGATGATGGTGACATTGCGGATTGTCTGTGGATCAATGGCTTTGGCGCCCATCGCGTTGTGGTACTCCAGATCGACTCGAGGGTGTCGGGACCTCCTCGATCCGGACTCACCGTACCTCCGCCCGCGGATTGCTGAAGCGGAATTCGGCCCCAAAGTAGAACGTGTTCCTATACCGTCGGGCTGTGCAGAAAGAACAACGGCCCGCCGTGGCAGACTGGTTCACTGCGGACGACGGCGTGGTGCGTCTGAAGGGAAGTCGCTGCAAGGATTGCGCCACACCGTATTTCCCGCGGAATACGCTGGCCTGTCGGAATCCACAGTGTTCCGGTCCGAAGGATGGCTCCGAGCTCGTCGAGCATCTGTTTTCCACACGTGGGCGGATCTGGTCGTATGCGGATGCCCGGTACAAACCTCCGGCGCCCTATGTCTCGCCCGATCCATTCGAGCCGTATGTCGTTGTGGCAGTGGAGCTCGAGGTCGAGCAGATGGTGATTCTCGGGCAGGTCGTGCGCGGCCTCACGGTGGACGACCTGGCCGTCGGCATGCCGGTCGAATTGACTCTCGGCACGTTGTACGCCGACGAGGAAGCCGAGCACACGGTGTGGATGTGGAGGCCGGTCAATGACTGACACGAATGATCGCGACATCGCCGTGCTCGGTGCGGGTATGCACCAGTGGGGCAAGTGGGGGCGCAATTTCGTCGAATACGGGCTGGTCGCCGCCCGTGCGGCGCTGGCCGATGCGGGGGTGAACCACCTCGACGTCGGCTATATCGCCGGCGCGGACACCATCCGCAATGGATACCCCGGTTTCGTCTCGGGCGCGACTTTCGCTCAGGCGCTGGGTTGGTCGGGTGCGCAGATCTCGAGCAGCTATGCCGCCTGCGCCTCCGGTGCGCAGGCCATCGCCAACGCACGCGCCCAGATCCTGGCGGGGTTGTGTGACGTGGCGCTGGTGGTGGGCGCGGATGCCGCCCCGAAGGGCTTCTTCCAGCCGGTCGGCGGTGAGCGCCGCGATGATCCGGACTGGTTGCGTTTCCACCTGCTCGGCGCTACCAATCCCATCTATTTCGCGCTGTATGCCCGCCGCCGGATGGCGCTGCACGGAGCCACGCTCGACGATTTCGCCGCGGTCAAGGTGAAGAACGCCAGGCACGGCCTGAACAACCCGTATGCCCGCTATCGCAAGGAGGTTTCGGTCGAGGAGGTCGCCGCCTCGGCGATCGTCTCGGACCCGCTGCGGCTGCTCGACATCTGCGCCACCAGCGACGGCGGAGCCGCACTGGTGTTGACGTCGATGGAGTACGCGCGTCGGCACGGCGTCGCCGACCCGGTCCGCATCCGGGCGCTGTCGACGGTCACGCCGACGTTCCCGAAAACCGTAATCGACCTGCCGGATTTTGCGACCGACTCCGCTGTGGCCGTCGAGGCCCCGCCCCGCGCGTTCCGTTCCGCCATCGCGCACGCCGCATACGAGGAGGCCGGGCTCGGTCCCGCCGACCTGTCCTTCGCGGAGGTCTACGACCTGTCCACCGCGCTGGAGCTGGACTGGTACGAGGACATCGGGCTCTGCGAGACGGGCGGCGCGGAGGAACTGCTGCGCAGCGGCGCAACAACATTGGGCGGACACGTGCCGGTGAACCCCAGCGGCGGCCTGGCCTGTTTCGGTGAGGCGATCCCCGCGCAGGCCATCGCCCAGATCTGCGAGCTCACGTGGCAGCTGCGCGGCCAGGCCGACGGCCGCCAGGTGGACAACGCCCGCGCGGGTATCGCGGTGAACCAGGGCCTCTTCGGCCACGGCTCGGCCGTCATCGCCACCCGCTGACATCGCGGGTCTTTGGGCACTCTCCGAAAACCCGGGCCAGGCCCGGGTTTTCGTGGTCCAGGTCAATCGAGGGTGTTCTGGTTGATGCGTCCGGGATAGTTCCGGCGGGCATGGTGGTCCGCGTTGCGGGCGTTTTCGCCACCGATGATGAGGTTCAATCCGAGTGGCGTGCTGGAACTCCAGCGCGGTAGAACTTCGTACAGTCACCAGAACAGTGGGGAGTTTGCAACGTGAGCGTGTCAGAAGTCGTCTACAACGTTGTGGTCGTCGCGCACCTGCTCGGTATGGCGGCGGTCGTCGGCGGATATGTCGCCGGTCAGCCCGCCGTTTCCGAATTGATGGTGTGGGGCGCGCGGGCGCAGATCGTCACCGGTTTGATCCTAGTGGGGATGGCCGATTCGATCGATTCGCTCGGCAAGGATCCGAATATGGCGAAGATCGGCACCAAACTGGTCGTCTCGGTGCTGGTCGCCGCGTTCGCCGAGATCGGTCGGGCGGATGCGAAGCGCGGGAAGGCGGTGCCGTGGATGACCCATGCTTCGGGTGGCTTGGCGATTCTCAACGTGTTCATCGCAGTGCTCTGGACGTGAGCGCCAGGTGACCGGCTCAGCTTCTGGTGCGGTCTGGTCCACCACGAGGACCCGAGCGGCGTGGTCGACGCGAGATGACTTGCCACCTTGGATCTCCACGCCAGGCACAGCGAGTACCGCTAGGCCCGAAGCCGATTCGACCGGAGCATCGGCGCGGGCACGTTCGCTCATCTCGTCGTGGGGTGGCGCGCTCGCTCCCGCGAGATCGATGACACCGTGGACGTGATGGATCGCGCCGATCCCGCGGCTGGCCCCCAGGTGACCACGACGTCGGCGGTTGTCAGGTGATCGACGGTGGTCCGGGCGTGCACACGGAATCTCCACAATTGGTGCGGCTTCTCTCCACAGCGGGTGGCTAGGGTTTCGGTTCATGGAACAGAACGTGGCGATCAGCGGGTCGGGGGCGCGACGGATTCTGGTGGTCGACGATGAGGTGACCATTGCGGAATCGGTGGCGGCGCGGTTGCGCGCGGAGGGGTTCACCGTCGATGTGGCCCATGACGGTCCCGGTGCCGTTGCCACGGCGGAGGCGATGGCACCCGATCTGGTCGTACTCGATGTCATGCTGCCCGGCTTCGACGGCCTCGAGGTGTGCCGCCGCATCCAGGCCGCGCGTCCGATACCGGTCCTCATGCTCACCGCGCGCACCGACGAAACCGACCAGCTCATCGGCCTCGGGGTCGGCGCCGATGACTACCTCACCAAGCCGTTCTCCCTGCGCGTGCTGGCCGCCCGCGTCCAAGCCCTGCTGCGCCGGATGGACCGGGCCGTCGAACGCGATGGCACCAGCATCATCGTCGGCGACCTGCGCATCGACGTCGATCAGCGCCGGGTCTGGCGCGCTGATATCGAAGCCCAGCTCACCCCGCTCGAATTCGACCTGCTGACCCGCCTCGCGCGCCGCCCCCGCGTGGTGCTGGCCCGCGAACGCCTGCTCGAAGAGGTCTGGGACTGGGCCGACGCGGCGGGAACCAGGGCGGTCGACAGTCACGTCAAGGCATTGCGCCGCAAGCTCGGCGCAGACCTGATCCGCACGGTGCACGGTGTCGGCTATGCGTTGGAGGCGCGATGAGTGCGGGATCGCGAAACGATTCGATGCGAGGCGGTGGGCGCGACGAGGCTCCGGTCTCCGGCAGCGCGGCGGTTCCGCGGTGGCTGCGGGGCTTATCGGACGCGGTGGCGGAGGTGCTGCCGCGCCCGCTGGATCCGGTGAAATCGATCAAGCTGAAATTCGCGATTCTGATGCTGGGGTCGGCCGGGGTGGCGTTCGGGTTCTTCCGGCTGCGGATCGGCTGGCTGCCGCCGAAGACGACGATCGCGGCGACGGTGATCGCGCTGGTCACCTCGCAGATCCTCGCGCACGGCACCACCAGGCCGCTGCGGGAGATGACGGCCGCGGCAAAACGGATGGCGCACGGCGACTACACCCGCCGGGTGCGCGCCAGTTCCCGCGACGAGGTCGGGCAGTTGGCGGTGGCCTTCAATCAGATGGCTGCCGATCTGGCCGCCGCGGACCAACAGCGCCGCGACCTGATCGCCAATGTTTCGCATGAACTGCGCACCCCGATCACCGCGCTGAATGCGTTGCTGGAGAACATGGTCGACGGTGTCTCCACCCCCGATGACAAAACCCTGCGTACTGCACTCGCGCAAACCGAACGGCTCGGCCTGCTCGTCTCCGAACTGCTCGACCTGTCCACCATCGAATCCGGTGCCCGGGCACTGGATCGCGAACAACTCAGCGTCACACCGCTTTTAGCCGAGGTCGTCGCCGAGGCCGAGGTGATGGCGGCGGTGCTCGGGCGCGGTGTGCGCTTCCGCACCGATGTGCAACCCAGCACCGCAAGCGTTTTCGCAGACCGTGCACGTTTGCATCAGGTGCTGCTCAACCTGCTCGATAACGCCGCCCGCCACGGCCCCGCCGGTGGCGAGGTCCGCATCGACGCCCGATCCGACCGGGGCAATCTCGTCATCGACGTCCAGGACCAAGGCCCCGGCATACCTATCGCCGAGCGCGCCACCATATTCGACCGCTTCACCCGCGGCGGCCGTACCGACGGCGGCGGCACCGGACTGGGCCTGGCCATCTCCCGCTGGATAGTCGACCTGCACGGCGGCACCATCGCCGTCGCCGACCCCGGCTCCCGTATCCGCGTGGTCCTCCCGGCTCGCTGACCCGAACCCCAACTCACTCACCCACACTCGCCGCGACCCGGACCACATCCGAGGCGCTCCCGCACACCCATAGGAGGGGACATCCGTGCCCGATCAACCCACCCCGAGCGATTCATCGCAACCGGAATCGACACCGGCGTTGCCGAATGAGCCCAGCGTCCAAGCCGAGTCGGCAATTGTGGCATCCGATGCTGCCGCGTCTGATGCTGCCGGACCCGATCGTGTCGGTCCCGATGCTTCGTCGCTCGGTGCTGTCGCATCCGATTGTGTCGGATCGGACGCTTCGGCGCTCGGTGCTGTCGCATCCGATTGTGTCGGACCCGATGCTTCCGCACCCGATGCTGCCGCATCCGGCACTGTTGATGCGCTGACCAACGCGGCTGAATCGGTGCCGTCGGCTCAGGTATTGCCAAATGAGCCCGTTGCCGAAGTGCATTCGGACGCGGAAGATCCCCCGCCACCGTCGAAGCCCGCCGCGGACTCGGCGACAACCGAAGCCGCATCGGTCGAGGACACGGAGCCGGGGCAACCTCGTCGGGTGACGCGCCGATACCGGTGGCGCAGCGGCGCAGCAGATTCGTCGACCCCGGTCGACCAGAGCACGCCGTCTTCGAAGTCGACGGCATCACCGATCGGGCACGATCTGCGGACCTCGGCTGAGCCCGAGGGCGATTCGGTGCCGGCCGCGCATGCATCCGTCGAGGGGTCGGCTGCGTCGTCTACCGAGCGGATGCCGGATACACCCGGTGCAAAGCCGGAGGCGGTGGCAGGAACGGAATCGGATGCGCCCGAGGTCGTGCCGCAAACTCCGGACTCGTCGTCGAGCGCGCCCGCGGGCACTTGGCCGAACGCGGTGGGTGCTTCCTCGAGCGCATCGGTTTCGACCGTGGCTGAGTCGGCCTGGTCGGTGAGTGCGTCGCCGAGTGTGCCGAATCCGTGGGAGGCCGCGTCGGCCTGGTCGGTGAGTGCGCCACCCAGTGCGTTGCATCTGTCCGAGAGTGCGTCGCGACCGCTGGTGCCGATGCCACCCATGCGGCCGTTTCCGCCTGGATCCCGATCTGATATACCAACCTCCTGGGTGGCACCGGTGTCGAGATCGCGGCGCGTCGCCTGCCCGCCGGGTGTACTACCGGCCGCGGGAATCGCCGGACTCGCGGGCGCAGCGCTGATTCCACTGGATCGCCCTGGAATCGGTTGGGTACTGGCCGGTTCGGTCGCCGCAGCCGCAGTATTCACGGTGGATCGCCGCGCACGCCGGGCTGCCGCAGCGCGCGATGCTGCGGGGGCGACCGGGGCGATACCGGATCCGTTGGCACCGGCGGAGCCATCATCTACCGCTTTCTCGGCGACTGTCAGCGGTCGGGTTCGGCCGGAAGGTGTCGATGCGGCGGCGGATTGGGCCGATGCGAGTGCTCGACGCTCGAGCGCTGCTGGTGATGGCGGTGAACTGCGGTCCGAAGGTATTGGTGCGGAGTCGGATCAGGGTGATGTAAGTCCTGCGCAGGTGGCTGGGGTCGGCGGTGGCATCCCGCGGACAGCGGATTTGTCCGACTCGGGCGAATTGTCGTTGCCCGCTGCTGATGGGGCGGAGCGAGACACCGGGCGGTCGGCCTCGGCGGTGACCGACAGTTGTCGGTCCGACGGTGTCGATGGCGGAGTGGATCGGGCTGATTCGAAGGCTGGAGTGCGATTTGGTGTGCTCCAGGGGAATTGGGGGCGGGTTTGGTGGGTGGCGTTGGCGTTGGCGTTATTGGGGATTGGGGCGGTTCGGGGTGCGGGGTGGTTGTTCGCGTTGTGTGTGGTGGGGGCGGGGGTGGCCGGGTCGTTGGCGGTTGTCGGGCGGCGGTCGGTGCATGGGGCCTGGTATGACGTGATCGCGGTGCCGATCGAGTCGATTTCGGGCATTCCCTGGGTGTATTCGGCGTTCGGCCGGATCGGTGACGGTACGGCACGGCGGTCGTGGCGGGCCGGGATGTCGGTGGCGGTGACGCTGGCGTTGTTGGCAGTTTTCGTGCCTCTGCTGGGTGGTGCCGATGCGACTTTTGCGAAGCTGCTCTCGGCGGTGACACCCCAGGTCGACGCGGAATCGGTGATGCGGTGGATTTTCACGTTCGTCGCAGTCGGATTCGGCAGCATCGGGGCGATGTATTTGCTGGCGGGCCCGCGTGCCGCGGCGACAGGGGAATCGAGGGGCGGCAGCCTGCGACGGTTGGAGTGGGCGTTGCCGGTCGGCGCGCTGACGGTGCTGTTCACGGTCTTCGTCATCGTCCAATTCGTGGCGTTGTTCGGTGGCGACGCCTATGTGCAGCGCACCGCGAACTTGACCTACGCCGAATACGCGCGCAGCGGATTCTGGCAGCTCTCGATTGTCACCGTGCTCACGCTGGCCGTCATCGCCGTCGTATTGCGTTGGGCCGCACGGGACTCCGCTGCGGATCGGGCCTGGCTGCGGATCCTGCTCTGCGCGATCAGCGTGCTGTCACTGATCATCGTCGCCTCCGCGCTCGGCCGCATGTGGACCTACCAGCAGGCCTACGGTTTCACCGTCATGCGTTTGCTGGTCGAGGTCTGCGAACTCTGGCTGGGCCTGGTCTACCTGCTGATGATCGCGGCCGCATTGCGACTGAACGGCAGCTGGGTGCCGCGCGCCGCCATCGGCGCGGCCATGGCGACCCTGTTCGTCCTGTCCATCCTCAATCCGGAAGGCATTGTCGCGGAGCGGAATATCGATCGCTGGCAGCACGGAAAGAACCTCGACACGGCCTATCTGAGCGGGCTTTCACCCGATATCTTCCCGGCCGTCGAGCGACTTCCCGAACCGCAGCGCAGTAAAGTGCTCGACGCGATCCGCCGTCGCCTCGAAGAAGATACGTGGCAGGGATGGAACCTGTCTCGCGCGAACGCCCGTTAGGTCGTGCTCATTGTGTATCCCAGCCGTGCGCGAGACCGTAATGTCGCGTCGCCGCGGGCGGATCACCTGGATTCGGCGCCCATCCCGCTCTGATCCTGCACGGTAGGTACCGCACATGGACTCCACGTCCATGTGCGTCTTGCGGCTTCGACATGTGAGCTGAGCCCGATGATCGTTGGTGTGGCGCGAGCACTCCGCGTGACAAACTTGTCCAGAGTGCTCCTGCGAAACTGATCGCGTGATGGTCACAATCGCACGCCAGCAGGACATCCCAGCCTTTCTTGCGCTGGCCGCCGAGGTTGAGCACTGGTTCGGACCGATGGTCGACGAGCCGAACTTTCACGGCGCCCTGGAAAACAACATCCGGCGCGGGACGGCACTCATCGCATCCTCTGGATCGAATGTTGTCGGCGGGTTGTTGTTCGGTACCCGTCGAGCCCCGACCTACCAAGTCCGCTGGCTCGTGGTCTCGGAACAGGCACGTGGCCGCGGTGTCGGCCGTGCACTGCTAACGGAGGCGCTGCGCAGATTCGTGCAACCTCCCGCCACCATCGAGGTCATCACCTTCGGGCTCGGTCATCCCGCCGCTCCCGCCGCCCGCGCGTTCTACGACACCCTCGGCTTTGTCCCGGCCGAAGTGGTCGCCCCGGGACCGGAAGGCGGTCCACGCCAAGCCTTTCGGCGAATGGTTCCACCGGGGCGGTAGCGGATCCATGGTTACCGAGTATGGCGAGACGTCGCGTCGCCTCGTGCCTAATTGAGCGCACGATGGACCGCGTCGGCGGGATCGGCGGCGAGTTGTGCTGCCGCTATGGGATTTCCGGCGGCATCGTGGAGCTGCCAGCCACCGAGAGAGACGACGGGGATGCCACCGCGGTGGCGCGCGAAGGCGAGTTCGGAGAGGGTGCCCCAGGAGCCGCCGATCACGATGACGGCGTCGGCGGAGTGGATGAGGATGGCATTGCGGGCCTCGCCCATATTTGTGTAGAGGACGGCGGATAGGCCGGGGCAGGCGGCGGAGCGGTCGGTGTCGGGGCGGATACCGATGACGAGACCGCCCGCGCGGGCGGCACCCGCGGCCACCGCGGCCATGACGCCGGTGCCGCCGCCGCAGAGCACGGTGGCACCGGCGGTCGCGAGCAGTCGCCCGACCTCCTCGGCCCATCCGGCCTCGGCGTCGGTGCAGTCACGTGGTCCGCATACCGCGACCTGCAGGGGTGTGTGACCAGCCATGGCCTCGACGATAGTTGCGAGTGATCTGGTTCGGCGGACACGCGCGCCGCGCATGAAGAAGTCAGTGCGCGCGCTCGGTGAGCAGCGTATCGAGTCGGGTGGCGAAGTCTTCGGCGGCGGAGTTGTATCCGACGTGGTCGCCCGCGAATTCCAGGATGTCGAGTCCGAGGCTTTCGCTGAGCACGGCGCTGGGCAGGGCGGGGAAGGTGTCCTTGGAGTCGTGACCGACGGCGAGGACCAGCTTGTCCGCCGCGGCGCGCAGCGCGTCGAGATCCGGTGTGTAGCGGATGTACTGGCGCATTTCGTGCTCCATCCAGAACATCATGTTCTGCTGGATGCGCTCGGCCATCGCCGCGACCTCGGGGCTGGGTTCCTCGGTCGGGTCGTTTTGCGGCCGCTGCAGTCCGACACCCACTGCGAAGCGGGTCAATGCGGCGAGGTACCCCTCGGACTCGCTGGTGCGATAGACCTCGTCGAAGAAGGCGAGCCACTTGTCGGCATCGGGGAGCACCGTGGCCAGCGGCGGTTCGTGTGCGATGAGGGTATGCACGAGTTCGGGATGGGCGGTGAGCAGTTCGAGTGCGACGATGGCGCCGGAACTGCTGCCGAGTACCGCGGCGGGCTGGTCGCCGAGGTGGGTGAGCAGGGCCGCGGCATCGGCGCCGTCGAGTTCGACGCGATGGTCGATCGCACCGTCCTCGGGACTGCGGGAGAAGCCGCGCCGATCGTAGGAGACCACGGTGTAGCGGTCGGCGAGTCGTTCGGCGATCTGGTCGAAGGTTCCGGCGTCGCCGTTGCCGCCGGGGATGAGCAGCAGCAGGGGACCGGTGCCGCGGATCTCGTAGTGGAGTGTGGCGCCGGGGACGGTGAGGGTGTGGTCGGTGGGGACGTCCATGGGAAAGGCTCCTGGTAGGAAGGATAGTTGCCGCAACGCTTCCCGGATGACGGGCAGTGCCGCGGTGGGCGGGTCGGTATCGACCCAGCGGTCGATACCGACCTGTAGTGCCGTCGCGATGGCGCCGGCCATGATCCGCGGGAACATATCGGAATGCGGGTCGCGGCCGGTGCGTTCGGCAATGGCCGTCGCGATGGCCTCTTGGATGACGGCTTGCGCCTTGAGATATTCGCCCTGCAGTGCGGGCTCGGTGGTGATCAGCCGAATGCCGCGGATCCAGGCCGGATCGGGCAGTTCGTCATCGCGGAATTCGGCGAGTACCGCGTGAATGACGGCGGGCCACAGCGATTCGGCCGCCGGACGATGGTGCAGTCCGTCCGCGATCCGCCGTGCCCGATCCACCGCCACCGAACAGACGGCCTCGTACTTACTGGCGAAGTAGTTGTTGAATGTGCGTGGCGAGACGCCCGCCGCCGCCGCGATGTCCTCGACCAGCACATTGTCGAGCCCGTGCGCGACCGCCAGCCGCAGCGCCGCGAACCCCAGCGCCTCTCGAGTCGCCAGCTTCTTGCGTTCGCGCAACCCGAGTACGAATGCCACACCATTCACGATACGCAAATTTGCGGGGCACGCAAGATTGCGTGATCGGAAAGTTTTGCGCCGCAACGAGATCAACGACGCGTCAACCGCCATTGCATGAGATCAGCAGAGCCGCAATGGCCCCAGCGAATTCGGGCGTTGCTAGGCGGATTTGCGCAATACCGCAAGCCGTCCGAGCAACCAGGCGACCACCACCGCGGCCAGGAACGACAACAGCGACGCACTCATCCACGCCTGCTTGGTGAAGTGCACCTTCTCCTGCACGTCCACCCAGAAGTGTGTCCACACGCCTGCGTCACCCGGGTTGATCAGCTGGTACACCGAAAGTCCCACCAGCCATGCGAAAACCATGCCCCAGCGCGAGGGGGCGTTCGCCTCGGTATTCCACTGTCCCTTCGCGCGCAGGAAGAAGTCCGCGACCAGGACCCCGAGCAGCGGCACGAACACCGATCCGATCAGACCCAGGAAACCGAAGTAGTTCGCCATATTCAGCCGCAGCGCCAACAGTGTGATCAGGACGCCCAGACCGATCGACAGCACGCGCCGGTCGACCCGTGGCGCGAGGTTCTGGATCGAGACGGCCGTGGAGTACACATTCGCGAACGACTGGTCGGCCTCACGAAAGACGAAGATGAAGAAGAACACCGCGCCGAGGCTCACATTCAGGAACGGCGAGTACACCCCGCCGTCGCTGGAGGCGAGTGCCAGCGCGAACAGTCCCAATACATACGCGACGATCTGGGTGACCGCATACGCCCCGCTGGCCGCGCCGAATGCCGCACCGGTGCTGCGGGAATGCCGGGTGTAGTCGGCGGCGACCGGGACCCAGGAGATGGACACGGCCAGCGCCGCGTCGGTGGCGATCCAGAACAGGTTCCAGTCGACGCCGAACGGCCCGTCGCCGGTGGGACCCGGGTTGGTGGTGAGGTCGGGCAGGCCGGCCCGCACGAACTGGAGGTAGAACCAGATCAGCGCGATCACCACACCGGCGGTCACGAATCGGCGCAGCATCCGCACCGAGCCAAGCGGCCAGATCGTCAATACGGTCGTCAGCACTCCCGCGGCGACCACGTAAACCCAGTGCGGCCCACCGTGGAACAACTCCTCGGCCGCATCGCCGATGACGATCAGCTCGAAGGTGCCCCATCCGATCAGCTGGGCGATATTGAGCACCGTCGGCAGATAGCTGAGCTTGGCGCCGAACAGCCCGCGCAGCAACATCATTGCGGGTTTGCCGGTTTTCGCGCCCGGCACCGCGGCCAGGCCGAGCATGAGTCCGCCGACGACAGTTCCGATGATCATCGCGAGAATGCCTGCGGCGATGGAGATCTGGGCAGCGCCATTGGTATTCGGCGCGAGCACGGTGTAGGCGCCGGAGAAGGCGATCAGGCTGACGCCGAGGTTCGCCCAGAATGCGCTCTGATCCCAGAACGAGAGCACCTTCGGTGCGGGCTGGTCCAGGGTCAACGGAGCTTCGCGCCGCTCGGATCGATCAAGGGTGGATGCAGACATCCCGGTACCGCTCTCCCTACGCCGGAATTACCCGGACAGGTTCATGCGGTCGGCGAAGCATGGGGTCCGCCCTCTCAGCCCGGCCGTGCCCGAGCTCCCGCGCTGGGGTTTGTTCGGGCCAAATGGTACACCTGCCCGCGGCTGCGCCCGGCTCGGCCTTCGGACATTCCAGACAGGTTCCGCGGTCCGCCCACGAAAACTGCGGAGAGCGTCCATACTGTCGCTACCGATCTGGTTATCGCCCGGTTATCTGCTGCTCATCGCCCGCCGACCCTGGAGTGAGACGCGCCATGATCCTGATCGCTGTGCACGAGACCGTACTGGCCCAAATCGACAATCCGACGCCGGAGGCCCCACCCAACTCGGACAAGATTCTCCAGATGGTCCGCTACCTGACCTGGCTGGTGATGCTATCGGGCGTCTGCGGCATCACCTACGCGGGCGGGCGCTTCGCGTGGGAGAAGTGGAACAACAGCACCTACGACTCGCCGAAGATGCTCGCCGGAGCGATGCTCGGCGGCGTCATTGCATCCAGTGCGGGCACCATCATGAATACCCTGGTCGGCTGAAACCCGCTGCCGCGCTTGCTGGTTGCGCGAGCATCGGCGTACGGGTGACGGTTGCTTTCGCGCCGTGCGCGAAGGCGACCGCATCGTGGACCGCGGCGCCGCCCGGGTCATTGTTGAAGTAGACGAAGACGTCTTCGCGGTCCGACCAGGTGTCGGCCAGGCGGCGCGCCCAACTCGTCAGTGCTGTGCGACCGTAGCGCGGTGGCGGTGTCGCGCGTCCGGAGTGCAGTCGCAGATAGCCCCAGTCCGTTGTGCGCCACAGCGGAGTGACCGGGCGGGAATCGGCGTCGGCCCAGCACAGCGCGGCACCGCATTCGGCAAGTACGGCACGGACCTCCGGAATCCACCAGGACTCGTGCCGGGGTTCGACGGTGACCCGCGTGTCGGTTGGAAAACAGCGCAGACAGGTGTCGAGCAGTGCCGGATCGGCGCGCAGCGTCGGTGGGAGTTGCAGCAGCACCGGACCCAGCTTCTCGCCCAGTCCGGATGCGTGCTCCAACAGCCGCGCGACGGGTTCCTCGGGTTCACGCAACCGCTTGATATGGGTGAGAAAGCGACTGGCCTTGACCGCGAAACAGAATCCGGGCGGTGTCCGGTCCCGCCACGACGCGAAGGTTTCGGTGCTCGGCAGTCGGTAGAAGACGCTGTTGCTCTCGACGGTCGCGAATCCCGCGGCGTAGAACTCCAGCCACAGCCGCTGCGGCAGTTCCGCCGGATACAGGACGCCGCGCCAGTCGTGGTACTGCCAACCCGAGGTGCCGACGAGCAGGGGCATATCTCCATCGAAGCACGCGCATCCCTTTCCCGGGACGGCTATATCAACTACGCTATGTAGTAGAAGATATCGGGAGGGCGCGATGCGGGCACAGTCGGTAGTCGGGCGTCGAATAGCGTTGGCGCAGTGGAGTTTTCTGCAGTGGGCTGTCTTCGTGCTCGGTGCGGTGCATATCGCGTGGGCGATCGCGGGGTGGATCGCCGAACCCAGTTTCGAACTCGGTGAACACGCTCCGGCGACACCGGTGCTCGGCATGGACTACAACGGCTGGCACGCGGTGGCCGGGCTATTGCTGTTCGGGCCCGCGCTGATAGCCGCGACCCGCAAATCGTGGTCGGCGTGGTACTGCGTGATCGCCGGGTCGGGTGGCGGATTTGCGGTCGGAGTGTGGGCGCTGTTCTCGCACCGTGTGCTGGTCTTCAGCTTCCCGAGCCATGTGACGGACGCGATCGAGCACCTGGTGACCGGCGCGACGCTATTGGCGCTGGTCGCCGTCCAGGCCATCCGCGACGGTGGACTGCGCCCGGTCTTCGGCATGTCTCAGTAACAGCCTTCGAGGGTTGCGGCGGCGAGGGTGTCGATGACATCGATGACATCGTTGTGCGCGTGCAGCGCGGCGCGTTGGCGGCGGGCACCGTTGCCGCGCGCCACGACCGCCTCGACGGTATCGGTGACGAAGTCCAGGTCGCCGGACTGCTCGAGTGCCGGGCCGACATAGTCGATCAACCGAGTGAGCAGTGTGCGGTTCGGAAAGGGACGCCCGGTCAGGGTGTCGAGGCCAGCGCCGTCCAGGCCGGACCGGGCGGCCTTCCAATACGCGGCGCGCAAGAGTTCTGCGGATACCCGCGGCGGGGGCCGCCGGTCCTGCTGCGCCATCACGACCCCGGCGCGAATCAGCGTGGCCAATAGCGCCGTCTCCTCGACGGTCGCCGGCACATCGCTGACCCGCACCTCGACGGTAGGAAATGTCGCCGAGGGCCGAACATCCCAGTACACCATCGCGGTATCGAGAATGCTGCCGCTGGCCAGCATCATCTCGACCATATCGTCGTAGTCCGCGATGGAGTCGAAAAAGGGTGGGGGACCGGCGCTGGGCCAGCGTCGCCACATAATGCTGCGCCAACTGGCGTATCCGGTATCGGTGGCGCGGTAGATCGGGGAATTGGCCGTCAGTGCCAGCAATACCGGCAGCCAGGGTCGCAGATAATTCCCGACCTGCACGGCGGTTTCTCGATTCGGCACCCCGACGTGTACATGGCAGCCGCATAATCCCTGCTCATGTGCGAGCATGCCGAAATTGCGCTCGATGCGCTGGTAGCGGGGGGTGTCGGTGACCGGAAAAGCGTCCGGCACGGCGGGCGGCACCGCGACGGCGAGCAGGCGCGCACCATGCTTTTCCGCGCAACCCGCGACAGCTGTGCGCAGTCGACGCAATTCATCGAGCAATTCCGAGGTCTGGGTGTGCACCGCGGTATTGGTTTCGACCTGACAGCGCGTCAGCTCCAACTGCAGATCGATCCCGATCTCGGCCGCGGCCGTCGCAACTTCGACATTGCGCGGGCTGGGGGCGCCACTGATCGGCTCCGCCAGCAGGAACTCCTCCTCCACGCCAACAGTCGGCGAGGCCGCGTCCATTCCTGGAGTTTACTGCGCGCGGTGCGCGCGTCGATCGCGATGGCCAGCGTCGATGAATTTCCGATATCCGGATCGTCTTACCGATATGGACGCAACCAATCTCGCAGACCTCTACGAGTTGCCGCCGCTCGACTGGGCCGATATTCGAAAACGGCTCGACGTCGGAATCGAACAAGGCCCCGGCAGCAATGGCCCGGACCGGCACACCTGCTGGCTGACCACGATCAACCCCGACGGCAGCCCGCATGTGACCGCTGTCGGCGCGCTGTGGGTCGAGGGCGCCTTCTGGTTCGTGACCGGCGCACGCACGCGCAAGGGCCGCAATTTGGCCCGCGATCCGCGCTGCTCGGTGAGCGTATCGACCCATGAGTTCGACCTGGTGCTCGATGGCACCGCAACCCAGGTCACCGACACCACGCTGGTCGCCGATATGGCGCAGCGCTATGTCGGTGCGGGTTGGCCCGCCCGCGTGGACGACACCGGCCGAGCGCTCACCGCCGCCTACAGCGCCCCCTCTGCGGGCCCGCCGCCGTGGCACGTCTACCGCGTGACTGCGCGCACCGCGACCGCCCTGTCGACGGTGGAACCGGGCGGTGCGACCCGCTGGCGGTTCTGAGTCTCGCTCCCTGCCGTCGCGGTCCTCGGGGTATAGCTCCCGCCGAGATCCCCGCGAGGTCGTGATCGCGGCATCGACTATTACCGGCGAGGTAATCGTTTCTGAGCCGTGCGGTTCGTAGGATCCTCAGGGTGAGTACGCAGACAGCCGGTGACCTGTTGCGCCACTGGCGGCTCGAGCGCAGGCTCAGCCAACTGGAATTAGCGGGGCGCGCCGAAACCTCCGCGCGCCATCTGAGTTTCATCGAAACGGGTCGCGCGAATCCGAGCCGCACCATGGTCGTGCACCTGTGCGAGCAGTTGGAGATCCCGTTGCGCGAACGCAACCGGCTGCTGCTCGCGGCCGGTTACGCTCCGGCCTACGCCGAACCCGACCTGGATACCCCTGCGATGGATGCGGTGCGCGGCGCGATGCGCCAGATCCTGGCCGGACATGAACCGTATCCGGCGCTGGCCATCGACCAGGGCTGGAACATGATCGACGCCAATGCCGGTGTCGCACTGCTGTTGGCGGGTATCGACTCGAAGCTGCTCACCGCACCGGTGAACGCGCTGCGCCTGAGCCTGCATCCCGACGGCATGGCCAGCCGCATCATCAACCTCGCCGAATGGCGCGGCCACATTTTCGAGCGCCTGGCCCGCCAAATCGAGGTCACCGGCGCGCCGGAACTGATCGAGCTCCGTGACGAACTGCGCCGATATCCGGGCGGCGAAGTAGATCTCGCGCTGCCCGAACCCGACCAATCGGTGGTGCCGCTGCGCCTGCGTCACGAGGATCACGAACTGTCGTTCATCAGCGTCACCACCGTTTTCGGCACCCCAATGAACGTCACCGTCGCCGAACTGGCGATCGAATCGTTCTTCCCCGCCGACGAGGAAACCAAGAAGCGCCTCACCGCGGCATCCCGATGATCCGGCGCGCCGATCGAATCGTGGGAACGCATGGGATGCAGTCGCATACGATCCCAGGTGCTGGTGAAGTCGAAGACCAACTCCGACGTATCCGAAGAACTACGGCGCGGAACTGGGAGTTGCTCGGGCGGTATGGGCGCAGGCGCCTCGGCGCGCTGAACGAGGTCCGGTGGAACTGATTCCCGGTGCGGACACGACGCATCGGAACCGGGAGTTCGGGCGGGGAACGAGTTGAGAGCAGGCCCGGTGTGGAGGTGAAGCAGTCGGCGCGGCTCGCGGAGTTGCTCGGCGTCCCGGTGCGCGCGGTGACCGATGTGGGGTCGAGTCATTCATGGACGCTGCATCGGGCCGTGCTCGCCGACGGCCGGGAAGTCTTCGTCAAGGCCGCGCTCGATCGGGCGCAGGTGTTCCGGGCGGAGGCGGCGGGGCTGCGGTGGCTCGCGGTCGGGGTGCCCGAATTGGTACCCGAAGTGCTCGCGGTCGACGACCGGATGCTGGTGCTGCCGTGGCTGTCCCGAGCCGCCCCGACGGCGGCCGCCGCGGAACGTTTCGGCCGCGATCTCGCCGCGCTGCACGCGAATTCGCCGGGATCGTTCGGCGCGCCCTGGGCAGGTTGGATCGCCGACCTGCCGCTGGACAACACCCGATTCGACGGCTCATGGGCACGCTGGTACGCCGACCATCGCCTCGCCCCATACCTTCCGCGCGCCGCCGCCGACCTCGGCCGCGACGGCACCCGCCTGCTGGAGCGCGTCATCGACGAGATCGAAACCCTGGCGGGCCCGAGCGAACCGCCCAGCCGCATCCACGGTGACCTGTGGTCCGGCAACCTGCTGTGGACCGCCGACCGCGCACTGCTCATCGACCCCGCCGCCCACGGCGGTCACCGCGAAACCGATCTCGCGATGCTCGCCCTGTTCGGTGCACCGCATCTGGACCGAATCCGCGGCGCCTACCACGAAATCCACCCGCTGGCCGACGGCTGGCGCGCCCGCATCCCGCTGCATCAACTGCACCCGCTGCTGGTGCACGTCGTGCTCTTCGGCGGCGGCTACCGAAGCCGGACGCTCGCGGCAGCCGCCGCCGCGCTTGCGGCATAGCGCCGTATCAGCTCGTTTTCGCGATGACCTTCTCCGCGAACCGCGACAGGTGCGCGATCTTGGTGTCCAGCGATTCGGTATCGGGTTCGGTCGTATACGGATAGCGGAAGCCCACGATCACATCGGTGACACCCTTGTCCTCCAACCGTTTCACGCCGTCCACGGTGAAGCCGTCCAGCGAGATGACGTGCACCTCGAAGTCCTTGCGGGTGCCGTATTCGGCGCGCAGGGTATCGAGTTTCGCGAGCAGCCGGTCCAATTCGGCCGGGTCACCGCCCGCGTGCATCCAGCCATCGCCGCGCTGGGCCGCGCGCCGCAAGGCCGGGCCGCTGTGTCCGCCGATGAGGATCGGGATCGGCTCGGTGGGCACCGGGCTGATCTTGATGGGCGGCAGATCGTAGTACTTCCCATGGAATTCGAAGTAGCCGCCCGCGGTGAGACCGCGCACGATATCGATGCATTCGTCCATGCGTGCGCCGCGATGTTCGAACGGCACACCCATGATCTCGAAATCATCCGGCCACGGGCTGATACCGACGCCGAAACCGAACCGGTTGCCGCTCAACGCCGCGATCGAGGCGGCCTGTTTGGCCACCAGCACCGGCGGGCGGATGGGCAGCTTCACCACGAACGGGGTCAGGCGCAGTGTCGTGGTGGCCGCCGCAATGGCCGCCGACAGCACGAATGCCTCGATGAACGGCTTGTCCTCCAAGAACTCCCGGCTGCCGTCGGGGGTATACGGGTAGGTCGCGTCGGATTCCTTCGGATAGGCCACGCTGTCGGCAATCGTCATCGACGTATACCCGGCCGCCTCCGCGGCCTGTGCCAGCGGCACATAGTAGGTCGGATCCGTCATTGTCTCGGCATAGGTGAATCGCATGTCAATCGCCTTCCATCCCGGTACTTTCGGCGCGGTGCGCCCTGTTCGGTGCCGCCCCCGATATGCCAGCCGCATGCGCACCGGCGCGGCGCCCGAAGTAGGACCCCTCGCCGAGACACGTCCCGCTGGCATAGCCGGAACTGTCCTGTGCCAAATTCGAGGCGCAGGCGCCCGCCGCGTACAGCCCGGAGACCACCGACCCGTCGGCGCGCAGCACCGCACCGTCGACGGAGGTGCACAGTCCGCCGAGAGTGAATCCGACGTAGGTGGCCCGGCCCGGCGTGAGATCGAAGGCACCCCACGGGCCTTCGGTCAACGGGGTCAGCCAGTCGGGATGCTTGCCGAATTCGGGATCACGTCCTTCGGCCGCGGCGGTGTTGTACGCGGTCAGGGTCCTGTGCAGGGCGCCATCGGGGATACCGAGCGCCGCTTCCATCTCCGAGACCCGGTGCCAGCCGTCGATGAATTTCACCATCGGCAGCTCCGGCCACCCCATATGCTTGCTGTCCACGATCAGGTAGGCCGTCGAATCCGGTTGCGCGACAACAGCACCCGCTGTCCGCCCGTGATAGGAATCCTCCGCGACGAACCGCCGACCCGCCTTGTTCACGATGATCCCGTACAGCAGATCGGCCGGGGGATAGAACGACGCGGTCAGGAACACCCCGTCCATTCGCGTGACGGCGCCGCCCGCCGACTGCCCGAGCCGAATGCCGAGCCCGTCATCGGATGGCACACCCAGCGGCAGAAAGCGTTCGGCCGATCGCGAGGTGTAGGCGGCGAGCATCTCCGGATTCATCACGAACCCGCCCGCAGCGAGCACCACCACTCCAGCGGCCGCACCGTCGCGCCAGCGCACCCCGACGATCCGCCCACGCGCGTCGGCGACGAGCTCGCGCACCGCGGTCTCGTACCTCACCTCGATACCCAACTCCCGGACCCGCTCGGTGAGCACCGCCATCACCTGCTGCCCGCCGCGCTCGGCCAGCGCGTTCACCTTGTGCCCGCGCGGTGCCGGGTGCGCCTGGTCGCGGTAGGGCCACACCTTTTCGTTGCCGGTCCACATCAGCCCCTCGGTGCCGGGCTGCACCACCGACTTCCCGGGATAGAACGACCGCTCGAACTCGATCCCGTGCGCCTCCAGCCAATCGAAATGCGCGACGCTGTCGGCGCAGTACGCGCGGATCTTGGCCGCGTCGGGCTCCGGAGTGACCGCCTCGAGATAGGCGATCATCGCCTCGACGCTGTCGGCATGTCCGGTCGCCGACTGCACCGGTGTGCCGCCCCCGAGATAGAAGTGTCCCGCCGCCAGCGCCGATGCCCCGCCCGCTGTGCCGCCGCGCTCCAGCAGCAGTACCCGCGCGCCCGCTTCGGCCGCGCTGATTGCCGCGCACGCTCCCGCGATCCCGAAGCCGACCACGATCACATCCGCGATGACGTCCCATTCGACCGGGCCGGTAATGAGCTGGGGGAGTTCGATTCCTAGGCCCATGGATTCGAATAACCCTCCGGGATCAGGTAATCGAACATCGCCTTCATATCCGCCGACAACCGCATGAGCTCAACGGTCGAACCGAGCGCACCGCCATCGAGATAGGTGAATTCCATTCCGACGCCCTCGACCGCACCCCGCGCGAGGATTTCCGCCCCGTCCGTCCTCGCCTCGGCCAGCGCCGCCTCATAGTCCTCGGGCACCCACGCGATGTGATGCAGTCCCGGCCCCACCGTATCCAGATGCTCGGAGTACAGGCTGATCCCGGATTTCGGCTCGATCAGCTCCAATTGCTGCCCGCCCGCATATCCCAGCGCCACGGTGATCGTGTAATCGGCTGGCGCGCCGCGCAATTCGCATGTCTGCGGCCCGAAGTGCACATCCGGGATGGTGAACCACTCGGCGACGCCATAGCGCTCGGTGTACTCCCGTCGGGCCGCATCGATATCGCGCACCACCCAGCACAGCTGGAAGATCGGACCCCGCGCGATGGTCATCGGATCACCTCAACTCCGCCCAGCGACTCGTCGGATTCGCAAAAACAGCCGGCACGCACGACCAATTAATCACTGATGCTTAACATCGTCAATACCCGGATTTAGTACAGTTCTGACATGGCCACCGATGATCCGCGTGCCGCGCTGCTCGACGCGGGCGAACGACTCATCGCCGAACGCGGCGTGGACGTCCCGCTGCGCGATATCGCGGCGGCCGCGGGCCAGCGCAACAACTCAGCGGTGCACTACTACTTCGACTCCCGCGGCGGGCTGATCGAGGCCATTGTCGAACGCCGCATGAACTGGCTCGAGGACCGCCGCATGGGTCTGCTCGCCCAGCACGAGGCCGACGGCACCGCACACGAGATCCACACCCTGGTCGCCGTGCTCACCGCACCCATCCTCGAACTCATCGGCACACCACGGATCACCCACTACGGTCGCTTCCTCGAAGTGGTGCGCGCCCACCCCGTGGTCGCCGACGCCCGCCGCCTCGCCGGTGCTGACCGCGCCGCCGTGCGCATCATCGCCACCCGCCTCGACGCGGCCCTCGCGCAACTCCCACCCCGCCGACGCCGCCAACGCCTGGAAACCATGGCAACGGTGATGTTCGCCTTGATCGCCGACTATGAACGTGCGCTGGAAGCGGGCGTGCGCACCGCGGACCCGGACAGCGATGCGGCCGAAATCATCGACATGATCGTCGCCATGCTCACCGTGCCGGTCCACCAGGCGACACCTGGTGGCGCCTAGATTTCTGTTCGGGATCGAACTCTGGACATCAGTGGTCGCGACTGCGTCGTATCAGGATGTCAGCGGTATCCGTAGTCGTGCCAGTTCGCGAGGACCCGTTGCTGGATATCGGTAGGCCAGCCCGGATCGAGATCTCGGGCACCACCGGCGATCTGGCAATCGTCTCCGGTGCCAACGGGCCGGGCGGGATTTCGCTGAGTGAACTGCGCCTGCTGGGTTCCCGCGGCGAGGAAACATGGCAACCGCTGCAGGGCGAGGATCCGCCTGGCGGCGCTAATCACGCCAGACGGGTGGGCGCTTGGCCAGGAAGGCCGCCATCCCTTCGCGGGCGCCGGGGAGTTGGGCGGCGGCGGCCATGACTTCCAGGGCGAGGGCGTAGGCATCTGCTTCGGGGCGGTCGAGTTGGCGGTAGAGAGTGCGTTTGCCGAGTGCCTTGCTGGCCCGGCTGCCCCTGGTAGCGCGGGCGAGCAACTCGGCAACGGCAGTGTCGAGCTCGGCATCTGGCACCGCTCGGTTGATCAGGCCCCACTGTTCGGCGGTGCGGGCATCGATCGGGTCACCGGTGAGGGCGAGTTCCATCAGGCGTTTGCGGCCGACCGCGCGCGCCACCGGCACGGCGGGAGTGTGGCAGAACCAGCCGCCCTTGCCGCCGGGAAGCGCGAAACCGGCCGATTCGGCGGCGACGGCCAGGTCGCAGGAGGCCACCAACTGGCAGCCGGCGGCAGTGGCCAGACCGTGCACGCGAGCGATCACCACCTGCGGCACCGACTCGATGGTGGACATGAGCTCCGTGCACAGTGTCAGCAGTTCCCGCACACCGAGCAGGTCGCGCGCGGCGACGTCGGCGAAATCATGTCCCGCGGAGAACACCGGACCGCGCGCCCCGAGCACTATCCCGGTGGCGTCGGTCTCGCCGGCGGCCCGGAACGAGGCGAGCAGTTCGGCCAGATGCTCGCTCGACAGCGCATTGCGCCGCTCCGGCCAGTTCATGGTGATGCGCACCGTGTCGCCGTCCCGCGCGACCAGCACATGTCGATACTCCAAGGCGGTCATACCTCCACCGTAGATCTCCACAGGCAAGGAGACGACACCTCGCGAGTGATCGAGACCCCGTATCGTTTGTCGGCCGATCCCATCGCCATACCCACCGACGTACCTGTTGCGGCCACCCGTCGCAATTCGTTGCCGAAGCACACCGAATTCAGGTCCCCGAATGGCCGAAACCAGGCCGGACCGATCTGGTACGGCCCCCCGCTTCGACGCCGGGGGCCGCTGCGATCATTTGCTCAGAGCTTTGCCGCCATTCGGAGCCACCGCGAACCACGTTCCACCGACACCCTGGCCCAGCAGATCGCCTGGTTTGGTGTCTTTCGAGAAGTAGTACACCGGCCAACCCCCGATAGTGATTTGGCATGCGCCGTCGGCACGTTCGATGAACCCGACGAGTTGGGGGTCGACGCCCGAGGCGTAGAGCGCTTGATCGCGGGCAACGGTCAGCGGCGGCCAGGTCACGGCGCACTGCCCGGAGCAATTGGATACCGATGGCGTCGCGGTGTCCTTGTCGAACCGGTACAGCGACCGGCCGGATCCGTCCGATACAAACTTTCCGACGCTCGGGTTGCTGGTCACCTGGAGTTGCACCGCGTTCGCGGTCCCGGCCGGGGCCGCACCGCCGTAGATCTTCAGCCAGCCTTGCGTTTTCGCTACTGCGGCAGCCTGTCCCGCTGCGGGCGCTGCTGTGGCTGCGGCTGTCGCAGTCGAAGACGTCGTCGCCGTCGCCTCGGCGCCTTTGTCGCCACCACAGGCGCTGAGCAAACCTGCGAGAGCGACCGCAGCAGCGGCGAGCGGCACTGCGGCACGCTGGATTCGTTTGGCTGAATTCATCTTTCGGATCCTCCGTCGCTGATCGATGAGGTGCACACCGCATCTCGTCCCCCGTACTACGAACTACCGCAACCATTCGGTTCACCCGGGACGCCACAGTCGTGGTGTTTGCTATCTCACAGTTGGAAGTACAAAGAATCGGGCGCTTCTGTCGAATTTGGTGATCTAATCGAGTTTGATGGATTTATCAGATATGATCAATGTGTCGAGCTATCGCGAAACAGGGCAGAGCTGGGGCTGTGATCGGCGGGCGAAACGTGGTCCTGTGCGGGCTGCCGACAAGCCGATTGCCTGAAGGTCAGGCGGGCAGGCCGATCAGGTCGGCGATGAGATTCATCTGGTGTTCGAAGTAGTCGCCGACGGCAGTGATGGTGCCGTCGAGGCGGCCGAAGATCTCGAAGGTGACGAGCCCGAAAAGCTGCGTCCAGCCGAGGAATACGCGGTCGAGCACCTCTTCGGGCAGCCCGGACTGCTGCTCGTCGATGAGGATGCGCAGATCGCCGCGCACAGAGTTGGGCAGCGGCGTGGCCAGTGGCGCAGGCCGTAGCAGGCCAGCGCTTTCGGCATCGGCGGCGATGTCGGCGAGCAGCAGGACGACGGTGGCGGCGGGCGCGATGGTGTCCCGGGGCGCGTCGTAGCCCGGGATGGGGCTGCCGTAGAGCAGGCCGTATTCGCTGGGATTGGCGGTGGCCCAGTCCCGCACGGCCGTGCAGACGGCGAGCCAGCGGCCGCGTTGGTCGCCGGTCGGCCGGGCTTCGGCCGCGCGGGTGGCGGCATTGCCGAGCGATTCGTAGCTTTCCAGGATGAGAACGGTGAGCAGGTCGTCGCGGCTGGGGAAGTAGCGGTAGAGCGCGGAGGCGACGATGCCCATGTCGCGGGCGACTCCGCGCAGTGAGAGTCCGGCGCCGTCGGCGGCCAGCCGCTTCCGGGCGGTGGCCTTGATTTCCTCGATCATTTCGGTGCGGACGCGGGCGCGCAGGGATGCGGCGGACATATCCGCAGTGTAGAGAACGGGAAGCCATAGGAGAACAGTAGACAACTAAGAGAACACTGTTCTTGACGGGAAACGCTGTGCTCGCTTACTGTCGAATCATCCCGAGAACACTGTTCTGAATGAAGAACGCCAGACCGGATCGAGGACCTCATGTCCCTGCACGTCGTCATCGGAGCGGGCCCCGTAGGCACCGCCACCGCACTCCTGCTCGCGGCCCGCGGCGAGCACGTCCGCCTGATCACCCGCCGCGGCTCCGGCCCCGAGCATCCGGCCGTCGAACGTGTCACGGCCGACGCCACCGACGCTGCTGCCCTGGTCACCCACTGCCTGGACGCAACCGCCGTCTACCAGTGCGCCCAACCGGCCTATCACCGCTGGCCGCAGGACTTCCCGCCGCTGCACCGCGCAGTGCTGACCGCCGCGGAACACTCCGGCGCAATGCTGGTCACCGTCGGAAACCTGTACGGCTACGGCGAATTCGACGTTCCGGTCACCGAAGACCGGCCGCTGCGCCCGAATTCGGTAAAGGGCCGTGTACGCGCCGAGATGTGGGCGGAGCAACTGGCCGCACACGAGGCCGGTCGCATCCGCACCGCCGAGGTGCGCGGCTCGGACTACCTCGGCCCCCACGCCACCTCCGCGGCGACCACCCTGCTGCTCCCGGCGGTGCTGTCCGGCCGACGCGCCCTGGTCCCCGCCGATCTCGACGCACCGCACACCTGGACCGCCACCGCCGATGTGGCCCGCCTGCTGGTCGCGGTGGCCGCAGACGAATCCGCCTGGGGCAAGCCTTGGCACGTGCCCTCGGCTGCGCCGCTATCGGTGCGCGCGCTGGCCGAGCTGCTCGCGACGGTTGCGAAAGCCCCGCCCGCCCGCGTCACGCGCATGCCTGCGGCGCTGCTCTGGTCGGCGGGCCTGTTCGTTCCGGCCGCCCGCGAGATCCGTGAACTGCGCTATCAGTTCGATCGCCCGTTCATCATGGATTCCTCCGCCGCGACGGCGCATTTTGCCCTCGACCCGACCCCGCTCGAGGACTCTCTGCGGGGGACCGTCGACGCCTTCCGGGGCCGCGCCGCCCGGCAGTGACAGGAGCACCGACGATGTCCAGCTCGAAGGCTGCGGACCAGGTATCAGCGCGTGTGGCGTTGCCGATCGATATCTGCCGTCACGATGCTGCTCGACATCCTGGCCGTGGCTGCCCCGACAGCGCGGTCCGCAGCACTTTCGTGCATTTGCTGATGGCCGGTAACAATTGGGGGATGAGCAATGGGGCAAGCCGCTCCGCGGGCGTGGTCGTCGAGTCGCCGGCGGGTACGAGCGTCGGTAGATATACCGGATACTGGGAGGTGTTGGATTCCGCGGTGTTGCATCAGGAGATCCCCTCCAGCATCCTGGCGTGCGTCGACGCCGACACCGCGCATACTCGCGCGGTAGCGGCGGGCGCACGATCGCTCGCCCCGGTCCAAGCCGATTTCAGCGGCGCGCGACACGGCCTGGTGCAGTGCCCCTTCGGACACCGCTGGATACTGACCAGCCGCACAGAAGATCTCTCGGCAGACGAAATCGCTCAGCGCTTCCGCGACTGGCTCGCAGCAGGTGAACCACTCGATCTTCAGCCCTGACACGATTTGCATCGAGAATTGCGGAGACCACGGGCAACGTCACCCTCGCCGCCGTCACGCCCCAGCCGTCCGCCGATGCCGAAGGCATCTGGCAGGCGCAATGCCCGCGGTATCAGCCCTCGCGGGCAAGCCGCGTCAATTCGACTGTCGCCGAACGTAACTCGCCCGCGGAATCGATCGGCGTCAGATAGCCCACCCGGGTCCGCGCCACACCCCGCGGTGTCACGACCCGCAGGTCCAGCCCATACCGATCGGCTCTCTCGCAGCTCGCCTCGGTCGCGTCCGGATACCCACCCAACACCTGCGCCATCGACAACAGCGCATCGGCGTGATCATCATTGAGATGCGTGATCGGCCGCCCCGCCAACGGAATGACCGGATCCGGCGCAGCCGCGAGATACTGCTCGGCACTCGCCGAATCCATCCGCCCATACCCGCCGACCCAACGAATCCGCCGCACCCGCAACACCCACAGCGAGAAATCGCTGTAATCCACGTAGTACTTCGCCGCGGGCACCGCCGCCAGATGCGCCTCGCGCGCCGCATCCGCCTCCGCACCGACCGGACGCTCCACCACACCGGCCAGCGTGATCCGCGTTCCGGCCAACGGATCGGCGGGCATCTCCGGCGCCACCACCGACAGGCTGGCCCGCGGGTCGGCCGCGAGATTGCGCCCATGCTCGGCCATCCGCGAGACGCACAGCACCGGCTGCCCCGCCAGCAGCCCATAGGCGACGAACGACGCCCATGGCCCACCATCCTCGCTCAAACTCGCCAAGGTGGCGATATTCGTCACCGCCGCAACGGTTCTGGCCTCCTCGGCCGCGGAGGGCCGGGCGGGATTCACCACCGGCGCGGTCGGTTGTGGAATCGAAGGCGCGTCGCCCGGATCACCATGATCGAGAGTCATACCGTCCATCCTCGCAGGTATCCACGACCTGTCCACGGAGGTATCCCGGCTCCGGCAATGAGCCTGATGGCGGAGCACAGCCGCACCACGCAGCGACGCGGGAGCGCAGACATCGGACACCCGAAACGCCGACGACCGGATATCGAAGCGATCGATCGCGCGCGCAACGGCGGCCGATCGGGAAAACTGGCGTGCGTGACCCGATACGCATTCGACGCCGACCGCAACGCCCTGGTCGCCATCTGGGCGACCGGACGCGGCGATCTCGCGACAACGGTGGCCCAACTGCCACCGATAAACCACGACCAGGCAACGAGTTTGGCGTCGAATCTGACCACCCTGTCCCGCTTCCAGTGGCGCACCTACACCCATCCGGCAAGCGCCGCAGGCGATCCCGATGTCCCCAATAGCGAAGCCTGGCGGCGCGCGGAGGAGCGCCGCAACTTCAAGGAGGTCGAGGCCGGGATCCGCACCCCGAACCTGCCCACCGACCGCGGTCTGATCGTCTCCTACAGCGGTGTGGTCGAATCCGCGCATCGCGTGGGCCGCACCCTGCACGCCATCGACGATGCCACACTGCGCGACACCATCGCCGCCGAAGTCCGCACCGAACAGGCCGCCATCGAATCCGCCGAACTCGGCGACCTGTCCGGCCGCGCCCGCCAGGCGGTCGAACTGTCGCGCCCGGACGTCTCACCCGCCCAGGTGCAGGCCGCCGACGAACTGCTGCGCGCCGATCCGCTCGGCACCATCGAACTGTTCACCGAACTCGATCCCGCCTCCGCCTCCGTTGCGGCCGCGCATTGGCTCTACGCCGCCGCCGAAGTAGCAGGCGAACTCGCGGATGTGGCGACCGCCGACGTGGTCGTCGAGGCCGACGATATCGAGGCACTGCAAGTCGAGACCCCGACCCTGGTACTGGAACGCCTCACCGCCGGTGAGACCCCGACCGAGATCGTCGTCGACCTCATCGCCGAGGCCATGGCCGTCTCCGAGGGGCATGTGCCAGCACCGTGGGCCGTGGTGGCCCGCGTCGCCGAAATCGAAGAGCAGGCCCGCAAATTCGACCTCGACAGCGCCACCCGCGCCGCCCTTCTCGATGAATTCCGCATCAGCCGCCTCGATCCCACCCGCCCGGCGCTCGACCTCCTCGAAGACCTCCTCGACGGCATCCGCGGCTGCCTGCTGCTGTATGCGACCCACACCGCGGGTGCGGACGCGCAGGTCGAAGCCCAATTCGCCGAGGATGTGCGTAGTGAAGCCGATACCCACTCCGATCAACTGTTCTGACCGGGTCCGCTGGCGCGCGCGGCTGTGCCGCAGCGGTTCCTGTTCGGGCCGGTAGGTCGCAGCGCCCACTCTCGTCCGTGGAATACACGGGAGTGGGCGTTGTGGTCTATTCGCTGCGCTGCTGTTCAGCCCGTGCCGCGTATCGTTCCGTGGCTCGGTATGAAGTTCCCGCCGCTCGGTACCCCGGCGCTGGTGTGCCACGGCGACGATACCGACCGCAGCCGAGTGCGCTGGACTGCTGGCGACCTGCCGGTGTTGGATCGTCGGCGTTATTTCTGCATCGACGTGATCGGGTCGATACCGTGCGCGGCTGGATGGCGACTGCGTCCCCGGCCAGCACGAACTGCTCGACATCGGCCCCGGCCAGATCGAGCACGTGGGCGCGGGTGTTGTCCCCAGAAACGGGCCCGCCGATCCGAGATCGGCGGGGATCAGCGCGCGCCACCAGTCGTCGCGTGACCGGCGGTGGCCCGCGCCGACCGACAGGTACACGAATCGCGGCCGCATGCGCCCGAGTCTGCCGCCCCCCGAGACGCGACCCCACCGGGGCGTTCGAGTCGAAACTGCACTGAGCGTGCACTATTCATCGATGGCGGACGAACGACTCATCGCCGAACGCGGCCGGGACGTCCCGTTGCGCGATATCGCCACGGCCACAGGCGCGCAACAACTCAGCGGTGCACCAGTACTTCGGCTCCCGATCGCCGTATTCATCCAGCACGTTCGGCGCAAGTCTGTGCTGCTAAGTGCTTCGGCGCGGTGACGAAGTGCATGACGCGAGGCAGGTGCGGATCAACCGCAGCGCATCGACTCGTGGCGCACATCATCGGCGAGCCAACGAACCAGCGCCGCGTATACCGTGTCGTGGTTGAGCAATGTGAAGTGGTTGGCTCCGGCGATGTGCAGACCATTGGCATCGTCGAAACCGATGCGGCGGGCTCGGTTTCGGCCGGAGCCACTGGCGGCGAGGACCAGGCCGTCGCCGATGAAGCGGCCGAGCGGGTGGCGGGGGCTGTGGGTAACCGTGGCGGTGACGAAATAGTGGTCGGCACAGTCCAGCAGCGGCACCTCGCGAATCACTCTGCGGCGCAAGGCGTCCGTGTCCAGACCTTGCCAGTCCTCGTCGACGAGCGAACCCTGGCGCAGATCGCGGATGCCGGCACTGCGACGGCGCAGCAGCCGCCCCAAGGGCCGGGTCTCCGGCACCCACACCAAAGCGGCGGAGGCGTAGTGGACGAGCTGCTCCAGTGGTGCGCCCAAATGCGGTGAGCCGAGACAGACGATATGCCGAACCCGGCGCACCCATGGCAGATCGGCTCGGTCGGCGTCATAGCAGGCGCCCCGCGCGATCAACCCGCCCATGGAATGGCCGACGAGCGCGATCTGCTCGACCGGCACCGGCCAATTGTCGACCAGGCGCTGCAGCATCCCGTTCAACAGGCGGGCGTTCTCGGAGATATGCAGCCCACTGTTGTACCGGACCAGCAGCGTCGTGCAGTCGAGATCGCCTTCGAGCCGCTCGGCATAGCTAGGCTGCCCGCCGAGTCGCCAGGCATGCTCGGTCTCCACCAGACCGTGCAGAAACACCACGAGCCGCGGGCGCGGATTCGACACCACATCGCCCACCCAACCCGGTGCGACCGGCTCACCATTGATCCGAAACGTCATCGGCCCGGCCAGAATCGGCCGCTCGTCCGCGAGACTGTCACCGATCAAACCCTGCAAGGCCGCAAGGAATCCGGACCCGTACACCGTGCGCGACGGCACCGGCGCGCCGGGCACATCCACAACCCGCTCGGCGAGCGCCCCCGCCGCGACCGCGGTGCCACCGACGAGCCGATATACCCCGTCGGTGATCGCATCGTGCACCACCTTGACCGGCTGCGCCGCCGGCCCGACACCCAACCGCACCGCCGCGAACATCCGATCGGATATGGCACGATGCACTGCCGCGATCCCATCGACCGCCCCACCGATCTCATCGCCCGCCAACCGCGCAAGCGCCTGAATCTCGGCCTGCCGCTGTCGCCCGCCCTCAGTCATACTCTCAGTGTACAACTGTTCACTGAGCTTCGTTTGTCGGCGAAATCAGCGCTGCCGTCGTACAGACGGCGCGCACTCGACGCCGCATACCGGTCCTCGTCATCCTTCCGCGTTGGCATCGCCGCTCCGTCGTGTCGAGTCGGATCCCAGCCGACGTACGGTCGTCGAGTTTCGAGCCGACCGAGTTCGATCGCGTCGACCGGTTCGAACGCGCATGACGAACGGCATTCTTCGTCGCTATGACGGCACGCGGCTCACCGCGACGGCGGATTCGGTGAGACTGCCGAGGTACAGGGTGCCGCTGTGTTCGACGACGCCGGTGACCAGGGCGTACTCGGTGCCCTCGGTCTGCAGGTCGTGCACGATCTCTCCGTCGAAGTCGACCGCCAGCACCCACACGGTCCGCGGCGGCTTGGGCTGCAGCCATTCCGGTAGCGCCCAGACGATGCGGCGCAGAATGCCAGGGAGGGGGAGTAGGCGGTCCAGCAATGGGTTTCGCGGCGAGGGCAGCGTGATCCACACCAAGCCGTCACTGCCCAATGCCATATTGTCCGGGAAGCCGGGCAGGTTCTCGATCAGCAGGTCGTGGGTGCCCGCCTTGGGGCCGCTGAGCCAGTAGCGGGTCACGCGGTAGGCCGCGGTTTCGGCGACGAGGACGCAAGAACCGTCGGGGGAGACGACCACCCCGTTGGCGAATTGCAGTCCGTCGATGAGGGTTTCGAGTTTGCCGGACATATCGAGGCGGAACAGGCGGCCGGTGCCGGAATGCTCCAGTAGATCGCCCCGCCACTGGTGCAGGGGAAAGCGCTGCGACGACGACGAGAAGTAGATCGTGCCATCTTCGGCGCGAACCACATTGCTGGCGAAGGGGAGTGGTTCACCGTCGACCTCGTCCACCAGCACATCGAGTGTGCCCGCGCTGTCCAGGCGCAGTAGTCCACGCTCGAAGTCGCAGATCAGAATCGACCCATCGGTGTCGGCATGCATGCCGAGCGGCCGACCGCCGGTATTCACCAGGAGGGTTGCCGCACCGTCCGCGGGGTCGATGCTATAGATCGAACCATCATCGACCCCTGCGATAACCCGGCCCTCCGCAGTGCGCACCACATCCTCGGGCCCGGCGCCCGGGAGTTCCAGCCGGGTGATCGGGGGAAGTGGTGTGGCGCTGCGTGTTTCGCGAGCGCGGGGTGGGGCGGTGGGTGGTGTCCAGCGCTGCGGCTGCATTGTCGATCCAGCGACCATGGCTCAGCCTATCCCGGCATCGGCAACCAACCGCATCGAACCGACCACCAAAAGACATGTCCATACGTAGATATGCGCATCTACGCATGCTAGCGCTCATCAAAGCGCAGACAACTACGTCCGGCTGCGCCGGACGCCGCATAGATGAGAGGGCACAACCCCCTTGGGTAAGCGATCACCATGCGCTCATGCAGGTAAGCGTCGAGAGTGCATGTGCACCAGCGCAGTCTCGACTCGATGCGGGGGTGAGGTGGGGCGTTTGTTGCGTTGTGAGGGGAGGTGCTGGTCGGGGTTTTGCGAAACCTCGGGGCGATTCCGCACTAGCCGGCTGATCGTGCTGGGTGTGCTGTCGCAGGTGGAAAGTTGTTCATTGCGAGGGGCTGGCGCGACGTGTGGGGGAGAGGGGAGGGGGTTGGGGAGGTTGCGAAATCGAAGTGGGGCGCGGGGAAGGTTTGGGGTGCTGAACGTTTCGCTGACGGGCGGACCAAACAGCAAGCGGGGGCGCTGGACCTGTGGTAGCTGTCGGTGGTGATCTGTGTGTCGGAAGGGGTCATTTAACTCGCCATGGTAATCATTGGATTATCTAGATATGCGAATTAATCTATGAAATGCTCCACTGGTACGGACATCGTGCAAATCGGAAGACCAAAAGCGGCAAAGACATCCGGGAGGGCGCCGTGAGTAGAGGCTACGGCGGGGCTCGTTGGAGACCGAGGTGATCGGTCTCCAACGAGTGAGCCGCTAGGGGTTAACAGTGAAGACGTGCCACAGTATGGCGAGGGTTGCCAGGGTGAAGAAGGGGGAGAGGATCCAGGTTTCGACCTTGTTGCCGGTTCGCTCGATGACCGGCAGGCTGGTGCGCAGGGAGAAGGGCCAGAAGAGTCGGCAGCCTTTGTCGGTGAGGCAATCACCCAGGAGGTGGGCGAGTGCGCCGAGGCCGACGGAGAACGGTAGCCATGACGGCTTGTCGGTGATCCAGTGGTCCATTGTGAAGGTTCCTGCCGCGGCCAGGATGATGATCGTGCCCCATGCTTCGATGCCGTCGCCGGAGGGGCAGAGGTGCAGTGCCCGTACCGCAAGGGCGAGCAGGAAGAAGACCAGTCCGAGGGTGAAATAGCGTCCGATCCAATGTTCGCCCGCCCAGGTTCCGCAGGCGGCGGCGATGACGAAGGCGAAGGAATGGGTGGCGTGCCGATGCCCGCCGGAGATCCAGGAGATCAGGCGGCACAGGTGATAGGAGATCGGACCGAGCACATGCGCGATGGTGCCGTTCGGATGGTCGGCATCGGGCAGCAGCGCGGCCCCGGCCGTCAGGAAGGTGCCGAGTAATACCTCGACTGCGCCGAGATGCGCATCCCCACTGGGCAATACCGGATATACCAACGCCGAGATGGGCAGCGTCGCCGCTGCCACCGACCAGGCGAACGCGCCACTGGTCGCATGTGAATGTCCTAGCACCGCATGAACGTTAGTTGACCATAAGCCGTTTCAAACAAACGCGACTAACCCGTGGGTGAAAAGGTATCGGGGGGAGGTGATTTCACCGACAGCGGCCAGACACGTTCGGTGTGCCCGTTGTGCATGGAGCATCCGGCGAACGGTCCGTTGGGGTGGAGCAGCACGTTCATATGGCTATCGGCATGGTCGAGGAACCACAGCGATAAACCCAATTCATCGTTGAGCCGATAGCGTTCCCAGGATTGCCAGAGCGCTTCCAGGCGCGCGATAGCCTCGGAGTGCCGCCACCATTCGGGGCACCAGGCCATGCCGTTATCGGCCACCTTGCGGCGGTAGACCAGGGAGAGGTAGTTCTCGACGAACTCGACTACCGATCCATAGACCTGTGTCCGCTGTTCTTTCATGGCGCCCCCGCAGCCCGTGGCATTCCGAACAGCTTCGAGAGTAGTCACGAAATCTAGTGAGGTCCTTGGTGAAACCTTGCATTATTCGGGTTGCCGGGATCGCGGATCGACGATCCGATCCAGGGCATGCAGATCCGATTCGAGTGCGTAGAAGATGCGCAGCGCAGCGACAAAGGCAAAAAGACAGACGGTACAGAGGATGACGGTCGGACCGATCACCGTTTGCTGCTGCGCCGGATTGAGGCAGATCAGACCGGTCGCGACACCGATCAGTGGTACCGATGCGGCGATGCCGAGATATATCCGGCTGCGTCGGGCCAGCCGTCGCAACCGGACGGCGTCGTCGGGGAAGGTCTGCCCGGTGCCGAGCAAACCAGGGTAGTACCAGCGCAGCACAAAGAATGTGACGGGGAAGTAGGAGTACACGACCGCGACCGCGGCGGCGACGATGAGGGATGCGATGAGATTGACCATGAATCTCGTGGTGAGGTCGGCGCTGGCCTGCAATTGGGGCAAGAAGATCGCCAGCGACAACGCCCAACCGGTGAACGAGACCAGCGTGATGCGGTCGCCACAGGCCAGGGTGTCGGCGCGGGCTTGCGCGAGGGTCTGCTCGTCGAAGCGTTTACCGCGCCGCAGTCCGTAGGGCACGAGGAACACCCGTCGACACCAATACAGCAGCACGACAATGCCGATGGGGTAGCCGATCACGCCGATCAGGACCGCGAGGCGGAAAAGGCGGGCGCTGTCGTCGGGGGAGAGTTCGTTGTTGAGGAGCCGGGCGTTGTGCGCCCAAAGGTACAGCACGCCGAGGAACTGCCCGAGGACGCTGGACAGCGTTACCACCGGCATCGGCCGCATCTGTAGTTTCGCGCGGAGGCTGTGTGATGGCGGATCGACGAGGTCGCGCGCCGCGCGGTCCAGGGTGAGGTCGAGCTGGTTGGCGAGTTCGGCACCGGTGGCGAATCGGTTGGCCGGATCGGGTGCGAGGCAGGTGAGCAGGGCATGCTGAAGAACCGCTGGGCAGTCCGGTGGGATATCGGCGGCGAGCCGATCGCCGATCGGCCGGCGGCGTAGTGCGATCATCCGCTCGAGCGAGGCATCCGATTCGCCCGCGCTGCGTCCGTCGTCGAAGGGGAGTCGGCCGGTGAGCAGCTCCCAGAGCACGACGGCGAGGGCGTAGAGGTCGCTGCGTGTGTCGAGGTCCGCGGCGTTGGTGGTCATGTTCGGATGGCAGGCCTCGAGTTGTTCGGGGGACATGTAGGCCAGTGAGCCACCGAAGTAGGCCGCCGGGCTCGCGCCGGGGATGTGTGTGCTGAAGCTGATATTGAAGTCGGCCAGTTTGGGTTGTCCGTCGACGGTGAGCAGAACATTGGCGGGTTTGATGTCGCGATGCAGCACGCCTGCGTGGTTGGCGTAGTCCAATGCCGCTGCGAGCCGACTGCCCAGCCATGCAACGGTTTCCGGCCAGCTCAGCCGCGTGAGCTGGGCACGGGTCTCGGATGGTTGCGGTTCGAGCACCCCGGCGCTGGCCGCGGCCTCGTCGACGGCGTCGAGCAGTAGTCTGCCGGTCTTGCCTCGAGGTCCGGTGCGGCGTAGTCGCCGTAGTACGCCGAGCAGGGTGCCGCCCGGCACGTACTGCATGTACATCAACTTGAGGCGCTGTTCGGCGATGTGCCGTTGGTCGAAGACGCGCACGATGTGTTCGTGATCGAGTTGGGCCAGCGTTTGTCCTTCGCTGCCGCGGTCGTGGGAGATCTTGACCGCCACCAGCCGGTGCATCGAGCGCTGTCGCGCCAGGAAGACCCGCCCGAACGCGCCTTGGCCGAGCAGGATCAACATGTCGAAATCGTCAACGGTCGCGCCGGGATTGATGGTGTCGAGGGTGGCCTGCGCGGCCGGATCGGCGAGCAGTGTGCTTTGGAAGTGATCGGCATCGAGCCGGTCGGCGATCTGCGTCATCTGCTGGCTATATCGCTGCTCGTACTCGGCGAGATCGAGATCTTGGTCGAGTTGGCGGCGCGCGGTGATCTCCTCGTAGATCAGATCCGGCGGCAGTGGGGCAATGTCGAGTTCGGGGAATTCGGCTCGGTACTCGTCGAGGCGTTTACCCGCCTGCCTGCGTATCGACCGGTGGTGCAGATCCACTTTGATCAACTCGATCAACGCCGACCGCCGCAACGAACTCTCGGCCGGTAGGTGAGCAGCCAGTTCAGGCGGTTCGGCCGCGGACTCCCACGCGCCCGCGAACTCGGTCACCGCATGTGCCAGCACGGTCTGTGCCACCTTTGCGCGGTCGCCGCCGCTTTGCGGTGGTACCGCGCCGGGCTGCGTATCCATCGTCGGCTCACTCGATCTGCTGGGCGTCCCCGGACCGAACCGAAATATGCGGTTCCCGACGCCCGTCCTTGATCCTAGTCGCCGGGCTGGCCCAACCGGTCGATTCGTAGTTGAGTAATCGCGGCGGCAAGCGCCGCTCGACCAGCAGGAGGAGATCTTCATGAGCACGCTGTCGGATCGACCGAACACCGCGTTGATAGTGATCGACGTGCAGAA
Organism: Nocardia sp. NPDC004278; assembly: GCF_053602975.1. Lineage (NCBI taxonomy): Bacteria > Bacillati > Actinomycetota > Actinomycetes > Mycobacteriales > Nocardiaceae > Nocardia > Nocardia sp. NPDC004278. The sequence goes on from NZ_JBSGEQ010000001.1 coordinate 445,570, forward strand.
CGGTGTCGTGGGGGAGGCGTATCAGCGGGATGCGGTCGTCGCCAACATCGGCACACTCGTCGAGCGGGCGCGCGAACAGGGTGTTCTGGTCGTGTGGATCCAGCACGCCAGTGCGGAGCTGGTGCCGGGCAGTGCGCTGTGGGAGTACGTCCCGGAGCTGGTGCGTGCGGAATCGGAGCCGTTGGTGCACAAGAGGTTCGGCGACTCGTTCGAGGATACCGAGCTGGCGCAGGTGCTGGCCGAGGCCGGTGTCGGGCGTCTGGTGGTGACCGGCGCGGAGACCGATGCCTGCATCCGGTCCACGATCCACGGCGCCTTCGCGCGGGGTTATGACGTGACGCTTGTCAGCGATGGACATACGACCTTCGACAAGAGCCAATGGGGTGCGCCTGTGCCGGAGCAGGTCATCGCGCACACGAACCTGTACTGGCGCCACCAGGCCGCGCCCGGGCGCACGGCTGCGGTCGCGGAGACCAAGGAAGTCAGCTTCCTGGACTAAACGCACCGCGCCCCGCGAACTGTGGCAGTTCGCGGGGCGCGGCACATTCGGATCAGACCAGGTCGAACCGGTCCAGGTTCGACACCTTGACCCATGCGGCGATGAAGTCCTTGACGAACTTCTCCTTCGCGTCGTCGGTCGCGTAGACCTCCGCGAGTGCGCGCAGCTGCGAATTCGACCCGAAGACCAGGTCGACGCGGCTGCCGGTCCACTTGACCGCACCGGTGGCGCGGTCCTTACCCTCGTAGGTCTCCTCGTCGGACGAGGCCGGCTCCCACTTCGTGTTCATGTCCAGCAGGTTCACGAAGAAGTCGTTGGTCAACGCCCCGGGAGTCGAGGTGAACACGCCCAGCGGCGACTGGTTGTGGTTCGCGCCGAGCACGCGCAGACCACCAATGAGGACCGTCAGCTCCGGAGCGCTGAGGGTCAGCAGGTTCGCCCGGTCGATGAGCAGGTATTCGGCCGGGACGCGGCTGCCCTTGCCCAGGTAGTTGCGGAAGCCATCGGCCGTGGGCTCGAGTGCGGAGAAGGACTCCACATCGGTCTGCTCCTGGGTGGCATCGGTACGTCCCGGTGTGAACGGCACCTCGACGTCGTATCCGGCGTTCTTGGCGGCCTGCTCGATGGCCGCGGCGCCGCCGAGCACCACGAGATCGGCGAACGACACCCGGGTGTTGCCGGTCTGCGCGGAGTTGAAGGACTCTTGGATGCCCTCCAGGGTGCGCACCACCTGTGCGAGTTCGTCGGGGCTGTTGGCCTCCCACCCGCTCTGCGGCTGCAGACGGATGCGTCCGCCGTTGGCGCCGCCGCGCTTATCGCTGCCGCGGAACGACGCGGCCGCCGCCCATGTGGTCGAAACGAGTTGGGCGACAGTCAGACCCGAGGCCAGGATCTGGCTCTTCAGCGCGGCGATATCGGCCGCTCCGATGAGGTCGTAGTCAGCGGCGGGGACGGGGTCCTGCCACAGCAGGGTCTGCTCCGGAACCTCCGGTCCGAGGTAACGGACCTTGGGTCCCATGTCGCGGTGGGTCAGCTTGTACCACGCCTTGGCGAATTCCTCGGTGAGTTCTTCGGGGTGGTCGAGCCAGCGGCGGGTGATCTGCTCGTAGACGGGATCGACTCGCAGCGAGAGGTCCGTGGTCAGCATCACCGGGGGATGTGACTTCGACGGGTCGTGGGCGTCGGCCACGGTGCCCGCTCCTGCGCCGTCCTTGGGGATGTACTGCCAGGCACCGGCGGGGGACTTGGTCTTCTCCCACTCGTAGCCGTACAGGGTCTCGAGGAAGCTGTTGTCCCACTTGGTCGGGGTGGGCGTCCAGGTGCCCTCGAGGCCACTGGTGATCGCGTCCTTGCCGACACCGGTGCCGAAGGCGCTCTTCCAGCCGAGGCCCTGCTCTTCGAGCGGCGCGGCCTCGGGCTCGGGGCCGACGAGGTCGGCGTCGCCCGCGCCGTGGGTCTTGCCGAAGGTGTGGCCGCCGACAATGAGCGCCGCGGTCTCGACATCGTTCATGGCCATGCGGCGGAACGTCTCACGGATGTCGACGGCCGCCAGCTGGGGATCCGGGTTGCCGTTGGGGCCTTCCGGATTCACGTAGATCAGACCCATCTGGACCGCGGCCAGCGGGTTCTCGAGATCCCTTGTGCCGGTATAGCGTTCGTCTCCGAGCCAGGTCTGCTCGGGACCCCAGTAGACGTCCTCCTCGGGCTCCCACTGGTCGACGCGGCCACCGCCGAAGCCGAAGGTTTCGAAGCCCATGTCCTCCAGGGCCACATTGCCCGCGTAGACGATCAGGTCGGCCCAGGACAGCTTCTTGCCGTACTTTTGCTTGACCGGCCACAGCAGGCGACGTGCCTTGTCCAGGCTGGCGTTATCGGGCCAACTGTTCAGCGGCGCGAACCGCTGCATGCCGGCACCGGCACCGCCGCGGCCGTCGTTGATGCGGTAGGTGCCCGCGGCATGCCAGGCCATCCGGATGAACAACGGTCCGTAGTGGCCGTAGTCGGCGGGCCACCAGTCCTGCGAGGTGGTCATCACCTCCACGATGTCGGCCTTCACGGCAGCCAGATCGAGGGTTTTGAATTCCGCGGCGTAGTCGAAGTCCGCGCCCATGGGGTTGGCTATGGCCGGATTCTTCTGCAGGATTTTGAGATTGAGCTGGTTCGGCCACCATTCACGGTTGCTGCTTCCGCCCTCGGCCGGGGACTTGAGCCGACCGGACATAACGGGGCAACCACCGGCGGTGGGTTCCGTATTAGCTTCTCCGATGGGCGGATGTTCCTCAGGCACGGCAATTCCTTTCGGGGGAGTGAGTGAAACGGGCTGTGATCACGGCTGTGATCCGGACAGGGGTGGTGTCTTGGTCTTGCAGTCGGGGCACAGACCCCAGTAGATGACCTCGGCCTCATCGAGAACGAAACCGTTGTCGTGCGAGGCGGTCAGGCACGGTGCCTCGCCGACAGCGCAATCGACATCGGCGATGACGCCGCATGATCGGCAGACGACGTGGTGGTGGTTATCGCCGACCCGAGTCTCGTAACGCGCGACCGACCCCATCGGCTGGATGCGCCGGATCAGCCCCGCGGCGGTGAGTGCGCGCAGCACGTCGTATACGGCCTGATGAGATACCGCGCCGAGGGTGTCGCGCACGCGGCCCAGGATCGAGTCCGTATCGGAGTGCGGATGCTCGTGCACAGCGGTCAGCACGGCCACCCGCGGCGCCGTCACGCGTAGCGCGGCTCCACGCAACATCCGCTCGAATTCCGAAGTCGTGGACACATTCAGAAGTATGACTCATTCAAGTCTCCACCGGGAGGCTTTCGCAAAACCTCGAGACGATCCCACAACCAGCCGATCCCACCACCCATACCGACTCTGTCGAACCAACAAGCGCATTGCCGCTCGGCGTTTGCCTGCGTCAGCGCATGGTGATCGCTTGTCCAATATTTGGGGGGTGTCTGGCTGGCCGCGCGCAGTCCTGCCGGCGACGGCAGGCGCGTCGTGGACTGCAAGATCGCCGCGCATTGGCAGGCTGCTTGCTGGCCCGCGGGGATGGCGGCGCGCGGGGAGGTTGGCAGGCTGCTGCGGCGCCATGTCGGCGGCTGGCGCCAGCCTAGCTGACATAATGTTGATTATCGGCGTTGCAGCGGAGGGGCTGGGAGTGGAGGGCTCTGCTTGTATGTTGTTGGCATGCATCAGGTTTCGGGCTTCGGCTCGCTGAGCACCGGGCCGTCCTGCCGACTGCTGTGTGCGGAAATGTGCGTTTCATTCGCGCAGTCGGCGCCAGATTCACGATCTGTCCAATGTAAATATTCCGGCGAAACTCGAATTTTGACGGATAAATGCCGAATCAGCTCAATCGTTGATGCATAGGGCGCTCTGGCCTCTGCTCCCCTGCATCCCGCGCGACACCTTCAAAACGTCACAGTGGCGATTTAGGAGGTGTTTGTGGGGGGTTGGCTGGATTGCGTCGGAATCGGTTGATTTCTGGTTATCGGGCGGATCTTCGGTATCCGGCGACGCGTCGGTCGATCGGCGGGTCTGTGATGCCGGGAGCCTACCTTTCGACTCCTTCTGGGAATCCCTTCCGGTCGGTACTCTTTATGGGTACAAAAGGTGCTGATCAGCGGTTTTCTGAACATTGGTCCAGTAGTGGTGTGGCCATCGCGCGTCGGCTCGAACACCTGAACTTCGCCGCGGTATCCCCGCAGGTGGGAGTGTCCATTTCCGGCCGGACGGCCGCAGTTGTCGGCGTGCGCACGGCATGAGGTCCGCAACCCGGACGACAGGATGACAACGGTGAACGAACAGCTCTCGTAGCTGGAGGTGGATGATGGCCAAGAAATTCGACGGACATATCGCGCTCGATATTCGTGATTCGGTGCCCGACTGGGGGCCTTATGCGGAGCCGGCGGCGCCGCAGGGTGCGCCGAATGTGCTGTATCTGGTGTGGGACGACATCGGGATCGGTACGTGGGACTGCTACGGCGGTCTGGTCGATATGCCGAATATGAAGCGCATCGCCGATCTTGGTGTCCGGTTCACCCAGTTCCACACCACCGCGCTGTGTTCACCGAGTCGTGCCTCCCTGCTGACCGGTCGGAATGCGACCTCGGTCGGTATGGCGACCATCGAGGAATTCACCGATGGCTTCCCGGGCATGTGTGGTCGGATACCGGCTGAAACCGCGCTGTGCTCAGAGGTTCTCGCCGAGCGCGGGTGGAATACGTACGCGGTCGGCAAGTGGCATATGACTCCGCTGGAGGAGGAGAATCTGGCGGCCTCGAAGCGGCATTGGCCGCTGGGACGTGGGTTCGATCGGTTCTATGGTTTCCTCGGCGGCGAGGCCGACCAGTGGTATCCGAATCTGGTGTACGACAACCATCCGATCTCGCAGCCGTACGCACCGGAAGACGGATATCACCTGTCGAAGGATCTGGCCGACAAGTCGATCGAGTTCATTCGCGACGCGAAGGTGATCGCCCCCAACAAGCCCTGGTTCATGTACCTGTGCCCAGGGTGCGGGCATGCGCCGCACCATGTCGCCCAGGAATGGGCCGACAAGTACCGCGGCCGGTTCGACATGGGCTATGAGAAGTATCGCGAGATCGTCCTGGAGAACCAGAAGCGCATGGGTCTGGTACCGGAGAACACCGAATTGTCGCCGATGAACCCGTATTCGACGGCCACCAGTGCGGATGGCAAGCCGTGGCCGACGCAGGACACGGTGCGCGCGTGGGATTCGCTGTCGGAGGATGAGAAGCGGCTGTTCCGGCGGCAGGCGGAGGTGTTCGCCGGATTCCTGTCCTACACCGATGCGCAGATCGGCCGATTGCTGGATTACCTCGAGGAAAGCGGCCAGCTGGACAACACCATCATCGTCACCTTCTCCGACAACGGCGCCAGCGGCGAGGGCGGTCCGAACGGTTCGGTGAACGAGATGAAGTTCTTCAACGGCTACATCGACACCATCGAGGACAGTTTGGTGAAGCTCGACGCGCTGGGTTCACCGACCACCTACAACCACTACAGCATCGGTTGGGCGATGGCCTTCAACACCCCGTACAAGCTGTACAAGCGGTATGCCTCGCACGAAGGCGGTATCGCCGACCCGTGCATCATGTGCTGGCCCGCCGGGATGGCGGCGCGCGGGGAGGTGCGCCACCAGTACCTCAATGTCTGCGATATCACCCCCACTGTCTACGAACTGCTCGGCATCACTCCCCCGGATACCGTGAGGCATGTGGCGCAGCGTCCCTTGGAGGGCGTGAGTTTCCGGGCGCTGCTCGATGACGCGAATGCCGATGTCGGCAAGCACACGCAGTTCTATTCGATGCTGGGCACGCGCGGCATCTGGCATCGCGGATGGTTCGCCGACACCGTTCATGCGGCCTGTCCGTCCGGCTGGGGGCATTTCGACAAGGACCGTTGGGAACTGTTCCATATCGAGCAGGATCGCAGTCAGATGCACGACCTGGCCGACGCTCATCCGGAGAGGCTGGAGGAGATGAAGGCGCTGTGGTTCTCCGAGGCCGCGAAGTACAACGGCATGCCGCTCAATGACCTCGACATCATCTCCGCCTTGACCCGCTACCGTCCGACCTACGCCACCGATAGGGACAATTTCGTCTACTATCCGGGCAGCGCCGAGGTGGGACCTGGTGCGGCGCTGGAGATCCATGGGCGTTCGTTCGCGCTGCTCGCCGAGACGACGATCACCAGTCCCGACGCACAGGGAGTGCTCTTCGCCCATGGCGGGCGTCTCGGTGGGCACACGCTGTTCCTGCAGGACGGGCGCTTGTACTACATCTACAACTTCCTCGGCGACGAAGAGCAGATCATCGTCTCCGACCGTCCGGTACCGCTCGGCGACCACATCCTCGGGGTTCGGTACGAACGGCACGGCACCCGGTCCGATAACTTCACGCCCACCGGTGAGGCCATCTTGTACATCGACGACAGCGCGGTGGGCTCACTCGATGACATGCGGACCCAGCCCATCACCTTCTCCGGTGTGGGGGAAGGAGTCCGTGTCGGCCGCGACAGCGGTCAGTCGGTTTCCGCGCGCTACCACTCGCCGTTCCCGTTCACCGGCGGAACCATGCACCAGGTGCTTGCGGATGTGTCCGGAAAGCCGTATGAGGATCTGGAAATGGCGGCGGCCGCGGCATTTTCGCGCGACTGAGGCGAGGTGTCCATGGCTACTGCGAGCCGCGCGGATGGGCGGCGTGGCATGGTCCGGATATCGGGTGGCGACTTCGCGATGGGGTCAGCGGAGTTCTTCCCCGAGGAGCGGCCGGTGCATCGGGTGTGGGTCGATTCGTTCTGGATCGATCCGCATCCGGTGACCAATGCTGCGTTCCGGCGCTTCGTGAAGCAGACCGGATATGTCACGGTCGCCGAACGTCCGCTGGCGGCCGAGGATTATCCGGATGCGGAGCCGCAGAATCTGGTACCCGGTGGGCTGGTGTTCCGGCCCAGCGGGCATCCGGTGCCGTTGGACGATTGGCGGCGCTGGTGGTGGTATGCGCCGGGGGCGAATTGGCGGCACCCGCGCGGGCCCGTCGGGACGTTGGATGGACTCGATCGCCATCCGGTCACCCAGATCGCCTACGAGGATGCCGCGGCCTACGCGTCGTGGGCGGGCAAACAACTACCGACCGAGGCCGAGTGGGAGTATGCCGCCCGGGGCGGGCTGGACGGGGCCACCTTTGCCTGGGGTGACGAGTTCGAACCCACGGGCAGGCGCATGGCCAATATCTGGGTGGGCGCCTTCCCGTGGCAGTTCTTCCCCGGCCGAGGACAGACACCGAGACCGGGCACCACGGTGGTCGGCACCTACTCGCCCAATGGTCACGGTCTCTATGACATGACCGGCAATGTGTGGGAGTGGACCGTGGACTACTTCCGCGCACAGCACCCGGGCCCATCCTGCTGTGCGCCGCGCAATCCGCGCGTGGACACGCCTGAATCCGAAGCGGCCCAACGCTTTCCGCGTCGTGTCATCAAGGGTGGTTCCTTTCTGTGTGCGGCCAACTACTGTCTGCGCTACCGGCCTGCCGCCCGGCAAGGCCAGGCCGAGGACACCGCCACCTGCCATCTCGGGTTCCGCTGCGTGGTGCGCGACGGGGATTCGTGAGAAGAAGTCGAAGCTTCCGCGCTGGCGGGCGCTGCTCGCGCCGCGGCGACTCCGAGCAGCGAGCCGAATCGTTACTGCCACACTGGGCCTCAGGTCGGAATTGGTTCTCACACGCGAGCCGGTAGCGAGGCCAGTGATCGGCAATTGGCTCTGTTTCGAGAGGCCAGTTCTCGGCATGCTGGGCTGATGTTGGTTCGGCGGTTGGTGGCGCTCTATGTCGGGTTGTGGCTGTACGGGTTTTCGATGGCGGTGATGATTCGGGCTGGGCTGGGGTTGGATCCCTGGGATGTGTTCCACCAAGGGGTGGCCGGGCATGTGCCGATCAGTTTCGGTGCGGTGACCGCGGTCACCGGAGTCGCGGTGCTGTTGGCGTGGATTCCATTGCGGCAGCGGCCCGGTCTGGGGACGGTGAGCAATGTCGTGGTCATCGGGGTATCGGTCGATATCGGGTTGTGGATGCTGCCGGTGTGGGATGTACTGCCGGTGCGGATCGGCGCTATGGGTGCCGCGGTGGTTTTGAATGCGGTGGCCACGGTGCTCTATATCGGTGCGGGCATGGGGCCGGGACCGCGTGATGGACTGATGACCGGACTGGTTCGACGGACGGGATGGTCGGTTCGGTTGGTGCGGACCGGGATCGAGGTGTCGGTGTTGGCGACCGGCTGGCTATTGGGTGGCAGTGTCGGCGTGGGGACCGTGGTGTACGCGTTCGGGATCGGGCCGTTGATCCAGGTGCTGATTCCGTTCGTCGATCGGTATCTTCCGGGATTCCATGCCGATCGAAAGGCCGAGCCGGATGTCGTCCCGGTCGCGTCGTGACCGCGGTCTTTCGGGCCCTTTTTGATCGCCGCGCAGGAATCCGAGGTCGATCGGCTGCCCTGCCGTGATGCCGATGGAGCCGAAGTCCGTCTGATGCGCGGGACGGCTATGGCCGAAAATGTCGATTTTGTGGCCGCGGCGCTCTCTCGGCAACTGTGTCGGCGTTCATACAGTTATCGACATGACCAGCACTCCGTCTGTGCTCATCGTCGGCGCCGGCTTCGGCGGTCTCGCGGCCGCGCTCGAGCTCGAGCGCCACGGTTATGACGCGTACACCATCATCGATAAGGCCGACGGACTCGGCGGAGTCTGGCGGGACAATACCTATCCGGGCGCGGCCTGTGACGCACCGTCGGACCTGTATTCGTTCTCCTTCGCCCCGAATGCGCACTGGCCCAAGCGGTTCGCCGAACAACCCGACATCCTCGCGTATATGCGCGATGTCGCGCGGCGCTACGACCTGGACAAGCACATGCGCTTCGGTGTGGAGGTCGCCTCGGCCGACTTCGACGCCGATCGTGGCGTGTGGCAGGTGCGCACAACCGACGGTGAGGTGCTCGAGGCGGATGTGTTCGTGCCCGCGGTCGGTCAGTTGTCGCGTCCGGTGTGGCCGAGCATTTCGGGCATGGATTCCTTCGGTGGGGATGCGTTCCATTCCGCGCGGTGGGATCACGATGTCGAGCTGACCGGCAAGCGGGTCGCGATCATCGGCACGGGTGCCAGCGCCATTCAGATCATTCCGGCGATTCAGCCCGAGGTCGGGCAGTTGACGGTATTCCAGCGGTCGGCGCCGTGGATCATCCCGAAGATCGAAAGCTATTACGTGCCACCGAAGCTCAACGCACTGGACAAACTGTCGATCGGCAGGAAGTTCCCGGTGATCCAGCGCGCCGAGCGGTTGGGCTGGTATGCGTTCTACGAGCTGGTGACCTCCGGGCTGGAAGGCAACGGACGCATCGCGGAGGTGATCTCCGGATGGGCGAACCGGCATCGCGCGGCGCAGATCTCCGATCCCGAACTGCTGGCCAAGATGACACCGGATTATGCGGCCGGGTGCAAACGCGGACTGATGGCGAGCAACTATTACCCGGCGGTGGCGCAGCCGAATGTGCACGTGGAGACCTCGCGCATCGCCGAGATCACCGCGACCGGTGTGCGCACCGAGGACGGCGCGCGCTATGAGGTCGATGTCATCGTCTACTGCACCGGCTTCAATGCCACGCAGTTCTTGGCGCCCATGGCGATTCGCGGAATCGGCGGCAAGGAGCTGAGCGAGGTGTGGTCGGGTGGTGCGCGCGCCTACCAGGGACTGACCGTGCCGGATTTCCCGAATATGTTCATCATGTACGGGCCGAATACCAATCTCGGTGCGGGCTCGATCATCTATATGCACGAGCGGCAGGCGCGTTACGTGCGCCAGGCGGTCGAGCATCTGCGTGGTGTGCGGGGTTATCTGTCGGTGCGGCCGGAGGTGGAGTCCCGCTTCGACGAGGAGATCCAGGGGCGGCTCGAACATACGGTGTGGACCAAGTGCACCAGCTGGTATCGCGAGGCGAGTGGACGGGTGACGACGAACTGGCCGGGCCGGATGAGCGAGTACGACAAGCGGACCCATTTCGATGCCCGTGACTACGAGCTGGTTCGCACCGGAGGGTAGGGCATATGACGCACTATGACGTGCTGGTGATCGGCTCCGGCTTCGGCGGCAGCGTCACCGCGCTGCGGCTGCGTGAGCGCAGATGAACTAGAGATTGGAACCGCAGATGAGTCGCCAGCCGCTCACTGGCAGACCCCAGATCCCTCCAGTCAGCCGGATATGAAGGACCTGCCTTCCGCGTAGAGCGTCGATGGCGGCCTCGCAAATGGCATCTGTCAGTCCTGTGGGGAAAGGGAAGACCTCCGGGTCAGCAGGAGTTCCGGCTCGAGACAGTAGCGGCGGGTGATGAGGGCTGCGGCGCCACTAGCGACGGCATTACGACCCAGCGGCGAGGCAGCCAGACGTATCTGGCGGTGGGCGGCGGCTAGCACGCCCGCGCCGAGTCCGTTGCGCACGCCGGGGGCGAGTTCGTCGAAGAATGCGGAGTAATTGCCGCCGAGCACGATAGTCCCGATGTCGCAGACGTTGACCAGGGATGCGAGCGCGGTGCCCAGAGCCGAGCCCGCGCAGTCGACTGCCGCGCGAGCGCGCCGGTCGCCATCGCGCAACGCAGGCAGCAGCGAGTCTAGGCCCCGCCTGTCGGCGGCGCGGAGAATGGCGTGCAGACCGGCGTATTGCTCGACGCAGCCGTGACTGCCACAGGTGCAGTGGCGACCGGCGCGCTCGATGGCGACGTGCCCGAGTTCCCCGGCGAATCCACTGCCGCCACGGTAGAGGGCTCCGCCGATCACGATTCCGGCACCGATGCCGACATCACCGGAGACGTAGACGAAGTCGTCGCCGACCAGACGGTGCGGCCAAACGTGGGCCAAGGCAGCCAGATTGGCTTCGTTGTCCACCGCTACCCCCGGCTCTCCGAGCGCTCGGGCCAACCGGTCACCGACGCGGATTCCGGTGAGGCCGGGCACATTCGGCGCGTGCACGACCTCACCGTCCCGCACGATTCCCGGCACGGCCAGCCCGATCCCGAGCAGGTCGCGACCGGATTCGCCCCGCACCGTGCGGACGAGGTCAGCCAGCCGGTCGACAAGGTCATCGGCGCTGCTACGCCGGTTGTCGGCCTCGATGCGCTGTTCGGATTCGGTCGATCCGTCCAGCCGTTGCACGATCACGGTGACGTGGCGCACATTGATCTCCGCGCCGACCGCAGCGGGAGCTCCGTCCGATATCCGCAGCGGACGCGAGGGCCTGCCACGCCCGCTGTTCACGAGCTCGTCTTCGATGAGAAGACGTTGCTGTAGCAGCGGTTCCACCAGACTGGCGATGGTGGCCTTGGTCAGTCCGGTGCGCTGGGCCAGTTCGGCCCGCGATGCTGGGCCGTCCAGTATGGCCAGCAGCAGCGACCGTAGATTCCCGCTACGGACATGCCGCAGGTGGACGGGGCCCGTCGATCGGGTCATCGCTCGAGATACCGCAATTGCGCGGCCCGGTATCGGTCCCACAGCGCTTGCGACGGCGGGGCATCGAAGCGCTCCAGTGCAGGTTCCGGCCATGCGGGCAACTCGGCTCCTCCGGTGGTGACCCAGGCGGCCTGCCGCGCGGCTCCGTCCGCGACATACTCCCCCGGGTCGGGTATGAGCACCGGGACCCCGAACACCGTCGGTGCGATCTCCCGCACCGCGGGCAGCGCGGCGGCACCACCGATCAACCGCACGGCGGGGATTGAAACACCATGTGCCGCAAGCGCTTCCAGCCCCACGGCGATACCGCAGAGCATGCCCTCGACGGCGGCGCGGGCGAAATTGGCCGGAGTCGTGGTGTCGGTGGTGAGACCGTGCAGCGCTCCGGTTGCCTTGGGCAGGTTGGGAGTTCGCTCGCCGTTCAGGTACGGCACGAGCACGACACCCTCAGCCCCGGCGGGCGCCGAGAGCGCCAGCTCGCTCAGCCGCGGCAGCCCGATGCCGAGCATCCCGGCGACGGTGTCCAGCACCCGCGCGGCATTGAGGGTGCACACCAGCGGTAGATGGCGATCGGTGGCATCGGCGAAACCGGCGACGATCCCGCTCGGGTCAGCGGGGCGCACTGCCGAACTGGCCGACACCACCCCCGAGGTTCCCAGTGACACCACCACATCCGTATCGGCGGCGAGTCCCAGCCGAGCGGCCGCATTGTCACCCGCACCGGCCGTCAACCGCAGCCCAGACGCCGCCACCGTGGATTCGTCGGGTGCCAGCACTCGTGGCAGCATCAGATCGCCACGGCCGCAGGCCAACTCGATCAGATCACGGCAGTATTCGCCGGTGCGGGAGTCGAAATAGCCGGTGCCCGAGGCATCGGAGCGGTCGGTCGTCACCAGTTCCGGACCGCCGCCACGCAACTGCCACGTGAGCCAGTCGTGCGGCAGGCAGACCGCCGCCGTCCGGGCGAGATTGTCGGGTTCGTGCTCGGCCAGCCAGCGCAGCTTGGTCACGGTGAACGATGCCACCGGGACCGATCCGGTGCGCTCCGCCCAGGCCGCCGCACCGAGTTCGGCGACCAGATCCCGCGCTGCGTCGGCGGACCGAGTGTCGTTCCACAGCAGCGCGTCTCGCACCACCCGGCCCGACTCGTCCAGACACACCAGCCCGTGCTGCTGTCCGGCAATGCCGAGAGCGGCGACATCGTCGAGACCACCCGCGTCGGCGACCGCGCGCTGCAACGCCGACCACCAGTGCTTCGGATGCACCTCGGTTCCGGATGGATGCGATGCGCGACCGGTCCGCATCAGCCGCCCGGTCTCGGCCTCGCGGATGACGACCTTGCACGATTGGCTAGAGGAGTCGATCCCGGCGACCAGAGTCATGCGATCACCGCGCACCGAGCAGGTGTTCCAACGCCAGCTGGTTCAGCCGGACGAATCCGTACCCGCGCTGGGCGGCCTTGTCAGCGTCGAACTCGGCCAGGGCCGGATCGGCCAGCAGATCGGCGTGGGTTTCGCCGGGCGCGAGCGTCGGGGTGCGCAGATCGGCGACCCCCGATTCCGAAATGGCTTGCTGCACTTCCGGATCGGTGCGGAAGGCCAGGGCACGCTCCTTGAGCAGCAGATAGTTCCGCATGTTGGCCGCGGCCGAATCCCACACGCCGGCAGTGTCCTCGGTGCGCGAGGGCTTGTAGTCGAAGTGTCGGGGTCCATCGTAGGCGGGTGCGCCGTCCGGGCCGCCGTTCTCCAGCAGGTCTACCAGGCTGAAGGCGTTCATTAGATCGCCGTGCCCGAATACCAGGTCCTGGTCGTATTTGGCGCCGCGCTGGGCGTTGAGGTCGATGTGGAACAGCTTGCCCTGCCACAGCGCCTGAGCGATGGCGTGCGCGAAGTTCAATCCGGCCATCTGTTCGTGTCCCACTTCGGGATTGACCCCGACCAGCTCCTGATGCTCCAGCGTGGCGATGAACGCCAGCGCGTGCCCGACGGTCGGGAGCAGGATGTCGCCGCGCGGCTCGTTCGGCTTGGGTTCTATGGCGAAGCGCAGGTCGTAGCCGCGGTCGTGCACGAATGCGGTGAGCAGGTTGAGGCTTTCGCGGTAGCGGTCCAGCGCTGCGCGCACATCCTTGGCGCTGTCGTACTCCGCGCCTTCGCGCCCGCCCCACAACACGTAGGTGCGCGCGCCGATGTCGACCGCCAGCTCCACATTGCGCAGCACCTTGCGCAGCGCGAACCGGCGCACGTCCCGGTCGTTGCTGGTGAACCCGCCATCCTTGAACACCGGATGGGTGAACAGATTGGTCGTGACCATCGGTACGACCAGTCCGGTTTCGGACAGCGCTTTCCGCAGCCGTTCGATGTGCCGCTGTCGTTCGGCGGTGGACGCGCCGAACGGGAACAGATCGTCGTCGTGGAAGGTGAGGCCGTATGCCCCCAGCTCCGCGAGCCGGTGCACCGCGTCGACCGCGTCCAGCTCCGGCCGGGTGGCATCCCCGAAGGGGTCCCGTCCCCGCCATCCCACCGTCCACAACCCGAACGAGAACTTGTCTGCAGGGGTTGGCGTCACCATAATCGACCCTCTTTTGTTCAGACATTGAACTAATACGCTTTCGAGCGTAGTCGCAACCGGCGCGAATGCCGGGCTGATCACTGAATTCATTGTCCGACAATGGGATTCATGGATCGGATGCGAATCGCATGGTCGCGGCACCGGCGCGGCGATCGTGATCTTCTCGTCGAACATGCTGGTCAGACCGGGTCTGCTCGGCCAAATTCGGCACCGGGACCGGCCCGGCCACCGACGTGAGGTTGTCGTCGTCGAACCTCGCCGAGTCCCCGGCGGACCTGTGCAACAATCGCACCGAAAGTGTCCGCCTGTGCTGGTCTTGATTCTTGCGTGAGCAATCATCCCAGCTCAGAAGGCGCTTTCTCGATTTCAGGACATCTCGACAGCCAGATTACCGCCACGGATCGAGGCTAAGGAGACGTAAGCATGCCCGCTTTGGCCGACCTTGCCGTGGGGATTGCGCCCATCGCTGGTGGAGTGGCTCTCGGTGCGGCGGCGGGATATCTGAGGGGCCCGGATATCCGCAAGGCGATCAAGCAGGATATGGAGCTGTTGGACCACCTACCTGCGGAGCAGGTGCAGCGGCGAGCCGAACTGCAACAGAGCATTGATAGTCGCATCGACGACCTGGTTGCGACCGTCAACCGATACCGGCCGCTGCGCAGAGCGGCCGGCTCCTATCGCGGCAGCTTGCGCGACATCCTGCTGTTCATCTGCGCGATTCTGTTTACGGTGGTCTGGTGGAGCGTCGATCATCATAAGGACAGCTGGCTACCGATGTTCGTTGTGCTCATTGTGATTTCGGTGTGGACGGCCGGCTATGCGTTCAGCGGTCTGCGCAGATCCCGACTCAGTTTCCGGCACAGCAAGGACTGATCCACCGCACCGTGCCAGCCGGTCGCCGGGGGTTCGCACGGCCGGTTTCCCGGCTGCGATGTAGCGGACCTGTCGCCCGGGCGACGCTGGTCACGGTCGGGTGGTGTGCGGCCCCGCCGCGGTGGCTGCGTAGTCGGCGAGGTCGTCGGCCATGCGCTGCATCACCCGGGGAAGGACGAAGGGCATGGTCCAGCCGATCCCGGGCCGCATACGCCAGGTGCCGCGCCAGATGATGGTCGTTCCGCCCATGGGAGTCGGCTCCAGTTCGACGACGGCGCGATAGTCCTTCATGGCGAAGTTGAAGGCGTCCTCGTACGCCAGGAGCCGGTCCTGCACGAGTTCTGTCAGTCGCTCACCGGTGACGACCCGGCCGGTGCGGAATGCTCGAACCGCGCCGATGCCGTCGTGGCCGCGTGAATCGAGGCCGCTGGAGCGTTCCTCGACCAGTTCGTCCAGCCCGGAGGACCACCGAGGCCAGCTGCGGCCATCGATCAGCAAACCCCACACCGCGCTGACGGGAGCCGAGGTTGTGGAACGTACTCGGTAGTGCGGCACGTCGTATCCTTCCTGCGTATTCAGTCGACGCGATCGGCACAGTGAGACCGAGATGCGTCGGGGGACAGAATGTTTCCTAGTCTTCGGAGGCTTCGGCCGAACGCCCGGGTCGCCGAGCGGACTGGGCCTCGGGGAACGGCTACCGCTGCGGCGGAGGCGAATTCGCATCACCGAGGCCCAGTCCGCTTCAACACCGAGCGAGCCAGTGGTCATCCGTCGAGGAAGTGCTCGAGTTCCGCAGTGACGAACTGGGGATTCTCCTCGACGAGCCAGTGCCCCGCGTGCGGGACGTCCACGGCTCGCACGATGTTGGTCAGGCGTGGCGAGACAGTGCCTCGGATCGCGTCGAGTTGCCCTTGGGCGCTCATGACCAGGGTCGGGACAGGTGTCGGTGCTGCGGCTACGGTGTTGCGGACGTCGGTGTCCAGAGCGCGGTAGAGCTCGAAGCCGCCCGCCAGGACCTCGGGCCGGCGGTAAGTGCGTGCGAATTCGTCGATGTCGGTGTCGGTGAACGGGGACCGATCCGAGGTGCCACCGAATGCCGTGCCGCCGAAGGAAACCTGAGGATAGAACATGCCCAGGTACTCGCGGACATGGTCACCGACGACCGCTTCGGGGACCTGCCGTTGGGAATGGAAGGCGATATGCCAGCTCAGCGAGCGGTAGGTACGTGCATCGATCGCCGGCCCGGGCAGCGGCAGGTCGAGGTAGCCCAGACGCGCGGTATCGGCGGGGAACTGGGCGGCATACTCGAACGCGACCGCGGCGCCGAAGTCATGCCCGACGACCCGCGCGTCCCGCACCCCGAGCCGGTCAGCGATCAGGGCATGCACGTACCGCGCCAGGGTGGCCTTGTCATAGCCGGTCGGTGAACCGGCGCTGTCACCCAGCCCAGGCAGGTCGACGGCATAAACGGTGTGATGTTCGGCGAGTGCGGGCATGATCGGCCACCAGCCGTACCAGGTCTGGGGCCAACCGTGGATCAGCACCACCGGTGTGCCGCTACCACCGGTCACATAGTGCATACGGACACCGTCGACATCGGCGAACTCGTGCCGGAAAGCCTTCTCGAACTGGGGATCCCCGTGCGTGGCGGCGGCGTAAGGGGCGACGGCGGGGGTTGTCGTGGAGCAGGCCGCGGTCCCCATCGTGAGCAGGAGGACGGACGCGACGGCCGCCAGCGCACGGGCAGATCGGAGGAAGCGGCGCGACGACGGCCGGACTGCGATGATCATGAATTCCTTTCCGGGGAAGGTGGATGGGCTCAGCGTCCAGTCGTGCCGTCGATGAGTTCGCGCAGGATGTCGGCGTGACCGGCGTGGCGGCCGGTCTCTTCGATCATGTGAGTGAGCGCCCAGCGGACGCTGGGAGCGGGACGGCCCGCTCGCGGCCGTGGCAGGGGTGTGCCGAGATCGCTACAGCCGTCGAGCATTTCGTTGGCACGCTCGACCGCGTCGCGGTAGCGGGCGACGACATCGGCGACACTGTCAGATGGCGCGGCCTGGAACGTCGCCTGCCAGTCGGTGACGTTGTCCCCGAGGAACATCGAGCGTTCGACGTGAGTCAGGTGCTCGAGCAGGCCGAGCAGGTTGGTGCCCGACGGTACTGCGGCAGTTCGTGCTTGCGGCTCGGGGGCACCCTCGACCTTTGCCGCGATCGAGGTCCGGAGATAGTCGAGGAATCCGCGCAGGGTCCCGGTCTCGTCGTTTCCGGTCCGAGGCGGCGGGGTGTCGCGGCGGCGGATGCGGCCTGTCGTGCTGGGCATGGTGGTCTCCCTGGTCGCGAGCATCAGGCGGTACGGCGGATGAGCAGGACATGGTCGGTGACCTCGGCGGTGCGCCCGCCCGGCCCGGTCGCGATCCGACGGGGTGCGTCGGCGCGCTCGACCGTCCACGTCACCGGATTCAGGTTCATACCCGCGGCGACCTCGCTCGGGGTCGGGTACCGAGGGTCGGGGTCCTGGTTCCACGACCATGGCGCGGTCGAACCGTGGTCGACGACCAGCAGCCGCCCGCCCGGGCGCAGCGCGTGTGCGGCGCGGCGCAGCACGGTTTCCCGGTCCAGGTCGAAGGGGGTGTGCAGGTAGTGGGCGCAGATCAGGTCGAATCGGCCGTGCGGGAAGGACTGTCGCAAGTCGTGCCGCTCAGCGACAACCCGGTCGCCCATACCGTGGGAGCGGGCGAGGCCGGCGAGCCGCTCGACCGCCACGACGGCGATATCGACGGCGGTGACCTGCCATCCCCGGCGGGCGAGCCACAGCGCGTCCCCGCCGTCGCCGCACCCGAGATCCAGTGCGTCGCCGGGTGGCAGGGTCGAAACTGTTTCGGCGAGAAGAACATTCGGCTGTGGGTCGATGACCCGGGGGCGGTCCGCGTAGACGCCGTCCCAGAATCTGACCGCATCGGTGGTGCTCATCGAGACTCCTTGTGTCGGAATGTGCTCAGTCTGGCGAGGCGCACCGCGATCTGGCACGCGATCTTGCTGTTCCAGCAAGATGGGCTCGTGGACGGTGATACCGACGACGCACTCGATGCGGTGGGGCCGCGACTGCGCCGCGACCGCGGCATCACCCTCGCCGACCTCGCGGCGGCGACCACGTCTACTCAATGCCACTACTGCGAAGGCTGGCATCGTCGATGCCAGGCGGCCAGCCAATCCGATTCTTTCTGTACGACTTCCGCAGAATCTTCGCCAGTGACGCCGTCAGTGGTCGCCTTCTGGTGCGCAGTGCCATGAGACTGCTCGGCCACGAACACCTCGGCACCACCGATTACCTTGCCGTGTTCCAAGACGACCTCATCCGCTATGTAAACCCAACAGAATGACGATTCACTAGGCCATGGCGGTGTCGGCCTTGTGCGCGGGCGGATGGATGACGCCGTTGACGTAGCTGCTGCCCGGCGGGTACGTGTGTCGGCGTACCG
The DNA here is from genome assembly GCF_053602975.1 of Nocardia sp. NPDC004278. Lineage (NCBI taxonomy): Bacteria > Bacillati > Actinomycetota > Actinomycetes > Mycobacteriales > Nocardiaceae > Nocardia > Nocardia sp. NPDC004278. The sequence goes on from NZ_JBSGEQ010000001.1 coordinate 464,001, forward strand.
CATCACCCGAGTTGCCCTCGATGGTGTGGATGTTGCCGTGGGCATCGACCTTCTCCACCACGCCCACGTGACCAACGCCGTTGAGGACGATGAGATCGCCGACGCGGGCGCCGGAGGCCCTGTCGGCAAGCCCGTGGCGCTTGGCATCGGCCCAGATCGTGGGTACATAGGTGGTGCTCGTGGTCCAGTTCAACGGGATATGCGCCTGCTTCCAGGCCCAGGTGGCGAAGGCCGCGCACCACGGCCCGCCGATGTCGTACGGCTTGTTCCCCGGCAGATGGTTGTCGCCTATTTCGTGGACGCCGACCTGGCTCATCGCAGCCTGTACCGCACCGGGAGCGCCGGGACCCAACGGGATCGGGACGATGCTCCCCGCCCCTGTCGTTGGGTCGGGCGCGGACGGGTATGTCACGGCGGGGTGGTAGGTCGGGATCGAATTCTCGATGACCTGCTTTTGGCGATGGATCTGCCTCGCGGCGGAGCTGACCTTGCCGTGCACGTAGTCGACGGTGTCGAGGGCGGCGGTGATCAGGGACTGTAGCTCATCCCGCGTCATCGGTGTGCCGCTCTCGTGCCTCTTCGACGCGGTTTTGAGTGTGCCCTTGAGCTCATGCACCTTCCCCATGCAGGCCGTGAAGGTCCCGTTCGATGTGTCGAAGGTTGAGTAGGAGGCCTCGCGGACGTCTTCGTTGTGGCGGCTGATCGCCGACTTGGCAGCGCGTATCTTCCCCAGCGACGAGGCGTAACTGTCGACCATGACGGCGTGATCGTGTTTGTCGTCGAGTCCGTCCTGGAGCAGTCCTCGCTGACCCAATTCGTGCAGCAGGTCCGGCTGTTCCGACGGCTTTCCCGACGCCAGCAACCCAATCGACTGACGCAGCGCCGTCTGCACCGCATCGAGAACGGCCTCGAGCCCCTTGTGCACCCCGGGCGGCGGGTCGAGGGTTATATCGCTGATGTGAAATGTGTTCGGGCTCATCGTGATACCTGCTCTTCAACAATGACGCCCACGTTCACACTTGGGACACCCACAGGGCGGCCGATCCGGTGGCCAGGGCATGCGACGCAACGGGCTCGGGGTCGGCGCCGATTCGACGGTTCGGTGTCGGCAGGCGGTACGTCGACCGTCTCGGGAGAAGTCATCGTGGTCCCGTCATGAGCAAGCGACTGGTCGTCAGTGTGCTGGCCAATCACCTTGGATGCAAAGTAAATTGCATTGGAAGCATGTCGGCAAATAATATTGCATACTGTGACCGTATGCGAGGGATGTATCGATCCGCCCTCGCCTGGGCCGGTGAACGCAGCGTTCGTCTCGTCTGCCGAACCCGGCCCGTCTGGACCAATGACGGCGCGCTACCGGCCCGCTCTCACCACTTCGACACAGGCCCTAGCAGTTACGGCTGGTCGGGTCGGTTCTTATGGCCCGGTCGGGTGGAATGGACATATCCAGTCAATGACCGATTGTGTTTCGCGCCGCGATCGAACAGATCGATGACTTCTTCGCGCAGCTCGCTCGCTTGCCCCGCCACCGTGAACTGACCAGCCGCCGACCTGCCCTCATAGGATTGCGCCGTAGGCGGGCGATCCGGCTGGTTATGGGCGGATCTGGCCTGGCGGTTGATCGAGAGCCTTGATTCACCGGAGTTTCGATTTCCGTTCACTTTCGCGCACACCACGGTGCGCTGAAATGGTCACGATCGGTACGGTCGGAGTCGACCGCCGCCCCCCGTGATCGCATGCCGCGATCCGGATCGACCAGGAGGTTCCATGTCCGCCTCGGCTCGCCGCTGTCTCGGCCGACGACGTCGCGGTGCCGCCGCGTTCGCCGCGCTGCTGGCGCTCGCTGCCGCATCGTGTTCCAGCTCGTCGGACAAGGTGTCCTCGCCCGACACCGACACCGCGACGCCGATCAAGCATGTGGTGGTGATCTTCCAGGAGAACGTCTCCTTCGATCACTACTTCGGCACCTACCCGAACGCGGCGAATACCGACGGTTCGAAGTTCACCGCCTCGCCGGATACCCCGAAGGTGGACGGACTCACCCCGGATCTGTTGTCGCACAACCCGAACAAGTTCCAGCCGACCCGGCTCGGTGGCCCGAACCAGCAGGTGACCTGCGACCAGGACCATGAGTACAAGGACGAGCAGGCTGCATTCGACGGCGGCAAGATGGACCAGTTCGTCGAGCACACCGAGGTCGCCGCCTGCAAGCCGCCGACCTTCGGCGCGCCCGGCCTGGTGATGGACTACTACGACGGCAATTCGGTGACAGCACTGTGGAACTACGCCCAGCACTTCTCGATGAGCGACAACTCCTACAACACCACCTTCGGTCCGTCGACGCCCGGCGCGATCAACCTGGTGTCCGGCCAGACCCACGGTGTGACAAAGGAATTCATGCCGGACGGTAAGCCGTTCCCGGAGCACTACGTGGTCGAGAACGCCGGCAACAACCAGGGCACCGTCATCGACGACCCGCAGCCGTTCGGCGACGACTGCTCGACTCGCGATCAGATCCAGCTGAGCGGCACCAACATCGGCGACCTGCTCAACAAGAAGGACATCAGCTGGGGCTTCTTCCAGGGTGGGTTCAAACCGACCGAGACCAAGGACGGCAAGGCTGTCTGCGGCGCCACCCACAACGTCGGCGTCGCACTCGGCGGCACCGGTAAGACCGGTGACAAGGCGTTCGACACCAAAGCCGACTACATCCCGCACCACGAGCCGTTCCAGTACTACCAGTCGACGGCGAACCCGCATCACCTGCCGCCGAGTTCGGTGGACAAGATCGGCCAGACCGATCAGGCCAACCACCAGTACGACCTGTCGGACTTCTGGGCCGCCGCCGACGCTGGCCACCTGCCGGCAGTGAGCTACCTGAAGGCGCCGGGCTACCAGGACGGTCATGCCGCGTACTCGAATCCGCTGGACGAGCAGCAGTTCCTCGTGGAAAGCATCAACCACCTGCAGAAGCTGCCGGACTGGAAGGACACCGCGGTCGTCATCGCCTACGACGACTCCGACGGCTGGTACGACCACAAGTCCGCGCCGATCGCTATGTCCTCCGGTTCTGCGGAAGACACGCTCACCGGGGCCGGCGCCTGCGGTGACCCGACCGGCAAACCCGCCAAGTACCAGGGCCGCTGCGGCTACGGTCCGCGGCTGCCGCTGCTGGTGATCTCGCCCTACGCCAAGGCGAACTTCGTCGATCACACCCTGACCGACCAGACCTCGATCCTGCGGTTCATCGAGGACAACTGGAAGACCGGGCGGATCGGCGACGACTCCTACGACGAGCGCGCCGGCGTGCTCGATGCGATGTTCGACTTCAAGGCGACAGCACGGCCGACGCTGGCGCTCGACCCGAAGTCCGGCAACGCGAACTGAATCCGATAGCACCGCTCGCCCGGTCCGTCTCCGAAAAGGGATGTCGGGCCGGGCGGTTCGTGGGCGCGGTTGGAGCCGTTGCTGCCTCGCGGCAAGAAGGCGCGCCGTCGTCCTGTGTGACCAAGCGGCAGCTCATCGATGGGATCCGGTGGTGGATGCGGGTCGGTTGCCCGTGGCGTGATGTGCCATGACACTGAACTCGCCGTCGGCTACCTGGCCGCAATCCATTCGCCGCGATCAACCAATGGTTTCGATACGGGTGAGGACGGGCGCATCCAGCCCTCCAGCAGTTTCGGGCAGCCCATCTCATCGTCGGAGAGGGCGAGGTCGCCCAAGTCCGTTGAGACCATGCGCTTCTGGCACGGTCGGCACCCCGGTACACGATCACCCCTGCGTCGACGGGGCGATATTGATCGGGAGCCTGCGACACCTTCGTGGCCGCGCGGCATGTCCGTTCGGACGTGCGCAGCGAGTGCCTACGTTCCGCGACGGCACCCGGCAGAACGGCCCGGCTGTCCTGATGCTGGGCCGTGGACCAACCAGAGTCGAGCTAGACGATATTCATCGGCGGGGACGGTGAGAAAGTGACCGGCAGTGCCGTCATAGCGCGGTGGAACGGGCCCGGCCGCCAGACCAGGTCGTCCACACGGCCGATCAGTTCGATGTCGGGGAGGGCATCGAACAGCAGATCAATGGCGAACTGGACGGTAAGGTAGGCAACGTCTTTGGCGGGGCAGGCGTGTGGCCCAGCGCTCCATGCCAGATGCGAGCGATTGCCGAGACTGCTCTCCTCCGCGTCGTTGTTCCTGCGGATCTTGGGATCGTTATTGCAGGCGGTAAGACTGATGACGACCGGCTGGTCCGCGGGCAACCAGATATCGTCGACCATGACCGGCTGCCGCGGGTACGTCGTGCAGAAGTTCGCCATGGGCGGGTCGTTGAACAGAATCTCGTCAAGGGCGTTGATCGTCGACAGGTTCCTACCGAGGACATTGCCGAATGCGAATCGGTCGTCGGTGATCATCAGCAGAAGTGCATTCGTGATCAGATTGCGCTGTGCTTCGAAACCGGCACCATAGAAGGACATCAGCTGGGCGAATATCTCGTCGTCGTTGAGCCCGGCGGCATGGCTCGTCATCCGCGAAGTGACGTCATCGCCGGGCTGTTCGCGCTTGAGTCGAATCAGCTCCATCAGTGCCTGTTTGAGCATCATCATGCCTTCGCGGCTCTTGACCGTGTCGAATCTCGCGGCCATTCCGGCCGCGACCCGCTGCCCGATGTCGGCCGGGCAGCCGACCAGCTGGTTCAGTACCTCCAGGACAAGCGGAAAGGCATACTGTCTCACCAGGTCAGCGTTGCCTGCCCGACAGAAGGTGTTGATCACCGGGACAGCGGCCTTCTCGACGAGGGAAGGCAAAGTGTCCGTGGCGATCCCGTCGATGCCCGCAACGGACGCATCCCTGAAGCGTTTGTGTTCAAAGCCGTCGCTGTTGCGCGCCGCGGGCAGCCACGCCATCATCGGCCGGACCGGGCAGTCCTCAGGAATGGTCTTCTGCCACGTTCGCGGATCAGCCGGAAAGTGGTCGGGGTCGTTGAGGATTCTGACCGCGGTGGAGTGGCCGATCACGAGGGTCGCTTTTACACCGGGTGCCAAAAGGACCGGAACAATCGTTCCGTATTTGCTGCGCATCTCGTCGTAGGTGTGATGTGGGTCAGCGACGAAATCCGGCGTGTACAACGGTACTCGGACATCGGTGTCGCCCAGCGAATCATGCTGGACGGGGCAGACTCCGGGCGCAGTGATGGTGTCGGGCGCGGACGTTGGGGACTGTGGTGTGGTCAAAGACATGACTCCAGACGAGAACAGCGATTGGACAAGCAAGACTTCATCATTGAGCGCGTGCACGTCCCTCGATCATGTGCCTCGAACGAGGGCGGCGGTGTGTCGGGTCGTTAAGCGTTCGCACAGACAGCCTTCCAGACCTGTGCTGAACCCGGCGACTCGCCCACGCTAGCAACATAGCAACGAGTGGCCAGTAGTGCGCACGAACGTTGTAGCGTCAACCTCGTTCCGGTCGCCCCTGCGCGATCGTCTATCGGACTGCCGGCGTCCCGGGCGGCGGTGGGTGGGTGGAGTGCCGAACCCGGTGCGGTGCTGTCGGATTCGGCGATCGGTCCGTGGCGGCAGCAAGATCGGCACCGACCAGTTCGGTGTGTCGGCACATGGATATGACTGCGCACCAATATGATCCGCAGAAGCTCGGTGGCCTGTTGCGGTGGCGAAGGAAGCCGCATTCGGCAGCTGGTCCAGTCGGGGCAGCGCACTGCGGTGTGATCGGTCAGATCGCTGGTGGGCCTGCGATTGCCACGAGATAGCGCTGCTGGCACCGCTTTTCGACGGCCGCCGCCTGTGCCGCCGATGCACTCCGCCGTCGCGTTGGCGCGTGCGAGCCGTTATTGATCCGCAAGGGGCCTCAACGAGTCCGACGGGTCGCTGAACCGGATCGCCTCGACGCCGGTGGCCCAGAAGCGCAGGGTTGGCGTTGCCGCAGTGGGCACAAGGTATTTCGATGCTTCGCGGGGTGGTGGGCTAGGTGGCCTCACCGCTGCGCTCGCGTTCGTCGCTGCGCTCGATCGCTGTCTCACGATGATCTCGCCGCCCAGTCAACGCGTCGGTTTCCTTGCGCTGCTCGCCATTCGGCCCGAAGACCATTCCGTCCTTCCACGCGCTGCGTTCGAACATCCGCTGAAGTGGGGTCGCGACGAAGGTGGTCACCAGCGTCATGAGGGCAAGGATCGTGTAGAGCTCGGCGGTGATCAGCCCGGACGAGAGTCCGATGTTCAACAGCACCAGTTCCATCAACCCGCGGGCATTGGCGAGTGCACCCATCGCGCCCGCTTCCCGCCAACCCATCCCCTGCGCCCGGGCGACCAAGCCGATGGCGCCGAACTTGCTGGCGAACGACACCACCAATACCAGCGCGGTGACCGCGAGCACCGCCGGGTCGAAGACCAGGCTCAGCTTGGTGTTGAGTCCGGTGTAGATGAAATACGCAGGCAGCAGCAGATAGCTGACCAGTGGTTCGAGTCGTTCGCGGATGCGGTCGATCAGCTCCCCGCGCGGCATGCACAATCCGGCGACGAATGCGCCGAGTACTGAGTGGATACCGACATAATCGGTGAAACTCGCGGCCAGCAGCACCACCACCAGCACCACCACCAGTGGCCCGACCGGCAGACCACCCGCGCGTTCGTTATCCCCCGCGCGTGGAGTCCAGGTATTGAGACGAGCCAGCAGTCGCCGCCCGATCAGGCTCATGAACAGCACATACGCCGCTCCGCCACCGGCCGCGAGGAACGCACCACCCAGGCTGTCCTTCGCGGTGGCGACCACAACAGCGAGCAGGATCCACGCGCACGCGTCATCGACAGCCGCGCACGCCAGCGACATCGTGCCCAACCTCGTCTTCAACAACCCGGAGTCGTAGATGATCCAAGCCAGGATCGGGAACGCGGTCACCGCGACCGCGGCCGCAAGAAACAGTGCGCCTTGCCAATTCGCTATCTTGTCGGTGAAATACCGCCCCTGCCCGACCAACCACCAGCCGACCCCGGCGCCGAGCACCATCGGCACGGCGACACCGACCGCTGAGGTGGCACCGGCTCGACGCAGATGCGAGCCGAGGATATCGAGTTCGAACGAGGACCCGACCATGAACATGTAGAAGATCAGTCCGAGTTGTCCGACCACATAGATCGCGGTCAGATTCGGATGCATGATGCTGGCGTCACCGACTTTCAGTTGAGTCGGGAACAACCAGCGTTGCGCCTGCGGCCACACCCAGCCGAGAACCGAAGGCCCCAACAGGAATCCGGCGACCATGATGACCACCACCTGCACCTGCCCCAACCGCCGCAACAGTGGCCACAGCAACCGATAGGTCACCAGGATGACCGCGAGTTGCAGGAACAGATGTGTGGTGATTTCCAGCAGCGATGGCATCGCAGCTCCCTACCTCAACGTGACCGGAATGGATGAAACGGTCTGCGGCCCACTACAAGTGCAGTGAACCGCGGAATCGTTGATCTGCCGCCCACCCGGCCCAGCGCGGTCGGAGATCATTGGCCGGATAGCGGGCTGCGGTCTGGTGGGATGACATCGGGGTTGAAGGCCTCGCGGACATAGCAGACCGGCCGGTCTTCGAGCCACATGACGTAGGCCCGCATCGCGCACGGTCGACCATCCGGCCAACTCATGAGTCCTGCCCGCAGCATACGGCGCCGCTGGGATACGCCACGAGAGATCAGACCCGATCCGATCGGAACGTGCAGATCGTCGATTCCGGACGCGGCCGCGAGTTCCCGCACAGCGACGACGTCATTGACCGATGCGGTCACCATGTCAGCAGTGATCAAACAGGACCGGCGCACGAGAACACGATCGATGCCGGACACCTCCAATGGCACGGTGACCGCGGCCGGTATCTGGCTGGCCTCGACATCGCCTTGGCGCAACACCTGGACGTGGAGCTGCGCGCCGACGATCGCCTCGAGAGCCGGCATGGTGAAACCTGTACTGCCCAGCAGCATCCGGGTGACCGGGTGACCGAATCGCCCGATCGCGTCTGAGACCATCCGGACATCCGAGCTACCGGGCGTGGAATCGCCCGGTAGCTCGGGGCCGGAGTGCATGACCGTCACAGCCAGCTCCGCACAACAGTTCTCACGAGAATCTGTAAGGCCGCTGCCTAATGCACCGGCTCGCTGGCAGGCTTCGGCGGACGGACCGGCCGCGTCCACCGCTGGACTTCTTCAGCGGTGAGCGGCTGTCTGGTCAGTCCCAGAGGCGTGTCAGTGACGCGCAATTCACCGTCGGCCATTCCGGAGAACGGGCGACGCCAGACATCCCAGACTGGCGACATGTCCAGACCGGTGCTGTGCTTGTTGTCGCCGCCCATGTAGTTGAGGTTCGCTGATTCGTCGTACAGATTGCCGACCTCGGACATGATGGTCTCGGATCCGGTGAGCTGCTGTTCGCCCGATGATTCGCGCATGTCGGTCAGCCCGGACATGATCTTGGTGAACGACGTCTCCGGAGTGTCGCCTGCTTGCGCCTCGGTGAGTTTGCTGGCGTGTCCGAAGTATTCGTCGGCACCGATGTATTGCTCATACATTCGCGAGACCAACACGAAGAATCGCGTATACGCCCGTCGGAGGGTGTGCTGGTAGAAGCCGAGGGCTTCGGCCTCCTCCAGATCGCCTCGCAGAATGCTCGCGATCGACGCCGCAGCGATCAGCCCGCCGTAGGTACCCAGGTGCACACCGGTGGATAGCAGCGGATCCAGGAATGCTGCCGCGTCACCGACGACCGCCCACCCCGGGCCGCAGAACCGGTCCGAAGTGTAGGAGTAGTCGGTCTCGGCCTTTACCTCCGCGACCCTGGTTGCACCGGCGAGCATTTCACCCATGGGTGCGCTGTCGCCGATGGTGTCGAGGTAGTACTGCTCGAGTCCACGCTCCCGAATCTTGTCCATGGCCTTTCGGGTGGCCACGACATAGCCGACGCTGTTGCGGCCGCCTGCCAGCGGAATGTGCCAGAACCAACCGCCTTCGGGGGTGGAGACCACATTGATCGCGCCCTCTGGACTATCCGGATGCAGGGTTGAACCCTCCCAGTACGACCAGACGGCGACATTGCGGAACCCCGGAAGTTGTTCGCGCTGAAGCAGTCCCTTCTTGGCCAGCACACCGGCTCGGCCCGACGCGTCGACAAGGAAGTCGAACTCGGTTGTGTGAATCGTGTCGTCACCGTGGACGGTCCACTCGACGGCCGTCGGACGGTCACCGTCCATGATCACATTCGTGACGGTGGCTCGCTCGATCACCTCCGCGCCCTGTTCGCGGGCGTTTTTCAGCAGGATGTGGTCGAAGTCGGCGCGATCGACCTGCCATGACCACGCGTCCTCGTCGACCAACCGGGACCAGTCCAGCAGCCAGTGGTCGCTCTGCCACTGGAAGTAGCCGCCCCGCTTCACCTGGAAGCCGTGTTCGGCAACCGCGTCGTAGGCGCCGGACACGCGCAACGTCGACAAACACGACGCCAGCAGTGACTCCCCGATGTGATAGCGCGGATGCTCGTCGTGTTCCAGGACTGTTACTCGGAAACCTCCTGCCCGAGCCAGCGTGGCTGCGGTGGTGGAACCGGCTGGGCCGCCACCGATGACCAGAACGTGCGGAATGTTCATGCGAACTCCCTGGATCTGCCGACAAGGATCGTGCGTCGACACCTGCGACCGAACCAACTCCCGGTTGTCCACGGCCGCAGACACGCCCGAGCTAAGCATTGCCATTGGTTAGCCACAGTAACGACGCACGTCACTGATTGTAGCAAGCAATGCCGAGTTCTCAACTAGGAGAACGCAATTCGGCACGCAGCCGATGGCGAATTCGCGGTGACTGAGGAGTCGCTGAAATCCCCGAACGAGACTTTCACGCTGAACCGTCGTCACTCGACGTGACGGGCGACGCGCCGAACAAGACGGCGAGGTCGGCGCAGAAACCGATGCGGGGGAAGGGTATTTAGCCAGCTAGGCGGTGTTGCAGCTGGGAATGGAATGGCTCGGCCAGGTGGTGATCATCGACGTCGTAGGTCATCACCTCACTCTCCCTACGGTATTCAGACTACGGCCGACCCGCGCGGCACACGGCTCGTTCCATCCAGAATCGTTCGGGTGGTGAACTTCATCTCAGAATTCGGCAGCTCTGGGTGAGGCCCTTCGCGCGCGGATAGCCATGCGGCAGAGCCCATTACCGGGCGGTCGTCCAGTTACGCGAGGGTCACCGCTTGCGCCTGCCTCGGATCGTCCAGCGCGACAGCTGGATCGACGGGCTGCACCCGCGGCTCGAACCGAGCGGATGCCAATCTTGTTGTCCGACAGCGCAGCAGAGGATGTGCGCGATCGCGCCGCCCGGGTCCACTGGCGTACACCGCCAGCGCCCGGACCGCGCGATCCGTGCTCAGCCGAAGTTCTAGCCGTGCGTTTCGTCGGTGACCGCTACGGCGACCATGTTCGCGGCCGCCAGTGCCGCTTCCTCGGCACTGCATCGGCCGAGCCCGCACGCGGTGCCGACTCCGTAGGCGGTTCGGCCGGAGGCCTGTTCGAAATGCGTCAGCGCGCGGGCGCTGTCTTCGGCGGAGTCCGGAGAAACGACACCGGCGATCAGCCGCCAGCCCGGATCGAGCCTGCGCAACGGCGCATAGAATTCGGGATCCTGCGGTGCCGGCTCGGCACCGTAGGCACACGGAATATGCACCGGAGGCAGCGGAACGTCGCGCCTGTTCAGCTGTCGCGCAGTCTTATTGAGCAGGTTCACCGCTGGGGCCAGATCGCGCGGTGACAGCAAGCTTTTGTGGTTGTAGTCGCCATAGCACAGGTGCACCACAATGTCGGCGGCGATCTCATGCATCTGCCCGATCACGCCCGCGAGCTGTCGCGCGACCAGCGGGGCGATCGCCCACTGCGAGCGCAACTGCTGGGCTTTCACCATGCTCAGCAGCGCGAGAGGGGATTCGAGTTGGAACACGACACGGTCGCCGTGCTGGGCGATGACCGTGCTCATCTCCTCGAGCACCGCGTCAGCGAACACCGGAAGATGCCGAAGCGCCGCGACGAGCAGACCCGAGCGGCGCAGTGCTCTCCCGACGGGAAACCCGTTCGAAACCGCCGCACCTGCGAATACGAACATGGCCAGATCCAGCGGATTGGGTTGGCTGATCTGTACTTTCGTGGCGCCGAGCTCCCCGCGGTCGCCCTGCATCGCGTTGAATGCGTCGACGACCTCACCGATCCGGTCGATCCGATCCATGCTGACGTGCTGCCGCTGCAGCGTATGTCCCGAGCGCAGACCATAGGACGGGAAGTCGCTGTAGTCGGCGTACTCCCCCTCCTGCCTGACCTCGAACACGTCCTGGTCCTTGCGGGTCCGCAGGTAGTCCATGATCCAGTCCGGATCCAGATCTCGGGGGACCGCAGTCACCGAGTGCCCCTTACTGTGGTCGACGACCCACTCCATGACAACGCGATCACTCGTCACCAACTCCGCGGGCAGCGTTCCGACGTAGTGCAATTTTCTAGCCATACCGAGCTCCCCTACATCCCACACATGTACAAAGGTTGATCGATCCCATTGTGTCCCACTGGTATCGACCCCATATCTCCATGAGCGATTACCGCAGCAGCGCATCCAGCAAACGTCAGCACGGGGGTGTCGAATTCTCCGGGGTTCGCACTACATCCCGATCCGGATCGTGCCGACCGCGGACGCACCCCGCCGCCGAATACCGCTGGGACCGAGCGGCACAAGCCCACCTGGACTTCTACATCCGCGCCCGCTCCGACACCACGGCAGCATCGCCACTGGAAAACCGTAGAAGGTTTCCTGGTGCCCGGACACGGCTCGGATCAAGACACCGGCGAAGGTGGAGGCCGTCGTGTACAACGACCGACGTCAGCACTCGCCCGTCTCCTCGTATCGACACGGCGTCAGGTGATGTCGATCTGTACCTAATGCGGCGGGCTATGGCGATAGGACGGTGATGCGGTAGCCGAGGCGGACCTGGCGGGCGGGGTGGGCGGCGGCGGTCAGATGCAGCCAGCGGTGCAAGGCGTGGCGGGGATCGGGGACGTAGGCCGCGTGTGCGTGTGCGACGCCGAAGGGGAAGTCTCCGGACCCGGAGGCAGCGGTCGCGGTCATCAGATGCATCTCCGCCCAGAGGTGGGGTTCGGGCGCGTCCTCGGGCAGCGGGTGGGTGTTCGGAAGGAAGAAGCCGAACCGCTCGGCGGGTGCGCCGGAGGTGTGGATGAGCGTCCCGGTCTCGAATAATCGCACGGTTCCGGTGTGCACCACGCATTGCGGCGTCAGGTGCAAGGGTGGGGCAGGCTGCAGCTCGAGCTGAAAAACCATGCGCCGACTCTACGGTGTCGCCATATGTGCGAAAGCAGTGGAGCACAGCAAGGGATGCGCAGTGCGGACAGACGGCCTCGGCTCCCGATCAAGCCATCTCCTCGTCTGCGAACACCCGCGTCGCCGCGAACACGACCACCAGTCGCGCCGACCGACATCATCGGCAGGTAGGCCGAACATTGAGCCACCGGTGCCCGCGGACTGGCGGCTATGCGTCTGGCAACGGTTCGATGCGCGCCGGAACGTGCTTATGCCACGGCGTTCCGGCAATCGCATCGCGCCAGGCGGCATCGGTGAGTTCGTTGGCGGCCACTCCGGTGCGGGTGCCGTCGGGCAGGTCGAGGCCGAGGCCGTTGGGCAGTGACGCGTGACCGGGTTGCATGCGGTCATTGATTTCGACGGCGGCGACGGCGCTGCCGCGGCGGGTGGTAATGCGGGCGTGGTCGCCGGTGGTGAGGCCGAGGGCGTCGGCGTCGGTGGGGTTGAGGCGCAGAGCGCCTTCGGGATCGCGGCGGCGCCAGGTGTTGTCGCGGAAGATGGTGTTGGCGGTGAAGGAACGACGTTCACCGGCGGCCAGGACGAACGGGAATTCCGCGGTGGTGTGGGTGGCTGGGGTGCTGGGAAGTTCGCGCAGGGCGTGCAGTAGTTCCGGGATTGCCAAGGAGATTCGTGGCTGCGGCAGATAGTCCCAGGCGTCCGGATAATCGTCGACGGTGAAGGTGACCCCGGAGCGGCCTGCGAGGATGGCATCGAAGAGGGCGTCGGCGTCGGCGTGGCCTGCGCGGCGCATGGCGGCCGGATGCACCTTGGCGACCCGCTGCGCGAGCGCCCACAGCACCGCCGCGGAGCGCGCCCCGTCGGGCAGGGTGGGACCGAGCGTTTCATAGAGCAGGTAGGGGGCGAGTGCGCCGATCTTCTTGTCCAGGGCGAGTAATGCGGCAAAGGCCAGGGCGTAGGGGCGGCGGCCGAGTTCGGCGGCGGTGCGCAGCACGGCCAGCCGAGTGCGGCCGACGGTGCCCAGTTCCCGGATCAGGCGGGCATAGATCTCGGGTTCGGGCAGGGTGCCCGGCAGCGGGTCGAGCACCGGCGCGCGCAGATGAAAGGTGTTGTGCGGGAACTCCAGATTGAAAAAGGTGGCCTCCCATTTCTCGAACTGGCTGGCCGCGGGCAGCACATAATCGGCGTGACGTGCGGTTTCGGTGAGCGCGACATCGATGACCACGACCAGATCCAGTGCGTCGAGTGCGGCGCGGAAGCTGGTCGAGTCGGCCAGCGAATGTGCGGGATTGGCGGATTCGATGATCATTGCCCGGAACCGGTCGGGGTGGCCGGTGAGGATCTCCTCGGCGATCGAGTTGCACGGGACCATACCCCCGAGGATGGGTGCGGCGGTGACCGGGCTGCGTTTGATGTCGCGGCTATAGCCCGCCAGCGGGACCATCCACGAATGTGGTTGCATGGCACCGGGTTTGGCGAAATTTCCGGTCAGCAGCCAGAGCAGCTTGTTCAGATAGGAGATCAGCGTGCTGTTGGGGCTCTGCTGGACGCCGAGATCCTCGTAGGTGGCGACACTGCTCGCGGTACCGATCCGGTGCGCAGCGGTGCGCAGCAGTTCGACTGGGACACCGCAGGTTTCGGCGTAGGCTGCGACGTCGATATCGCGGAGTGCGGCGGTGACGGCGTCGACCTGGTCGAGGTGTTCGGCAATGAAGGTGTGGTCGAGCAGATCGTCCTGGACCAGGATCGCCAGCAGCGCGGCTAGGCACCACGCGTCGGTACCGGGACGGACCTGCAGGTGGATATCGGCCAGATCTGCGGTTTCGGTGCGCACCGGATCGAGCACGATCATGGTGCGGGCCGGATCCTTGGCGATCTGCTGCAGTACCGTGCGCGCGCGTGGCACACCGTGCGACTGCCAGGGGTTCTTGCCCAGGAATACCGACACCTCGGCATGTTCGAAGTCGCCGGTGGTGTGGCCGCCGGTCAGATGCGCGTCGACCCAGCCCTCGCCGGTCTTCTCCTGCGCGAGCGCGGTGGAGCGGTAGCGGCTGCCCAGTGCGCGCCGCAGGGCGCCGCTGTACGCGCCGCCGAGATGGTTACCCTGTCCCCCGCCGCCGTAGAAGAAGATCTTCTCGCCGCCGTGCTTTTGCTTGACCTCCGACAGACGTGCGGCGACCTCGGAAATCGCAGTATCCCAATCGATTTCGGTGAAACTGCCGTCCGCCTCGCGGCGCAGCGGAGCGGTCAGGCGGGTGCCGCCGTTCTGATAGTGGTCCAGGCGCAGCGCCTTGTTGCAGGTGTATCCGGCCGAGGCGACGTGGTCCTTATCGCCACGGATCTTGGCGAAGCTGCGACCGTCGAGTTGGATCAGCAGCCCACAGTTGTTCTCGCACAGGATGCAGGCGGTCTTGTGCCATTCTCCTTGTGCGGCAGCAGCATTGGCGTGCTCGCGCTTCGACCGCTCGACATTGCCGACGGGATCGGCTGGTTGGACTCGGCTGCCTTGCGGCGCGGCGGTGCTCATACTGCTCCTGTGGATCGATGTGGGTCGGCGCCGTAGCGCACGTCAACTGGTCTGGTCGACGCGTGTGCCGTCGATCCACGCCTTGGGGTCGGCGAGGAACGGGGTATCACCGAGTCGGGCGAGATCGTCGAAGAAGGCGTCCTGGGTGCGGGTGGCGGCCTTACTGCTGCCGGTGGACAGGAACGCGGCCAGTTCGTGGTTCAGACCGCGCGACAGCGACTTTTCGGTGCCGAAGTAGATCGCGCGTTTGAGTTCCTTGATGACGACCGGATTGCGCGCGGCCAGCCGGGCGGCGGTGGCCCTGGTTTCGGCGAGCAGATCGTCTTCGGCAATCAGCCGGTGCACCAGACCCAGACGCAGACCCTCCGGTGCGCTGAGCGGTGTGCCTTCCAGGGTGAGCTCGATCGCTTTGGCCGCACCGATCAGCCGCGGCAGGCGTTGGGTGCCACCGCCGCCGGGAATCAGATCGGCGATGGACTCGATCTGGCCGAGTTTGACGTGGTCGGCGTCGGCGGCATAGCGGATATCGCAGGCCAGCGCGATCTCATGGCCGCCGCCGAGGGCGGGACCGTTGATGGCGGCGAGGTAGACCACGCGTGATCGGTTCATCCGCATGGTCGTTCGCTTCCAGCGATAGCCCCACACCATGCCGGTGCCGAGGCCGCCGCCGAAACGCTCGAGCACCCGCGCCGCGCCCGGCACCCGCAGACCGGTATTGAGCACCGGAATCAGCGGTGCGACCGCGCGGGCCGGGAGGAACGGATGCGGCATCGCGAGCATGCCGGTCAGCGCGTTCGGATCCGCATGGGTGAGGAAGCGCCCCGGCAGCCCGCCGGTCAGCACGATCGCACCAACCGTGTCATCGGTATCGGCGGCCGCGGTGAGCAGATCCAGATCGCGCACGACGGCAGGGGTGACGAAGTTCAGCGGTGGCGCGACAACGGTCGCGGTGAGCACTCTCCCGTTGCGGGCCAGGTCGATCGTCTCCAGGTCGAGCTCGGTTGCTCGCGACATCGGCGTCTCCTCGGATCGGCGCATCGGCGACGGGCGCGGTGGACCTTCTCGTTCGTACCCGGTACTGATTATGGTCTCCACCATAATCCGGATGTCAAGATGCACTGCCGACCGATCGGTCGTGTTCGGGGGTAGATGGTGAGGTTCAGGGCTAGGTGGCGGGCAGTGGTGTGCGTGCCGTGCTCGATGCCGGGTTCTGCTCACCGACCTGCCCCGCGGCGGGTGCCATGGCTGGGGCGCGGTGTGACTCGTGGGTCGGTGCGGCTCGTGCGGTGGTTGGTTCAGTGCCAGATGGCTTGGGTAAGTGCGGTGCTGGTGTAGAAGGCGCCGATCCCCGCGATGATGGTGGCGGCGAGGTTGGCGATCGCGTGGAAGCGTGCGCCGGTTTGGGTCAGGCGCAGGGTTTCGTAGGACAGGGTCGAGTAGGTGGTCAAGGCACCGCAGAAGCCAGTGCCTATCAGCAATTGCACGTTGGGGCCTACGGCTGCCGCGGTGACCGCGCCGGTGAGAAACCCGAGAGTGAAGCTGCCCACGACGTTGACGGTGAAGGTGCCCCACGGGAAGACGGTGTCGTGGCGGGCCTGGACGAGTCGGTCGGTGAGGTAGCGCGCGGGAGCGCCGATCGCGGCCCCGGCAATGACGAGCAGCCAGGTCATGATTGTTCGGTGCGGCCGACGTAGCGGATGACTTCGACGGGGTCGAGGATGACGAGCCCTTCGGTGACGAGTTCATCGAGCTGGGGCAGGAATGCGCGGACGCGGTCGGCGGAATCGATGATGACGATGGCGACCGGCAGATCCTCGCTCAGCGACAGCAGCCGGGTGGTGTGGACGCGCGAGGATGCGCCGAAGCCCTCCACACCGCGGAACACGCTGGCCCCGGCCAGTCCGGCGTGGTGGGCGCGGTGGACGATCTCGCTGAACAATGGTTTGTGGTGCCAGGTGTCGCTTTCGCCGATGAACACCGTCAGGCGTAGCGCATCTCCGGTGAGGCGGGTCATCGTGTCCTCCGGTCGATGAAGGTGTGGGTGAGGGTGGCGGCGGTCCAGGTAGCAGTCAGCGCGAGGATCGGTGTGGCGGCGAGGTAGATCAGCCCGGCGGCGGCGTGACGAGTGTCGACGAGGCGGTGGAAGTCGGCGGCGTAGGTGGAGAAGGTGGTGTAGCCGCCGAGGACACCGGTGCCCAGGAATGGGCGCAGCAACCGTTGCCCGGTCCAGACTTCGGCGATCAGGACCATGAGAGCGCCCATCACGGCGCAGCCGGTGATGTTGACCAGCAGCACGGTCCAGGGAAACGCGCCGGGCGCGGTTGGCCACCGCAGTGCAGCGGCGTAGCGGGCGGTGGCGCCGATCGCGCCGCCCAGGGCGATCACAGCAAGGACGGGAGCGTGCTCGCGCAACCGTGCACGCCGCGGTCGGGTAGCGAACGGATCTGATCCGGCAGTGGTGGCGGGTGATGGTGTGGGCACGTTTCTCCTACTCGTGGCGCGCCCAGTGGGCGCTGGTCGTCACAAGTAGGGACCGTTGGCGGTACGTGACCGCGGTTCGGGTCCGGCGAGCCCCACCGCCGCGCGGTTCCGATCAGGCGATGGGTTCCGCAGACTGCTGAGCCTAGCCCATGCCGCTGCTCCGCAAGTCGCTACGGCAGCTGAACAACATTGCGCAGAAAAGTCGACCACTGCTGGCGAACCCCAGCACGACGAGCCCGCCAGTCGCCAAGGCGAGCCGGATCGCAGACGATCGGCGCGGTGGGCCGCCGCGACCTGCGGCTATTCGCCGGGAGTGCCGATGGTGGCGGCGAGGTGCGACTGGAGTTCGCTGACGGTGTCCTCGAGCGGGGCCGTATCGCGTTCGACTCGACACAGCGCGATCGCGCCCTCGACGGCGGCGATCGTCAGGGTGGCCATGCGGCGCGAGCGCGCCGGGTTCAAGCCGTGGCGGATCAGCAGGTCGGTCAGGGCGGTATTCCAGCGGGCGAAGATCGCGGCGGCAGTCATGGCGAATTCCGGTGCGTCGTCATTGGTTTCGACGGCGACGGCGAAGATCGGGCAGCCCGCTCGGTAATCGCTGTCGATAAGGGTCCGCCGCCACAGCGCCACGAACATGTCCAGGGCGACCATCGGGTCGTTATCGCGGGTGATCGTGTCGATGAATTCCGACATCGAGCCACCGGCCGCGGCCAGGGCATCGGAGATCAGCTGGGTGCGACCGCCCGGAAAGTGGTGATAGACCGAACCGCGCGGCGCGCCGGTACTGGCCAGCACCCGGTCCACACTGGTAGCGCTCGCGCCATGGATACGCAGGGATTCGATCGTGCCCTCGATCATCCGCCGTCGCGCGTCCCGCACCCGTGGGCGCGCCGGAGCATCCTTATTCGATCGGCGTGTCGCTGCCATGTAGCCATGGTATGGGACTCCCCATAATCGCGGGACGGTCGAGCCCGCCGACGCCGTAGACGACGCACCAGTGCACGCCGACAATGGCGTGCAGCTGGATGCGATCGGCCCACGGACAAACCGGAACGACCCCGGGCCATCCTTCGATGCGCAGGCGGGCGGGAGCGACGATGGCCTAGGTCACCTGGCCGGTGCTGTCCTCGTCATCTGGCCGGAGCTGTCCGTTGATGTCCTACGTCACGCGGCTCGCGTGGAACTCCAGCACCGCCGCCAGGGTCTCGTCGGGGGCTTCGAGCTGCGGATAGTGACCGACCTTCGGCAACTCCACCACATCCGGATTCGGAATCAGCTCGCGGTAGCGACGGACCATATGCGCACCGGAGACCGGGTCGAGTAGCCCGTCGATCAGCCGGACCGGAACCGGCGTATCGCGCAGCGCACCCACCCACCGTTCGCGATTCGTCTTGCGCTCGCCCATATACCGAATGAGCTTGTGCCCATTGCTCTTCCCATGCTTGCTGCACCACAGGATCCAGAACTGGTCCAGTTCTTCGGTGCTCGGGCGGGTGTCGGGTCCGAAGACCGCGGCGAGGTTGCTGCGGAAGACCCGTTCGGTGCCGAACACCCCGACCAGTGGTCCGAGCGGACTGGCCAGCAGCTTCTGCACCACCCGCGCCCGGTGGGTCTCGGGGAACAGCCCGCCGTTGAGCAGGCATAGCGATTCGATCACCAGCGAGTCGTCGCCGTCGGCGCGACGTTGCGCATCGCGGGCCAGCAACTCCTGGGCGACGGTATCGCCATAGTCGTGGGCCAGGATGTGTACGCGTGAGATCCGCTGCTCGCGCAGCAGGTTCTCGTGGATATCGGCCTGATCGGCGATCCGGTAGTCGTAGTTGCGGGGTTTGGCCGACCAGCCGAAGCCGATCATATCCGGCGCGATCACCCGGGCGAAGCGCTCGCGCAGACCCGGCCAGACCGCATGCCAATCCCAGGACGCGGTGGGAAATCCGTGGATGCAGAGCAGATTTCCGTCGCCCCTACCGCTGCTGTCCTGCCAGAAGATCTGGTGGCCGCGGTGGGTGTGGCGTCGCCCGCTCGCCCGCCAGGACGCAAACTCTTCCATGTCTACCTCCTTCGTGCCGACAACTATTGCGCGCGAACGCTACCGCCACAGCCATTCCGGGGAACCGACCTGACTGTCCGTGTCACGTACCGTGCGGTCTATTTGAGCCGGGTATTTGCTCTGCGAGAATGCCAACGTGCATCTCGCGATCGGCCTGGTTGTTCTAGTCGCCTCGGCGGCGTCGCTTGCGGCGCTCGCGCGACGGTTCGGGATATCCGAACCGCTGGTATTGACGCTGGCCGGGGTGGTCGGGTCGTATCTGCCGCACGTGCCCGAGGTGCATCCGGATCCGGAGATAATTCTGCTCGGATTCCTGCCGCCGCTGCTCTACACCTCCGCGATCCGCACCTCGCTGGTCGATTTCCGGGCCAATGCGCGCACGATCGCGCTGCTGTCGGTGGGATTGGTGCTGTTCAGCACGTTCGCGGTCGCGGGGGTGGTGTGGTGGCTGCTGCCGGTGCCGTTCGCGGTGGCGGTCGCCTTGGGTGCGGTGGTCGCGCCGACCGACGCGGTGGCCGCGACCGGGATCGCGCGGCGCATCGGCATGCCGCGCCGGATCGTCACCATCCTCGAGGACGAGTCGATGTTCAACGACGCGACCGCGCTGGTGACGGTGCGCACCGCGATCGCGGCGGCCGCCGGAACGGTGTCGATGTGGAAGGCCGGTGGTGACTTCCTGCTGGCGGCGGGCGGCGGTGCCGCGGTCGGCATCGTGGTCGCCTATCTGCTGGCGATGCTGCGGCGACGGATCAACGATCCGGTGCTGGACACCACGCTGTCGTTTCTGGCGCCCTTCGTCGCCTACCTGCCCGCCGAGGGCATCAAGGCCTCCGGTGTGATCGCGGTGGTGACCTGCGGCATGGTCCTCGGCCACGGTGCGCCGGTATGGCAGAGCGCCGCCTCCCGGATCGCCGAGCGCACCAACTGGCGCACCATCCAGTTCATTCTGGAGAGCGTTGTCTTTCTGATCATCGGATTGCAGATGCGTGCGATCATCGAGGGCGCTTGGGGCAGCGGACTCGATCACCGCACCCTGATCGTGGCGGCGGTGGCGGTCATGCTGACGGCAATGCTGTCGCGGCCGCTGTGGGTGTTCCCGGTAGCGCTGCTCTCGCGCAAACTGGGCCTGTCGAATGCCGATGTGCCGCTGACCCATCCGCTGGTGGTGTCATGGGCGGGGATGCGCGGGGTGGTCACCCTGGCCGCGGTGCTGCTGCTGCCAGCCGATACCCCGCAGCTTGCGGTACTCAAGCTGCTCGCGCTCGTCGTCGTCGCGGGAACGCTACTGCTGCAAGGGACTTCGCTGCCGTGGGTGGTGCGACGGCTGCATGTGCGCGGGCCCAGTCGCGCGGAAAACGCGCTGCAGAAGGCGAATCTGTTGCAACAGGCCACCGCGGCCGGACTCGCCGAACTGGAAAAACACATCACCCCGGATACGCCGCCGGGGGTTGTCGAGAGCCTGCGTGATCGGGTCACGGGCAGGACCAACGCGTACTGGGAGCGGCTCGGCCGCTCGGAAGCGGAATTGGCGACACCGACCGCGGAATATCGGCGGCTGCGACTCGAGATGCTGCGCGCGGAACGGGAAACGGTACTGCGCGTGCGGGATTCCGGCGGTGCGGACTACGAGATCCTGCAGTATGTGCTGTCCCGGCTCGACCTCGAGGAATCGATGATCGACCGCTTCGACGAAACCGAGGAGGAGCGTGTCGAACCGCTGGCCGCGCCCGCGGCCGCCGACTCGTGCGAACATCTGCAGGCCGCGCCGCTGCTGCTCGAGCCGAACGAACCCGATGAATGCAAGGAATGCCTGGCCGAGGGACTGACCTGGGTGCATCTGCGCATGTGCCTGTCCTGTGGGCACATTGCCTGCTGCGACTCCTCGGTGGGCAATCACGCGACCAAGCACTACGGCAGCACCGGGCATCCGGTGATGCGCAGCGTCGAGCCGGGTGAGGCGTGGCGGTGGTGCTATGTGGACGAACTGCTCGGCTAGCGTCGAAGCGCTAGCTCACCGGCGGGCGTGCGAATAGATCAACCGCGCGTACTCGGCCAGCAGCTGGTCCAGCGAAATGTCCTCACCGCCCGCGGCGATCTGCTGGTAGCCGATCAGCATCGACATACCGAGCGCGGTGACCACCGCGGTGGTCTCATCATCGCCCACAACGCCTTTGATCGCCTTGTGCACGGTGCGGCGGCGCGATTCGTCGACCCGCTTGAGCGCGAGATTCACCGATTCGTCATTGGCGGCCCAGGCGCGGATCGCGGCCTCGGCGGCGTGGTGTAGACCCGAGGCGAGGTCGGACATGGCGCGGATATCGTCATCGGGGTTGCCCTGGTTGAAGTTCAGCGTGCGCAGGATGACGACCTGGCGGTTCTCCCAGTGCTCGAGCAGTGCGTCCACGAAACCCTGCCAGCTGCCGAAGTGATGGTAGAACGAGCCGCTGGTGACCCCGAGACGGCGGCACAGCACACCGATATTGAGGCCTTTGAAGCCGAGTTCGGAGAGGACCTCCAGAGCGGTGTCGAAATACTGCTCCTTGGTGACCACTCGTGACATTCGCAGGCGCCGTTTCTGTTCGTGCGGGCAGGGGTGGGAGGACCAGACAGTACCTCATCGTATTGCCGTCGCGTTGGAACGTAGCGAAGTCTACGAAATAGCATCGCCACGCCGCAAAGGTACCCGTGACCGGTCGAAACATGCAGTGGCGTAGTCGAACAGAGTTTGCCGGCGCGATGCGGAACCCTGCGATTTCATTACAGAGCAAACGCTCTGTTATAGTCGTGGCATGCCTCGCCCCCGGACCCACGATCCCGACGTCGTGCTCGATGCCGCGGAGTCGCTGGCCGTGCGCTCGGGTCCGGCGGCGGTCACCATCCGTGCCGTCGCCGCCGCGACCGGAGTCTCCAACGGCGCGATCTATCACACCTTCGGTTCGCGCGCGGAACTGTTGGGCCGCAGCTGGTTACGGGCCGCACGGCGATATCTGACCATGCAGATGGACCTGGTCGAGGCGCATCTCGGGGCCTCCGTGGTGGTTGCCCCGAGTTCATCGAACGGCCGGGGTGCCCCGCATTCGCCGGAGGTCGTTGCGGCGGTACTCGCCGCGGCCGAGACACCGGTCGAATTCGCGCGACAGTTCCCGGATTCGTCGAAATTGCTGCTGACCGTCTCGCGCGACGAACTGCTCGGCGACGAACTGCCCGACCAGGTCGCGGCCGAACTCGCCGGAACCGATGACGCGCTGGTGGCGCTGATCATCCGCCTGTCCCGCGCGCTGTGGGGCCGGGGCGACGGCGCCGCGGTCGATGTGATCACCACCTGCGTCGTCGATCTGCCGACCGCCATCCTGCTGCGCCGGGACCGGATCACCGAACCCATTGCCCGCGAACACCTGCGAGCCGCCGTGCGCGCGGTGCTCGACGTGGGCCCACCCGAGCGAACCTCGAAACCCAACCCCGACAAAGGAACATCATGAGCACACTGAGCTACCACGAGAAGATTGCCGTCCTGGACCTGGGTGCCGACGAAAACCGTTTCACCCCAGCCTTTCTCGAGACCGTCAACGCCCACCTCGACGCCGTGCTCGCCGAGGGCGCCGATGCGCTGGTGACCACCGCGAGCGGCAAGTTCTACTCCAACGGCCTCGACCTGGACTGGCTGGTCGCCAACGGCGAGCGCACCCAGTGGTACATCGGCCAGGTGCAGGCGCTGTTCGCCCGGGTGCTGACCCTGCCCATCCCGACCGCCGCCGCACTGCCCGGCCACGCCTTCGGTGCGGGCGCCATGCTCGCCCTGGCCCATGACTACCGCGTAATGCGCGGCGACCGAGGCTACTTCTGCCTGCCCGAGGTCGATATCCGCATTCCGTTCACCCCGGGTATGGCCGCGCTGATCCAGTCCAAGCTGACGCCCAAGGCCGCAGTCGCCTCGATGACCACCGGCCGCCGCTTCAGCGGCGTCGACGCCAGGGCACTCGATATCGTCGATGCGACCGCGGGCGAAGGTACGGTCACCACCGAGGCCCTCGCGCTGCTCGCCCCGCTCGGCGCCAAGGACCCCGAGACGCTCGGCGCGATCAAGAACACCATGTTCGGCCCGGTCGTCACCAAGCTGACCGAGACCGGCTCGTAAACCGCTGCGCCCCGGTAGGTTTGCCGAGCAGCCGACCAAGGAGCCCGCTATGACCGACGCCGCCACCCTGCACCGCGAGGGCCACATCGCGATCATCACCCTGAACCGGCCCGAGGCGATGAACGCGGTGAACGCCGCGCTCTCGACTGCCCTCGGCGCGGCCCTCGAAGAGTTGGCCGCCGATCGGGAACTGCGGGTCGGGGTGATCACGGGGGCCGGTCGCGCGTTCTGCGCGGGCGCCGACCTCAAGGAATTGGCGCGCGGCAACGGCATTCACGATCCGCAGCACCCGGAATACGGATTCGCCGGTCTGGTCCAGCATTTCGTCGATAAACCGCTCATCGCCGGCGTCAACGGATTCGCCCTCGGCGGCGGCACCGAGATCGTACTGGCCTGCGATCTCGCGGTGATGAGCGCCGACGCTCACCTCGGACTGCCCGAGGTCACCCGCGGCCTGTTCGCCGCCGCGGGTGGGGTGCTGCGGCTGCCACGCCAGATCCCGCCCAAGATCGCCCACGAGATGGTGCTCACCGGAACCCCGATCGATGCCGCGGCGGCCGCGCACTGGGGACTGGTCAACCGGGTCGTACCGGCCGAGCAGGTACTGCCCGCCGCAATGGAACTCGCCGAGACGATCGCCGTCAACGCACCGCTGTCGGTGCGTGCCTCCAAGCGAATCATGCACCGCGTCAACGAGTTCGGCTCCGATTGGGACAACCCGATCTGGGAGATGAGCTTCCACGAGGCGGCCCCGATCTTCACCAGCAAGGACGCGCTCGAAGGTCCGCGCGCCTTCGCCGAGAAGCGTGCGCCGCAATGGCGCGGTGAATGATGGGATTGCCCGCCTACTCGGAGTCGTCCGCAGCGCCGTCGGTGAGGTGCCTGTCGAAGAAGGCGAAGATGCGACGCCAGGCATCGCGGGTGGCGTCGGCGTCGTAGCCGAGGCCGGTGACCCGCAGCACCGGGTCGATGGCGAAGACATTCGCGAAACCGTGCATGGTGCCCGGATAGGTCTTGATCTCGTGTTCGACACCGAGTTCGGTGAGCGCGTGGTCGAGTTTGCGGCCCGCGCCGATGAGCGAGGGATCGAGTTGGGCGTAGCTGGCCACTACCGGACACGCGCCCTCGAGCTGGGCGCGGTAGTCGCCGTAGAGACCCGGATAGAACGGCGCGGCCGCGTCGAACCCCATAGGCGCGGTGAGCAATGCGAAACCGCCACCCATGCAGAAACCGATGACCGCGGTCTTACCGGTGCAGTCGGGCTCGGCGACGAGCCGGTCCCGGGCGGCCAGGATCTCCCGGATCGCCGGGCTCGCACCGGTCAGGATCAGCGAGCGCATTACCGCGCGGATGCAGCGCACTCGGCCGTTGGCGAACAGATTCGGAGCGATGGTGAGATAGCCATAGTCGGCAAGCATTTCGACATTGGCGCGGAGATCGGAGCCGAAGCCGACGGCGTCGTGGATCACCACGACACCAGGCCACGGCCCGTTCCTGGTCGGGCGGGCCAGGATCGCCTCGAGGGTGCCGTCCGGCGCGTCCAGCTCGATGGTGTTCATGACCAGAATGTATGTCGCTGTCTCAGACGTGTACAGCCAAGCGGTGGCTATCGCGTGGCGCGCTCGAACGCGCGGCGTGAGTCTCGGCGCCGCCGCCGGTGGCACGCCCGCCGATCTGAGCCTGCTGCGCGCGACCATGGACGGGGAAGCTGCCCGCCTCGGTGCTGTATCTGATGGCGGCGCTCGGTGTGGTGACCATCTCAGCTGTGCGTTCACACCCGGGGCGATCGATCAGGTCGACGAGTGGATGGGCGTCGGCTGAGGGCAGCGATCCCGGATCAGCGCGGTGGTGGCGCGAACAGGTCGAGCACCGCGCGCGCGAACCGCTGGTAGCGCTCGGCGGTGAAGGGTGGCCTCGGCACCCGGATAGGCCGCGTACACACGAGGTTCGGCGGCGTGCGAGACCGCCTCCATGGTGACCGCGCCGTACCCGTCCTGGTGCACCAGCCGCAGCGCGGCATCGAGGACCCGCTCACGCCGGACCTCGAGCAGCATCCGCGGCTGGCGCGGACGTCTGGTCGGCGGATTTTGCCCGCCTGCGGGATCCGCGCCCGATCCAGCCGGTCGATATGGCCCCTGGGCGACACCGGCCGCGCCCAGTGTGCGAGGCTTGAACGGACATTCCGGTGAAAGGGCTGCTCATGACGCTAGGCATGGTCCTCGGCGACGGCTTCGCGCGCGCTTCGACGCGGGATCGCTAGCGCGTCCTCTTTCGGCCCACCGGCCCTCAGGTCGACCTCCCGCTCCTCGTCGAAGTGCTCTCCGTGCCAACGCACGTCCCATCACGAGGAGCACTCCTTTGTCGACCATTCATTGGACCGAAGCAGATACCGACCACAGCGCCCAGTGGCATTCCGAGAGTGCCGCGCCGATGCCCACCCGGGTCGCGGTTATCGATGACCGCGTGCGCGCCGATATCGCCTACCGCCTGGCCTGCGAAGGGACAGCGCTGCTGTGGCGTGGCGACTTCCACAACGCGCGCCACTTGCTGCGGGTATTGCGCCGCCGCATCGATCGCAAACCCGTACCCACAGGTACGGATCCAGCCGAATCCTTTCACCTGTACCGCCGCGCCCGCGGCCATCGGGCCCGGGTGTTGGGCAAGCTGCTCGTGCAACTGGAGCGGGATCATTCGCTGGCATTGCGGCGGGCACCCGATGTGCGGCGGGCGTGCACCGAGGCATATGGGTCTTCGCGAGAGCCGATGGTGGTCGCGCTCACCGAACTGCTCGGCGCGATCGGAGCACACCAATGGCGCGAAAACGGTGTCCTCATACCGGCTCTCGGCGCGCGGATCCACCCGCACTACGGGGTGTTCTCCCCCGTGCGCGGTGAATACGTCGATCTGGTCGCCTGCGCGCCGCTGCCGGTCGAGCACTTCACCGCCTTCGATCTCGGCACCGGAACCGGTGTGCTCGCGGCCGTTTTGGCGCGCCGCGGCGTCGAGCACATCGTCGCCACGGATATCAATCCGCGCGCGCTCGACTGCGCCCGCGACAATATCGACCGGCTCGCGCTCACCGGTCACGTCGATGTGCAGGGCCCCGGCTTATTTCCCGATGGCCGTGCGCATCTGGTCGTCTGCAATCCGCCGTGGCTTCCGGCCCGTCCGACCTCGGCCGTGGAGCAGGGCGTCTACGACCCGGACAGCACCATGCTGCGCGCCTTCCTGACCGGTCTCCCCGACCACCTCGAACCGGGCGGCGAGGGTTGGCTGATCCTGTCGGATCTCGCTGAACGCCTGCAACTGCGCACCCGTGCGGAGCTGCAGGCCGCCATCGAGTCGGCGGGTCTGCGGGTGGTGGATCGGATCGACACCAGGCCGAGGCACGCCCGCCCGAAGGACATCAGCGATCCGCTCCATGCCGCCCGCGCCTCGGAAGTCACCTCGCTGTGGCGGCTGGTCCCCCGATGTGGTCGATGATGCGGCGCCGCAGCGGAATCGAGCGAAAACGACACGCGCGCACCATGTCGCGACCTACGGTCGGGAAGAAATTCCGCCGAAGTGATGGTGATGGGTGTGATGACCGAACCGAATACCTCCTGTGCCGCGTTCCAGCGCGTTGCCGCAATCGAACCCGATGCGATCGCGGTGCGCTCCATCGGTGGCGGGCAAGCACTGACCTGGCGCGAGTACGCCGAACAGGTCCGGGCTATCGCGGCGGGACTGCACGGGCTGGCGATCGGGCGCGGCGATACGGTCGCGCTGATGATGGCCAATCGGGTCGAGTTCTATCCGATCGAGGTCGGCGCGCAGCACACCGGCGCGACCTCGTTCTCGGTGTACAACACCCTCGCGCCCGAGCAGTTGAACCATGTCTTCGGCAATGCGGGCAACCGGGTGGTGATCTGCGAGGAGCAGTACGTCGAGCGGGTCCGCACCTGCGGTGCACAGATCGAAACCATCGTCTGCATGGATGCCGAGCAGGCCGGAACGATCAGCCTCGCCGAACTGAAGGCCAAGGGCCGCCATGATTTCGACTTCGAGGCGACCTGGCGGGCGGTGCGCCCCCACGATATCGCGACGCTGGTCTACACCTCAGGTACCACCGGGAATCCGAAGGGCGTCGAGATCACCCACGCCAATCTGACCGCCGAGGCGCATGCGTTCAACGCGGTGCTTCCCGTCGAATTCGGCGACCGGCAAACCTCCTACCTGCCGACCGCGCATATGGCCGACCGGTTCACCGGGCTATATCTGCAGGAGTACTACGGCACCCAGATCACCGTGGTGCCGGACCGAACCCAGTTGCCTGCGGCACTGGTGGACGCCCGGCCCACGATCTGGGGTGCGGTGCCGCGAGTGTGGGAGAAGTTCAAGGCGGCGGTCGAATTCTCGGTCGCCAATGAACCCGACGAGACCACCAGGGCCGCACTGCAATGGGCGCTCGGCGTGGCCGCGCGCAAGGCCGCCGTGCTGCTCGACGGGCGCACCGTCGATGCGGAACTGGCCGCCGAATGGGCCGAGGCGGACGAGCTGGTGCTGTCGAAGCTGCGCACCGGACTCGGCCTGGACCAAGTGAAGTGGGCGATGTCGGGCGCCGCGCCGATCCCGCCGGAAACTCTCGGCTTCTTCTGCGGCCTCGGCATCCCGATCAGCGAGATCTGGGGCATGTCCGAACTGACCTGCGTGGCAAGCGCCAGCCCGCCCGCCGAGGCACGCCTGGGCACCGTCGGACGGATGCTGCCCGGCTCGGAAGCCAAAATCGCCGAGGACGGCGAATTCCTGGTCCGCGGACCGCTGGTGATGAAGTGCTACCGCAAGGAACCGGGTAAGACCGCCGAAGCCGTCGACGCCGACGGTTGGCTGCACACCGGCGATATCCTCACCCGCGACGCCGACGGCTACCTGCGGATCGTCGACCGCAAGAAGGAACTCATCATCAACGCGGCCGGAAAGAATATGTCCCCCGCCAATATCGAGAACACCATCAAGGCCGCCACCCCGCTCGTGGGTTCGATCGTCACCATCGGCGACGCGCGCCCCTACAACACCGCCCTGATCGTGCTGGACGCCGAATCCGCAACACCCTATGCGGCCCAACACGGTCTCCCCGACCCCTCCGCCGCCGCACTCGCCACCGACCCCGGCGTCATCGCCGACATCGCCCAAGGTGTCGCGGCAGGCAACGCGAAACTATCCCGAGTAGAACAGATCAAACGCTTCACCATCCTCCCCACATTCTGGGAACCCGGCGGCGACGAAATCACCCTCACCATGAAACTGCGCCGCAAACCGATCGCGACCAAATACGCCCCCGAAATCGAAACCCTCTACACCCCAACCCCACCCACCACAGTCCACACCCCCGTCCCCTAACCCCCAAGCCGGACATACGATCACCATGCGCTGGCGCAGGCAAACGCCGAGAGCACCCCTGCATCAGCGCATTCTCACCCGCTGCATATGCCTGGGGCGGCGGATTCTGGCGGGTCAGTGGGGTGGGTGG
The DNA here is from genome assembly GCF_053602975.1 of Nocardia sp. NPDC004278. Taxonomy (NCBI): domain Bacteria; kingdom Bacillati; phylum Actinomycetota; class Actinomycetes; order Mycobacteriales; family Nocardiaceae; genus Nocardia; species Nocardia sp. NPDC004278. The sequence goes on from NZ_JBSGEQ010000001.1 coordinate 493,051, forward strand.
TGGAGGGCTTGGACGGGGCAGGATTCGATTGCTAGTTCGGCGTCGGGGTGGTCGGGGGTGGGGATCTGGTCGACCAGGATTTGGACTTTGCCGGATTTGTCGATCTGGAAGACGTTCGGTAGTAGGGCTTCGCACATGCCGTGGCCTTGGCAGCGGGAGCGGTCGGCGGTGATTTTCATGCGGGGCGCCGGGATTCGACGCGGGTGGTTTGCAGGTGGATGGGCAGGCCGTCGAGGGGGGTGGGGCCGGTTGCCCAGCCCATTGGGGGGACGTAGTCGGTGGGTACCGACCATTGGTAGTGCAGGAGCATGCGGTGCATGATCGCCTTGACGGTCATCCCGCCGAAGTACAGGCCGATGCACTTGTGTGCGCCGCCGCCGAAGGGTGCCCAGACATAGCGGTGCGATTTGTCCTCGTGGCGCTGGGCGGTGAAACGTTCCGGATCGAAGACATCCGGGTCGTGCCACCAGCGGTCGATGCGCATCGCGGAGTGCGAGCCGATGACGACTATGGTGCCGGCAGGGACGAAATGGCCCTGAAGTGCGGTGTCGCGCACCGTCTCCCGGATCTGCTGGCCGACCGGGGAGTGCATTCGCAGGATCTCCTTGAACACCAGATCCAGGGCGGGTAGCCGGTCGAGATCGTCGTAGTCCAGCGAATCCTTGCCCAGCGCTTGTGATTCCGCGCGCAGCCGGTCCTGCCATTCGGGGTGCAGGCCCAGCTGATAGCCCATCATCGACAGCGCGATGGTGCTGGTGTCGTGCGCGGCCATCAATACGAAGATCAAATGGTCGACGATGTCCTGATCGGTGAAGGTATGGCCCTCATCGCTCGCGGTATGGCACAGCACACTGAACAGGTCATCGCCGCTGCCCGCACGTCTTGCGGGCATTTCCGCGCGACAGTAGTCCTCGAGCACCTTGCGCCCGCGCAATCCCTTCGCCCACAGACCCCCGGGCAGATTGGTGCGCACCAGCGCCTGTCCACCGCGCACCGCATCGATGAACGCCCGCTCGAGCCGGGCGGCCTCGGGGCCGAGGCGTGCGCCCATGAACACCTCCGACGCCATCCGCAGCAGCAGGTCCTTGGTCGCGGGGAACAACTGAAAGTCATTGCCGGGCAACCAGTCACGCATGCCGCGGGCGATCGCGGGAGTGGTGATGTCGAGATAGCCGACCAGCCGCTGCCGGGTGAAGGCCTGCTGCAGGATGCGCCGGTGGTAGCGGTGCTCGTCGAAGTCGCGCAACAGGATCCCGCCGTGGAAGAACGGTCCGATGAAGAAGTCGTAGCCGCGCCGCGCGGAGTACACCTTGTCGCGGTCGGAGAGGACTTCCTCGATCGCCTCCGGGCTCACCACCATGACGACGCGGCGCCCGAGCATGCCGGACCACTGGACCGGACCGTACTTTTCGAAGCGGCGCCGGGCGAAGTCGAGATTGTCGGTCATGGCCGGGAGCGCGTGCCCGATCACCGGCAATCCGTAATCACCGAGCACCGGCCGTAATTCGCTGCCCGCGGGCGGTTCGGCGAGGGTTCGGGTCCGAGTGGGATAGCGCTCGGCCAGTGCGGCCGCCGCGTACTTTGCCCGAAGGGCAATGGTCGCCATGGTCGTGATCCTCTCGCGCCTTTGCGAACTTCTGTGACCCAGACCATACCGGAATCGATAGTTTCCGTAAACGCTTGTTTCCTGATTGTGCTGCGGCATACTGACCCTGTGACACGGGCAGCGACCGGGATCTATCGTGGTACCTCCGCCGAACAGCGGCGCGAGGAACGCCGGCGTCGCCTCATGGACGCCGCACTCGACATCATCGGCACCCAGGGCTGGGCGACCACCACGGTGCGCGGAGTCTGCGAACAGGCCAAGGTGGGCCCGCGCTTCTTCTACGAGAGCTTCTCCGACCTCGATGCCCTGGCCGCGGCGGTGCACGACGAGATCATCGACACCGCTATCCGCAGTTCTCTGGACGCCCTGGCCGCGGCACCCGACGGCATTGCGGCCAAAACGCGAGCCGCGGTCACCGCCATCCTCACCTCCGTCATCGATGACCCGCGCCGAGCCCGGGTCGCCTTCGCCGAGGCACACGGCAGTGAAACCCTGATGCGCCGCCGCGCCGCCGCCATGCGCACCATCGCCGATGTCGTCGCCGATCAGGAACGCGCCCTGCTGGACCCGCCGCCGGGCAGCGACATCCTGGTGCGCGCGGTCTCGCTGATGATCACCGGTGGCGCCGCCGAACTGGTGCTGGTCTGGCTCGATGGCGGCATCGACATCAGCCGCGACGAACTCATCGACCTCTGTGCCGAATTCGTCCTCACTTTCGCTGACAACCTCGCCACGATGGCCGCGCGTCTGCCGCCCAGACCGGCTCACTGACGCGATTTACAGTGGAAAGGTCAGGCGGTGGGGGCTGAGGTAGTCGAAGGGGTCGTGCATGGGGCGCAGCTGCGGGCGGCGGTCGGCGGCGATGCGGGCCAGTTCGCCGCGCAGGGGTGCATCGTAGGTGGCGGCTGAGGCGGTCAGACCGGGCAGCCAATTGTCGTGGTGGCTGGGCACGAACAGTTCGGGGCGGATCGCCTCGATGTAGCGGCGGGGGTCGCGCAGGCCGTTCACGATCTGGTTGAAGCCCTGGACTGCGCCGATCTGCACGTTGGTGGACGGTAGCTCAGCGAAGACGTCGAAGACCTGCGCGGCTCTTTCGGTGAGCGGACCCGAGGAGTCGTGCCAGAGCAAGGAGAATCCGGGTACGCGGAATTGATAGAGCAGGCTGCCGCCCTCCGGATCCTTGAGGCGCGGCGCGCTCTGCAGCACACCCGCCAACGTGGGTGGATGATGCACGAGCGCGTGCAGTTCAGGCCTCGGGAAGAACGGCGCGGATCCGCCCGGCCGCTCGGGTGCGGTCGGTGCGGAGTGCACGTGGCGGACCGCGGTCACCTCGACCGGGCCGACGGTGAAGTCGTGCCGCTCTCCCGGCCGCGAACTCGCGTCCCCGAGCGCGACCGTTTCGAACGTCGGATCCGCCACTTGCGCACGGATATTCGCGCCATGCTCGGCGGTTCCGTACACGACAGCTCCGCAGGCCTGCGCGATCCGCCCCGCATCACCGGCGTGATCGAAATGCCCGTGCCCGATGAAGATCGCCTCTGGCGCCAGATCCGCTAGATCCTGCGCGGTCGCGGGCACATAGCCGGTACTCGTCAACCGCGGCACCCACGCATCCAACAGAAACACCGAACCGGCCAGGGCGAACGCATAGGTCGTGCACCCCACCCAGGACAGCACCACCCGATCCGCACGCACCGCACCGGTATCCGGATCCACCACATCCGCCCCGAAAAACCGAGTGCGTGCCGCAACAGTCCGCGCATCCCCCTGCCCGCCCGAGCCTGCCAACCGCCCCGCCGCGAGCACACCCCCCGCCTCGATCACCGCACCGATCCGGTTCCGCCAACCCATCAATCCGCGAGGATGAATACCGCACACCCGTGTACAACACCACGGATCGCCCCGCCGAACAACCCATCTGCCACCCCCCAGCGATCCCACCCGAATCCGCCCGATCAACCCGCCACGGCACACCCGCCTTCCCACCGCACCTGCGGTCGAGCTGGTTTGAACCTCGGTGACCAAGCGCAGGCCCAGGTTGCCGAGCTGGGCGGCGCATGGCAGCGCCGGGGTCATCTGCCCGTCGCGGATTTCGGCGGCGCTGCCTATGGTTTTGCTGTCGTGATGTGGCGGTCGAGGCGGTGACCTGGGGACCGCAGTCGGTGCGGCACGGATGGCTGCGCATCGACTGCGGTCGAGGCCCTTGCGGTGCTGTCTGCCGCAGTGACCCGGTGGGGCCAGCTGTGAGCTATAGCCGCACGCCGAGTAGACCGTCCACGGCGGTGGCGACGAGAGCTGGGGCCGCGCTGTCCCGGCCGCCGTAGTCCAGCGCCTGAGTGGCCCAGTTGTCCAGGGCGGCAAGGGCTTTCGGGGTGTCGAGGTCGTCGGCGAGATGTTGGCGCAGACGGGCGATGGTGTCCACTGCGGCGGGGCCGGAGGCGAGTGCGGTGGCGCGGCGCCACAGGTCCAGGCGGCCGGTGGCCTCGGCGAGGACGGTGTCGGTCCACATGCGGTCCTGGCGGTAGTGACCGGCCAGCAGGCCGAGGCGGATGGCGGCCGGGTCGACTCCGGCGCGGCGCAGCTTGGAGACCAGCACCAGATTGCCCCTGGACTTCGACATCTTCTCGCCGTCCAGGCCGATCAGACCGGCGTGCACATAGTGGCGGGCGAAGCGGCGGCCCGCGATGAGCGCCTCGGCGTGCGCGGCCGAGTACTCGTGGTGCGGGTAGATCAGATCGCTGCCGCCGCCCTGGATATCGAATTCCGGGCCGAGGCGGTTGAGCGCGATCGCCGCACACTCGATATGCCAACCGGGGCGGCCCGCACCGAATGGGGCGGGCCAGGACGGCTCGTCGGGACGGGCGGCGCGCCACAGCAGCGCATCGATGGTGTCGCGTTTGCCGGGACGATCCGGGTCGCCGCCGCGCTCGGCGAACAGGCGATCCATGGTCGCCCGGTCGTAGCCGGATTCGTAGCCGAATTGTTCGGTGGCGTCGGCGCGGAAGTAGATATCGGGGAACTCGGCATCGTCGACCGTGTACGCCGCACCCGAGGCCAGCAGCTTCTCTACGAATTCGACGACCTCGTCGACGGATTCGATCGCGCCGATGTAGTCGCGCGGCGGCACGATCCGCAACGCGGACATATCCTCGCGGAACAGATCGATCTCGCGGGTACCCAGATCACGCCAGTCCATACCGTCGCGGGCCGCGCGCTCGAACAGCGGGTCGTCGACATCGGTCACGTTCTGCACGTAGTGCACATCGTGGCCCGCGTCGCGCCAGAGCCGGTTGACCAGATCGAAGGTCAGGTAGGTGGCGGCGTGCCCGAGATGGGTGGCGTCATAGGGGGTGATCCCGCAGACGTACATGGTGGCCGTGGCGCCCGGGGTCACCGGGCGAACCTGGCGGTCGGCGGTGTCGTACAACCGCAATGGAGGCCCTGCTCCGGGAATTGTCGGTAGGGCGGTATCGGACCAGGACTGCATGATTCGAGAGTAAAGGTGTGGTGGCGGCCATTGCGCCGCGCCCTGCCCCGAGCGGTACCGTCGGCGGCGAACACCCCGGATCTGACCTGCCCCGACGTAGTGAAAATCGGAAGTCAATATTTCCGCGCTCGCGGATCGAATTGCTGCGAGTGACGCAGGTCACTCCGATGCGGCCGGGTCAGCTTTCTTGCGGCTACACCGTAGACGAACGGTAGAACGCCGCATTCAATGATGCGGTCGATCGGGAATCCACGCGGCGGACCGGACAGCGGATTCGAGGTGTTGTACGGCGTCCGCGGGCAGTACCAGGTCCACGTCTGCCAGGTTCTGTGGCCCATTCTCGATTGCTCCGCCGCGCGCGATCCCCGCTCGAGACGTATCGAACTCGGTCCCCGCAGCCACGCGGACTGCCATCAGCAGCACTGGCCCAGCGAAGTTTCGACGGGCTCCGCGGCCCACGGACGGAGCCGAATCCCGCCGGGGCCGAATGGGATCACGCTAGGTTGGACGGATGACTGTTCTCGGTGCGGTGTCGTTGCCTCAGATCTCTCCCGAACGTTTGGTCGCGGTGGCGGCCGCGGCGCAGGACAGCGGGCTGGAAGAGTTGTGGCTGTGGGAGGACTGCTTCTGGGGCGGCGGGATCGCCAGTGCCGCAACGGTATTGGCGCGAACCGAACGGGTGCGGGTCGGCATCGGGGTAATGCCGGTGCCGCTGCGGAATGTGGCACTTGCCGCGATGGAAGTGGCGGCGCTGCTGCGACTGCATCCGGGGCGGGTGGTTCCGGGATTCGGACACGGGGTGCAGGACTGGATGGGGCAGGTCGGTGCTCGCGTCGAGTCGCCGATGACGCTGTTGCGCGAACAGTTGGGCGCGCTGCGCGGCCTGCTGAACGGCGAGAAGGTCAGCACTGCGGGCCGCTACGTGCAGCTCGACAATGTCGCCCTGGATTGGCCGCCGACCACACCCCCAGCGATCGCCGCCGCCGCGACCGGCCCGCAGACACTGCGGCTGTCCGGCGAACTCGCCGACGCCACCATCCTCACCGCACGGACCACCCCCGACGGCGTCCGCGCCGCCCGCGCGCTCATCGAAGAAGGCCGCTCGAAAGCCGGACGCACCGGAACACACCGGTTGATCGTCAACCTGCTCACCGCCACCGGCCCGGATGCATCCGAGCGCCTCACCGCCGCCCAGCAACGCAACAGCGGTGACCACCCGGCCGAGGCAGGCATCGCGGGCGATGCACAAACCATTGCGAACACCATCCGCCACTACGCCGATGCGGGCGCCGACACCGTTGTCCTCGAACCCACCGACGACGACCCGAACCTGATCGACTTCGTCCACTTCGTCGGCACCGAGGTCCGCCCACTGCTGAGCTGACACCGCAAGCCCCTCGGCTCTGCCGAGTCCACCAACCTGCGGAATGCCCAACGCACCAGGCCGCGCACTCCAGTGCTCGCCTGGCTGCGTGCTGGAGTGCCTGCCTGGCCGAGTGCCGCGGTGCCTGCTATGCCTCGTGTAGAGGAGTATTGCCCGGCCGTGTGTACGAGTGTTGCGGGGCCGCGCGAGTCAGCGCCCGATGCTCCAAGCGCGCCCTCGCCTCACTTTCGCCCTTTGAGCGAACCCACCTCACGCCAGCAGCCGCAAGGGGTTCCGTGGCCCGCACACTAGGCGGCTGCACGATCGATATCAGCCCAGTTCCGCGACCACGACGGGCGCAGCGCGCTGGGCGCGAATCGCGGTGACCATCGCCGGGCGCCTGGTCGAGCGTGTCCCGGATCCAGGACCACCGCGCGGCCGTCGGCGCTGGCATCCACTGCATCGGCAGCGCCTCGCTCGCTCGGAACTTGCCATGCGCGGTCCGGCGGTCCTCCGCCAGGGGTTGACCAGGTGATCATGCGCGTTTCGAGACGAAGGTGGGGGTGTCGGGATCCGTTGCTGCCGAGGGGGTGAACTATCCCGAGTTGGGTGGACTCTTCTCGGTCGATGCGGAAACCGTTGTCACATTGGACAGTTCGTGCACCGATGCAGTCGATGAAATGCGGCACCTACTGCATATCGCAAGCGGTCGACGGCGGTAGTCCCGAGCCCAGTTCAGAACGCAGGCCACGGAATCGGTCGCGACGTTCGCGGCAATGGCATTACCGGGTTGTCCAGCAGTTCGCGCGTGCGGTCGGCGAGTGCTTCGATCTCGGCATCGGTGAGATGCGACGCGAGATCATCGGCGACCGCGCCGGGGAGGGCCTTGGCGAAGGCGGCGATATCGGCCATCAGTCCATCGCAGATGGGTTTGCCCGCCCAACCCCATAGCACCGTGCGCAGTTTGTGCTCGCTGTGCAGGCAGATGCCGTGGTCGACGCCGTAGACCTGACCGTCGACACCTTCCAGGGCATGCCCGCCCTTGCGGTCGGCATTGTTGAGCAGCACGTCGAGCACCGCCATTCGCTGCAGGCGAGGGTCGTCGGCATGGATCAGCGAGACCTCGTTGCCCGCCGGGTCCTGGGCGCGCAGCACCTCGCAGAATCCATCCGGAACCGCGCCCAACGGCACCAGATCGACCAGATCGAGCCGGTTGCCCTGGTCGGTGTGGTTGTCCACCGACTCCACCCACCGCTGCACCATGCCGGGCCCATACGGACCATCGCGCAGGATCGTCTCCGGAATGACACCCCAGCCGAGTGCATCCGACACCCGATACGAGGCGACCTCACGCCCGGCGAGGGTGCCGTCCGGGAAATCCCACAGCGGCCGCTCACCGCGCACCGGCTTGTAGACCACGCGAACAGGCACGCCATCGGAACCGTCCGCATCGCAGACCAGCGTGACGTTGCTCGCGGTCGTCACCCGCCCGATCACCGACAATTCCGCGGTGTGCCATCGAGGCTCGGCCACGGACTACTCCTCTAGCTCGGCCGCGCCGAAAATATCCCCGCGCTTGTATCCGTTGGTTCGCACACACATATGCCCACGCGCCGACAGCGGCTCCCCGCACAGCGGACACGGCGGCCGCCCCGCCGCGATCACCCGCGTCGAGCGCAACGCGAACTCCCGCGCCTGGATCGGGGTCAGGAATACCCGCACCGCATCCGGACCTTCCTCGGTGTCGTCGAGTACCACCGATTCGTCGACCTCGGTCTCGGTGATCGCCAGCAGTTCCACGACCACCGCACCCGCGTCCGCATCCCAGCCCAGGCCCATGGTGCCGACCCGGAATTCGGCGTCGATCGGAGTCACCAGCGGGTCGCTGTCGGAGATGTCCTCGGCCTGCGGCGGTACTTCGGCGCCGAATCGACGCGCGACCTCGTCCAGTAGCAGCCCCATGCGGTCGGCGAGCACCTTTACCTGCTGCTTCTCCAGCAGCACGCTGACCACCCGTGGTTCCTGCACGGCCTGCAAATAGAACGAGCGATCGCCCGGCTCACCGACGGTCCCGGCGACAAAACGATCGGGGGTGCGAAATACATGGATTGCGCGAGACATCTGCACCTCCTGATACGTGACCCTGATCGACTACCCGCGGCGCTGGACTCCGCAACACGCCACCTACTCGTTTACAAGGAATTTCAAAGCTCCGCATTCCCATTATCCGCACTCGGGGTACCACCCAGCTCGCCACCGGGAACCGGGCCCGAGGTATCGACCGGTTCGGCGTCCGGCGGCGTCCGGGAATCCGATGCGGGCCGTTGCGGTTTGGTTGCCGCCAAGCCCGACAGATCCGTGCCCGTATCGTTGAGCCGCACCACATACGGCGCGGTCGGCGTGTAGCGCACGATACTGATCGAGGCGGGCTCGACCACGATGCGCTGGAAACCGTCGAGATGGATGCCGAGTGCGTCGGCGAGTACGGATTTGATCACGTCACCGTGGGTGCACGCCACCCAGAGCACATCGTGACCGGCCTTCTCGGCGAATCTGCGATCGTGCTCGCGGACCGCGGCGACGGCGCGCACTTGCACCTGCGCCAAGCCCTCCCCGCTCGGGAAGACCGCGCCGGAGGCGTGTCGCTGCACCACCTTCCACAGTGGTTCGGTGACCAGATCCGCGATCGCCTTGCCGGTCCAGTCGCCGTAGTCGACCTCGATCAGCCGATCGTCGTACTCCGGTTCCAGACCCAGCTTTTCCGCCAGCGGCGCGACCGTTCGCTGACAGCGCAGCAGCGGTGAGTGCACGATGTGCTCGATCGGCAGCACGGCGAGTCGATCGGCGACGGCGCTGGCCTGGGTGTTGCCGAGTTCGGTCAAATCGACACCTGCACTGCGCCCGGCCAGGGTGCGGGCGGTGTTCGAGGTCGAGACACCGTGCCGCAGCAGGATCACCGTCATAGCACCAGCCTAACGATCATGTCGCCGACACCACTCCGCTCGCGAGCAGACCCATGACGGTCAGGCCGAGCACGATGCGGTAGCCGACGAACCAGTCCAGCGAATGTTTGCCGACGAACTTCAACAGCCACGCGACCGAGGCATAGCCGACGGCGAACGCGAGAATCGTCGCGACCAGCAGCTGCGGGCCGCTGGCATTGAGACCCTCACCCGCCGGTTCGAACGCATCGGGCAGGCTGAACAATCCCGATGCGGTCACCGCGGGAATGGCCAGTAGGAACGAGAATCGCACCGCGGCTTCGCGCTCCAGTCCGAGGAACAGACCCGCCGTCGCGGTCGCGCCGGATCGTGATACGCCCGGGATCAGCGCAAGACATTGGGCGAAGCCCATGATCAGCCCGTCGCGGGTGGTCAGCTGCTCGATCGGGCGGATCTTGCGTCCGTAGTACTCACCGGCGGCGATGACCAGCGCGAAGGCGACCAGCATGAACGAAATCAGCCACAGATTGCGCGCGCCGGTGCGGATCTGATCTTTGAGCAGGAAGCCCAGCACGCCGATCGGAATGGTCGCGATGATCACATACCAGCCGATGCGGTAATCGAGTTCGCGCTGGGCCTGTTCGTCGAGGACGCGCTTGTAGTCGGCGGTGATGACCGGCAGTTTCGTGGTCGGCTGGTCGTGCAGCGGCAGGTCCTGCCGACTGCGGCTGGTCAGCCTGTCACGCAGGCCGGCGAACCACGCGACGATGATCCGCCAGATGTCCTTGGCGAAATACACCAGCACCGCGGCCTCGGTGCCCAGCTGGGTCACCGCGGTGAACGAGGCGCCCGCGTCATCGCCGAAGAACACTCCCGACACGATGCGCAGATGCGCCGAGGAGGAGATCGGCAGAAACTCGGTGAGCCCCTGCACCAGTCCGAGTACCAAGGCCTGTACCCAGGTCATCGACTCGCCGACCACGAATCCGCCTCCACTTCCGCCCGAAAAACCTTTTCCTACTGGGCAATTGGTCCGGCGGCCGAGCACCGCACTGTGACCATCGCCGCAATCACGCAGCGACAGTACAGTGTCGATGTTGCGACGGCGTGCCCGGCTGTTCCGCCGCATGCGGGTCCGCACCGATGGGGTGCGGATTTCCCGCTCGAACTGGGTCCGCCAGGACCGAATTCGCTGTCGCGGCCGCCGACTCGACAGCGCGCCGGTGCGACCCACTGTGCTGGTGGGCGTCGAGTTGCGTATCCACACTCTAGGCTTGGCGCCGTGACGAATGCGCGGACACGGTGATGGAACAGCGGACGGTCGGCCGCAGCGGCCTACGGGTGTCCCGGATCGGACTGGCAACCCACACCTGGGGCAGGCATACCGACACCGACGACGCGGCGGGGCAGTTGGTGGCATTCGCCGAGGCAGGCGGCACCCTGGTCGACACCTCCCCCGCCTACGCGGGCGGTGCGGCACAACGGATCCTGGCCGAACTGCTCGGCGATCTGGTCTCGCGCGACGATCTGGTGCTCAGCGGCTGCGCGGGAGTCGCACCGCGGATCACGCCGGCACCGGTGGGACCGACCGTGCCCACGCCGGAACCCGTACGCGCGGCCGTGGACACCTCGCGCCGCGCGCTGCTGCGTCAGCTCGATCGCACGCTGCTCGAATTGGGCACCGACTATCTCGATATCTGGCATGTCGCGGCCTGGGATCCGGCGACTCCGCTCGATGAGGTCGCCGCCACCCTCGAATTCGCGGTCCGCTCCGGGAAGGTTCGCTACGCCGGGGTGCGTGGTTTCAATGCCTGGCAGGTCGCCAGCCTCGCCGCTGTGGCGCCGGTCACGGTCGCACAGACCCCGTACTCGTTGCTGGCCCGTGATACCGAAACCGATTTCATGCCGGCCACCCGGCATCACGGGGTGGGGCTGATCGCCACCGCGCCGCTGGCCGGGGGAATTCTCACCGGCAAATATCGCGACGGGGTGCCCGCCGATTCGCGTGGTGCGGACGAGGCGACCGCCGCCGAGATCCGGCATCGGCTCGACGATCGCGCCACCCGGGTCGTTGATGCCTTGGTGACCGCCGCCGATGGGTTGGCCACCTCACCGCTGGCCGTCGCGCTGGCCTGGATCCGGGATCGTCCCGGCATCGCGAGCATGATCGTCGGGGCCCGCGATATCGGGCAGCTCACCGGGGTGCTGGCGGCCGAGACACTGGAACTCCCGCGCGCCATCGCGGCGGCGCTCGACGACGTGAGTGCACGGACAGAATGACGGAGGCTAGCCTTGCCTGCATGAGGTATCTCGACCGAGTCCGATCCGGCGGGGCTCGTTGCCTCCTGGCCGCGCTGGCGCTGGCCCTGCTGCTCGGTTCGGCTGCCTGCGGTACCGGCAGCGACGCCACGACCGCGGGTGGGCGCGGGCCGGTCACCGCGAAACTGGAGAATCTGGATCCGGTGCCGATCGGGCCCGAACCCACCCCCACGCTGCCGGTGACCGTTCGCTCCTTCGACGGGGCCGAGGTAACGGTGTCCGATGCCAGCCGCATTATTGCCGCCGACCGCTACGGCACCCTCGCCCAAACGGTTTGGGCGTTGGGTATGGGCGCCAAACTCGTCGGGCGCAGCACCGCGGCCGCGTTCCCCGCGGTCGCGAATGTGCCGAACGTGACCGGCGGCAGCGGGTCGCTGAATGTGGAATCGATTCTGGCGCTGCGTCCTTCGGTCTTCCTGACCGACAGCACCAGCGCCGCGGCGCAAGTGCGTGAACAGTTGCGCGCCGCCGGGGTCACCGTCGTCTACTTCGATCCGCAGCGCACCATGGACGGGGTAGTGCCGCAGATCGAGGCGGTCGCCGCCGCGCTCGGCATTCCCGATCGCGGGCAGGCCCTGGCTCAGCGCACCCACGACGAAATTGTCGCCGCCAGTGCCGCGGTGCCCAAACTCGATAAGCCCCTCACCATCGCCTTCCTCTATCTGCGCAGCACCGCCATCACCATGCTCGCCGGACCCGGGTCCGGCGCGGACGCCCTCATCACCGCTCTGGGCGCGCGCGACGCGGGCACCGCGGCCGGGTTGACCGAGCCGTTCGTCGCGATCACCAGTGAGGGCATGATCGCGGCCGCACCGGATGTGCTGCTGGTGATGTCGGATGGGCTGAAGTCGGTCGGCGGCGTGGACGGACTGGAGAAGGTGCCCGGCATCGCGCAGACCCCGGGCGGTCGCAACAAGCGCATCGTCGACATGTCCGACGCGGTGGTCCTGAGCTTCGGCCCCAATACCGGCCGAGTGATCGCCGCCCTCAGCGAGGCCGTGTACGGCACCAAGCCCGCATGAACGACGCGCCACGACATCGCGTGCGGGACTGCGGCGATCGGCTCGCACCCGGGCGACTGATGGTGCGCGAGGTCGGGCAATGACCGCCGGGGTGATCGCCGCGTTGGACCCCTCGCAGCGGCGCGGGCAGAAACGCTGGCAGGATTCGTCGATCAGTGAGCCCGACGCGCCGGAAAGTCGAAGCGGTGTCATGGAGTTTGTGCGCGCATCGTGCGCTCAACCCGCAGCTCGGATCAGCGGTCGCGTCGGCGAGGTACTGATGTGAACGAAAAGGCTACGGGGACAACGGCGGCCGATTCGGCAATGCCGCACCGTCCGCGGCCGGTCGCGCCGAAGTCGCGCGGGCGGTCGCGCACGACGGTGGTGTTCGCCGTGGCGGTGGCCGCGCTGGTGTTGCTGGCTTTGGCGTCGGCGGCGATCGGGCAGGTGCCGACGACGCCTGCCGAGGTGGCGGGCAGTGTGCTGCATCGGATCGGGCTGAATTGGGGGCCGATGCCCGCGCATCCGTCGGGTGAGGTGACGCTGTGGCAGGTGCGGTTCCCGCGGGTGGTGCTGGCGATGCTGGTCGGGGCGGCCTTGGCGACAGCGGGTGCATTGCTGCAGGGGGTGTTCGCCAATCCGCTCGCCGAACCGGGTGTGATCGGGGTTTCGGCCGGGGCCGCGGTAGGTGCGGGCACGGTGATCGTGGTGGGCGGCACGTTCGTGGCGGCATGGTCGGTGGCGACGGCCGCATTCGTGGCGGGGTTGCTGACAACGCTGCTGGTATATCTGCTGTCGCGTTCGAATGGGCGCACCGAGGTGGTCACGCTCGTGCTCACCGGTGTCGCGATCAATGCCTTCGCAGGTGGGTTGATCGCGTTTCTGCTGTTCGTCGCCTCCCCCGCTGCCCGGGACCAGATCGTGTTCTGGCAGTTGGGCAGTCTCAATGGCGCCACCTGGGAGGCGGTGCGCGTCGTCGCCCCGCTCACCGCGATCGGAATTTTCGCCGCGGTCCTCATCGCGCCCCGCCTCGACCTGCTCGCCCTCGGTGAATCCGCGGCCCGCCACCTGGGTGTCGATGTGGAACGGCTGCGGCGCAATGTCATTGTGGTGGTGGCCGTGCTCGCCACGGCGGGTGTGGCGTTCACCGGCATCGTGCTGTTCGTCGGCCTGATCGTGCCGCATGTGGTCCGGATGCTCGTCGGCCCCGCCCACCGCGTGCTGATCCCATTGAGCGCCATTGTCGGCGCTGTCGTCCTGCTCGCCGCCGACGTCGCCGCCCGCTCCCTGGTCCACAACGCCGACCTCCCCCTCGGCATGCTCACCTCCCTCATCGGCGGCCCGTTCTTCTTCTGGCTCCTCCGTCGCACCCGCGCCCGCGCCGGAGGTTGGGCATGACCCGATCAGCTGGTCGAGGGCACACGACAGGATGCACCGAACGTGCTGGCCGGACGGAGCGCCGCGGGTGCCTGCCCGAGCGCGAGAGCGGGGAGGTGGAGCGGTGAGTGGTGTGTTGGAGGGGTTGAGTTCGGTATTCGTGCGGACGCATGAGCTGCCGGTGGCGCCGGAGCGGGGTGCGGTGACGTTGCGCGCGCGGGGGGTGAGTGTGGACCGGCGGGGGGCTTCGGGGGCGCATGCGCGGCGGGTGCTCGAGGCGGTCGACTTCGAGGTGGTCGCGGGTGAAATCGTGGCGCTGGTCGGTCCGAACGGTGCTGGAAAGTCGACGCTGTTGGCGGCGCTCGCCGGTGAGCTCGAACCGGTTGAGGGCTCGATCGAACTCGACGGGCGGGCGCTGGCGCACTGGTCGCATCTGGATATGGCGCGCCGTCGGGCGGTGCTGCCGCAGAGTCATACCGTCGGGTTTCCGTTCACCGTCCGCGAGGTGGTGGCGATGGGCCGGGCGCCGTGGGTGCGCACCGAGCGGCGCGAGCTCGATGATCAGCGGATCGCCGCCGCCATGACCGCCGCCGATGTGGAACACCTTGCTGCACGGGCATTTCCGACGCTCTCCGGTGGCGAACGCGCGCGCGTCGCGCTGGCTCGCGTGCTCGCCCAGGACACCGGAACCCTGCTACTGGACGAACCCACCGCTGCCCTCGACCTCGGCCACCAGGAAGCGGTGCTGAGGCTGGCCACCGCCCGCGCGGCCGCGGGCGCCGCCGTCGTCGTCGTCCTGCACGACCTCGGCATCGCGGCCGCCTATGCCGACCGCGTCGCCGTCCTGGAATCAGGCCGCATCGCCGCCGACGGGCCACCCCGCAAGGTCCTCACCACCGAACTGCTCACCCGCGTCTACCAGCACCCGGTCGAGGTCCTCGATCACCCGATAACGGGTGCCCAGCTGGTCCTCCCAGTTCGCCGCTGACCCGTCGGCAACAAGATCTCAGGCCTGCCGCCACAGCAACCGCAGCGCGCCGTTCACGGCCCACACCACGAAGAACGCGATCCCGGCCAGCGCCGTGAATGTGAGTCCGATCAGCACCGCGGCACCGCCGAACCACGCGGTCTCCAGTGCCACGCGCCAGCGGCCGGTGACAGGGAATCGCGCGTTCTTGCCGCCGCCCGCCGCGAACAGCGCCCACACCACGATGAACACTGCGGGTGCGCCGATTCCGGCGATAATGCGCACGATCGGGTTCGCGTCCAGGGTGAATCCCCAGATCGCCGCTCCGGCGAGCACGCCCAGCTCCAGCAGAAACATCAGGGCCAGATTCGCGCCCTTGACCACAGTCATTCTCGATCCTCTCGCCCACTCGGGGCACCCGAACTCAACGCCAGATCAGCTTCAACACAGCGGGTGTCAACAGCATGCGGACCACCGACGCGTCCAGGATCAGCGCCGCGATCATGCCGTAGGCGATGTACTTCATCAACACCAGATCGGAGAAGCCGAACGCACCGGTCACCACGATGAGAATCGCTGCCGCGGAGGTGATCACGGCACCGGTATGGGCGATGCCGTAGCGGATGGCCGCTGGCGGCGACGCACCGTCGGCGCGCGCCTCGGCCATCCGGGACAGCAGGAATACCTCGTAGTCGGTGGACAGCCCGAACACCACCGTCACAATGAGTGCCAGCACCGCGAACATCAGCGGCCCCGGTGTGAAGTCGAAAATTCCGGCTCCATGTCCCTCGACGAACACCCAGGTGAGCACGCCGAGCGTGGAGGCCAGGCTCAATGCGCTCATCACAACGGCCTTGAGCGCCAGCACAATCGAACGAAACGCCAGATACAGCATGCCCAATGCCGCCACCACCAGGATCGCGACCAGCAGCGGCAGCCGCACCAGCAGCCCATTGATGCTGTCGCGCTCGAGCGCGGGCACTCCGGCCACCATGATCTCGACCCCGGCCGGTTCCGGAATCGCCCGCAGCGCGTCGATCACCGTGTCCGCGTCTCGTTTTTCGGCGAGACCGGCATTGAGCACATTGATCCCGTCCTTGGTCGGCGCACCCGGTTCGAAACGTCCCGTCAGACCGGGAACTCGGCTCGCCTCGTAGCGAATATCGCTGAGCTGCTGCGGATTCGCACCCACCACGACGAGTTTTATCGGTTCGGTGCGGAAGCTCGGGAACAGCTGGTCGAACCGTTCCTGGGCGATCCGCGCCGGATTGTCCTGGGACAGATACCGCTCGCTGATCCCACCGAATTCGATATTGCGGATCGGGATGATCAACGCGAGCAGTCCGAGCACGATCGGCACCACCACCGCCCACGGCCGCCGCATCGCCCGCTGCGCCAGCCGCGAGAAGAATCCGGCGTCGATCTGCGTCTCGGTCCTGGTGCGCGAGAAGCGATGCCAGCCCCACAGATCGATCCGGCGCCCGACAATGCTCAATACCGCTGGCAGTGCCGTCACCGACAGCAGCGCGGCCAGCAGCACCGAGCTGATGCCGCCATAGGGCACCGACCGCAGCACCCCGTTCGGGAAGATGAACAATGCGGCCAAGCTGATCGCGATGATCGCGGCCGAGAACAGTACGGTGCGCCCGGCGGTGGCGACGGTGCGTGCCGTCGCGTCCTCCACGCTGTGCCCGGCCGCCAGCTCCTCCCGGAACCGGGTCACGGTGAACAGTCCGTAGTCGATCGCCAACCCCAGGCTCACCAAAGTGACCACCGCACTGGCGAAGACGTTCACCGCGATGTGATCGGTGAGCAATCGGATGGTGCCCTGGGTGCCCAGCACCGTCATCCCACCGATCAGCACCGGCAGCAGCGCCCCGATCACCCCGCCGAAGACGAAATACAGCAGGATCGCCACGATCGGCAGCGCGATGATCTCGGCGCGGCGGATATCGTCCTGCATGCCCTGATTGATGCCCTCGACGATCGGCTGCAGCCCGGCCAACTGCACCGTGGTGCCGCCCGGCCCGCCGCCTGCGCGCCCGGCGCCCAGCTCCCCCTTGATCGCGGTGTAGTTCTCGACCGTCGCGGTACCCTCCCCGCGCAGTCCGACGCTGGCGAAGGCATGGGTGTGCGAGGCGTCGGCGGCCTGGGCGGCAAAGGGACTGTCCCAATAACTGTCGACCTTCAGAACCCGGTCGGGGTGGCGGGCGAGCAGTTGCTTCAGCGCTGTCGTCACCGCATTGCGCACGGTCGGGTCGTCGACGGTCATTCCCTCGGGCGCGGTGTAGAGCAGGATGATGTCGCTGTCGGTATCGCGGCCGAAGGTGGCGTCGGCGAGCTTGGACGCGGCGACCGATTCACTGCTCTCGTCGAACCAGCCCTCCTGGGTGAGCCTGCCCGACAGATCGCGGCCGTACCAGCCGGAGAACAGCACGGCGACAATGGCGATGCCCAGCATGAGGTAGCGACGGCGGTGGATGAACCGTCCCCACCGCAGCGACCCGGATTCGATCATCTAGCCACAGGCCGGGGTGCGGTAATCGGCGGAGCGCAGAATGCCGCACAGGTCGGTGCGTGAGATCTTCCACTTTCCATCGAGCAGTACGAAATGCACGACGGTGGTGCGCACCGCGGTGCCGGTGCCGTCCTTGTCCAGCCGCATGGTCGCGGTCAGCGTGCCGTCACGATTGTCGAAAACCGGGTCGGTGACGCCGTAGATGGCGCGCGGATTGTCCTGCAGCGCCCGGTACATGTCCGGGATGGCGTTGCGGAAGGCCTCGCCGTCTTCGATGAGGTCGGTGCGTTCGGAGTCGGGCAGTGCCGGATCCAGTGCGCGTTTGATCTGTGTGTCCAGTTCGGCTGCCGTCGGCAGCGGCCGGTGCGCGGCGCTCGACGAGGTTGCGATCGAGGACGATAGCGAGGCAATGGCCGAGGAGCGCGCGGCGTCGACCGAGGCCTCGTCGGGTCCTGTGCTACACGCGGCGGCCACAGCGACCAGGGCGGTCGCGGTCAGCACGGAACGGGCGAATCGTGTGGACGGCATCAGCATCTACATACCATCGATAACGGCACTGATCCGCCCCAGTAGGGCGCGCACGGTTGTCACATCCCGATCCGTGGCCGCCTCGACCGGTTCGGCATCCGGGATCATGTCCCGCACCAGCGCGACCACACTGCGTTCGTCGTCGAGATCGATATCGGTGGCTCGCGCCTGCGCGATCGCGACGACATCCTCCGGCCCTGGCACATCACTGTCCAGGTCCGCTCGGTAGATCTCCAACACGACGGTGGACCGGACCGTGCGGAAGGCATAGGGCCTGCCATCGGCCGTGGTGCCGAATCCGTGAGCAAACGGACCAACGGTTATGTCATCGATGGCAAATCCCGATGGATGGTCGGCTTTCAACCGGATCTCCCTGAATTGGACACTGTTTCAAGTTAACGGTAACCCCGATCACCGACATTCATCGTCAGCGACGACCCCGGTAGGCCGGGAAGGTGCGCCATCATGGTCAGATGGTGATGTAGCGGGATAGTTCGTCGTATGTAAGGAGTTCGCTGGATGCGCCCTCGTGGTTGGCTCCCCTCAGCACTCGCTAGCGTGGCGGTGCTGGTGCTGATCGCCGGATGTTCCTCCGACTCCGATGGCGACAAGCTACAGACCCGGCCCGCGGCCACCGCGGCGGTCGCACCCGAGCGGACCGCACAACCCACCGGGGACGTTCTGCGGCTGGCGAACCCGATCGGCGGGCTGCTCGCGGAGACGGGTACCGGCACGTTGGTTGCGCTCGATACGAGCCGTGACGCGGGCACCACGCTGTTCGTCATCGACCCCGCGACGATCGCGCGCAAGGATGCCGAGGGCGCTTCCGACACCGGCGTGCGCACTCTGCTGCTGCCCGCCCGCGGCATCGGCTTGGCGCAGGGTAAACCGGGTGAACTACTGGTCCCCGCCGACCACCGCATCATGCGTGTCGACATCACCTCCGGCGTCACCACCGACATCCCCGTCGACGGGGACGCCAGATCGGTGCGCTACCGCGACGACGGCGCATTGTTCGTCGGCACCGCGGACGGCAAGGTGCGCGAACTCGCGCCCGACGGTACCGTCGCCGAGACCATCTCCGGCCTCGCCTCCGCCGATGCCCTGGCCCTGACCGGCGATCACCTCTCGGTCCTGGACCGCCGCCAGACCTCGCTGACCCAACTCGACCTCGGCAAAGACCGCCTCGGTCTGGCGCTGCGCGCAGGCGATGGCGCGACCAACCTGATCACCGATCCGTTCGGTCGCATTACCGTCACCGACACCGCCGGTAACGAACTGCTGGTCTACACCGCGGGACCGCTCGTACTGCGTCAGCGATTCCCGGTAGGATCGTCGCCTTACGCGCTCGCCTACGATCAGCGGTCCGACACCGTGTGGGTGACGTGCACGCAGAGCAATGAAGTCGTCGGATTCGACCTGTCGACGGGTATACCGAAAGAAGTGGGCCGATTCCCGACGGTGCGACAGCCGAATTCGGTGACCATCGACCAGCGCACCGGTGACCTGTTCGTCGGTTCCGCGACCGGAGACGGTCTGCAGCGGATCCGCGCGGACCAGCGGAAGAAAGGGCAATGATGGCGCCACAATCAGCGACGGGCCCGGAGGAGGCAGCACAGCGCGACCACGCGGGGCGCCGCGGCCGCCGCCAGCCGAATCGGGCCGCGCGCGCAGCGCTTCCGGCGAGCTGGGAAACCAGCAGCGACGACTACGAATATGTGCCGCTGCGGCTGCCACCGGAGGTGACCCGGGTGACGGCGTCGATGCGGCTGGCCATCCAAGCCGAATTCGGCGGTTGGGAACTGTCCCGCGTGCGGGCCTATACCGACGGCAGCAGGCGAGTGCTGCTGCGCAGGCGAAAAACCGCACTACTACCCCAGCCCGAACCGGGAATGTGAGGCTATGTATTCACTGCTGCTGCGCCTGATGTTCTTGCTGCCGCCGGAACGCATCCACCACCTGGCGTTCACGGCTATGCGGCTGGCCGCCCGGTTCGGGCCGTCGCGCTGGGCGATGACCAAGGTGCTCACCACCGATGATCCGATTCTGCGCAACCACGCATTCGGCATCGACTTTCCCGCGCCGCTGGGCTTGGCCGCCGGATTCGACAAGAACGCCGACGGTGTCGACGCCTGGGCGCCACTGGGATTCGGCTTCGCCGAGATCGGCACCGTTACCGCACAGGCCCAGCCCGGCAATCCCGCACCGCGCCTGTTCCGGCTGACCGCCGACCGCGGCCTGATCAACCGGATGGGCTTCAACAATCATGGCGCCGCCGCAGCGGCCGAACATCTGCGCGCGCGCCGCGGCGGGGTCCCGATCGGCGCGAATATCGGCAAGACGAAGATCGTCGAACCCGCCGCCGCCGCAGCCGATTACGCGGTCAGTGCCGCTCTGCTCGGGCCGCTCGCCGACTTCGTCGTCGTCAATGTCAGCTCCCCCAATACTCCCGGACTGCGTGACCTGCAGGCCGTTGAATCCCTGCGCCCGGTGCTGCAGGCCGTCCTCGACAGCGTCGAGGTTCCGGTACTGGTGAAGATCGCCCCCGATCTGTCCGATGAGGACGTCGACGCGGTCGCCGATCTCGCCGTCGAACTCGGTCTCGCGGGCATTGTCGCCACCAACACCACCATCCGCCGCGACGGCCTGCGCACCGATCCCGCCGCGGTGGCGGCCATGGGTGCGGGCGGCCTGTCCGGTCCGCCCGTCGCCGAGCGCTCCCTGGAAGTCCTGCGCCGCCTCTACCGCCGCGTCGGCGACCGCTTGGTGCTGATCTCGGTCGGCGGTATCGAAACCGCCGACCAGGCCTGGGAGCGTATCCTCGCCGGAGCCACCCTGCTGCAGGGCTACACCGGGTTCATCTACGGCGGACCGTTCTGGATGCGCCACATCCACCACGGGCTGGCGCAGCGACTGCGCGCGGGCGGATACCACTCGATCGCCGAGGCGGTCGGGGCGGAGCACGTCGCGCACACCTGATCCCGACCGGTCCTTTCGGGCGACCAGGCATCGTTGCGGGACATGTCATTTCGCGGATACCGGGCCTAAGCTGGTGTGCGGCAAAGAGAACGTGGACACCGGACTGGTCATGGTCGTTCCCGGCGCGACACCGGTGGCCGTGACAAGCCCTTGGCCGCCGCGATGCCGACCATTCACGAGATCGACCAGATCGTCGCTCCGACTCGATAATCGCGGCGATGGACAACCGCCGCGATGACATCGGCCGCCTCCCCTCCGAGCGACCGATGCACCGTGGCGCCGCACGCTATCCGAACACCCGCGGTGGCCGGTCCGCGTGCGGCGACATCCGATGGGAGCCGAAGGTACACCCTGCGGTGCCACGGCCTGCCGGTTCACCGTCATCATCCTGAATCTCATTGGGCCGCTGGTGGAGTCGGGCCAGGATCCGCTTGGACAGCCGGATCACCGCCTCCTCCCAGATGATGCCGACCCTCCCGGCCAGGATTGCCGCATCGGCATGGGCATGGTGATCGTGGACGCTGTCGAGATCGCTCAGGGTCTCGTCGAGTTCCATACCGGCCATTGCCTGTTCGCGGGTGAGTAGCCGGTCGGGTAGCCAGCTCAGCCGCCATCCCGCGGTCGCGGAAACGGATTCGCGGTATGCGGACTCGGGCGAAAGATCGCTGATCATGGTCCATTCGGTGGCCATGACGGTCATGGGTGCCTCCGGTGTTGCAGTTCGAGCCCGATGAGCTCGAGGGGTATTCCGAGTTGCCCGGCGCATACGCAGGCCCGTGCTCGAACCGTCGAGTCGTGCCGGAAATCCTGGGTGCTGAAGATCTCTGCGAGATCCATCCCCGCCATTGCCTGGTCCCGTGTCAGCAGCCGGTCGGGCAGCCAGCTCAGCCGCCACGATTTCGCCCACTCCCCCGCCAGCCGGTGGGCCGACTCCGCGGTGATATCGCTGGTCATGGACCAATGAGTTACGTAGATGGTCACGAATGCCTCCTGTCGAGCATCCGTTGGTGCAGCAGGTGCAGGATCTGCTGCACGGTGAGTCCGAGTTGGTCGGCCAATGCCCGCGCGTGCGCGTCGTGGTCCGATACCGGGCCCGGAAGGCTCAGGATCTCCTGCAATTGCATTCCGGCCCAAGCCTGTTCGCGGGTCAGCTGGTTGGGCAACCAGCTCAGTCGCCATGCCGGTTCGTTGTGGCCCACCATCCGCCACGCCCATTCGTCGGGCGTGACGCTGCTGGTCATGGACCGGCTGCATTCGTAGATCGTCACGGCTGTCTCCAGGGGCGGAGGATGTCGCCGACCGCATTGTGGGTGCACTGAGCCGCGGTCGACCGCAGCGGCGCGGTCAGCCGGGCTCGCTGCTCTCGGATGGAGCAGGCGGCGAAGGTTGCTGGTTATGCGAATGTCCTCGGCGAACGTGAATCGTTCACCTAGACCGTTGCGCGGTTCGGCTCGAGCTCGGTATCGGTCCCGCCGGCCCTTGGCTCCCCGCGCCGACGTGCGTTCCGTATCAGCAGAATCACTTTCATCACCAGGCCCTCCCGAGTTATCTGGTGGGCGACCGCAGTCGCCGTAACTCAGTGTGGCATTTGCCATTCACTACGGTCAATTGCCGTTGTAAGTTGGTAATTGCCGGTTCATGCGGCGGCTAAACCCGAAGACTGGGTAACACCCATGGATACCACGACGAAACACCGACGAACCACACGGAGATGGATCTCGCCCATGGTCCAGCAGGACTCACGCACGGTTGCCATCCGCAATATCCTCACCCGCCTCAGCAAGCGCTCGGGCCTGAGCGTGGATCGCTTGCGTACCACCGAGATCGACGTGGCCCCGCTGCTGGATCTGCCCATCGTTCAACAGCGTGCCCAGCAGGAGAGAGTCTCGCCGGAGGAGGCCGTGCTACCCGTGGTCAGCGACCTGGCGCGACAGCTGGATCCCACCAATCGGTTGATCGCCGACGTCGAGCTGTCGCTCGGGCTGCTGCGCGAAAAGCATTCGGCCGGAATCGATCACGACCGTCTGTATGCCGCGGACCTCGGTGAACGCCGGGAGTATCTGACCGCGCAGTGGCGGCTACTGCACGAGGCGCTCGGGGCCGAGTCCATTCCCGACGCGCCGTCGGTACGGTCGTTGCGGGCAACGCCCGAACGTCGGGCATTTACCGCCTTGGCCGGACAACTGGCGGCCGCTTCGGCGTATTCGGTGTCGAACTACCGATTCACCCCCGAACCGAAAGTCCTTATCGCACTACCGGACTCACAGCCGCGCCAAGGGATGGTGACGGTCATCGGATCCGCGGTGATCGACCACATCTACCGGATCAGCAATATTCCGTCGGCGGGCAAGTCCACGCCCGGCAGTTTCGAGGTGCATGCTGGCGGCAAGGGCCTCAACCGTGCGGTTGCCGCCGCGCGCCTCGGACTCCGGGTTCGGCTGGTCTCGGCCGTCGGCGACGATGATGCGGGCAGGCATATCCTCAACTACCTGGCCACCGAAAACGTCGATACCGAGTTGGTCAGGGTGGTGCCGGGCGCACAAACGAACGTGTCGGCGGTGATGATCACCAGCACCGGTGTGTCCAGCAAGATCGGTTGCGAGGATGACCGCATCTGGCAGGGGGCATGCGATATGCGCGATCCGAAACTGCGTGCGACACTCGAATCCTCGGACGCGGTCCTGCTGACCTTCGAGCAGCCTGCCGAGGCGATCCGGCGGGTGCTGGCCGTGGTCCGCGGGTTGGCGAATCCGCCATCGCTGGTAGTGCATCCGTCGCCACCGGTCGATTCGCCACAGTACTTCTATGAGTATCTGAATGCCGTGGACTACCTCGTGGGTGCGCCGTGGGAATTGCGCCGCATGCTGCCGGGAGAATCCGGCGCGGCCGGACCCGACGATGCCCAGCGACTGCTCAGCCTCGGTGTACGAGCGGTGTGTACGACCGAGGGGTTCCGGTGCACCGTCCGGTCCGCCGAGGTCACTGCCGATATCGCGAATTTCCCAGTTGCACTGGAGGATTCGCCGGGCGCGGCGGCGGCGTTCTCGGCAGCGCTGGCATATCAGCTCGTCACCACCGGTCGACCGGCCGATGAACCGGCATTTCGCTGGGCGACAGCGGCCATGGTCGCAACCCAGTCGTTCGGCGATATTCCCGATGCCATGCCGTCTGTTCGGGATATCGACCGAATTGTGCAGCTCGCCAGGGAAGGGTCGGCCGGGGCCTGACGCTGGGGTTCGGCGCGGCTCGAGAGATTTACAGCGCCGAAATCGGGATCGCGTTAGAGTTCCGTCGTTCGCCTGGCAGCCCGAGGAATCTCGTGCCGCAAACGACTGCAAACCCAACTATCCACATCGTCTTCGGAGGAGCATTGACCACAGCTGTGCCCGATCGTGGTGAGACCGCCCATCGGCTCACCCGCAAGGGGCATGATCTGCAGGTTCGTGTGATGGAAGTGGCCGGTGGCGCCGAGTACGGGCATGTGCTCGTCTTCGGCAATGCCGACGATGGGTGTCTGGTCCGGGTGCATTCGCGGTGCCTGTACGGCGAAGGACTCGGCTCGGATGATTGCGATTGTGGGCCCGAACTCGACAAGTCCCTGGATCTGATCTGGGCCGAGGGCAGTGGCGTCCTTGTCTATCTGGAGCAAGAGGGCCGTGGCGTCGGCCTGATCGCCAAGGCGCTCGGCTACCGGGAAAGTCAGCGTTCGGGCGCGGACACCTTCACCAGCTACGAGCGGCTCGGATTCCCCGCGGACAGTCGCAGCTATCTGCACGCGGCGAAGAGCCTGCTGGATCTCGGACTGACCCGGGTACGCCTGCTCACCAACAATCCGGACAAGGTCACGGAGCTGCGTGCGGCTGGTCTGACGGTCATCATGGAGCCGCTGCTGACCCCGGTACTCAGCGCGCGGGCCGCCGCTTACCTCGATGCGAAACGTCGGCGCCGCGGCCATTTGATCCCCACCAGCGATGTGCCATGGGCGCCCGATGTGCAACCGGTATTGAAGCGTAAGAGCCGCATCTGGCGCATATTCACGATGCGCGGCCCAGTCCGGCGGGCCCGCCGCCGTACCGCACTTCCCGCATCCAAGTAGTGCACACGATTACCCCGGTCTGATCACCCCGGTCTGGCTAGCATGAGTGAGCCGCGCCACTCGGTGCTATCCCGCCGCGTGACACGATGAGATAGAGTCCCCTGCAATCTATCAGAAGCAGCGGGTCTCGGGCCGTGTGAGAACCGCACGGTTATGCGCTGGGCGCGGTTCACGCCAGAGATATCGGGAAACGGGAAGATGACGACAACAGAAATCGGTTTCGCGCACGCGTCCGGCAAGACGGTCTATACGGTGCCCGAGGCATTCCAGGAGACCGTGAAGTTGCGACCGGACCAGGTCGCAGTGCGCACGGCCGGCGGCGCCACGGAGATCACCTGGCGCGAGTACGGCGAACGGGTGAAGGCGCTGGCGGCGGGGCTGGCCGGACTCGGAGTCGGCCACGGCGACACCGTCGGGATCATGCTCACCAACCGGCCCGAGTTCAATCTGGTGGACACCGCCGCACTGCATCTGGGCGCCACCCCGTTCTCCATCTACAACACCAGTTCCGCCGAGCAGATCGCCCACCTGTTCACCAATGCCGAGAACAAGGTGGTGATCACCGAGCGCGCCTTCCTCGATGTGATCAGGGGCGCGGGGGTCGCGCTGGAGCACATCGTGGTGGTGGACGGTCCGGCCGCCGATACGGTCAGCCTCGCCGACCTCGAGTCCGATCCGGCCGCCGACTTCGATTTCGATGCGGCCTGGCAAGCGGTCACCCCGGACGATCTCGCGACCTTGATCTACACCTCCGGCACCACCGGCCCGTCCAAGGGCGTGGAGATCACCCACCGCAATGTGATGGCCCAGATCATTGCGCTGGTCAACGGCCCGCTGCAGGTCGGTTTCGACGACCGCGCCATCTCCTATCTGCCCGCCGCGCACGTCGCCGACCGCATCTCCGGGCACGCGATCAGCCTGTTCACCGGCGTTCTGATCACCTGCGTTTCGGATCCGCGCGAGATCGCCGCCGCACTGCCGGACGCCCGCCCCACCGTCTTCTTCGGCGTGCCGCGGGTGTGGCAGAAGATCAAGGCGGGCATCGACGGCAAACTGGCCACCGAACCGAGCCCGGTGAAGAAAGCGCTCGCGAACTGGGCCATCACCACCGGTATCGCGGCCGCGCGGGCCGATCTGTCGGGTAAGGGGCGCGGCGCGCTGCTGGCCGCGCAGTACAAGGTCGCCGATGCGCTGGTGCTCTCGAAGCTGCGGGCCGCGCTCGGTCTGGACAATCTCGAGGTTGCCGCTTCCGGCGCCGCCGCGATCCCGGCCGAAACCCTCGAATACTTCCTCGGACTCGGGTTCAGGGTCACCGAGGTGTGGGGCATGTCGGAGACCACCGGCGTTGCCACCTACACCGAATTGGCCAAGCCGCGACCGGGTTCGGTAGGGCGCGCCGTCGAGGGCCTCGAGCTGCGGCTCGGCGAGGACGGCGAACTGCTGGTGCGCGGCCCGATCATCACACCCGGCTACCGCAAACAGCCCGACAAGACGAAGGAGGCCCTCGACGCCGACGGCTGGCTGTCCACCGGTGATGTCGCCACCATCGATGCCGACGGATACGTGCGCATCGTGGATCGCAAGAAGGAACTGATCATCAACGAGTCGGGCAAGAACATCTCCCCGACCAATGTCGAGAATGCGGTCAAGGCGGCCTCGTCGCTGATCGGCCAGGTGGTGGCGATCGGTGAGGCCAAACCGTTCATCTCCGCGCTGATCGTGCTCGATCCGGATACCGCCGCCATCCGGGCCAAGGAGATCGACGCGCCCGCAGACGATCTCGCCGCACTGGCCACCCGCAAGGAAATTCTTGACGAGGTGCTGGCCGCGGTCGTCGCGGGCAATCGCAAGCTGTCGCGGGTCGAGCAGATCAAGCGGTTCAGCGTGGTCGGCAGGCCGTGGGAGCCCGGCGGTGACGAGCTGACTCCCACGATGAAGCTCAAGCGCAACCCGATCGCGGCCAAGTACGCCGAGGAGATCGGAACGCTGTACGCCACGCCGCTGGCCGAATCGGTCGTGAACGTTTCCTAGGTTTACCCGATACGACTGTGGCCCTGGGCAAACGCTCAGGGCCACAGTCGTTTTGGTCCGTGTGCGATCGCTGACAGACCGGTGTGCTACCTAGGCGACCTCGTACTTGGCGACGATGGTCGCGCGGGCCAGGGTGTGGGAGAAGAGGTTGAAACCGAGGAAGGCGGGAGTGCCGTTCTCATCGATCTCGAGCCTGTCCACGTCGAGCGCGTGCACGACGATGAAGTAGCGGTGGTACCCGTGTCCGGCGGGCGGTGCCGCACCGACGTATCCGGGGAACCCGCCATCGTTGCGCAGCGTGACCGCACCGCTGGGCAGCGACCCGCTCTCGCTACCCGCACCGCGCGGCAGCGAGGTGGTGTCCGCCGGAATATCGGCCACCGCCCAATGCCAGAATCCGGATGCGGTCGGCGCGTCCGGATCGTAGACTGTGACCGCGAAACTCTTTGTCTCCGTAGGGAATCCAGACCAGGACAGCTGCGGCGAGATGTCCTTGCCGCCCGCGCCGAACACCCCGCTGACCTGATCGTTGTCGAACGTCTGGCCCTCGGCGACATCCTCGGACGTCAGCGTGAAGCTGGGCACCTGCGGGAGTGCGTCGTAGGGATTGTAGGAGTAGTCGGGCACGTTGGTCCTTTCGATCGTCAGCTGTTCAACAGGAAGTGTTCCAGCACCCGGGTGCCGAATTCGAGTGACTGCACCGGAACCCGCTCGTCGACACCGTGGAACAGCGCGGTGAAGTCCAGTTCGGGTGGCAGTTGCAGCGGTGCGAAGCCGAAGCAGCGAATGCCCAAGCGGGCGAAGGCCTTTGCGTCGGTACCGCCGGAGAGCATATAGGGCACCGTGCGGCCCTGTAGGTCGTTGGCGAGGATGGCGTTGTTCATCGCGTCGACGAGGTGACCGTCGAATGTCGTTTCGTAGGAGTCGAGTTTGGTGATCCACTCGCGTTCCACGTCTGGGCCGATCAACTCGTCCACCTCACGTTCGAATGCGGCTTGGCGTCCCGGCACCACCCGGCAGTCGACGACCGCCTCGGCGGTCTGCGGGATCACATTCGCCTTGTAACCCGCCTGCAGCATGGTCGGATTCGCGGTATCGCGCAGTGTGGCACCGATGATGCGGGCAATGGTGCCCAGCTTGGCGAGCTGACCCTCGATATCGGGACTGGACGGATCGAACTCCAGCCCGGTCTCCTCGGCGACCGCGGCAAGGAATTCGGCCACCGAATCCGAAAGCACCAGGGGGAAGGTGTGTTTGCCCAGTCTTGCCACCGCCGCGGCCAGAATCGTGACCGCGTTGTCCTCGTGCAAGAACGAGCCGTGACCGGCACGGGCCTTGGCGCGCAACCGCATCCAGCCCAGCCCCTTCTCGGCCGTCTCCACCAGATACAGCCGACGTTCGGTGCCGTCGGGGCGCGGCACCGTCAGCGAGAAGCCGCCGACCTCGCCCACCGCCTCGGTGATCCCGGCGAACAGGTCGGGCCGGTTGTCGACCAGCCACTGCGAACCCCACTTGCCGCCGTTCTCCTCATCGGCGAGGAAGGCGAAGACG
The DNA here is from genome assembly GCF_053602975.1 of Nocardia sp. NPDC004278. Lineage (NCBI taxonomy): Bacteria > Bacillati > Actinomycetota > Actinomycetes > Mycobacteriales > Nocardiaceae > Nocardia > Nocardia sp. NPDC004278. The sequence continues at coordinate 521,816 of NZ_JBSGEQ010000001.1, forward strand.
ATATCGCGCGGCGGCACCGTGCCCTCGATCTTGAACTGCCGCGCGATGGCAAGCATCATGCCGACCATATCCTTCATATCGATCGCTCCGCGGCCCCACACATAGCCATCGCGGACCGCACCGGAGAACGGGTGCACACTCCAGTCGGCGGCCTCGGCGGGCACCACATCCAGATGCCCGTGCATCAGCAGCGCACCGCGACTCGGATCGGCCCCCTTCAACCGCGCGAACACATTGCCGCGCCCCGGCGCCCCCGACTCCACATACTCGGTTGTGTAACCCGCCTGATGCAGCTGATCGGCCACCCATTGCGCACACTCGCGCTCCCCCTTGGTGGTGGCCAGATCTCCGGTATTGGAAGTGTCGAATCGGATCAGCGTACTGACCAACTCGACCACCTCAGATACGGCACGAGATGCGGTGTTCGGACCGGAAACTTCGCCAGTTGCAGACACGTACCCTTTCCTACCACCTGGCATCGCCCCCGCCGCGCCGAACCTCCGGCGTACGAGCGGGTTCGCACCGCCTGTGGTGCGGATTCACGCGCCGATCGCATCAGCATCACGATGATCGCAACCACTGCGCGGTCCGGCTGCGCGAGTAGGATCGCTGGCCGAAGCGCTGATTGCCGTCGACTCGAAAGAGCTCAGCCGCCAGCGCTTTCCGCGATCATGAGTTGCCGTCGCGTCACGCAGACTGGTGGACGCGGTTGGCGCCGATGCGATCGATGCGCGCGCGACCCCACGCGCCCAGCGGCTCCAGCGCCGCATTGAGTGCGCTGCCCAGCTCGGTCAGCCGGTACTCGACCTTCGGTGGCACCTCGCGGTAGATCTCGCGATCGACGATGCCGTCCTCCTCCAATTCGCGCAGCTGTTGGATCAGCATCTTTTCCGAGACCCCGGGCAGACCGCGGCGCAGTTCGCCGAAGCGGCGCACGCCGTGGTTCTCCAGCTCCCACAGGATCAGTGCCTTCCACTTGCCGCCGACCACGTCCATCGCCGCGTCGATGCCGCAGAAGTATGGTCCGGATCTCTTTTCACCCATCGCCTGACCTCGCTACCTGTTCACAAACGTATCGGTAAGTACCTGACCAAATAGTAGGTACTTGTCGACGTCCCTTGTACAGAGCAACCTTGGTGCCAGCGCGCTGACCATCATGTCCTCCAAACTCGAGGAGTTGACACCCGCAATGTCGGACACTCAGCACACCCAGGTGACGGTGCTCGGACTCGGCGCGATGGGCCAGGCCCTGGCCGTAACCCTGGCGCAGGGCGGCAGGCCGACCACGGTGTGGAACCGAACGCCCGGCAAGGACACCGCATTGGTCGCCGCGGGAGCCACCAGTGCAGCCACGGTGGCCGACGCCATCGGCCAGCACGGTCCGATCATCGCCGTGCTGCTCGACCACACCTACGTGCACGCCACCCTCGATCCATACGCCCGCGTCATCGACTCCGGCGACTACACCGCCCCCTTCCAACCGCTCGACTTCCACAAACCCGCCGTCGACGCCATTGTCCGCGCCAGCTGCGACGCCGGAGTCGCCCTGGACATTGTCACCCCCATCAAGAACCTCATCGACCGCCAGATCGCCGACGGCCACGGCCCCCTCGCCTTCGAACGCACCGTCGAAGAACTCGCCTGACCACTCCGCGCGCCGTGCGCTCCCCGAGCGCACGGCCCCAGAAAACTCCAGCTAAACCCGCGATTTGGTCAACGCGGCCACATCCGATAACCTTGCTGAGCACCACCGGTCCGGGTGGCGGAATGGCAGACGCGCTAGCTTGAGGTGCTAGTGCCCTTTATCGGGCGTGGGGGTTCAAGTCCCCCTCCGGACACCAGTGCTAACCACACAAGGGTTGGCTGAGACTGCGGCGACTTGCCGTTCATGGTCGTAGTCGATCTCCACATTTTAGTACCGAGTAGAGCGCGATCTTGTCCTCTGGTACGCCCGCGTTCAGCACGGCGATCGTATCGCCGAGTGCGTCGATCAGTTTGTTGATCTGGGTGGCGGTGAGTATGACTGTGTGCGGGATCTGATCGAATTCGCTTTGGGCGATGGCCTTTTCGGCTTGGGCGGCGTTCATGGCCTCGATCAGGGCGAGTGGGTCTATGCCTGCCTCGATCGCGTCTCGGTGCCGTTGCAGCTTGGTCTCGGCGGCGCTGATCTTGGCGCGGAGCATCTCCCGGCGCGTGTTGCCGTCATCGCTGTTTGGGCCTGGACCAGCCTCTCGACCGTGTGGTCGCGGTTGCGCTGGTTGAACAGGCTCGCGAGCCAGTCATCGAGTGGTCCGAGGATGTGGGATTCACGCAGGTTCACCGTCTTGGGGTGATCGGCGCGCGCTGGGCTTCCCGATGCCAGGGTGCGTGCGATGCACCGATAGTAGGTGCAGCCGTGCACCATCTCCGCCTGCATTTTCCGACCACAGCACACATGACGAATGCTTCCCCGCAGCTGATACGGGCGGGGCAGCGTCGTTTGCCGGGTGCGTTCCAACTTTCCGCGTGAACGGTTACCGATGCCAGCTTTCGCGCGACGGATCAGATGGGCTTCGGTGAAGACCTCGACCGAGACGATCTTCGGGTGCGCGGGCCGACGCGACCGCACGACACGATCGGCACCCGATCGCCGAAACCGGATCACATGCCCCGCTCGCACATCCCAATTAGCAGCTGAGTCGTCAGAGGCGCCGGATCGCCAAGTGTCTCCAGCCGCCAACAGCAACGGTCTTACAGCTACATCCGGCGCCCCGGGTCAGCTGAACCCTACGAGGAGCTCTCGCCAAACCACTTCAGGCCAAACCACTTTAGAAGGTAGGACGGTCTTAGTAGCGACGGATGTCGGCGTTCGAGCGATACGGCTCCCACCTGGGCAGGGCTTGGCCATTGGGTGTCCCTGTGGCGACGAATGCGGCCAGGGCCCCACCGAATTCGGTGGCGATGGTGCGGTCGCTGTCGGTGACGGCGCCGAGCATGGAGGCGTTGGGGTAGGCGTCGAAAGTGCCGAACAGGAAGGGTAATTCGGCGCAGTGTACGGCTCCGAGGTCGTTGGGGTCGGGGGAAGGGCGGCGAGTGAACAGGTAGATGTGTGCCGGATTGCCCTGGGCCGCCCGGTGCCCCTCGCTGCGGTCTGCTACCTGCACTTCTTCGCCCGTTCGAACACCGAGCTTGGCCATGCCGGCGTGTGCGCACGCGACCCCGGCCGCCGCCGCGATCCCGACATGGTCGCCCGAGCACTGGCTCATCACCACTTCGATGGGTGGACACCTACCCGAATCGTACGAGAACTGAACAAAAGCCGCTCGACCATCAGTCGAATACTCAGCGACGCCGCAACAATCGACCTCCCCGACACCGAGATCATCGCCGTGCCCAGCAATGTCCGTACGGATCAGGCTGACACCGACGACATCTCCGGGAGACCGTGCTCCCACGCCGGCTGCTGACTATCGCCACCGCCGCTGGCCCGACTGCCGGACCAGGACGAGCCAGGTGCAGCCGGCAACTGGCGCTGACCGAGGCTCGGCCGCGGGGTGAGTGGTGACCGCCGTCAGCATCGCGGATGCCCTTCCAATCCGTTCCATTGCATTCCAATTCATTCCGTTTCGGCAGACAGCGATCTAGACCCCGGATTCTTCGATGCCGACGCCCAGCAGTCCGTGGCCTGGCTCGCATGGAGCGACCCGGCTGCGCTCGATGCCCGCATCGAGCGGATGTTCACTGAGACGCTGCCCCGGCTGGAAGCGGTACGGGGCACCGAGGGCCGCCCATCGCTCGATGACCGATTCAGCGCCGCCGCCTTCGACTGGATCACTTCCCTGATCGATGTCGCTGCACGTGGCGAGGATGGACGGTACGCGCCCGAAAACGATTATCTCGCGGACCAATTCATCACCTATATCGGCGAGTGGATGGTGCGACGCGTCGAGGGTGTCTGGTTCAACTCTCCTGGGAACGGTGCACCGATCTTCGACCAGTACGGTCCAGCGGTTGGCTACCGATGGTCGCAGGAGTCGACGAACGACCTTCTGGTGTTGCTGTTCATGATGGCCGTGAACAGCGACGACAGCCCGTATGCGTACTTCGTGGACCTTCTGTGCGAGCGCGGACTGGGGTTCGCGGAGGAGCGGGGCAGGCCAGATCTGAAAGCGGAGATCTTGGCGTGATCGCGCTCGGGCGTGAATCCGGAGGTCCAGCCCGACCCAGCAGTGGGTGGCTTTCAGGGGGACCGCAGATCCTCGATAAACGCAAGCGCGACCGACTGCCGACCGGACGGAGACCTCAGTAGACCAGTTCGAGCTAGCTCCCACACGCCGAAATCGGCATGAGCGCGCACTCGCGGCGCGCGTCGCGGACCGGTCGGTCTGGCCAATCACGGGAGAGCGGAGATCAAAAACGGTCGGCCCGTTGATCTTCGGTGCCGACCGCCTGGCCGATACGAACCGCGCGCCACGCGGCATTTCAGGGCATTGCTGGTGTGCGGGATAGGGTTCGGCGAGTCGCGCGGAATGCCAACGCGCCGTTCGCAGGTCGCGGTGGCGGCCCCGCCGACTAGACTTTGCCGCGTGTCACGCTATCGCTCGATCCTTCGTGCCGGAATCGCATGAAGGCCGTCGTGTACGACCGCTACGGCGGCCCAGAGGTGCTGTCGATCGCGGAGGTCCCAGTGCCTTCCCCGGGGCCGAAGCAGGTGCTCGTCCAGGTGCACGCGACGTCGATCAACCTCTCCGACTGGGAGACACTGCGGGGGACGCCGCTGTATTCGCGCATCGGCGGGCTCCGGGCACCCAGACGCCCGGTTCTCGGATCCGATATCGCCGGGCGGGTCGAAGCCGTCGGCTCCGAGGTCACACTGTTCGCACCGGGTGACGAGGTCTACGGCGACAATCTCATGCTCAAAGGCGGGTTCGCGGAATATGCCGTAGTTCCTGAATCGGCGCTGGCCCACAAACCGGCGTCGCTGAGCTTCGCCGAGGCGTCGACCCTGCCACAGGCGGGGGCGATAGCACTACAGGGCACGGCCGGCATCGCAGCCGGTATGTCGGTGTTGATCAACGGAGCGGGCGGCGGGTCCGGAGCGTTCGCGATCCAGTTGGCCAAGAGTGCCGGGGCTCATGTGACCGGGGTGGACAACGCCGCCAAACTGGCGTTCATGCGCACGCTCGGCGCCGACGAGGTCATCGACTATCTCGCTGAGGACTTCACCCGAGCCGGACCGTACGACCGGGTACTCGACCTCGTCGCCCACCGGTCGGTCTTCGCCTATCGCAGATCGGTCGCGCGGGGCGGCCGGTACCGCTGCGTCGGCGGCACCACACGCGCGTTGCTGCGGTTGACGACGGTCGGCGTGGTCACCGGAATGGTGACCGGCCGCAGCCTCGGGGTCCTCGCGGTGAAGGAGGGGCCCGCGCACTTCACACCTCTCGCGGACTCGTGTGTCGCGGGACGGATCGGTATCCACATCGACCGCAGTTTCTCCCTCGACGAGACCGCGAACGCGCTGGCACACGTCGGTGCGGGACGCGCCCTGGGCAAAGTGGTGGTCGAGATCCGCTAATCGGCATTTCCGCATGTTCCGGATGGCAGCATCGGTGTCGCTTCGTGACCTGGTACCGCTCTCCTCCAATCAGTGAGGCTGCCGCCGCTTCAGTTCCGTGGGCCTGCCGCACCGATCGTCGGAGAAGCATCGACCCGTTGTCTTCGTGGGTCCCGTGACTTCGAGTGAGATAGATTTTCTGACTGGAGCGGTGGGGTTCCCGCTTGCCAGTTGGACCAGGAGGGGACAGCGTGTTGGAACCGATCAAACGGGCAGCGGCCGCTCTGAGTCGGCGCTTGAGGGGCACGGCGAGAGGGACCGCGGCCACTTCTGGTGAGGCCGATCCCGTCTCGCTGATGGAAGAGCTTCTGCCACTGCAGGAGCAATGCCTCGGCCACGACCACCCGGACACCAACGAGACGCGTGATCGTCTCGCCGACGCTTATCATCGGGCAGGGCGGGGGGATGACGAAGTTCCGCTTTTGAAGCAGCTTCTGGCGTACCGGGAGCGGGTCCTCGGTCACGATCACCACGACACCAACGCCGTACACAATCGACTCGGCGGTACCTATATGTCGCTGAGTCGATGGGACGACGCCATTCCGCACTTCGAACAACTTCTCGCGTATCGCGAGAAGATGTTCGGACCCCAGGTGTATTCCGTCGTTGGCGCTCGCCGCGTGCTTGGCGTGGCGTGCTACCGGGCGTGCCGATATGCCGAGGCCGTCGCGTTGTTCGAACGGAACCTGACGTGCGTCGAGGGAAGCGGCGCCGACACCTACGAAGATCGCTGCAATCTCGCTGCCGCCTATGAGGCTGCGGGTCGCTGGGATCAGGCGATCCCGTTGTATGAAGAGCTCCTGACTTACCGGGAACAGCTTGTCGGGCACAATGATCCCTTCGCACAGCGCGCCCGCGACGACCTCGTTCGCGTGTACTCGTCGGCGGGCCGACCCGACGAGGCTGCCGCCTTGCCCGAAGCAGGACCGCGCCGACCGCCCTCGTCGACACAGGAGTGACGGCATCTCGAACTTGCACGGGCGGTGCGGCACGTCGAGACTTTCACTTGCATTTGTCGATCACCGACGCTGGGACGCACTCGAGATCAGCCTGTCTCCGCTGAATCCGGCACTCGGCATCAGCTTGTCGGTCCGCGATGTCCACTACCTCGCCATTCATCGAATGCCACGCTCCGACATCTCATTGCTCGACTTCACAGCTCAGACGCTGCTTCCGTCCGCACCATGGCCACCAGAACTCCCAACCCAGTTCATCACCCCCGATCCCGCACCACCTACGTTGTGGCTACACGGTGTCGGCGCGGCAACCTTCGACGTCGTCGCAGCGAAAGTGGTTGTGCTCGTACAAGCTGACCAAGAACGTCGTCCCATCGCCATCGGCTCTCCCGCGCAGGGAACCGCAGGATCAACCGAGTCCTGCACACCATGGCGACAAGTCCAGCTGTAATCCCAGCGCGGGGCGCACCTATTACGACGGCCGGTCCTTCGGACAAGCCACAACCCGGACCTATCACCAAACAGACCAACCCCGACCTGCGGACCATGTCTTGACACGAGAGGGGAGCCATGAGCGGACGTCCGGAACCCGAGTTGGCTTGCCCCTTAGGGCCATCGGAGGTCTTATATCTTACCGCGGCGGCGTATTTCATCCTCGAACACATTGTGGATCTCGCGGGCGATCAGGAACCCCTCGGTGAGCGGGATTTCGTGGCCGGACCGTTCGGCGATGACGTGACGTCCGCGTGGTGATCGCGCAGCGCGGTGCGCGTGCGCGGCGTTGGTTTCGGCGCGCACCGTGGCGTAGATGCCATTGCCGCCGAGTCCGCCGGAGATCGCGGTGATCGGGATGGACCCTAGGTCGGGCGGAGCGGTCCGCCAAGTGGCGAGCTCGTCGAAGTAGGTGCGGGACTGTTGCCGCCGCGTGCGGATCACGCTGGGGGTGAATCCTTCTCGCTTCAGCTCGCGGCGCACGTCGGTCGGCAGGCCGCGCCATTGCCAGCGAAACACCAACGCAAGCAAGCGAAGCCGGGCGAGGACCCCGGCTACACCGGCAAAGATGCGCTCGGTTCGGCGCAAGCGCGGGTCGAAAACCACCTCGTCGGCTTCGTCGGCAGCGTCGACCAGCACGATGGCCGTGATCCGTTGCGGCTTGCGCGCGGCCGCGAGCCGCACGATGGGACCGCCCGTGCCGTGGCCGACGAGAACGAACGGTCCTGGCCCGAAATGGTCGAGCACCTCGTTCAGGTCCTCGGCCATGCGATCGAGGGAGCGGTCGGCCGGGTCGGGTGCGCTGCGGCCGAGACCGGAGCGGTCATAGACAACCGCCCGCATGAGCGCCGCGACGATAGGTTGCACCCGGGCCCAGGACACTCGGTTACCTGCCGCGTCTGCCTCGAATACGACAGTCGGGCCTGATGTTCCGGCGACGTAGGTTGGCCCAGGCAACACCTTCGCATGTAGCCGCCGCCCGTCCCGTGTTGTAACCCACTCCGAGATGCCCTGCGTATGTCGTTCGGTATCGGTCATCGTTTGTCACTCCCTCACGCCCATCGAACGATCGTCGCACGCATTGCGGACTTTGTTATTGTCCTTCGCGTGCGTGGCGCCGCCGACTCAGGTTAATCCGCTGTCCTAGAGGGGTTTTCGGAGTAGGCCGCCCGGCTGACCGCAGGTCGGACCGCCCGAAACCCGACCCAAGCACACCCCAGCCCGCAGTCAAGGTCCTGGGCTAGGGATATCGGCCAGCTCCCGCTCGTCGGCATAGGATGTCATGAGCCGCAGTGGATCTCATCCGCTGACTGCGCGCGCTCCGCGGCATGTCAGTGCGTTCCGAACGCTGGTTGCGGTCGGGTTGATCAAGAGAAGATTTTGCCGATGGACTACGTCATCGATCTGAACCACGCCGCTGCCGAGATCGTCTCGCGTCTGCCTGCCTGGACCGCAGCTGGGTTACTCCCCGGCCCCATCACCTGGCGGGACGAGGCCGCGTCTTGGCCCCAGCGGCTGGAGGTCGAACGAGTTGTCATCACCGATCCGGACTCGGTCGGAGTGTTTATTCAGAGTGCCGATGAACGGAACGCCGTCAACATCGTTCTCTACCGGGGCGGTTGGGTAGATCTCGATGGCCTGGTCAACGACGTGATAACCGCGGAATGCCCAAAGATCAAAAGCGCCGAGGAGTTTGGCGTGGTGCTCGACGCCGCGATCGCATGTTTCCTGGACTCACCGCCCTGCCCATTCGAACTGGGGGCTACGCGGCCGCTCGGCCGGTTCGTATCGTGAAGTGATCGCGAGCGCTAGGAACACAGCGCCTCACCCGCACGGAGGGCTGATCCACCATGTCTCTCGAATCCCCCTCGGCCACACCCGAATACCGGCTCGGCGGCCTCTCGCTTCTCGAGGCGAGACTGCTGCCACTCACCCGCCTACTGGTAGCGCTGCCCTGGGCCGCGGCGACCTTGGTCATTCTCCAGAGTCTCGCGGTGTGGGTCGGCCTGTGGGCGGCCATCGCCGTCGGGGTCATACGCTGCGCGGCCTGGTTGTTCATGCGCCTGCTCTGCTGGGTACTGCCGGATGACGAAAGTCGTCGGCGCTCGGCTGCACGACACCCCGACGAGGCGGTGTATCCGCGGAAGTACGAGGAGCCCCTCGCGGCGTTGATCGCGGCTCGGCACGATGTGCTGCGCGCGGCGGGCATGCCCGAATCCCGTCTGCGACTGATGGTGCGGGATAAATCCCAAACACGCGGGATGCCTGCCCACGCACAACCGCATCGCCTGGTCGTGGTATCGATATCCGCGGTCCGTGAGCTGCCCCCGGTCGAGTTGCGGGCTGTGGTCGCGCATGAGCTCGGGCATCATGTGATCGGCGGCTGGCTTCTGCGGGCAATCGAAATACTGTGCGCGACACCGGCCCTCAAACTCTTCGGGGGCCCGACGAAACTGCTGATCGAAACGTTGCCCCGGCGGGATCGATGGACCGTGTACCACGCCCTCGTCCTGTTGATCGCCTATCCGATCCCCTTCGCCACCCTGGTAGCGCTGATGCTCCCGGCCGTCGATGTCCGCGTCGCCGTCGCCCTGGCCGTACTCTGCGTCCTGCAACTGTTTCCGATGATGTGGCTCAGCTGGCGTCAGGAATACCTGTGCGACCGAGTGGCCGTCGACCTGGGTTACGGCCCCGCGCTCCGCGACACCCTGCTGTCGCTTGCCCGAAGACACGATCCGTACTTCACGCTGACCCACCCTTCCGCCGCAGCCCGCATCGCCAGGATCAACCTGCGCATAGGACGCGGGAACTTGCGTGGCGAAGCCGTCGCTGCCCCACTCGAAGCGCCCGCCGATCCCTGCTGACGGATCCGCGCGAGATGGATCAAGGACCGCAGCGCCGGACCGCTGGTCGTCACCCACTGCCCGTCTCGGGCCCGGAAAATACCTCGCCGACCGCGACACCACCGGCTCGGCGCGCCTGTCCTACGACCAAGCGCGCGATCTGCTCGCCGCCGCCACCGCGACCAACGGGACCGGAACCGGCTGGGACCTGCACGAACTCAGGCACTCCGGCCTCACGCATCTCGGCGAATCCGGGGCCAGCCTGCTCGAACTCATGGCCAAGTCCCGCCACCGCAAACCCAAGAACCTGCGCCGCTACTTCGAACCATCGCCCCAGGCCATGCGAGACCTCACCAGCCTTCGAGGCCCAAGAGCTGAACGATGACGCTGACCAACAGCCTCTACCAGGGGATTACGCCATATCCGCCCGAAATTCGGCTGATACTACGGCAAGCCCATCTGGGCATCGACCTGCCGGGGTTGCTCGCACACGTCGCGATCGGGCCTGCGGTGCACGAGCCCCAGGCCCGGTAGCCGGGATACGCCGCCGGCCGAGCCATTGTCGTTGCTTTCGCGCGATTATTGGCCGGAGCCTCCCTCATGGCCGGTTCGAACAGCGCGGTCTGCGGCAAAAGCGGACGGCCAGGAGGTTGGCCGTGGCCAGGCTGTTGACGACCCGCGTGGTGGTCGATCCGTCCACAGCGGATGATCAATGCGGTCGCCGGTATGGTGCTTGTGGCGGCAGTGGAGATGAGGCGTGATGACGAGGGAAGAAGGCTTCGATCGTCGGATCGAACCGTTCCGGACGGAGCTGCTGGCGTACTGCTACCGGATGTTGGGCTCGGCGCACGACGCAGAGGACCTGGTCCAGGACACGTATCTGAGGGCGTGGCGGGCGCGGGAGCAGTACGACGATACGCGCAGCTCACTGCGTACCTGGCTCTACCGGATCGCGACCAACGTCTGCCTGACCGCTCTGCAGACTCGCGGCGGCCGACCGCTGCCATCGGGACTGGTGTCCGCGACCGATCCGCTCGGGCCGCTCGTGCGGGGAGAGCACGCCGCCTGGCTGCAGCCCTTACCGGATTCGTTGCTGGACACCGACGATCCGTCCGGGACCGTGATCGATCACAGCAGCCTGCGCTTGGCATTCGCCTCCGCCCTGCAGCACCTGTCGGCGCGGCAGCGCGGTGCGTTGATCCTGCGTGAGGTGCTCAGCTTCTCCGCGGCTGAGACGGCGGAAATTCTCGGCACCACCGTCGTATCGGTGAACAGCTCCCTGCAGCGGGCACGCGCCCGAGTGAAGGGGATCGGGGTCGGTCCCGAACGGGTCAGCGAGCCGTCCACGGCAGAGCAGCGCGTCTGGGTCGAGCGCTACATGCGGGCGTTCGTGCACGCCGACGTCGAGGGCCTCAAGCGTCTGCTCACCGAGGACGTCATCATGGAGATGCCGCCGATGCTCAACTGGTTCTCCGGCCGCAGCAACTACGGCCTGTTCATGGAATGGGTCTTCGAGGCGGCCGGGAAGGACTGGCTTCTCGAGCAGGTCGCCGCCAACGGCGGGCAACCCGGATTCGCCGCCTATCAGCGCGTCGATGGCCGGTACGAACTGCACACGCTCCAGATCTTCACCGTCACCGCCGAGGGCATCAGCCGGAATTCGGTGTTCCAGGATCCCGAGATTTTCGCGGCTTTCGGCCTGGCGGCCCGGCTCGACGCCTAGATCCGAGATTTTCTTTCAGCGGGCGGGATGAGTTCGGACGCCACCGCCGGTATGTATTCCCGAGCTCGCCGGAACACTGCTGGCGAGCCGATCAACAAGGGAGACTCCGATGTCGAACGATCGTGCCGCAGACGAGGCCGCAATCCAGGCCGTGCTGGCTGATTCCTACAAGGCATGGGAGGCGGGCGACGCCGACGCCATGGTCGCCAACTACACCGCGGACGCGACCGCCATCATGACCGGCTCGCTCCGCGACAGCCGTGAGGTGATCCGCCAGAACATGGCACTGGCCTTCGAGGGGCCGCTCGCGGGCAGCTCGACCTACAACAAGCAGCTCAGCATCCGCTTCGTCGGCAAGGATGCCGCGATCGTTATCAGCGAATCCGCCATCCTGTTCGCCGGCGAGACCGAAGTTCCCGCCGACGAGCGCAAGGTGAACGCGACCTGGGTCCTCGAGAAGCGCGACGGCCAGTGGCTGATCGCCGCCTATCACAACAGCCCGGTACTGGCGCCTGCCCAGTGAGCCGCGGCGTGAACTAGCCACCTCACTGACTAGACGGCCCTCATCCGGCAATGCGGATGAGGGCCGTCCGTCGCGGTCATGCCCACCGCGCAACCGCGGATCCATTCGCACGCAATTGGGCATGAGCGTGCGTTCGACACGGTTCCCGAACTGTCCGGCCAGCAGGCCAGCCGCATGGCGAAGAGGGAGCTCCGAACAACTCCTCGGCGCACTCCCTGGGTATGGCGCGCGGAACTTGGTATCTGTGCCTCCGCCGACCGCCGACCGCCGACCGCGGACTGCCACGGCCAGTTGGCCTTCCAGCTGATCGGTGCTGGCCGGTTCGTTCGGCGCCGGAAACCGCAGATCAGTGCGTTATGCAGCGGAGGCGAAGCGGGTTCGTGGGGTCTTCAATGTGGTGAAGCCTCTTCCTTCAAGCTAGATGTCAGTCCTCGTCCCCATGCTGCTTGGCCGAATAGTGCAGTGCTCAACTGACATTGGAGTCACCCGCGTGGATGAGATTGAGTGCGCCTGGGTAGCAGGGCTTTTGGAAGGAGAAGGGAGCTTCCAAAGCAAATCCACTGGTCTACAACCAGCCACTAGTCCACGGCACTCGGCGTACATATCGGAAGGGCTGTTGGTGCGCTGAGTGCAGGGCCGCGACCGCGACCTTCCAGCGCGGTCCCCGAGGAACGTCTGTCCATCGAGCGGGAACTGTTGCGGTCGTTGCCGTCACTGCGGTTCGACATCGGCGCTCCCGCTGTGATCCGCAAGGTCGACCGATTGTCTTGCCTGCGTTATGGTTCGGCCCGTTACTCGGTCCCGACCCGGCTGATCGGCGCCGTCGTCCATGTCGTGGTCGATCACGGGGCATTGCTGGTGCTCGAACCGGCGACCGGGGTGATCGTGGCCGAACACGAACTCGTCGCGCCCGGTGAGGCGTCGGTCCTCGATATTCACTACGACGGTCCCCGGCCCGCACCCAATCGCGGACCGCGCCCGAAAACCACTGCCGAACAACAGTTCTGCGCACTCGGGCAAGACGCCGAACCCTTCCTCGTCGGTGCCGCCGCGATCGGCAACAGTCGGCTGGGACAAGAGTTGGAGATCTTGCTCGCCCTCGGCGCCGCCCACGGCCATCCCGCGCTGGTCGCGGCGCTGCGGCGGGCGGTGGCGTTCAAACGCTTCCGGGCCGCCGACGTCCGTTCCATCCTCGCCGCCGGCTCCGCCGCTCCGCAGCCTCGCCCAGCTGGGGACGCGCTGGTGCTGGACCTGCCCACCGCGCCGACTCGATCCTTCGATGCCTACAAAATCACCCGTGACGGGAGCGGCGCATGACCGGCCGATCGAAAACCGCGGCACCCAAACCGATCCCGGAACTCGCGGCCGATCTCGACGCCGGGCTGCGACGGTTGAAACTCGCCGCGATCCGCCGGACCGCGCCCGAGGTCCTGGCCGTCGCCAAGACCCAGCGCTGGACCCCAGAGGAGGTGCTACGGACCCTGCTCGAGGCCGAGTTGACAGCCCGGGACACCTCCAACGCGGCCAACCGGCTCAAGGCCGCTGCGTTCCCGGTCACCATGACCCTCGACAGTTTCGACATCGCAGCCTCATATGTTCCCCAAACGACGTTCGACTACCTGTCGAGCCTGGAATGGGTTCGCGCACAACAGCATCTGGCGTTGATCGAGCCACCTGGCACTGGCAAGAGCCACACCCTGTTCGGGCTCGGTCACGCCGCCATCGCCGCCGGACACAAGGTCAGATACTTCACTGCCGCCGATCTGGTCGACACCCTCTACCGCGGCCTGGCCGACAACACCGCCGGCAAAGTCATCGACAGCCTGCTGCGCGCCGACCTGGTGATCCTGGACGAAATCGGGTTCGCCCCACTCGATGACACCGGCACCCAACTGCTGTTCCGGCTCGTCGCCGCAGCCTACGAACGCCGCTCGCTGGCCGTCGCCTCACACTGGCCGTTCGAGCAATGGGGTCGTTTCCTGCCCGAACACACCACCGCCGCGAGCATCCTCGACCGACTCCTGCACCACGCCACCGTCGTCATCACCGTCGGCGACTCCTACCGCATGAAACACCGCGACAGCCGAGGGGAGCCGCCCCTGAGCTGAACACTCAACCCAGCAAGGAAGCGGGGACTTTCACTTGGCCACCAGTGGCGACCTCCACGGTTCTGGCCCACTTTTGGTGATTGGCCCGTCGGATCGTCAGTCGCTCAACAGGATTCGCTTTCTCAGCAGGTCCGGCTTGGCGCGCCCGAACATCTGCCGCTTGATCATCTTAAAAGTTACGTGGCCTTCGACCACTCCGCTGTTCCAGGAAAGGGAGAGGCCAGCGGTGACTGCGTCCAGATCTTGGCGCAGACCGCGGACGAACGAGTGCAGTGCGGGCTGGTCGCCGTTGTCGACGATAGTCATCCATCGTTCGAGGTCGCGGCCTCGCCGCTGACAGAGGATGGTGGCGAACGAACGAACATGCTCGGCGAGTTCGGCCAAGGCGGGGCTGGCCGCGAGGATCGCATCGAGGTGCCGACTGTCGACGGGGGCCAGACGGGCAAGGTCGGTCATGAGCCGGCCGACGACCCGCCTGACCGCGGGGGTTCGCCGTTATCCGAGGCGCGGGCAGCCCGGCGCGCAGTGGGTGCAGGTAGGCGCGAACGAGATTCGCGCGGCCTCGGTAGCCGCGGGCGGTGATCTCACGGCTGGGCAGCCGAGCAGGTTCGGCGCGTGCTCGGCATGGACGAGGAGATCCGTCAGCGGCTCGGTGTGCGGAGCGGCTCGGAGGGACTTGACCAATAATCCATCGTATGAACGCGGATCTGATGGGCTTGGGAGTCGCTGTTGTGGGCGTGTTGGGCACTGTGAGTGCAGCTGCCTTAACTCAGCTCGCCGCGCTTCGCAGCAAGCGCGTAGACGCTGAGATTCAACGCCTACAACGCAAAGATGAGCGTCTAGAAACCGTCAGCTTGGCGACGCAGGAGCAGAAGCAGGCGCTGTACGCCGAACTCAACACAGCCGCGCGTCGCTACCGGACTATCGTCCGCGATCATCTCGCCGACTTGCAACGTGACAGCACGATCCCTATACCCGAGCAGCTCGAACCGACGCGGTCGACGTATAGGGACTTGTTCTCGAAGGCCCAGATGGTTCTGCCTGAATCCGCGTTGGCCGTAGCCGTCGTGCTGAATGACTGCCTTGGCCAGGGCTACAGCGCCCTACGCGCCCTCCACGGTCCAGACAGTCCGGCCACCGTCGACGAGCTCTTTCAGTGGTTCGACGGACCGGTGTCGGCCGGCGTGTGGCTGCAGCGCCGAGCCTTGCGCACGGATCTCGGTGTGGTGGCCCATGATCCCGAGGTCGAACGTCGGCTCCAGCAACTCGAGCAAGACCGCGTGGCTCAGTTTGGCAGCTCAGTGCCGGTGGCGGATTGATCGAGCGTGAGCGTGCCGGCCAGGTGCCGCGACCGGGATAGGTCGTGTCGGTAATCGTGTCGAGCTGGAGATTGTGGCTCTGGCGCACTTCCGGTGCCGGCGTGCTACTCGACCAGGAGAACGCGACGGCGAAGAAGGTCGAAGTTGGCTCTGCCAAACATTTGCCGCTTCAGCATTTTCACGCGATTAACATTGCCTTCGACAGCGCCGCTACTCCACTCCAGCGTGAGACCGTTGCGGATAGCATCGTAGTCTTTGAGCAGACCATCGGCGAAACTCGCGAGTTGTTTGACGCCACTGGATCGGGCGGCGGCGATCCATGTGTCCAGGTGTTTGCCCGCGTTCGCGGACCATTCCCGCGAAGTCGGCGACGAGCTGGTTTACCTGCCCAGCCGCGGTGCCCCCGCCGCAATCCAGGTCGCAGATCGCATCCGGATCACCCGCTGCCAGACGAAGTGCTGTAACGAGGTGAACCTGGCCTTGGCCACGGCATGCTTGAAATAGTTGGACCAGCCGCGCAGAATCTGGTGGAGCCGCATGATCACGTAGTCCAGACTCTGTTGCGACCATCCGGATGAAATACCGGTTCCACCAACGGTTCCAGATGCATCCGCACCACCGTCTGAGCAATCCGGTCAGCCACGGTCGGCACCCCGAGTACCCGCACCCCTTTACCACCGGGCTTGGGGATCTCCACCGCCTTCACCGGCGGCGGGAAATACGAACCCGACGACAACCGATTCCAAATCTTGTAAAGATTCCGGTCCCGATCAGCCTCGAACTCCGCGATCGACTGCTCGTCGACTCCCGCCGCGCCCTTGTTGGCCTTAACCCTCTGAAACGCTTCCCAGACCGACACCTTGTCGATCCGAAATGGCTTGTCCTGCAACTTCGGTTCGCTCATCCATCTCCTCCCACATCCCGCGGTTGATCGCCGAACGAACCCAGGCAACCCGTCCCCTTCGCTCCACCCGCATTACCAGGTTTCACCACTACTATGAGACGGTCCGCCCCTGTGCCCCGCACCGGTACTCGACCCCTCACAGTTTCCGCTGCTTGGGATGCTCCCTTCGACCGGCCGGTCCAACACCGAGCCGATACCGCTGGGGCGACAGGTTCCCACGTTCCGTGCCGGAGCCTGATCCGAGCTCGCGCCACCTTTACGCCGGTCACCACCTGGCCAATAAACAGGTACCCGCCAGACTTGTCCCGGGGCAACAACTGGACCCCGGTTTCGATGACACCGCTACGCTTTCGACGCTTCATCAGTGGTTCACTCACGTTCGCCTTCTCGGACCACACCTGACGCCATCACGGGCGCCTTTTCCCACAACGCTCACCACCACGACTCTTAACCGCAGCAGCTTGCGGTGGTTTGAGACCTCCCCCTGCAGGGCGATCCCGGAGGGCCAAACCTCCATCACCAGCACGACACCGCTCCCGGAAATCCCTTCTCCTACAACGGAACCTCCATTCGCGTTCGTGGCGCACAGTCGTCGGCGTAGCGGACCAGCCGCCATGTCGGTGCTCCTTTGCGGCGACGATATGCCCGCTTGCTCTCACTGGCCATCGTCCCGCCCGGCTTCCAGGGCGCCATCACCTGCTCATCGAGCACGCTCAACGCGATATTGGCCAACAGCGGCGACAGGATGCCTCCTTGAGGCGTGCCGGTCGTGGTGTCCTGATGGTCGCCGAGTTCGGTGAGGATCCCGGCCTTGAGGAACGCCTTGACCAGCGCCAGAACGCGTTTGTCCTTGACCCGCAAGCGAACCCGGTCCATCAAGGCAACGTGGTCGATCCGGTCGAAACACGCCTCGATATCCGCATCCAGCACCCAGCGGTAGCCTCGGGTGCCGTAGTAGTGGATCTCGGCGATCGCGTCCTGCGCCCTGCGGTTGGGCCGGAACCCGTAGGAGACCGGTTCGAAATCGGCGTCGAAAATCGGTTCCAGCACCAGCTTGAGCGCGGCCTGGACGACCCGGTCGGTCACCGTCGGAATCCCAAGACGGCGCACCTTCCCCGACCCACCCGGCTTGGGAATCTTACGTTCCCACACGGGCAACGGCCGAAAAGACCCGTCTTTCAACGAAGTCCGCAGATCATCCAGAAACCCCGGAACCCCGATGAGCTCCTCGACATCGGCGGCGGTCATCCCGTCGACGCCGGGAGTTCGGGCTCCATGGTTGCCCGCGACCCGATCGAACGCCACCATCAGCGTCGCCGGGTCATGCACGAAATTGAACAAGTCGTCGAACCGGCGGCCGGGATCGGCCGACGCCCAACGGTGAAGCTTGGCCTGCATCTCCGATACCCGCCGACGCGGCCCCGCAGGGTCACCCGACGTGGCGTCACCGTTCGGTGGCGCGTCTTTCGGCATTACAGTCTCCGCCTTTCTCGAAAACCGCTGCCGCCCTTGGCCATGTAACCGGCTTTCCCGGCCTCGGACTACTACGGCGGCTCCGCCCCACCCGGTCTGTTCGACGGTCGGTGCGTCTATCCCCGAGCGGCGCAACTGGATCGCCCGCCACCAGGGAACCGGACCGGATGGTTCCCGTGTTCACTGTGATTCGCTCGACGAAGGAGGAGCCCGACTGTGTCCCTGCGGCATCGCCAACGGGTACGCCGTAGACCTTCCCCGTGGCCTCCCGACCGGCTTCGGTAAACCAGCCCGGAAGTTCCCAGTCGACCGAAATCGACTGGTACGCACCGCATCCTGCCCAGATCCGCCAGGTTCGAGCAGGTGTCGCATTGAGGGACGTAACAACGCCGGTTCCTCACGTACTCCTCTTCATCCCGCTTGCCGGACCCGCACCATCTGGCAGTACTGGCCACGTCCCGGCGTTGTCAGGGCTGCTCCCACCCCTCCCCGGCACCACCCGGATCAGGCTGCCCTCAGCTCCACCGACCTGCTACGACAGGCCGGAGGTGGTGGTCTCTCACCTCCACTCGAATCACAGCGCCTCACGGCGCAAACCGAAAGTGGGACAGAGCCGTTGTATGTTTACAGTCCCGGTTCGGTCGACTGCCTGGGGTCTCAGCCCCTTGGTGCGGGCGGAGAACAGATGCTGCACGTCAATGCTTGGCAGAAATGTTCCTTTGATGTGAATTGTTCTGGGGGAGCGCGGGATTCACCTGCTGCACTATGATGACTGCGCGAAGGCACGCAAGTGGTGAACCGATGGAGGGGATGATGTCCGTCAAGGAGATCAAGGTCGACTTGGGTTGGGGCCCGGCAAAACTCTCGGGAACATGGGTGCCCGATACCACCGAACGTGCTGCGGCGTGGGAGCTGTACGTGGAGCTGGTCACCCGGATCTCTGTTGCTCCAATGGCTCCGGGCCACGGCACGCTGCGTGAAGCGCTGACGTCGCTGTATCAGCTGTTCGGCAGTACCCGGGAAATCTTGCGCAAACACGGTCCGGCGGTGGCGCGAAAGCCGAAGAACGGCCGCTATCGATTCGGCTATTTGGCGGTCTGGGTTCTCAACGCGGCGATTCGACCGGTCTTGGCGCGTTGGCATCCCGAGTTACTACGTTGGGAGAGTGCGCGTCCCGTCGAGCGCTCGATTCCCGAGCACGAAGAGGCGTGGCACTATGCGCCCGAGCTGCGCGAGGAACTGGAACGTTTGCGGGTACTGCTGGTCGCGTATGCGCGGCTGCTGGCCGAAGTATCGGATGCACCAGCGCTGATCGACGCCACCGACGACATCACTGCCGCACAGCGCTAGACAAGGACCCGGCCGCAGGGCAACGGTCGCGGTCGATTGGGGGTACGACTATGAGCCATACATGGGCGGTTCGGACCGCCGAGGCGCTGCGGGCGGTTTCACGTGTCATCCCATTTCGGAGGGTACGCACTGAGATCGGCTATGGTGTCTTCTTGTCCTACAGCGGCAACCGCGACCGTGCTCTGCTGCCAACGCTGCAAAAGGCAATCGAACGACAGCCGCGCCGGTGGTATCGCCCGCCGCGATTGCGCGTTTTCCTGGACAACAGCAGTATCTCCATCGGGCCGAAACTGTGGGAGAAGATCGAGTCCGGACTGCGTAGGTCGAGATGGCTCGTGGTCATCGCCTCTCCCGAAGCAGCGACATCGAAGTGGGTAGACCGCGAAATCGCCTGGTGGATCGAGCACCGGTCGATCGAGACGCTGTTGCTGGTGGTCAGCGCGGGAGAGCTGGTCTGGAACGATGCCGACCATGCCTGGGACCAGGAGCGGTCGACGGCGCTGCCACCACGGCTGCTCGGCCATTTCGATGCTGAGCCGGTGTGGAAGTCCATTGTGTGGCTGCATTCCGGCGAGGGTGCAGTCAGCGACCCCGACCTGACCGCAGCGGCTGTGAGCATCACGTCGGTGGTGCGTGGCATGCCGGAGGACGACCTCCGATCCGAGGGCCTGCGGGAGACCCGTCGCAATCTGCGGTGGGCGCAATCGGCAGGCGCGGTACTCGCATTCTTGCTGGTATTGGCCATCGTCGTGGCCCAGATCGCATTCGTGCAGAAGAATCATGCCGATGAACAGGCGCGAATCGCCTCGGCACGTCTGATGGCGTCGATCGCCGATTCCTCGATGACCAGCGATGTGCGGGTGGCCTCGCTCCTCGCGGTCGCGGCCTACCGTATGGATCCATCACCGCGGCACATGTCGACACTGTTGCAGGCCAATGCCGCTGGTCGCACTCTGGTACGCCAGGTGCCAGCCGAGGCGGACGTTGTGGCTGTGGAAACCAGTCAGGATGGCCGGACCGCCGTCGCCGGGTTGGCGAACGGAGCCATCGTCAAATGGTCGGTGACGGAACTCGAGACCTCGGTGGTCGGCAGATTGTCTGGTGCTGTGACCGCGATCGCGCTCAATGCGGACGCCAGCACTATCCTCGCCGTTGGCGGTCCTCAGGTTGCGTTGTGGCGCAGTGGAAGCGAGCGAGTCCTTATAGACGGGCCAGCAGATCAAACACCCGATCTAGTTGCCATCGCACCGTCCGGCAGTGTGGCAGCAGTACATCGCGCGCTCCGGCGAGGCTTTCAACAGGTGGCGAGTTCGATTCAGCTCATCGATATCGCCAGTGGGCGAGTCACCGACACGCGATCCGACGACTGGCACCCGCAGAGTGTGGTATTCCCCGGTGAGGACAAACTCGCCTTGCTCAGTGGTGCTGGGACCACGCGACTGATAGATATCGGTGACTGGTCGGTGACCGACCCATCGTCGCCCCTCGGGCCGTGCCCGAAAACAAGCTCGATCGGCGATCCGGCGCCGAACGGCATGTTCTTCGCATGCACATTTCTGAAGGGTGAGGCGGTTCCGGTGTTTGAGCTGGGTCATGGGATCGAGTCCCACTCCCGCATCGTCGACGTACCACAAGCCAGTCAGGTGTCGCCGGCCGTGCTCAGCAGGAACAGTCAGAGCGCGGCGGTACTGGGTCAGGACGGTAGCATCTACGTTGCTCCGGTTGCGATGTCGGACCAGAAGCGGTCGGAGCCGGTCAGGATGACCGGCGCCAGGGTCGAATCAAGCAGAGTGATTCGATTCTTGGGAACTTCGGAGCGCCGGTTGGTTTCGGCCTATCGCAACCACCTGTCGGTGTGGGATGTCGATCAGATCGACCGTTTGGCAACGGTCACACCCGTGCCCTTGTTGGCGGGATGCAATGCGTGTGAGCCGGAAATATTCTTAGCTCCGGATGCTGGAACTGCGGTCGTCTCCGGTGCGTACGACGGCGCATCCACATTCGAATACGCGGTAATGTTTCAGGATCTTCGCACAACAGGAGCGCGAGCACGCATCGTGCCCAATGTCGAGGGCACGCCGAGTTGGAGCGACGACGGCGGCGTTGTGATCGCAGCACAACGAGTGCTGCCGGGAGGCAGACCCAGAGGAAAGCTGAGGTTGGATGCGACGACGGATGTCACAGTCGTCTCACCCACTGATGACCTCTGGACCACTCGCAAGGTTGCCTACTCCAGCAGTTGGAAGGCCGGGGTTACGGTCGACGGGCACGGCGATATAACACTGTTCGATCCGGCAACCGGACAAGTGCGCGAACGTATCGCAAGGCCTTCCGAAGTTGCACTTCCAACGGACTCCCCGCTTCAGGTCGATATCCGACCTGACGGGGAGCTGATCGCGTTCCGTGACGGCGAGAATGTCGTCGTATTCGACGTACGCGCGAGGCGTGTCTCCGGAACGATCCCTGGGCGTGAGGTTCTAGGGCTATGGTTCGGTGGCCCGAACCTTCTTCTCCAACGCGGTAGCGTCATCGAGGTGTGGCGAGGCGGCGGGTCAACGCCGATGCGTACCTTTGCCGACAACAACCCGGCTGGTCGGGCTCGTCAATTAGCTTCTGACGCAAGCGATTCCGTCATCGCCAGGCGCGACATGGCTGGCTACATCACTGTTGTGGACAGCGGAGGAGCAGTTCTCGGCACCTTCCCACCCATACGAACGGAATGGTATGCCAAGGCCTCGATAGCGCTGTCAGGTGACGGCCGCTATCTGACAACCGCCGTTGCCGGTCTCGAAGGCGGACCCAGCGGAGTTATTGTCGAACGCGATATCTCGCCCAACGGCCTCATCAAAACCGCCTGTGCCCGCGCCGGTGACGATCTGACGACGGATGAGTGGAACGAACTGGTTGGTACCGTGCGGCCTCCGGGTGCTCGTTGTCCGTAGGTGGACATCACTGTGCAGCCCGTTTCGGACCGCCGCGGAACAGACGGTTCGCTCGAATCCACCGACTTGACCGCCGATCGGTTGCGCGAATCGGCCAAAGTATCCGACGAGCAACTCGGTCAACCACGAAGGCCCTGATTACCGATTCGAAAGTGCCGTCAAGGACTTTCGCGATCGACTCGAAGTAGGAAGCCGCTACTCGGTCGACCGGAGTTGCTTGATCTGACCATCATAAAGTGGGCAGCGTTCAATTTCATCGCCCAGAATTCGGTGGCTCTGGCGCACTTTCTATGATCTCGGGCGGGTCGATCACGTTGGACGCGCTATAGATCCGTGTCGTGGTTCTCGATGGCATAGCAAACACCTTGCTGGGCATGCTGTTCCGCACTGGTCTGATGTCCGCGCCGTTGCCGTGCCTGTAACGGGGGTACGCAACCTCGGGCGCGGCGCGCCACCCCGAACAGCAGACAACGAGCCCGGCCAGATACACGCACTCGGCACACCCAGGTCCGCGGAACTCGCGGGCGTCTTCGCAGTACAGCCGCTCACGGGATCCTCGACGCCATCGGCACCGCCTCGGCCGTCCACCTCGCCTGTCACATCGAGGCGAGCGACCCAGCTTCGCACCGCCACCAGCTCTATCAATGTCAAGGAATTTGCAGGTCACCGGCATAAACCAGGTTGGGGATATGGGTCAGCTCCCCCTCCGGACACAGACACTACGCACACGGGCGGTTGTGGAGCGGTTTCTGCCTTGACCACCCGTTTTTCGTGGTTGTAGGTCAGCTTCAGGCCGAGTTGCCGGTAGGCCTCGAGTTTGTCGGTGGGATCGGTGGCCTTCAATATGTGCACCAGCCCGCCTAGTGACATCAGGAGTTGGTGGATCTCCTCCCGGTTCATGTGGTGGTCGACGCCACTGTCGGCTTCTAGGTCGTGTCTCCTAATGGTGTTGACCGATTGGCCCCGCGGAGCGGGGCAGGTCGTGCATCATGTTCGCCGTGGCGACGCTGACCGGTGATCGG